>CAOKHL010000009.1 GCA_948468315.1 uncultured Eubacteriales bacterium
GCGCGCGTGGTTTGGGACCATGAGGTCGCAGGTTCGATCCCTGTCGCCTCGACCAGGATTATATAGAAATTACTCAAAAGTGGGTAATTTCTTTTTTTGCTTTGAAATAATCATTTTTAGCCATATATCAGATTTGGAATTGTGGGATAGTGTGAGGGAATTTTTAGACTATAAATAAAATGACTTAACGAATTTGTGATTTTATGATTAAATGTAGTGCCTGATTTTTTAATTTTTTGTAGAATTTTAAAATGTTCGCTTGAATTAATTGTCAATATAGTGTATAGTCGTTCTTGATAGAAATGAGATAGTAGATATGTGTTGCCGCTTTACTACATAGTTTCGACTATGAGAAAGTGAGGTGGTGTTTATGAGTTTTATATTATTCTTAATATTTGCCTTAATGGTATCAGTAACCGTAAACGTAGCCTTATTGACGATTATATACATACAATATGTTAATAGAATTTTAGATAAGGAATAAAATAACAACACATTCTACTTTTTGACCTAAGGGAATGTGTTGTTATTGCTTTATAGTGGTAACCACCTCATCTGCGGTTCTCATTTTCTGTCTTTATTATACACAGATTTTTAAGTTTTGTCAAATACGATTTTGAGAAAAATTTTTTAATGTAAATTAGAAAAGAGGTCGATTGAATATGTTTTCCAGTTCAGTTAGTTCTTGTAGAAATTATAAATGTAGTAAAAAGGATTCTTGTTTAAGATATGCAACAGATAATATAAAAAGTGAAACATATTTAGTATTAACAGAAGAGGAATGTAATAAAAATAAAAGCTATATAAATAAAGATGAATATTATAAAAAAATGATATTAAATACTATAAATGAAAATCCAAAAGACGATTTGAATAAGAAATATTTATTAGAGCTTTGCTATTCTTTATTAGAAATATCAAAACAATATGGGTTAAATAATGAATTAACAAATAAGATTAAATTGTTAGAGCATTAAGAACGTTTTATTTGAAAATATCTGACACTATCTGTGCCTATCTCTCACTTGCATTATAATTTTTAAAGATATTTACAAAACACAGATAAATCAATGGGTTGAGAGTTAGCGAGCCATTTCACCTCGACCATACTTATATAGGAAGTCCAACCTTAAATAGGGACAATATGGAAATTTAATAGAACATAAAAAGGTATGTATTTTGTTATAAACTCAATACATACCTTTTTCTATAAAAAAGAGCAATAACAAATTATTGCTCCAAAATTAATATTCACAAAACTAATTCTTACGTTTACCCATAATAGATAAAATTCTCAAGAAAATATTAATGAAATCTAAATACAATTCCATAGCTCCATAAACATATAATTTTTCATCACCACTAAAATCTGCTTCATGCATAGCTTTAATTTTATTTATATCATAAACAGTTAAACCAAAGAAGACAAATAAAATAGCCCAATCTAAAACTATATCAAGCATAGCATTTCCAACAAATAAATTAATACCTGTTAAAACAACTCCTATAAGAAGAGCTACTATAAGTATTGTTCCCCAATGTGATATATCTCTATCAGTTTTATATCCAATAAAAGACAAAATTCCAAATAAAGCAGAAGTTGCAGCAAAGGCAAAACCAATAGAAGATAATTCAAATGTAGCAAATACAACAGACAAAGTGAAACCATTTAGAAATGCATATCCAAAAAACAAAACAGTAACAGCTGTTGGAGATAATTTTCTAAATAGTAAAGAAAAGATTATAACAACAACAACCTCAGCAACAAGCAACATATAAGCATATCCATTCATGATAATATCCATATAAAGTCCAGAAGAATATGCATATATTGCAGTAACAGCACTTGCAAGTAAACCTAAAAACATCCTAAAGAATGTATTAGTAAGAACTGAATTTATATCTGTTGAGCGTACAGCGCTAGAATCATCAAAAGAATCCATCAAATTCACCTCCTTAATTATACAAAATATAAAGATAATTATATAATACCATATTTATTTAAAATAATCTATCATTTTTATCAAATATTTACAAAATATTTAATTCCATTTTTAATAGCATTACCTTTAAAAATCACTTTTCCATGCTCAGCTAATTTACTTTTAAACACCAAAGAGCTACTAACCAAATTAGAAAACTCAGAAATCGAAGTATAAAATAAATTAGTATACTTAAAATCTTTATTAATATTAGAAAATATCAAATAATATAAACTTTTATATTCATATAAAGAAATATTTTTTGCGAAATCTTTCAAATCAGAAAATTTAGAAGCACTACAATATGTACAAAAATTACAAAATTCCTCAAAATTATTAAATTTATAAATTGCATTACTGTAAGAATTAGAAAAAGTTTTACGTTTAAACTTCAATCTTTTAGGAGAACTTTCTGGTGATAATTCATTCTTATATTTAGTTAAAGTAAAAACAACATAACCTTCAGAAGTAGAAAAAGCTTCTACAAGTAATTTGCAATTTTGAACTTTAAATCCCACTTGTTTTTCTGCCTCAATTAAAATAGTTTGAAAAAGAGAATGAACTTTATCAGTATTCCCGAGCTAGACTATGTATATCTATATTTTCTTTAGACAATTCATCAATATTGATGATTATTCTGATTTTGTTATCAGTAAGTTTTTCGATTTTCATATTAAAAATATCCTCCTAAGAATTATATGCAATAAAATAATATTTGCTAAAAATATTATACTACGAAATCAATAATATTTAAAGGAACAATTTTTGGTAATTATAATAACTCTAACACAAAAAATAAAAAAAATCCATATTTTGCTTGAAAAAAATATAAAATAAATATATAATATAAAAGTCTTATAAACGTAAAATCCGTAAGGAAACAAAATACAAAGGAGGAAAGTATATGGCAGCAAGAAATAGAAGTTTTTGGATATTATTAATATTTATATTAAGTGGATTGGTAATAGGTGGATTATTAGGAGATTTAGCAGCAAATGTAAATGGATTATGGTGGTTAGCATTTGGACAAGAATTTGGATTAGAAAGTCCATTTGTATTAAATTTAAGTATATTAAGTCTTACATTTGCATTCTCAATCAAAATAAATATTGCAAGTATAATAGGAATGGCAATAGGAATATTCATATACAGAAAAGTTTAATAAATACAGTTTAAGGGGCGGAAAGGAAACATAATTGACAATAAAAGAATTACCACAAACAGAAAGACCATATGAAAAATTAGAATTATATGGAGAAAAAAGCCTAAGTAATGCAGAATTATTAGCGATAATTATAAAAACAGGAACAAAAGAAAACACAAGTGTTGATATAGCAAGAAAAATATTAAACCTAAATGAAATGTATGACAAAACAAGTCTATCATTTTTAAGAGATTTAAGTATAGAAGAACTAACAAAAATAAAAGGAATGGGCAAAGTAAAAGCACTTCAGTTAAAAGCAACATGTGAGCTAGCAAATAGAATGAATTTGCCTCCAAATTATAGAAAAACACAAATAAAAGAACCAAATGATATTGTAAAAATACTAATGAATGAAATGCAATATGAAAAAAGAGAAATAGCCAAAATAGTATTGTTAGACAATAAGTGTAATATTTTAAAAATAAAAGATATAGCAATAGGTGGAAATAATTTCGTAAGCATAGGAATGAAAGAAATATTATCAGAAGCTGTAAAAATAAATGCACCTAAGATAATACTTGTTCATAATCATCCTAGTGGAAATTCATCTCCAAGTGAAAAAGACTGTGAAGTAACAAAAAAACTAGAATTGGCCTCTAAAATTTTAGGAATAGAATTAATAGACCATATTGTCATAGGAAACTCAGAATTTACAAGTATAAAAACAATAGAAAAAAGTAAAACAAAGTTCAAAAATAAATAATAAAACCTTACATGAAAGGAATGAAAATTAAAATGAAATTATTCACATTTGGTTCAAAAGATATAGGGATAGACTTAGGAACAGCAAACATATTAATGACATTAAAAGGAAAAGGAATAGTACTAAAAGAACCTTCAGTAGTTGCAATAGATAAAAAAACAGGAGAAATAAAAGCAACAGGACATGAAGCAAAAGAAATGCTTGGAAGAACTCCAGAAAGTATTAAAGCAGTAAGACCTATGAAAGATGGAGTAATAGCAGACTTCACAGCAACAGGACTAATGATTAAAAATATGCTAAAAAAGGTAAGTTCTAGATATAATGTAGGAAGACCAAGAGTATTGGTTGGAGTACCATCAGGGATAACAGAAGTAGAAGAAAGAGCAGTAGAAGAATCAGTAATGCAAGCTGGAGCAAAAGAAGTATATTTAATAGAAGAACCTATGGCAGCAGCAGTAGGAGCAGGAATAAATATAGCAGAACCAAGTGGAAGTATGATTGTAGATATAGGTCGGAGGAACAACAGAAGTTGCAGTAATATCATTAGGAGGAATTGTAGTAAGTAACTCATTAAGAATTGCTGGAGACGAATTAGATGAAGATATAATAAATTATATAAGAAGAGAGAAAAATCTATCAATAGGAGAAACAACAGCAGAACAAATAAAAATGCAAATAGGTTGTGCAACTCCATTAATGACAGATATGGCAATGGAAATAAGAGGAAGAGACTTAGTAACAGGCTTGCCAAGAAATGTAACAATAAGATCTTCACAAATAATGGAAGCAATAAGTGAATCAATATCAAAAATAATAGAAACAATAAAACAAACTCTAGAAAAAACACCACCAGAGCTTTCAGCAGATTTAGTAGAAAAAGGAATATATTTAGCTGGTGGAGGAGCATTAATTCAAAATCTAGACAAATTATTAAGTATGGAAACAAATATGCCAGTATATGTGGCAAATTCGCCATTAGAATGTGTAGTAAAAGGAACAGGAAAGACATTAGAGGACTTAGAAAAACTAAAAACAGTTTTAATAAACAGCAGAAAAAGAAGATAAACATTTTTCTAATACAAGAAATAAACAAAAAGAAAGGATAAATTATTATGTATAAAAACAAAAAAGGTGGAATAGTAGGAATAGTAATAACTATAATTATTTTAATATTATTAGTAGTTTTAACTAATACAGAAAATAGTAATTTATCATACATAGAAAATGTAGCGAACAAACTAGTAAATCCAATACAAAATGGTCTTACATATATAAAAAATAAAATACATGGAAATTCATCTTTTTTTACAAACATAAATGAATTAAAAACAGAAAACGAAGAATTACAAAACAAAAATAATAAATTAGAAGAAACATTAAGAGAACTAGAAACTATAAAAGCAGAAAATCAAACTTTAAAAGAATACCTAAATTTAACAGAAAAATATAATGATTATACAACAGTAGCAGCAGATGTAATAAGTAGAGATATTAGTAATTACTCAAAAACAATAGTCATAAATGCAGGTAAAAAAAGTGGAATAAAAGAAAACATGACAGTAATAGCATCTGAAGGATTAGTAGGACATGTAATATCTGCAACAGATACTACATCAAAAGTTCAAACAATAATAGATTCATCAAGCAATACAAGCAGCATTTTAAGTTCATCGAGAGAAAGTATAGTTTGCAAAGGATTACTAGAAGAAAATAGTAAATTAAAAGCAGTTTATATTCCAACAGAAGCAACAATAGCTCAAGATGATACAGTTGAGACTTCTGGGCTAGGTGGAATATATCCAAAAGGAATTTATATAGGAAAAGTTTCAAAAGTAGTAAATACAACAAACTTAAATGATAGGTATGCATTAATAGAAACAGCTGTAAATTTCAATAAATTAGAAACAGTACTAGTAATTACAAACGAATACTAAATCAAAAGGAGGGAGTTTAGAGAGTTTTAGAAAACTAATCTAAGCTAGGAAACATGAAAAAAATATTAATAAATGTATTATTAGTACTAACTTTTATAATCATATATTTATTACAAGTTAACCTATTTACTTGGTTCAAAATTGCACGGTACAATGCCAAATTTATTTGTAATATTCATATTATTTATTGGATTATTTTACAACAAAATAGCAGGAGTAACTTATGGTATTGGAGCTGGTATATTATTAGACTTATTCATAGGACGAAAAGTAGGAATATCAGCTATAATGCTAGGATTAGTTGGACTAATTGGAGGTATATTTGATAAAAACTTTTCAAAGGAAAGCAGAATAACAATAATTATTATGGTTATAGTTAGTACATTTATTTATGAAACAGGAGCGTATTTATTAGGATGTCCAATATATGGTTATTCAGTTGAAGTACTTGCGTTTATAAAAATAATGATATTAGAAATTATATATAATATTATAATAACAATAATAGTATATCCAATAATGCAAAAATTTGGATATAAAATAGAAGAGGAATATAAGGGAAATAAAATTTTAACTAGATATTTTTAAACTCAAATTGGCAAAAGAAGGTGAAATATTGAAAAGAAAGATAAAAAAAGAATACACCAATTTAAGGTTTAATATTTTAATAATTATAATTTATGTTATAGGAATAATATTAATAAGTAAACTATTTGAACTTCAAATAGTAAAAGGAGCAGAATATAGGGAAACTTCAAACACAAGACTTTCAAGAGAAAGTGTATTAGAAGCCTCTAGAGGTGAAATATTAGATAGATCAGGAAGTACTTTAGCTACAAGTACAAGTTCATTTAACTTAGAATTATATAAAATAAAATCAGATGACCAAAATTTAAATAATTGTATATTAAACTTAATACAACTATTTGAAAATTATGGAGTTAAATATCCTGATAATTTTCCAATGAATAAAGATTGTACCAGTTTTACAATAGAGGGAGAAACATTAACAAAGTGGTTAAATAAATATAAGTTAAATGAAGGAACAACCCCAGAAGAGACAATTAAATATTTTATAAAAAAATATGGGATAAAAGCAGAAAATATTGAACAGGCAAGAAAAATAATATCAATAAGATATGAAATAACAACAAAAGGATATAGTAGTACAAGGTCATTAAAATTAGCAGAAAATGTATCAAGAGAAGTTGTAGCTAAAATAAGTGAAAGAAATTCAGACTTTCCAGGAGTAACAATAACTACGCAAAGTGCAAGAAAATATAATTATAATAACCTTGCATCACACATAATAGGATACATAGGAAAAATTAGTGAAAAAGAATATAATGAAGCAAAAGAAATATATAATAATGACGATTATGTTGGAAGAACAGGAATAGAATCATTATTTGAAGATTACTTAAGAGGAGAAAAACGGAAAAGAAGAAATAGAAATGTCAGTTGATGGAACAGTAACAGGAGAAACAATAACAAAAGAACCTAAGCAAGGATCTACAATAGTATTAACAATAGACTCAAAGTTACAAGAAGTTGCAGAAACAGCATTAAGAAATAATATCGAGAAAATAAGAAATGGTGGATTTTCTAAAAGTTATGATGCTCATGGAGGATGTGTTGCAGTAATAGATGTACATTCTGGTGAAATACTTGCAATGGCAAGCAATCCAGATTACAATCCAAATTCATGGGTAGGAGGAATAAGTGTAGCAGATTACAATGAAATAAAAGAAAAAAATTCTCTATTTAACAAAGCAATTTCAGGTTCATATGCACCAGGTTCTATATTTAAAATGGTAACAGCACTAGCAGGACTTGAGACAGGAGCAATTTCAACAGCCGAAAGAATAAATGATATAGGAAGATATACTAAATACAGAGACTACCAGCCAGCTTGTTGGTATTATAATGATTATCATAGAGGACATGGATATCTAAATGTATCAGGAGCTATCCAACATTCATGCAACTATTTCTTTTATGAAACAGGTGATAGAATGGGAATAGAAAAGCTAACAAGATATGCCAGATATTTTGGACTTGGAACAAAGACAGGAATAGAACTACCAAGTGAAACAGCAGGAACACTAGCAAGCCCTGAAGCAGCTAAAAAACAAAACCAAACATGGTCAGCTGGACAAACTCTATCAGCTTCAATAGGGCAAAGTTTCAATAGTTTTTCTCCAATACAAATGGTAAAATATATAGGAATGGTAGCAAATGGAGGAAACAAAATAAATCCAACATTAATAAAGAGAATATTAAATGCAGATGGAACAGAAAGTTCTAAAACAGAAATAAATGGATATGTAAAAGAAAAATTAGGATTACAAGATGAAGAAGGTGAAAATTTAACATTTTCTCAAAATAATATATCAGCAGTATTAGAAGGAATGCGTTCTGTTACTGAAGAGGGTGGAACAGCGAGTAGTGTGTTTAGAAACTTTAATATAGAAGTTGGAGGAAAAACAGGTTCAGCAGAAGCTGGTCCAAATGTAAATGCGTGGTTTGCAGGATTTGCACCATTTAATGACCCAGAAATAGCAGTAGTAGTAATGGTAGAAAACGGTGGACATGGATACTATACAGCAGAAGTAGCAAGAGAAATTATAGCAGAGTACTTTGGAATGAATATAAATTCAAATGAGATACAAGAGAATAATAAAGCAATAAATTATGTAGAAACAATACAATAAAATAGAAAAAGGAGTACAAGAAAATGAAAAGTTGTATAAATGTAAGTCAAAAAAACAATCTTGTTTTAATAAAAATAAATAGTGATGCAAAATATGAAGACATAATTTTACAAATTAGAAAAAAAGTAGTTCAACTAAAGAAAATATATAAAGATGAAACAACTCCAATAATGATAACAGGAAAAGTATTAAAAAACAAAGAAATGGATGAAATAGAAAATGCAATCAAAGAAAAAATAGATGTAGAAGTAGATTTTGATATGCCAAAAGAGTTAGGATTGCACAATATAAAAAAGACTTTTATACAAGAAGTATCAACATCAGAGACAAGATTTCATAGAGGCTCACTAAGATCTGGACAAAAAATAGAAGAAGAAGGAAGTATAGTAATACTAGGAGATGTAAACTCAGGAGCAGAAGTAGTTGCAGCAGACAACATAGTAGTACTTGGAGCCCTTAGGGGACTAGCACATGCAGGAGCAAAAGGAAATACTAAAGCAATAATTTCAGCTGGAAAATTAGATACTGTACAATTACGTATAGCAAACATAGTAAAAGAAATTGACAGAGATGAAGAACCTTTACACAGACAAGCATATGTATATATTGATGGGGAGAAAAATGATATTATAATTGAATAATTTTTGTATAGGGACCAGGTATTTTTGTGAAAAGACCTGGTCCCTATATAAAAAAAGACAAAAGGGACAGGTCCCAATACGAAAAATTAACTTAAAAGTAATAAAACTAAACTTAAAAATAATTCATCATCTTTAACGCCTTCTTGATACAAAAAGAAAATTAAGCATATCAAGAGAATATCGTCAAAATATAGTTTTAAGCCAAAAAGTTCAAAAAAGTAATTTTCACTAGAATCATTACTTTTTGAATTGTTTTTTTTGCCTGAATCAGAAACTCTGTTATCTACTGGTTGGGAATTGGAATTAGAATTATAGTTATAACTAGAGTTAGAATTAGGATGAACTCTTGATGATGTTTTATAATTATAATCATTGTTATTCTGTACTTTATTCATATTATTAGAATTTGTATAACCAAAATTATGTTGATTATTTCGTAAATTATGGTTTTCCGTATGATTATATATATTATGATTGTCAAATCTGTTATAATAATTAGGGTTATAAAAAAAAGGATAACGAAAAATTGGCATTAAGTTCCATCTCCTTTTTCATTTTTAAATAAACTTGTAACTTGAGTAATTTTAAATAAATTAACATATTGATCAAGTTTTTTCTGTTTATTTTCTCTTAAATATGGCTTCAAAGAATAAAGTAGATTACTTCTAGGGTCATCTTTTTTATTAAATGTCTCCATAATAGACTTCATCTTCAAAATAGTTTCAAAATCAAGATTACCAGAGAAAATATTTGAATTATTATTTTCATCTGAATTATTTGTTTGACTTGAGCTATTATTTTCATTTCTATTAGATGTATTATTAGAAAAATTAGGTATAGAAGAATTATTATTAAAAGAGATATTTTCAGCAGAAGAATTTGAAGTATTCTGAGAATTATTAGATTGAAGCATACTAGCTAAATTACTTATCATTTCGGGAGAAATATTAAAATTATTGTTATTACTATCATTAGAAGAATTTACATCATTAGACTTATTATTAGATTGAAGCATATTTTTAAAATTATTAATAATATTAGACATATTATCTTCTGCCATAAACCCTCATTCCTTTCTAAATTACTTTTTTATCAAAATTAGTTTTGATTATTATTTCTAGAATTCAAAGCTTGAAGAATTCTTTGTTTTTCTTCTGGGCTTAAAATTTGATTTAGTTGATTAAATCCATTAGCTAATTGATTTTTATCCATTTTATTTAACATATTCATTAAATAAGAAATATCATTATTATTCATAAATCTCACCTCTTTGTAATTATATTATATGAAGAATAAAAATATGTGTTAACAATACACAAAAGAAACATGATGAAACATAAAAATAAAATAAATTCATTTATTATAAAAAATACAAAAAGAATTAAACATAAAATGTTACAAAAAATGTAAAAATATCTTGCAAAAACAGGGAAAAAGCGATATAATAATAAGTATAGTGCCTAATTATGTTTATTAGATAAAAAATGTAACAAAAATGTAATAAAAACTTAATAAAAGAAGTAAAAAAATAATCATAAAAAGCTTCCGTAAAAGGATAGCAAAAGTTTTTAAATAAAAACATAAAAGTGCGAATTAATAGTGTTTGACTAAAAAAATACACTTATATATAATAAAGAAGTAATTAAGTGTACTAAAGGAGGAATTAATATGAACATTACAAAGAAAAGTTTAATTAATAAGGTTTGTGCTATTTTAATGATAATGGCTTTAACAATTACAGACTTTTTATTCATAGGAAAAGCAGCAGTTACATATGCGATAGATGCAGTAGCAACTAATCATGCAAATGTAGATTTTTCAGCCTATTTCCTAAATGAAAATGGGGAAAAAGTGGACAAATTAGAAGAATGCATAGATAAAGGAGAAAAATATCTGTATGTAGATATATCTGTAAAAAATGAAGGATATTTCAATGGAACAATTCGATTAAATGAAAACAATTTTGTCCTAAAACAAGAGAAATTAAGTGAGAATATAGCTGAAATTTCAGAAAAAGAAGTAAAACTAAACCAAATAAATGCAGGAAGCACAGTAACAATAAAACTAGGAATAGAAGCTATAAAAGAAAACACAGTAAATCAAAAAATGTTAAATACAACAACAAAAGTAGAAATAGAAGGACAATATGTAAATAGCAAAAATGTAGAAAACGAAAAATATGTAGATATAAAAGGAACTTCAAGTGTAGAAGTAAGCTGGAAATCAAATGAAAATACAAAAGCAGAACTTGAAACAGAAGTGCTTACAAATTCTATATATGAAGTAGATGGAGAACAAAAAAGAATAGTACAAATATTAGTAAATAGCAAAATAACAGACAACAATTATCCTGTAAAAAATACAGAAATAAACTTAAATGTTCCAGAAGAAGTAGAACACGTAAGAGTTCATGCAAGAAGTACAAAAGCAACAAACTCTAATATAAACTTTAATGAAAATAATTATATATATAACCATGAAGATCACAAATTAACAATAAAATTATCAAATGAAGACGAAAACAACATAAGCTGGAATAAGAATGTACGAGATACATTTACTGTAACATATATGTTTAATAAAGACCAAGATGTTTTAAATAAAGAGATGTCAGTAGAAAGCAAAATAAAAACATATGACGAAAAAGAATTAACAGCAAACCAAAATGTTCATATTGAAAAAGAAATAGATGGAATAGTATCATATTCAGTAGAAAACAAAGAAAAAGAAATATATAAAGGAAAGTTATATACTGGAGAAGAAAGACTATATAAAACAATAGATAAAATAAATATAGACTATTTAAATATTGCTGAAAATATAACATTAAAGGGGAATGAAGCAAGATATATAGCTGGTGAAAATGAAGAAGAAGCAAATATAATTTACAAAGAAACCAAAATAAATAAAGATGAATTTTTAAAAATATTTGGAGAAGAAGGATATATAACAATAAAAAACTCACAAGGAACAACAATAGCAAATATAAACAAAACTTCTGAAGTAAATGAAAAGGGAGAAATAGTAATTAATTATTCAGAAGAAACAAAACAAATAGAGTTAACAACAAGCAAACCAATGTCTTTAGGAACACTAAATATAGAAAATACAAAAGCAATATTAAATAAAAATTATTCAAGAGAACAAATTAATCAAATTACAGGAATAAAAGAAACTGCAACAGCAAATTACAATGGAAGAGAAAATATTAACAAAGAAAATATAATCAAACTAAATAATACATCATCAAAAGCGTTATTAGAAGTAAGTAAAACAACATTATCAGCAACAGACAGAAATGAAAATGTAAAAATAACAGCAGTTTTATTAAATAATGATGAAAGTAGAGATTTATATCAAAATCCAGTAGTAAAAATAGCTTTACCAAAGCAAATAACAGGAATAACAGCAAAATGTAAGGTGTTATATGGAAATGGATTAGAATTACAAAGTGCAAAAATAGTAAAAGAAAATGAAACAAATGTAATACAAATAGAGCTAAAAGGAATTCAAAACACATACAATACAGAAACATTAGAAGGAACAACAATAATTATATATGCTAATCTTGATGTAGACAAATTAGCGTCAAATAGTGATGAAGAAATAAAATTAACTTATACAAATCAAATGGCAACAAGTTTTGAAGACAATGGAGAAGAAATCGTTCCAGTAAAAATAGTTGGAAATACAGGAGTTATAACAACAAATAATATTAAAGAATATGAAGTAGAAACAGTAGGAGATGAAGGAACAAAAACAGTTACAGTAGATTTATCACAAGAAGAAAAAGAAGCGACAACAAATATTAGTGTAATAAATAATGAAGGAACAGATATAAACAATGTATCAGTTTTAGGAAAATTCCCTACTGGAGAACAGGCAAATTTAGGAATAAAACTAGCAAGTGGAATAAATATAGAATCAAATACATCAAATGCTAAGGTTTATTATAGTGACAAAGAAAATCCAACAGCAAATATAAATGATACACAAAATAACTGGAAAACAGAGGGAAATGCAGATACTGCAAAAAGTTATTTAATATTAGCTGATAATATTGGAGCAGGAGAAAAATTAGAAGCAAATTACAAAATGAAAATACCATCAAACTTAACATACAATTTAGAAGCACAAGAAAGTTACACAGTAAATTATAAAAACAAATTAACAGGTGCAGAAAAGATAGCTAAAGCAACAACATTGAACTTAACTACTGGAACAGGAGCTGAAATTGTATCTAACATTAAAGCATATGTACAAGATGATGAAATAACAAATGGTGAAACAGTATATAATGGAGAAGTAGTTAGATATGAATTAACAGTAAAAAATAAAGGAACAGAACCAGCAACAAATGTAATTGCTGAAATAAATATTCCACAAAATACTACTTGTGTAAAATATGTAAAAAGTGATAAGCGTGTTGAAGAAGAAGGAATTTTAAATCCTACAAAAGATTATTATGAAAATGTAGAAGTAGTAGATAACAAATTGACAGAAACTATTGATACATTAGGAGTAAATGAAGAAAAAACTATTATCTATGAAGTAAAAGTAAATGATGAAGCTGTAAATAATGCAATTGTAACAAATGCAAATATAAAATATGTTGGGACAAAAGAAGATAAAAATGTTGTTACAAAAGATACAAATACAGTTACAAATACAGTATCTAAAGCAGAAATAGACATGGATATGATAATGATAGCAAGAGGAAGCGATAATTTAAGAGCTGGTGTGAGTTATTCTTATGAATTAACAGTTAAAAATATATCTGGTAAAAAACTTTCAAATGCAGAAGTAGAAGTAAAAACAAGCAAAAACTATGAAATAGAAAGAATACTTGATAAAGATGAGAAACAAGTAAAATTTGAAAATAACAAATTTACAATACCATCATTAAATGAAGGTGAAACTGTTACATTTGAAGTAGATGTAAAAGCAATATCAAATGAAAATGGAATAGCAACAATCAGTGCCATATCAAATAACAAATATCGCTCAAACAAAATAGTAGAAACAATAAAATCAACAGATTTATCAGTTTCAATGACATCTAATAATGAAGGAGAAACAATAAACAGTGGAGATAAAGTTATCTATAATATTACAATAGCAAACAAAGGAACAGAACCTGTAGAAAACTTAGAAATAGCACAAAATATTTCTACATATTTAGATGTTGAGAAAGTTACAATTAATGGAGAAGAAACAGAATTCACTCCAGAATATGCACAAGCAAATAACGAAGAAAATGAAACAGAAGAAAATAATGATGAAGATGATACTGATATTATAGAAGAAAGTGATAAATATTCAATTGGATTTAATTATGGAAAAGCATTAGCAGAAGGAGAAAATTTATCAGTAGTAGTAGAAACAAAGACTGATATAGAACATATACATTCGAGAGTACATATGTCAAGTATTTCTGAAGCTAGTACAAAAGGATTGAGCTTTAAATCAGAAGAAGTAAATCATATATTAAAAGCAAATATAAGTCCTGATGTAGAAGAAATTCCAGATGATAATCCAGGAGAAAATGAGGATCCAGAAAAACCAGGAGAAAATGAAAACCCAGGAGAAAACGAAGATCCAGGAAAACCAGGTCAAGTGTATACAATATCAGGAACAGCATGGTTAGACAAAAATGAAAATGGAAAAAGAGATGCTAATGAGGAAACCTTAAAAGGAATAAAAGTAACATTATTAAATATAGAAGATAATAGTTCAAGAAATACAATAACAGGAGACAATGGTTTTTACTCATTTACAGAAGTTCCAAAAGGAAAATATGTTGCAATATTTGAATATGACACAGAAAAATATGTATTAACAAAATATCAAGTAGAAGGAATTGAAGAAAGCAGAAATTCAGATGTAGAAAATGTAACAATGAATTTAGAAGGAACAAGTAAAAAAGTAGCTTCAACAGATACAATAGAAATAAAAGAAAACAGTATAACAAATATAGATATAGGACTAATAGAAGCAAAAATATTTGATTTAAGTTTAAGTAAAACAGTAAAAAAAGTAACAGTAACAAATAAAGCAGGAACACAAACAAAAGAATATAATGATACACAATTAGCAAAAACAGAAATAAAAGCAAAAAACTTAAAAGGAACAACAGTAGTAATAGAATACAAAATAAAAGTAACAAATGAAGGAGAACTAGCAGGATATGTAAGAAGAATAGTAGACTATAAACCAAGTGATTTAACATTTAATTCAAGTTTAAATCCAGATTGGTACCAAGCAGGAGAAAACTTATATACAACAAGTTTAGCAAATACAAAAATAGAAGCAGGAGAAACAAAAGAATTGACATTAATATTAACAAAAACAATGACAGAGACAAATACAGGACTAGTAAATAATACAGCAGAGATAGAAGAAGATTACAATACATTAGGAATAGAAGACAAAGACTCTAAAGCTGGAAACAAAGATACAAAAGAAGATGACATGGGAAGTGCAAATGTAATAATAAGTGTAAGCACAGGAGCAGCTGTAAGTTATATAGCATTAACAATATCAATAATAGTAATAATAGGAGCAGCAGCATTTATAATAAGTAAAAAAATATTAAAAGAGAATATAAAATTGTAGAAGAAAGGAGGAGAAAAAATGAGTAAGTTAAATAAAATACAAAAAATATTAATAGCTTTTGTTGTAATTATTATTACATTATTGACAAAAAGTAACGCTGTAGGAGAGACACATTGGTTTAATAGCTATGATGAGTTAAAAGCGTCAAAAGACTTTTATTGTATAGAACACCAAGATGGTATGGATGGTGGAGAATGGTATGCAAGTGAAACAAAAACATATAACAGTGATGATAAAAGTCAATCAAACAGAGCTTTAGCCTATATACTTCGTGAAGGTGAAAGAACTGGAAATGGTGGATATAATTATTGGAGTAAATATCAGATAGCTGTATGGAAATGGTATTACAATTATCATAACATAAATACCAATTGGCCATCTGAATATACTGATAATGGGTTATATGAAGAAGCTATGAAGGTAAAAGAAATTCCATTTTCAAATCCACAAAAGGCAGCTGTTACAGGTAATAGCAGAAAGATTACAATGACAGGATTAACTGGTTCAATAAGTTTAAAAAATATAACAGGAAAAATCAGCAAAATAGAAGTTAAATGGAAAGATTCTTTAGATAATAATAAAGAATATACAAGAATAATTAGACCAGGACATAGTGGTATAAAAGACTGGATAGGATTTTATTCTGATAAAGATTGTACACAAGAACTTAAAATAGATGACATCAGTAAAGGAAATATCTATTTGAAGAACTTTAAAGAAAATTATCTAATTAAGAGTGTAAAAATTTATACAGAATCAGAAGGTAGTGGATATTCAGTCAAAGTAACAAGATGGAAAAAGACAACAGGTTCTTCATCACAACAAGATTTAATTACTGCGGAACTAACAGAAGGAAAAGAAACAGAAGCCAATGCAACATTTACAGCAAACTATTCTTATGGAAAAATAAAATTAGTAAAACAAGGTGTTTATAATCAAGATGGTGAAGAAAAGACTGAGAAAGTATCAGCTACATTTAAAATATATTGTACAACTTTAAATAAGTGGGTAGCTGGAGAAGCTAACGGATATAAGAGATATGTAGACAATATTAATGAAGCAACTAGCTATCAATCAGACACAACAGTTTATAAATTATTTTCAAATTATGAATATGAAATAGTAGAAGTAGGGGTTGAAAATAATTATTATAATGACCCTATAAAAATGGTAGCTGTAAAAAGTAATTTACAATCAGACTTAAAAGTATCTGAAAGAGATTCATATAATACAGCAACAGGAGTAATAATTTATTCTGGAAAAACAAATAAAGTAACAATTAAGAATGGAAGAACATCTGGAGATATAGTTATTCATAAAGTAGACAATAGCTTTAATCAAATAAATCTTAAAGACGCAAGATTTAAGGTTTATCTAAAAGATACAGGATGGTTAATTAGAAATTCAGATGGAACATATTCTTACAATGGAACTGAAGAAACAGCAACAGAATTTGTAACAGATGACAAAGGTGAAGCTAGAATAAATTGTGTAAAAAAAGGAACATATTATGTATATGAAACAAAAGCTCCAGAAGGATATAATTTAAAAGCTCAAGAAGGATATGAAAACAAAAATGGAAAAGACCCATATACTTTTAGCGCTAATAATAAATGGGCATATCTAGGAGATGTAAATTTAGATGACAATAGTCAGGTAGTAACATTTACAGTTTCAAACAAAAAGATTGTTGAATTAGAAGGTTATGTATGGGTAGAAAATCCAGAAGATAAATCTAATGAAAGAGATAATATCTATAAGAGTGATAAAAAAGACATATTAAAGAGTGGAGTAACAGTAAATTTACATGATAAAAAAGGAGCCATAGTTGCAACAACTACAACAGATGGAAATGGATATTATAAATTTACAACTAAAAATGCATCTTCATATACAGGAGAAGACAAAAATATTTATTATTGGGATTTAGCAAATTCATATGTAGAATTTATTTATAATAATAAAACAACATATAATGAAGATGGAACAGTAAAAGAATATGGATATATAGCAGTAGACCCATTTGCAGGAACAGATGCAAAAGTAAACTCAAAAGCACAAGAATATAAAATGACAACTGAAAGACTAGATGATAGTAACTTAACAGGAACAACAGGAAATAATCCAGGAAGAGCAGTAACATATCTATTAAATAAACCTATAAGTGCTAGTCAATTAGAAGAAAAGACAAAAAATATATCAGAAAAAATTAATAATAATACAATAACAGCAGAAGACTTAAAAGAAGCACCACTTGCATGTTACTATAATAATCAAACATATAAAGTGTCAAATATTAATTTAGGATTACATGAACAAGTAGACTCAGAATTCAAGGTAGACGAAAACTTAGACTATATTAAAGTAAAAATGAAAGGTTATACATATACTTATAAATATGGAGAACCTGCAAAAATAGAGTCAAAAGTTGTACCAACAGTAAGAGAACAAAATTCATCAAAATCTTATACTGGTAAAATATATCCAACAGATATAGTATACAATATGGCAGAAGCATCAGAAGAATTACAAGTATATGTAGTTTATAAAATAGATGTTGAAAATTTACAAGCATTAGAACTTGATGATACATATGTAGAACAAAAATTATATTTAGAATCATTAGAAAGTAAATATGATAATAGAAGATTTACATTATGTAATAATGAAAATAATGAAGACAATAAAGACTTTGCATTATGGAAAGAAGACAACGAAGGAAGAATAATGTATGATGTAAATAATAGTAATAGTGCTTATATTAATGGTATAAGAAGAAAAGAAATAATATCATCATATGTACAATTTAAAGTAAAAGAAGATGCTTTAGAAAGAATATTAACAAAAGCAGTAACAGAGGAAGAAATAAAAACTGTAGCAGTACAAGCAATTGCAACAGGATATCATGAATATTTAAGAACAGATAATCTTTGGATACATGAAGATAATATAAGAGCATTTGAAGGATGTAAAGGAACTAACAATTATCCAACATCAAGTGCTTCAGGTAAAAAATATTATATACACAAAACAATTAGTAAAGATTACACAGGTTCAGAATTATACTTAGATTTATCATTAGGTGATCCAAGAACTATCTCAGGAACTGTATTTGAAGATATAAGAACACCAGAAAGTGAAAAGGATAATACTAATTTAGGAAATGGTATCTTAGAAGGAAATGAAACTAATAGAGGAAGCGAAGTAACAGTAGAATTACTAAATGCAGATAAAACAACTGTAAGTAAGCTATATCAAGAAAAAGATGGAAAAGTTGTATATGAAAATGGTAAATTACCAGAAGCTATAACAAAAACAACAACAGGAGGAACATTTAAGTTTGAAGGTGTAGTTCCAGGCGCTTATTATGTAAGATTTACTTATGGTGATGGTAGCCAAAAAATGATGCCAGCAGAAGAGGCTATAAAATCAAATGATTATAAATCTACTATAATAAATACAGAACAAAATGGTGCTGGAAATATAATTAAAAATGCAATGGAAGCAACACTAGAAGATATGGAAAAAGCGATAAATACATTACTAAAAGATAACTCAAATGAAGAAGCTAAAAAACTAGCAGAATGGTATAAACATTTAAATGGAAGTTATTCAACAGCTGTTGATGATATAAATCAAAGATTAAATGTAGAAAAATATCAATATAAAGATGATGGAAAAGTATATGATGAGGAAGGAAATGAAGTAACAAATTATCCAACAAATATTAATGCATATACACCTATGGCAAGTATTTCAATAGAAAATGATATTAAAAACGAAAATACTTCTAAAAATGGTGAAAACCAACAATCATCTGAATACAATGAATTTAACTTTGGTATTATAAAAGAAGCACCAACAGTAGTAACATTAAATAAGAAAATAACAAATATTGAGTTTAATACTCAAACAGGAACTACATTAGTGTCAGCAAACCCTAAGGATAGAACAGCTTCATATGTAACAGCATTGGATGACATTACAGGTGGAAGTAAATATGCTAAATTAGAAATTGATCCAAATCTGATATATGGTTCACAATTAGCAACAACATATGAAATAGAAATTCAAAACAATTCTGCTAAAGACTATATAGAAGAAGAGGGAAGCAATGAATTTGGACATTACTACAAATATGGAAAGAGCGAGAAAGTAAGCTTAAAGAAAGTTAAAGTTAATGAAGTTATAGATGAACTAGATAAAAAATATAGTTTAGACACAAGGCAAAACGAAGTAACTGAAACAATAATACATGAAGATGGAAGCAAAGAAGAAAGTACAGTTACAATAGAAAAACCAACAATAACAACACAAACAAATACAGAACAAACTACTCAAAATCCAGATGGAACAACAACAACTGAAAATGCTTTAAGTATTAAAGGTTGGTCTGAACTTGAAAGTCAAGCTAAGTCATCAATTAACTATACTGTAACATCATTATTATCAACACAAGATGATGATACATTATATGAAAATAAGGCTAAAATTACATCAATATCACTTGATAAATTAACAACATTAAGAAGTAATTTTGAATGGGGTAATGATAAAACAACATTAACAATTACACCAACAACAGGTAGTGATAGAAGTAATACTTATTGGATTGCAGGAACAATAGCATTAGTAGTTGTAGCAGGAGGATTTATACTATTAAAGAAAAAAGTACTTAAATAAACTTATAAAAAACGGTATTCCGTAGGGAATATCGTTTTTTTTTGCTCTATATGTAATAAAAAAGACATAATAATTTAAAGAAAACAAAGGCAAAAGCATTAAACTACCTTCCGTAAAGGGATTAGAGACGTAGATTGTAATATTTGAAATAGCCAAAATTATAGATATTGAAAAAGATATTATAAGATAGTATGCTATAAAATGAATCAAATATTAAATTTTAATAAAACTAAGATGTAGCAATAGTTGATATAGTGATTAAAAAAATAGAGGGACAAAAGGAGAAAAGATTATGAAACACTCTAATAAATTGTGTAAAGAAATAAAAATTGGAATGTTAATAATTATGATGCTAATTCTAGGGATAAGTGCTAGTATTTTTATTTCCAGAGCATTGTATGAGGAAAATGGGCAAGAGATTAGCCCAGAAATTAGAAATAGTTTCAATTTAATTAAATATGTAAATTATGAAGATGAAGGACAAAATAAAGCAATTGTAGAATTTAATTTAAAAGAAACAGTAACATACAATAATGATTATTATAGTCCTGTAAAGAATAATTCTATTTATATAAAATTACCAGAAATAGCAGGTGTATTACCTGAAAAAGTAGAAGTAATTTCTGTTTCTTCAAAAGCAACAAATGGAGATAATAAACAAAAACAGGCAAAATATGAATATAATCCTGAAAACAGAAATTTACATATATATGAGAATAATGAAGAAAAAGAAGATGGAAATATCTACTATGGTAATAAAAATGAATATGATGAATATGAAATAATTGTATATTATAATAACAAAATAGAATTAACAGATGAAAGCAATAAATTACTTAATATACCAGTATTAATAAGATATGATAGTGAAAATGAACAAATTGGAAATATTCAGAAAATTTTTAATAATGAGATAGAATTAAAAGAAAAAGGAGATATTATATCTACAGAGATTGTTACACAAAAAGTTTATAATGGATATATCAATGCAAATATTACAAATGGTACAGAGTATGAGACTGAATTTTCTCAAAAAAGTACAATATATGTAAGTGAGTTAAATGCAGATGAAATAATATTAAAAGAATATAATGGATTTAAATTAGAAAATGATAATATAGAACAAATAGATAAAATAAAATATAAACAAGTAAAGATAAATACAAAAGATGCAAAACAAATTTTAGGAGAAAATGGATACATAGAGATTCTAGATGAAAAAGAAAATAGTTTATCTAAAATAATTATAAACAATGTTTCATCAGATGAAATAATATTTAATTTTGAAGATAATAATAATTATTTAACTATAAAAACTTCAAAACCAATAAATAAAGGAATTATTAGAATAAGTACATTAAAAGCTATTAAGCCAGAAATGAAAGACTTAGATAAAAGAGAAATTATAACATTACAAAACATTATAGGTAATAAAATAATTATTAACAGTATAGATGAAATAAACACAACAGAAACAGAAGAGATTAGTAATTATACATCTAAAATAAATACAGAAATAAAAGATGCCAGAACAAAAGTAGATGTAACAATAAACAATACCAATTGGACAAACAATATATCTAACAATATTAATATAACAGCAAAATTAGAAATATCTAGAAATGAATATAATCTATTTCAAAATCCATTAATAGAAATAGAATTACCTCAAAATGTAGAAAAAGTAATACTTGGAGATAGTTATATATTAAATGGAAATGGAATTTATTTAGAAAAAGTAAATATTGAACAAAAAGAAAATGGGAAAAAAGCAATTATAGCTGAGTTAAAAGGAAAACAGATAGAATATTTATCTGGAAATATGATAGATGGAACAAAAGTAGTAATTCCTGCAAACATAATATTGGAAAAAGGTTTTGAAAGTAATGAAAGTCAAATTAATGTAAATTATAGTAATGAAGTTGGAAAAAGTGTTGAAAAAGGAACAAATCAAATTAATGTAAACCTAGAATCAATTATTGAAAAGAAGATAGAAGAGACAATAGATGAAAATAAAGATAATATATTAACAGAGGAAAAGGAAAAAGAAGAAGTAAAAAAACAACCACAAAAGATTTCTAAAGTTCAGCAAATAAAAGAAACAAATGGGTTAATAGTAGATATAACAGCAAATGTTGGAGACGAAATTGTTGCAAGAGCAGGGACAAATGAAGAAAATAATATAAAAGATGGAAATGTATATGAAAGACAAATTATTAAATATAAAGTAACATTAACAAATAATACAGAAAATGAAATTGAAAATATTTCTGTTATTGGAGGAATTCCAAATTATTCTAATTATGCAACAGTAGAAAAAGGAAAAATATGGAGTGAAGAACAACAAAAATGGATATATAACATACAAGATGATTTAATATATAATTATGTAATTGATGAAGAAGTTAATAATTATGAATTAAAAGATCTTAAAGGAACATTAAAACCAGGAGAAACAATTTCAAGTTGGTATGAAGTAAAATTAAAAGATTTAGAAGATGGAACTGATCATACAAATATTGCAAATAATATAGTCTTAAAAATTAATGATGAAGAATATAATACATATCAATTAAGTAATGAGTTAAATCAAGCTAAAATTGAAGTAAAATTAAAGGCACAAATAATATCGACACAAAAAGATACTTTTGCCTATAAATTAGATATTATTAATTTAACAGATGAAGAATTAAAAGATATTTATATAGAAACATCAAATATACCAAAAGAATTAAGATATGAAAATTATACAGTAATATCTACAGAAAAGATATCTAGCAACTTAAAACAAGAAGACAATAAATTAAAAGTAACAATTGACAGAATTCCTAAAGGTACTGAGCAAGGGAAAAATGGTTTTGCTAATGTTTTTATTAGATTTTTAGGAGAAAATTATGAGGAAAAACGAAATGAAATAGAACTAAATATGACAGCAAAAACAGTTCTTAATGATACTACATATTGGTCAAATGAAAACATAATAAATGCATATCCACAATATGTAACAGCAGTAATGAGTTTAGACAAAGAAGGACAGGAAATACATCCTGGAGATGAATTGACATATACAGCTATAGTAAAAAACGAATCAAAAGTAAAAACATTAATCAATATAGTAAGTAATTTACCAGAAGAATTAGAAGGAATTGAAGCAATTTATTCATATTATGATGTAGGTGATGATACTGAAACAGATTATGACATTGAAAAAGAATTAAATACAAAATATGAATTAATGGAAGAAATACTAGATTTATCTATAAAATCTAGTATAGACGAGGAAGAAGGAGATCCAGAAACACCAGTAAATGACATTGATATTCCAACTATTGTTCCAGCAGGAAAGACAATAAAATTAATAATCAAAGCAAAAGCAAAATATGTAGAAAAAGATGTTGAAGTAAATAATTTTATAACTGTATATGGAAATAATATAAAAACAGTAAATTCAAATGTTATAAACACAAAAATTCTTACAGATGTTGATTGGGATTTTATAGACAAAGAAGACCCAAAAGACCCAGAAGGACCTACAGATCCAGAAGAGCCAGTAGATCCAGAAGAACCAGAAAACCCAGAAAACCCAGATAATCCTAGCAATCCAAATGATCCAGAAATACCAGGAGATAAAGAAGAAACATTATATAATGTAAGTGGAATGGTATGGCTAGATGAAAATGAAGATGGAAGAAGAATTGAAAGTGAAAAACGTTTATCAGATGTTACAGTAAAATTATTTAATGCAGAGACAAATTCAATTGTAATTTTAGATAATAACAAGATGTCTACACAAGTTGATGAAAATGGAGAATATATATTTAAAAATATACCTAAAGGAAAATATTTCTGTTTATTTGAATATAATTCTGAACAATATGAAATTACATCTTATAAAAAATCTGGTGTAGGAGATAATTCAAATAATGATGTAAGTAAAACAGAAGTTAATATTGATGGAATTAAAAAGAAAGTAGGAATAACAGATGTTTTAACAATAGATAATAAAAACTTAACAAATATAGATTTAGGTTTAATAGAAAGAAAAACATTTGATTTAAAATTAGATAAATGTATTAGTAAAGTAATTGTAGAAAATAGTAAAGGTAAAAAAGAATATAAATATGATAATCTAGCTTTAGCCAAGGTTGAAATTCCTAAAAAAGAATTAAAAAAATCAATTGTTACAATAGAATACAAATTAATTATAACAAATGAGGGGAATGTATCTGGATATGTAAGTGAGATTACTGATTATGTTCCAAAAGAATTAACATTTATACAAACTAACAATAATGGCTGGATTGTAGAGAATAATGGACATGTAAAAAATACAAGTTTAGCACAAACAACTATTAAACCAGGAGAAAATAAAATATTAACACTTTACTTAACCAAAGAAATGACAGAAAAATCAACAGGTATTATACAAAATAGTGCAGAAATAACAAAGAGCTCTAATTTTGAAAACTTAAATGATACAGATTCAACAGAAGGAAATAAAGTTAGTAACGAAGATGATTATAGTTCAGCAGATATGATGATATCTGTAAAAACAGGATTTTATATAAACTGTATGATTATTATTTTATTAATATTAGTAGTAATATTGTTAATATATTTTATAAAAAGAAATCATATAAAAAAATTACCAACTATGTTTTTAGTAATTTTTATGATATGTTTAATTGGAATAAATAATAGTCAGGTAGCAGCTTCATGGACAGAAAATATAATATGGGTTGCTGATGGCGGAGTATTAAGTAATGGATGGATTTGTAATCATCATGGTATGCATCAATGTGCTGTTGGAACCCATACATATAGGTGTTATGAAAAAAGTAGAACTGAGGAAAAATCTAATATTATAATTGATAAAAATATTAGTTTAACAAAGACTTCTTCAACATCAAAATTTAAATATTTAGATGAAAAGTATAATCTAGTTGGACCATATACTGTAGAATGTAGCCATAACATAAAATCTTCAAAAGTAACAGCTAGTTTAGATAATGGAACATATACAGTATGTGATTCAAAAGGAAATATAAAGGAATGGAAGTCAGGAAAAAAATTTACATTTTATTTAAAAGTACCAAAATCAACGACAGCAGTTACAAAGGTTTCTGTTACTGCAAAAGTAGGTAAGGTAAAACATGAAAAAGTTAGTGGAACAATTTTATACTATGCAGATTGTATATCAGTAGGAAGTTACCATGAAAATAGAAGTAGTCAACCAGTTTATATAACTGCAGGCAATTGTCAACCAGCAAAAAAGACAAGAAATTATTCAGATACAAAGTATTATAGCGGAAGTGTTACAGTTGACTTTAACACAGTATATTCAGGTTCATTAATTGTAAAAAAATATGATAGTGAAACAAAAGAAGAGTTATCAAAAACAAGTGGAGCATTATTTACTATAAAAGATTCAGCAGGACATGTAATAAAAGAAAAGGTACAACCTAACACTATAGTAAAAGGTTTACCAGCAGGTACATATACAATAACAGAAACTTCAGCACCTAAAGGATATAAATTATCACTACAAAAAAATATTGAACAAAATGTAAAAGTAAATAATGGTGAAACAAAACCAAATGAAGTAATACTTAATTTGTATAATCAAAAATATACTAGTATATTAATCAAAAAAGTAGATGAGACAACAAAGGCATCTATAGAAGGAATTGGATTTACTGTATATGACAATAAGCATAAAAAGTATATTAATAAAACTGGGGGCATGACAGATACAGCTAATATTTTATATACAAATAAAAATGGAGAAATATATATTGAAAATATCAAATTATATGACACAAGTAAATCATCAACCTTTACAATAACAGAAGTTGACTCCAAAAATAATTATTATATAGCAGATAAAAATAATAAAAAGACAATTCAAGGGGTAAGTAATGCAACAGGATCATTTGTACAAGCAGATATAACCAATAAAAAAGCATTTGGATTAACAATTGTAAAAACAGATAAAGATACATCTGAAGCAATAAATGCAACATTTAATATTAAATATGAAGATGGAACATATCTTACACCAGAAGGACAATACAGTAAATCTAAAAGTAACATTGTAGCAGTAAATGGTACTATAGCAATAGAAGGAATAAAAAAAGGAAAATATCATATTTACGAAGTTAATGTACCAGATGGTTATGAGTTAGAAGCTCAAGATAACTATGATGAGAATAACAAATGGGTAGATTGTGGAGAAGTAGTAATAGAAAATAACAATACAAATCCAATAATAAGAATAACTAATAGAAAAGACACTAAAATAATAGGAAAAGTATGGTTAGAACATGAACTTCAAACAAAAACAGATACCTCATACAATAATATGTATGATAGTGGAATAGATGAATTATTATCAGGTATACAAGTAGAACTTGTAGATAAATCAAAAGGAACACCAGTAGTAGTAGCAAAGACACAAACAAAACCTGATGGTACATATATTTTTGAAAAACTAGATGATAATTCTAAAATTTTATATAGTAATTTATATAAATATTATGTTAGA
Organism: uncultured Eubacteriales bacterium; assembly: GCA_948468315.1. Taxonomy (GTDB): domain Bacteria; phylum Bacillota; class Clostridia; order TANB77; family CAG-508; genus CAG-269. The sequence goes on from CAOKHL010000009.1 coordinate 27,021, forward strand.
TTTTTATATGATAAAGAAAACTATATAACAGTAGTACCAGATTTTGCAGAAGATAAATCAAATGTTTCAAGAGCAATAGAAGCAGAAATAACAGAAAATGACTTAGATGATGACAAATTAATAGGTACAACTGGTTTGGCGATAACAAACCCTAATGCAACAGAAAATAAAGATGGACTAGGAAGATATTATGCATATGATAGTAATAGTGGATCATATTGTGTAAAAGACATAAACTTAGGTTTAATGAAAAAAATAAAACCAGAATATAGCATAAATCAAAGTATAGAATATATAAAAATTGTAAGGGGAAATTATACTTTTAAATATAAATATGGAAATAAGATAATAATAGAAGAAGATGAAAGTAAACTTTTCCCATCAGTGCAATTACAGAACAGTTCAAGATCATTTACACAACCAATATATCCTTCAGATATAAAGTATAACATAGCAAATAATTTAACAAGTAATGATCCTAATGCATACAAGGTTTATGTAGTATATAAAATAGATATAACAAATAACACAACATTAGATATTGAAAACTTATATCAAGAAAAATCTTTATACTTAACAGAATTAGTAAATGATTATGATGGAAATAGATTTGAAATAAGTAATGAAGTATTAAATGGAGATGACTCAGAAATTTCAAATGATTTTGGATTATGGAGCGATGAAGCAGCAGCTCAAGCCTCTGGAACAAAAACAGCAAGATTTAATATTGGTTCATCAAATAAATTATATAAAGTGGCAAATAAAGGAATATCTCCAAAAGAAACAGAAACAACATATATTCAATTTAAAGTTAAAGATGAAGCGTTAACAGAGTTATTAGATAAAGAAACACTACAAGAAGCACCAACAGTAGCAAAATCTAAGGGATATCATAAATATACAAGAATAGATAATAGTTGGAAAGACAATATGTCAAGAAAATATGAACATAAAAGTATATCAGAAGATAAAAAAGATGCAGAACTATTTTTAAAATGGACATTATCAGATACAAGAACAGTATCAGGAACAGTATTTGAAGATAGTAAAGTAAGCCAATTAGATGGAGAAGATGTAAATTCTCGTGAACACGAAAGAATTGGAGATGGTAAATTTACAGATGGAGAAAAAACATTAAAAGATGTATGGGTAAGCCTAATTGATGCTTCAAATAACGAAACAGCAACTTTATATGATGGAGAGCTACAACAAAATCCTACTACAGGTAAATGGAGTACTAATAAAGAGCCAGCAGTTGTAAAAGTAGACGAAAACGGAAACTATGCATTAAAAGGAATAGTACCAGGAAGATATTACTTAAAGTTCACATATGGTAATGGAAAAACAAAAATAAAAGACTTAGCTGGAAATGATGTAAATATTTCAACAAAAATAGAAGACAGGGAGATAAATAGCAACTATTATAAATCAACAATATTAACAGGACCAGCAGATACAGCTACATCTTCAAATGAGAAAACGTGGTTTTTAGGAAATATCGAAACAACATATTCAGTAGCAACAGATAACACAATAACATATTATGATAAAAATGGAAATTCAAAGCCAGAGGAAAATATAATAACATCAAGAACAACATCAACTAAAGAAATGAATTATACATCATCTCAAGACAAAGCAGTAATAGAAGCAATAAGTCCAAACATGGATATACAATTTGAATATGTAGAAAATCCAGAAATTCAGATGAACACAGGAACAGTATTAAAAACAAATTGTACAGGAATGTATTTCGGAATAATAGAAAGACCACATGTAGAAATAAAATTAAGCAAAGAAATAAGTAATATAAGACTAACATTATCTAATGGTACAACCATAATCAATGGAGACCCACGAGACCAAAATGTATCAGAATCTTTAACAAGCATGAATGATTCTTATGCAAAAATAGAAATGGACAATCCATATTTATATGGTTCATCAGCAATAGTTACATATAATTTAACAGCAACAAATGACTCAGAATTAGATTATGCAACAGAAAGTTACTACAAAAAAGGAGAAAAAGGAACTACAGAACCAGTAACAACAACAATAACAAAGGTAATAGACTATTTATCAAACAACAGTAGTGAATATGTAGCAAACAGTGAAAATGTTAAGCTTTCAAACAATTCAAATGATTATGAAGATGCAGGATATAAAAAAGCAGATTATTTTGACCAAAATCCAGACGTAAGAGGCAATAATGAAAAATACAAAAATCAATTATTAATACCAAATGAAGAAAAATTAATGCCTACAAACGCAGGAACAGGAAATAACAAAACAAGTTATTCTGTAACAGTAAATAAATTAATATCTAATTTAGATGATAACCTAGGATGGGAAAGTTATTCAGAAATTATAGGACTAAAAAATGTAACATATACAGCACAATATGCAAGTCATTCTGGTAACTACAAAGCAGGTGACACTGAAATAACACCAAATACAACAAGCGAACCAGATAACGCAAATGCCACAATAGCAATAACTCCATCAACAGGAGCAGACAAAAGCTACACCAAATATATAATAGCAGGAATAGCACTAATAACACTAGCAAGTGGAATTATAATCATAAAGAAATATGTATAATTCCCTGTTTAGTACCGGTTCTTTTTTAGGGAATTAGTAATTCCCCGTTAAGGGCCGGTTCTTTTTTAGGGAATTTTTAACCTTTTTAAACAAAATAATAAAAATTACTTGAATTTATAATTTTGATATTGTATTATAAATAATATAATGGAGAATAATAGGACTAAAGTAAAGAAAAAAGGAGCTAGAAATGAAGAAAAAAATTTTAATAATATTAGTTTTAATTATAGTAATAGCAACAATTTTTATAATAAGAAATAGGGCAAATAAAAAATATGATTATAAGATTTCAGAAGTAAATGAATATAATTATTATATATATAAAGATAATGAACAATATGGAGTAATTGATAAAGAAGGAAAAGTAATTGTAGAAGCAAGATATACTAATGTAATAATACCAAATCCTGAAAGAGATCTATTTATTTGTTATAATAATGAACAAACAGAAGTATTAAACTCAAAAAATGAAAAGCAATTTACTAAATATGAAGCGGTTGAACCAATAAAATTAAAAAATGTAGCAAGTACTTTAACATATGAAAAAAGTGTATTAATGTATAAACAAGATGGATTATATGGATTAATAGATTTTGATGGAAAAACTATAACAAAAAACATATATAATTGGATAGAAAATCTTAGACCAACAGAAGGCAAATTTTTAGTATCAAAAGACGAAAAATATGGAATAATTGATTTAAAAGGAAACATATTAGTAAAAACAGAATATGATAAAATAAGTTCAGATGAATATTACACAGAAAAAGATGGGTACAAAAAATCAGGATTTATTGTATCAAAAAAAGATGAAAATGGGTATAAATATGGATATATAGATTATACAGGAAAAAATATATTAGACTTAAAATATAATGAGATAGAGAGAATATCAAAAGAAGACAAAAATATATACCTAATAGCCTCTGAAAATGGAAAATACGGATTATATAAAAATTCAAAAAAAATAATAAATGATGAATATCAATCAATAACATATGAAGATAATGATATATTAATAATACAAAAAAATAAAAAATATGGAGTAGCTTCATTAGAGGGAAAAATAATAATTGGAGTAGAAAACAGCGAAATTGAAGTAAGAGGAATTTATATATATACTAAATCTTCAAATGAAAATAAAGTATATGATAGGCAAGGAAATGTTGTAGATATAAATTACAACAGAAATATATATGATACAGAAAATGAACAATATAGAATATCAACAATATTAAATAATAACATAACATATTATGGAATTGTGGACAAAAATGGAAACAAATTAGTAGATGAAAATTATAGATATATAGAATATCTATATAAAAACTATTTTATAGCTACAAACGAAAATGGTAATTTAGGAGTTATAAATAGTAATGGAAAAGTTATACTTGACATGAAATATGGGTCTTTACAGAAAATAAAAGGAAAAAATATAGTTCAAGCAGTAGAAGCGGGAACTGATAAAAGTGAAATATATTCAATAGATATGAATAATGTATTAACTATGTCAAAAGCTAACATTCAAGTACAAAAAGATTACATTATAATTTCAAACGAGAATGAAAAAATATATTTAGATGAAAATGGAAATCAAATACAAGATGAAATAAAAATACAAAATAAAAGTTTTCCAGAAGAGATAGGAGACTATAAAAAAGAGCAAGTAACAATTGAAAATGTATATTATATAAAGAAGTAGTAAATAATTATAAAGAAAGTGGTAACAATAAATATGGTATCACTTTTTTTGTGCAATTAAGGAGGAGAATCACAATGAAATTAGGATTAGCATTATCTGGTGGAGGAATTAGAGGAGCCGTTCATATTGGAGTACTTAAAGCATTAGAAGAAAACGATATAAAAATTGATGTAATTGGAGGAACTAGTTCGGGTAGTTTAGTTGCAGCACTTTATGCTATGGGATATTCTCCTATACATATATATCATTTGTTTAAAAGATATGGCAAAATTATTACAAATGTTGGAACAGGAACAATCTTAAATGGAGTTGGAGGATATATAGTTAACAAAAAATTCAATATTTCAGGAATAAATGATGGAAAATTAATTGAAGAATTATACAATGAATTTGCAAGTAAAAAAAATATTTATAAAATGTCAGACATGAAAATGCCAATAGTAATTCCTACAACAGATATATCAGATGGTAGAGAATATGTATTTACAAATTCAGCACCTAAAAAGAAGAGCTATGAAAAATATATAACAGATATACCTGTTGGAGCAGCAGTAAGAGCAAGTAGTAGTTTCCCAGCAATATTTTGTCCATATGAATTTAAAGACCACATATTTCTAGATGGAGGAACATTAGACAATATCCCTGTTAAAGAAGTATTAGAACAAGGAGCAGATAAAGTAATTACAGTAAATTTTGAACCAATAAAAATTGATAATAATAGCAATGTAATGGATATTGTTTTAAGAACTATTGATATAATGGGGAATAAAATTGTAGAAGAAGAATTGAAAAAAAGTGATTTAATTTTAACAATACCAACAGATAATGAAATCGGGTTTTTAGATACAGAACAGATTGAGAAATGTTATGAATATGGATATAAAGAAACATTGGAAAAAATTCCAGAGATAAATAAATTAATGGATTAGTTTTTTGATTGAGACCATACTATTTTAAAAAAGGATATGGTCCTTTCACAAAAAATCATTAAATTAATATAATAAAAATAAAAGGAGAAAATATATTATGAATACATATTATTTTGATAATGGAGCAACTACAAAGGTTAAAGAAGAGGTATTAAATGCAATGATACCATATTTTAGTGAACATTATGGAAATCCTTCATCTGTATATGGAATAGCAAGAGATGCTAAAAAAGCAGTTGAGGAAGCAAGAGAGAAAGTTGCAAATTTAATTGGTGCAAATAAACATGAAATTTATTTTGTGGGATGTGGATCAGAAGCTGATAATACAGCTCTAAAAGGGATAGCATATGCAAAGAAAAAACAAGGAAATCACATTATAACTACAAAAATAGAACATCCAGCAATATTAGAAACATGTAAATTTTTAGAAACACAAGGATTTGATATTACTTATTTAAATGTTGATGAACAAGGATTTGTGGATTTAAATGAACTTAAGAAAAGTATAACAGATAAAACAATTTTAATTAGTGTAATGTTCGCTAATAATGAAATTGGTACAATTGAGCCAATAGAAGACATTGCAAAAATAGCAAAGTCAAAAAATATAATATTCCATACAGATAGTGTTCAAGCAGTTGGAAATGTAAGAATAAATGTACATGAAATGGGAATTGATATGTTATCACTTTCTGCACATAAAATACATGGGCCTAAAGGAATTGGAGCTTTATATGTGAAGGAAGGGATAGATTTTGAAAAATTTATGAATGGTGGACATCAAGAAAAGGATAAACGTGGAGGAACTGAAAATACAGCAGGAATTGTAGGTTTACGGAAAGGCAGCAGAACTTGCAAATGAAGGTTTAGAAGATCATATAAAAAATATGAAAGATTTAAGAAATTATTATATAGAACAAGTAACAAAAAGAGTTCCAAATGTAAAAATAAATGGAGCTGTAAATGCTAGACTTCCTGGAAACAGTAACATCTCATTTGAAGGAATAAATGGAAATGATTTACTTTTAGAACTTGATAATGTTGGAATTTGTGCATCTAGTGGTTCGGCTTGTAGTTCTAGAGATCCAAAGCCTTCTCATGTATTAAAAGCAATAGGATTAAGAGAGGACCTAATAAGAGGAGCTTTACGTGTGACTTTTGGAGAGTTTAATACTAAGGAGGAAGTAGATTATTTGGTAGATAATTTGGAGAAGACAGTTAAAAAGCTTAGAAAATAAAAGAAGTGGTAAGTTTTAGAACTTGCCACTTCTTTTATAATTTAGTATCTCTAATGTATAAAAATACCAAAATTACAAATAATAACAAAAAATGTAAAAGGGGTATTTTAGTGGAAAAAGAGACAATAAAACAATTTATATTTGAAGTTATAGAAACACTTATAGGTTCTTTTATAATGGCAATAGCAGTTTCATTTTTTTTGCTTCCAAATGAATTATCAGCTGGAGGTTTTTCTGGAATAGCAACAATTATGTATTATATATTTGAAATACCAATGGGAACTACAATTTTGCTTTTAAATATACCATTATTTATTATAGCAACATTTAAAATTGGAAAAATGTTTTTTGTAAAATCAATTATAGGAACAATAAGTATCTCAGTTTTCATAGATGTATTGGACAAGTTTCCTCCACTTACAGGTGATAAAATACTAGCATGTGTATATGGTGGAATTTTGTCAGGAATAGGGACAGCATTAATATTACGAGCACATAGTTCAACAGGGGGCTCTGATTTAACAAGTGTAATAATAAAACAATATAAACCAATGTTTAGAGAAGGCAAATTAATAACAATAATAGATTTTATTATAGTTTTATTAAATATTATCTTTTTAGGAAAAATAGAAATTGGATTATATTCAGCAATTGCAATATATTTAATGGGAAAAGTAATAGATATTCTATTTGAGGGGATTTATTTTACAAAGTTATTATTTATTATATCAGATAAAAGTGAAGAAATATCAAATTCCATCAAGATAAATGCTAAAAGGGGAGTAACAGCATTTTACGGGAAGGGAATGTATACAAATGAGGAAAAATTGATACTTATGTGTGCAATAGGAAGAAGTGATTTGTCACAAGTAAAAACAATAATAAAAAAAATAGACCAAAATGCTTTTATAATAATTACAAATTCAAGGGAAGTTTTAGGTATGGGATTTAAGGGGCAATAGTTTGCATAACGCTCCTTTTGTTAAGTAAAAAACTATATCGAAAACGCTTGAAAAATAATTAACAATATGATACCATAAAAATACTAAAATTATCTAAAAGTTTATGCAGATTGGAAAAACAATTAAATAGATAACTTAAGATAGAATAGGAAGAAAGAGGAGGATAAAATGTTGAGAAAAACAGAAAGAAAAATAATACAAAAAAAGGAACAAGGTATAACACTAATTGCATTAATAGTAACTATAATAGTGTTATTAATACTATCAGGAATAAGTATAGCAATGTTAACAGGAAATAATGGAATTCTAGATAGGGGAGCAGAAGCAAGTAGTGAAACAAAAAAGGCAGAATTAATAGAAAGGATAAAGATAGATATATTAGAAAATGAACTAGTAAATATGGGAAATATAACAAGTAGTGATTTAAGAACAATATTAAATAACTATTTTTTAGGAGTACCAGAGACTTTACCAGAGAGTGCAGAAGAATTGAAAGAATTAGAATTAACATCAAGAGAGGGGGCATATAAAATAAAGGTAGGAGAAATATATAAAGGAACATTAACTGGTGGTTCAGGAGGAACTGAATTACCAGAAACAGCAGAAGGGCAACCAGCAGGAACAGCAATAAAAAATCCAGAAAGTTATGGAGAAAATCCAAAAGCCCAAGCAACAGCAGATGGAGATGGTAAGTACTTTGCAAAACCGATAGGAGCAACTTATGTGAAGGGAACAGTAGATACAGGAGTAGTAATAAATATAGATGATAGTGAATTTGTTTGGGTACCAGTGCCAGATGCAATATTTGATGAAAGTAAAACAGATAATTTGCCTACAAGTGATTTAGCAGGAACAAAGCAAGGAAATACTTATACTCCAATGGCTATAGAAACATCAGCAGGAAATTATAGTGGACTTTTATATAGTTATTTAGAAGATAATGCGTATCTGCAATATCCAAGTGTAGAAAAATATCAAGGAACAACATCTGAGTATAGAGAACCAGATATAGTAAATTATGATGGAGGAAATAAAGATACTGTTCCAGAAAAAGTAACAAAAGAAAAATTACAAACAGCTTATAATGAAATGATATCAAAAGTAGCTCAATATGGAGGATTTTATGTAGGAAGATATGAAATGGGAATAGAAGAGGATAAAATAGTCTCAAAGAATGCTAGCCAAAATACAGCAGTTACGACAGCAGATGCAAGTAAAACAGAAACAAAAACTTGGTATGGTTTATATCAAGCAGGAGAAAAGTTTGAAACAACAGCAAAAGTAAAAAGTAGTATGATATGGGGGAGTCAATATGATGCAATGATGAATTGGATGGTAAAGACAGGAGAAACTGTAGGGACCAAAGATGATAATAAATATAATCAAGAAACTATAACAGGAAAATCAGATACGGATATAATAAATAATGTATATGACCTATATGGATGTCATTATGATTGGACATTAGAGGCAAGTGGTACCCACAATCGAGCTAAACGTGGAGGGGATGATTACGGTGACTATTCACCTAGTTTTCGCAATGGTAACTATTATCCTGACCTAGGCTATTCCTTCGAATCATCTCGCCTCACACTTTATATAGAGTAGGATTTATCTATTATATGTGAGGGACTAAGAGAATAAACAATTTGCATGGTGTACCATTAATTAATGTGGTACACCAATTTTTTAACAAAAAGAATGTGGATTATTTTTAAATAATACAAAGATTATAAATGATTATCAAACATATTAATATCATGTAGTATATTTTAAATAGCAATAGGAGATAATGTAGTAATATCAAATTGGAAATTAAACCGTAAAACTATTTGTGTTAAGAGAGGAATATATAATAATTTTCCAACAAACCCTTCACTATTGTTTATCAAAAACCCATATCATCAATTGACAATTAAAATCTTTTATAGTAGAATAACAATGTAAAATTATAAATAATTGGAGGCATTTATGGGTAAGGGAAAGAGATATGACAATGAACCTAAACTTAATTACACAAAAGTATTTGCGGTAGCCATTGCAATAATAGTACTAATAATAGCAATAATAGCAATAAAAAACATTTTAACTAAAGCAAAAAACACAAAACCACTAGAGATAAAGAATTACTTTGCAGTATATCAAGATGAAAAATGGGGAATACTTGGTTCAGATGGAGAAATGGTAATAGAACCAATGTACCAAGAAATGCCAATTGTTATAGATAGTAGTAAAGACATATTTCTATATACATACGATATAAATGAAGAAGAAGGCACATACAAAACAAAAGTAATAAACAGCAAAAATGAAGAAATTTGGACAAAATACGACAAAGTAGAAAGTTTAGAGAATTATGATAAATCAGGAAATGTATGGTATGAAAAAGATGTACTTAAAGTACAAAAAGACGGTAAATGGGGACTAATAACCTTAAATGGAAACGAAATATCAGAAATAATCTATGATGACATAAAAACACTAAAAGGTGTAGAAAATAGCATTATTGTAGAAAAAGATGGAAATATTGGTTTATTAAATAACAAAGGAATAAAAATAGCAGATACTGAATATTCACAAATTTTTAAATTTGGAGAAGACTACAAAAATGGATATATAACAGTAAATAAAGAAAATAAATATGGTTTAATAAGTCTATCAGGAGAAAAAATATTAGAAAACAACCAAGAAAAAATAGAAGAAATATATAGTGATAAATATTTTGTTATAACAGAAAACAAAAAACAACAATTAATAGACAAACAAGGAAATAAAATACTAACAGAAAACTTTGACGAAATAAAACAAATTGCAAATTCAGGAATAATTTTTACAAAACAAAACAAATATGGACTAATGGATTTTGAAGGAAACACCGTTATTGAGCCGACATATGAAGAATTAAAAGAAATAAATTCAGATGTATTTTCAGCAAAAAAAGATGGAAAGACAGGAGTTATAGACAAAGAGCAAAATGAAAAAATAGCATTTTTATATCAAGATATAAATTATAACAAAAAAGCTGGGATATATATAGCAGATGACGAAAACTATAAATCAACTTTATTAGATACAAACTTTGAAATAAAGGTAATGGGAATATTATCAGAAATAAACACTGATATAGGATATATGAAACTAAACATAGATGATGATTATAAATACTACAATTTCAAATTTGAAGAGAAAAAAGTACAAGACATATTATTATCTAATAGATTATTTATGAAAAAAGAAAATGGAAAATATGGTTTTGTTGATAGTAAAGGAAACAAAGTTGTAGATTATATTTATGATGATGCAACAGAATTCAATAAATATGGATATGCAGCAGTAAAAAAAGATGGATTATGGGGTTCAATAAATAGTGAAGGAAATATAGTAATAGAACCAACATACAACTTAGAAGATAATTTAATTATAGATTTTATAGGAAAATGGCACTTAGGATTAGATTTAAATATGAATTACTATTGTGATAAATAAAAGGAGAAAATAAATGGAGCTAAAGACAAGATATCAATACACATATTTTATACATACTTATACTGTAAAAGAAAAGAGATATACTAGATATATATTAAAATTACTAAAAGACCCAAGATTTAAGTTAAGAGTGTTTAAAAAAGATAAAGATTTAGAAATATATACACATTTTCTACCCAAAATGAGAGAATTTCTATTTGGTACATTTGATTTAGAAGATAGGCAAAGACAGGCAAAATTTGAAGAATTACCAATAGAAACAAGAGCAGCAGTACTTAGCAAATATCCAAGTATAACTTTCGAATATGATTTAATGCAAGATATTCAAGGAAAAACCATAGATGAAAATAGTATATTTTTTAAAATACAAAAAGTAGGTTTAGTTTTATTTAACACAGGAATATGTTTCTTATATTTAAAAACAAATGTAGAAGATAGTGAAGAATTTTCAGATATATTAAACTTTAACTATAAATTTAGAGATATAAACCAAGAATGTAATAACCTAAAAAACTATGAAAACATAAAAGTTCAAGCAAGTTCATTTGAAAATATAGAAGCTATTCAAGATTTTATTAATAACATTACAGGTCCGAATATAGAAGCACTAAAATTAAATTTAGATATAGAAAGATTTTATACATATTCATATACATGTATAAAACAAGAAGCTTGGAATGTAAGTACATCATTTGAGAATATAAAAAATGAATTTTTAAAATATGTAAATATTTTATCAAATGATAGTAATACAAATTCTGTAACAAATGAAAATTCTAAAGTAGTGGCGATTTCAAAATACTCAAAAATAGGAATTTCAAAATTAGGGATAAATTTATTAAGTTCAGATTGTGATATAAATAATTACACAGTATTACCATCTGAATTCGAAAACCAATATTTCTATACCTATATCCTTTCTCTATATTTAAAAGTATATTTAAAAAAACTTAGTTACGAATTTAAAGAAGGAAAAGAAATAGAAAAAACCAGAAAGAAATTTATTGACTTCACAAAAAAAATATGGATACAAGAAATCACATCAGATGATATAGGAAGCCTATATTATTCATATATCAAAGAAGTTTTAGAAATAGAAAATTTATATAATGATGTAAAAAACAAATATAATATTTTATATAGTGAACTCAAAATAGAAAAAAATGAAAAAATGACAGGATTTGTGATATTAGTTTTAATTGCAACATTAGTATTTAATATTATTAATTTTATTATTACAATTGGTAATAAAAATTAAGAAGGAAAGGAATATCAAATGAAAGTAAAATGTGGTGTTGATATAATTGAAATATCAAGGATTCAAGAAAGCATAGAAAGTTTAGGCGATAAATTTCTAAATAAAGTTTATACAAAAAAAGAGATAGAATATTGTGAAAGTAAAGGTAAAACTAAATATGAACATTATGCTGCAAGATTTGCAGTTAAAGAGGCTGCATTTAAGGCAGTTTCTGAAGGTGTAAAAGACAAATTTGCAATTACATGGAAAGATATAGAAACAATTAATGATGAAAATGGAAGACCAAAAACAGAAATATTGTTTTTAAAAAATAGTAAGATAGAAAATGTAGATGTAAGTATTTCTCATTGTAAGGATTATGCAGTTGCAAATGTGACAGTATTGTTTAAATAGAAGATTTAAGGAGATTTTGATGGAATTTTTTGATACACATATGCATATAGATGATGAAAAATTTGATTTAGATAGAGAAGAAACAATAACCAAAATGTATAATTCTGGGGTAACAAAATGTATAAATATTGGATGTGATGTAGAATCATCAAAAAAATCAATTGAGATTGCGTCAAAACATGATTTCATATATGCAACTTGTGGAATTCATCCCGAAGTTCTTCCACAAGATGAAGAAGAAATGTGGAAACTTATATCTAAAATCGAAGAATTAGCAAGTCTTAATAAAAAGGTTGTAGCAATAGGCGAAATAGGTTTAGATTATTATTGGATAAATGACAATAAAGAGATGCAAAAAAAAGCATTTCAAAGGCAAATTGAAATAGCTAATAAATTAGATCTACCTGTTTCAATACACACAAGAGATTCAATAGATGATACAATATCTATTATAAGAAATACAAAAATAAAAAAGTCAGGAGTACTACATTGTTGTCCATTTAATCCAGAACTTGTAAAACAAGGCCTAGAAGCAGGACTATATATAGCATTTGGAGGAACATGTACATTTAGAAGTTCAAAAAATGCACCAAAAATAGTAGAAATGGTACCACTAGACAAAATGTTAATCGAAACAGATAGCCCCTATTTAGCACCTGAACCTCTAAGAGGAACAAGAAATGACTCAAGTAACTTAAAATACGTAGTAGAAAAGCTAGCAGAATTAAAAAATGTAGAACCACAAAAAATAGCACAAATAACTTACCAAAACGCCCAAAAATTATTTTTCCCTGTTTAGTGCCGGTTCTTTTTCAGGGAATTAGAAAAGGAGATGAAAAAATGTTAGAGGTAAAAAGAGATGATTTTGATGAAAGCTTAGAAGATATAATGAATAGTATAAATGGAATATTAAAGAAAACAGGGGATGGTTTTGAGACAACTGAAGATGAAGAAAATGATGATAAAAAATGAAAGGATTGATATTAATATGTTAAAAGAGAAATTAATGCAAGATTTGAAAGATGCTATGAAGGAAAAAGACACAATAAAAAAAGATACTGTTCAAATGGTAAGAGCAGCAATTTTACAAATTGAAAAAGATAAGGCAATAGAAGTAGATGATAACAAAATAATAGAAATAATAGCTAAAGAAGTAAAAGGAAAAAGAGATGCTTTAGTTGATTTTGAAAATGGTGGAAGACAAGATTTAATAGAACAGACAAATAAAGAAATAGAAATATTAAATAAATATTTACCAAAACAATTAACTAAAGAAGAAATAAAAGTTCAAGTTGAAGAAGTAATAAAAGCAATAGGTGCAACATCTATGAAAGATATGGGTGCAGTTATGAAAGAAGCAAAAGCTAAAATAGGTGCAGCAGCTGATGGTAGAGCTATTAATGAAGTTGTAAAAGAATTATTAGGGTAAAAAGATAGAAAAGAGAAAACGCTCTTTTCTATCTTTTTGTGCAAATTTGCACCTGCACTGCAAATTTGTATAAAAATATGTTGCAAATTTATTGAAAAAGTAGTATAATTAAGTAAAAATAGTATAAAATATACAAAGGGGTGAGAAAATGAGTAAATATATAAAAAGAAGTGTAGAAAAAGAACTGAAAAAATTATCAGAAAGTTTTCCAGTAATTATGATTACCGGTTCAAGACAAGTCGGAAAAACAACATTATTAAACAATATGAAAGAAGAAAACAATGTAAATTATGTTTCTTTAGATAATTTAACAATAAGGAGATTAGCAATAGAAGATCCTGAAATGTTTTTAGAAAGATATAAGCCTCCAATAATAATAGACGAATTTCAATATGCACCAGATTTATTAATATATATAAAAATTATAGTAGATAAAAAAAGACAAGAACACTTAAAAGATGAAAAAGTTAAATCAACAGGTCTGTACTATTTGACAGGTTCACAAGTGTTTCATACAATGAAAAATATTAGTGAATCATTGGCAGGAAGAGTTGGGTTATTGGAATTATATCCATTATCAAATCGAGAGATTGAAAATAAAAAAGATAGCTTATTTTTACCTGAATATGAGATGTTAGAAAAAAGAGAAAAATCAAAGAGGATAGAAGTAGATGGTATCTATGAAAAAATTTTAAAAGGAAATTACCCAGAATTATATTCGAATGAAAAAATAGAAAAAAAGGCATTTTTTGAGGCATACATAAAAACATATATTGAAAGGGATATAAGAGAATTAATTAGTATAAGAGATGAAACAAAGTTTTTAAAATTTATAGAATCAATTGCAGTAAGGACAGGTCAAGAATTAAACATAAATGATATAACAAATTCAGTAGAAATAAATAATCATACGGCACAAGATTGGTTATCAATATTAGTTAGTACAGGATTAGTATATTTACTACAGCCTTATTCAAATAATAATATCTCAAGAATAGTTAAAAGACCAAAAGTATATTTTATGGATACAGGATTGGCATGTTTTTTAGCAGGATATATGGACAGCGTAACACTTGAAAAGAGTGCATTTAATGGAGCAATACTAGAAACATATGTAATAACTGAAATTATAAAATCATTTGCTAATAATGGAATGGATAGTAGAAAATATTTATATTATTATAGAGATAATAATGGTAAAGAAATAGACCTTTTAATTTTTTATAATAACAAAGTATATCCATTAGAAATAAAAAAAAGCTATAATCCAGGAAAAGAAGCTATAAAGAATTTTGACATTATAGAGAGATTTGGTGTTGAAGCAGGTAATGGAGGAGTTATATGTATGACAAAGGAATTATTTCCTTTAGATAAAAATAATAATTTAATACCAATAGAATTATTATGATATGTATATTTTATTATGATAGAGTTCGAAATAGAAATCCTTGACATCAAATACTAAATTAATTAGTTCTAAAATTAATAAAAAAATAATAAAGTCTAATAGAGGTGTAAACAATGGATATTTTAAAAACCACGCTATTAGGCTTATTTTTTGGTACATTTGGTACAACAATTCGGAGGAGTAATTGGTTGTTTTTTTAACAAAGTTTCAAATAAATTTTTAAGTTTTATTTTATCTTTTGCATCAGGACTTATGATGTCAATAATATGTTTTGACTTAATTCCAGAAGCATTAGGATTAGCAAATATTTTGGTAGTTATTATTGGAGTATGTATAGGAATAATAGCTATGATTTTTTGCGATTTATTAGTTGATACTAAATTTAGTCAAAAAGAAAGTTTAAAAATAAATAATTTACTAAAAACAGGGATAATAGTAAGTATAGGACTTGCAATACATAATTTTCCAGAAGGATTAGCAATTGGTTCTGGATTTGAAGCATCAACTAAACTAGGAATTGGCCTTGCAATTGCTATATGCTTACATGATATACCAGAAGGTATCTCAATGTCAGTACCAATGAAAAATGGTGGGATGGCAATATGGAGAGTACTGTTTTATGTTGTTTTATCAGGAGTAACCACAGGTATAGGAGCTTTTTTCGGCGCAATAATAGGAAGTATATCAGAGACAATAATAGCAATAAGTTTAAGTTTTGCAGCTGGAGCTATGCTTTATATAGTATCTGGAGAATTAATACCAGAATCAAATAAACTTTACAAAGGAAGAATGAGTAGTGTTGGTAATATGTTAGGTTTCATTATAGGAATTTTTGCAACAACAATATAAAATTTTGGAAAGAACAATAATCTTAAAAACAAATATTCGTACAAAAATATTGACTTTTTAATCCAAAACTTATATAATACAAAAGCAAATAAAAATAAGGAGAAAAACTAATGCAAGAAATATTAAATGGATTAAATGATAAACAATATGAAGCGGTTGTAAATACAGAAGGTCCAGTACTAGTAATAGCAGGAGCTGGAAGTGGGAAGACAAAAGTTTTAACACATAAAATAGCATATTTAATACAAGAAAAACAAATACTTCCTTGGAATATTTTAGCAATAACATTCACAAATAAAGCAGCAAATGAAATGAAAGAAAGAATAGCAGGACTAGTTGGAGAAACAGCAAAAGATATATGGATGGGAACATTTCACTCTATATGTGTAAGAATTTTAAGAAAACATATAGATAAAATAGGTTATGATAGTTCTTTTATAATATTTGACACATCAGACCAAAAATCACTAATAAAAAAATGTTTAAAAGAATTACAAATAGATGACAAACAATTTTCAGAAAAACAAGTTCAATCAGAAATAAGCAATGCAAAAAATGAAATGCTAGAACCAGAGCAATATGCATTCAAAGCACATGGAGATTTTAGAAGAGAAAAGATAGCAAATGTATATGAACTATACCAAAAAAGGCTTAAAGAAAACAATAGCATAGACTTTGATGATATAATAAACTTCACAATAAAAATATTTAATGAAAACCCAGAAATTTCAAATTATTATTCATCTAAATTCAAATATGTATTAGTAGATGAATACCAAGATACAAACAAATCTCAATTTACACTTGTAAAAATGTTAGCAGAAGTAAATCAAAATATTACAGTTGTTGGAGATAATGACCAAGGAATATACTCATTCCGTGGAGCAGATATATCAAATATATTAAACTTCGAGAAAGACTTTCAAAATACAAAAATAATAAAATTAGAGCAAAATTATAGATGTACAGGAAATATTTTAAAAGCAGCAAATGCAATAATAAAAAACAATGAAACAAAATATGAAAAAAAATTATGGACTGAAAATGAAGAAGGAAACTTACCAAAAGTATATTCAGCAGATAACGAATATGATGAGGCAAGTTTTATAGTAGAACAAATATCACATTTAAAAAGAGAAGAAAAATACAAATATTCAGATTTTGCGGTATTATATAGAATGAATACACAATCAAGAGCAATAGAAGATATTTTAAGAAGAGAAGCAATTCCATATAAAATGGTAGGTGGATTAAAGTTCTACGAAAGAAAAGAAATTAAAGACATAATTTCATATTTAAGATTAGCACAAAATCCAGCAGATAACTTAAGTTTAACAAGAATTATAAATGAACCTAAAAGAGGAATAGGAAAAACAAGTTTAGACAAAGTAGAGGCATTAGCAATACAAAATGAAACATCTATGTATGAAGTAATAAAAGATTCCGATTCATATGGATTAAATAGAGTATTCTTAAATTCAAGAGATTTTATAGACTTTATGGAAGAAGCAAAGATAAAAAAAGATGAAATGCCTGTATCAGAATTTATACAATATATATTAAAAAGGTCAGGATATATAAAAGCTTTAGAAGATGAAAGAACAATAGAAGCAGAAAATAGAATAGAAAACTTAGAAGAATTTTTGACAGTAGCAATGGAATTTGAGAAGGAAGAAGCAGAAAACAATTTACAAAATTTCCTAGAAGGGATGACACTTTCATCAGATATAGATAATGTGGAAGAAACAGAAGATTCTGTTACACTTATGACTTTACACAGTGCAAAGGGTCTAGAGTTTCCAGCAGTATTTTTAGTAGGAATGGAAGAAGGAATATTCCCAGGATATAGATCAATAGGAGAGCCAGGAGAAATTGAAGAAGAAAGACGTTTATGTTATGTTGGAGTAACACGTGCAAAAGAAAACTTATTTTTAACATGTAGTAAAATGCGTACAGTATTTGGTTCAACAAGTTGTAATTTGCCTTCAAGATTTTTAGAAGAAATTCCACAAGAATTACTAGATGGACATGAAGAAGTATTTGGTTCAAGTAATATAAGGAATAAAACAAATAGAAACGAAGGATATGAATGGACATATGGAAATAAAAACAAAGATGCAGGAAAAATAAAAACATACAACATAGGGGAATTGGCAAACAAAACAGTTGCGGCAGCTAGCTCAATATTTGGTAAACAAGCATCATTTGGAAGAACAGCAGAAAGCTTCTTAAGTGGATTAGGAAAAACTTCAAATACAGCAGAAGTAGATTTATCTAAATACAGTACTGGAGTAAGAGTATTCCATAAAAAGTTTGGAGAAGGAATAATAACAAAAACAGAGCCAGAAGGAGAGGACTTAAAAGTAGATATAAGCTTCGACAAAGTTGGACACAAAAGACTTATGGCAAAATTTGCAAAACTAGAAGTAATTTAATAGAAAAAGAGGGATAGCAAATTCCTCTTTTTATTATGTTTATTATTTTTATATTACAAAAATAAGTTTTTGTAACATTTGTATAAATTTAAAAGATATATAAAGATTAAAACAAAAAACAGAAGAAAAAAAGAGAAAATTACTATACTATTAAAATTGAAAAATACAAAATGTTAATATAAGATAAAACCAAAAGTGAAACAAGAAAGGATAAAATTTATAATGAAAAAGGTACTTATCAAAATAAGAACTTCAATGAAATTCCTTATATTAGTAAGTATAGCAACATTTTGTATTGTAGGGGCAGTTGCCTTTTTATATAAGCCAATATATAGTGTAACACTAGATGGAGAACATATTGGATATTGTGCGCAAAAGAGCAAATTGCAGTCAAGAATAGATGAATACATAGAAAATGGAAATGGAGAAAATGATAATGTAGCATTTGTACAACTAGATGAAATGCCAACATATAGTTTATGTTTATTGAAAAGAGGAATTACAACAAATGATGAAGAAATATATCAAAAAGTAGTTGAAACAGGAACAACATATTATAAATATTATGCAATCTTAGAAGATAATGAAGAAAAGATATATGTTGCAGACTTTCAGGCAGCTGAGAATATAATTAAAGGATTAAAAGATAAAAATAGTGATAATATAGATAACATACAAATAACAGAAAAATATGAAACAGATTTAAAAGATTTTGTACAAGAAGAAGAAGCGGTAGCTAGTTTATATAAAGAAAAGCCAGTTGTAAAATCCAAAACAAAGATAGCAAAAACTACTTCAAACAAATATGCTTCTAGTGGATCAACATCAGGATTTTCAACTTCTAGCAATATGTCAAAAACATCTGCATCTTTGGGTGTTTCACTTATAAAACCAATAACAGGAACAATCACATCTAGATTTGGAGCAAGGAGTAGTATTAGGTCAAGTGCACATACAGGTTTAGATATATCATCTCCTACGGGAACTCCGATAAAGGCTGCAGCTCCTGGGACTGTTATTTGGTCAGGAAGAAAAGGTTCATATGGATATTTGGTTGTAATATCTCACTCAAATGGTGTTCAAACATATTATGGACATTGTAGTGCACTTTATGTATCAGCTGGACAAAGTGTTTCACAAGGACAGACAATAGCAGCAGTAGGCTCTACTGGTAACTCAACAGGGCCACATTTACATTTTGAAATAAGAGTTAATGGAGTAGCTTATAATCCGCAAAATTATGTATATTAATAAATTAAAATGGCAAGATAATCTTGCTATTTTTTTATAAACTATTGATAAAATCACAAAAAAGTGGTTTAATTAGTCTAATTAGTAGTTCTATTTTTTCTGAATTTTTAAGTAACGAAATTTTATTCAAAAAACATATAAGTTTGTACATAAATTCATAAGCAATTCTAGTTGTTATTTTTATAAAGAAGGGAGAGATAATAGTGCAATCAATTACAAGAAAGAGTCTTTTGGAAAAATTAGATAAATATATAGATAATGGATTAACAGTAAATGTTAAAGGAAATATTTTATTTGAAATTACATTAAATAAATTTAGTTATGAAATTAAAGAAGATGTTTTAACAATTAAAGAAACATTTGATGGTAATGCTATTGGATTTAATTTAAACAATATAAATTTTATGGCAATAGAAGGAGATAATATTATTTGTACTTTGAATGACACTAAAGATACTATAATTGAGATAAGAGGCGAAAATAAATAAATTTAAACAGCCTAAAATTTATTAAAAGTTTTAGGCTGTTTTAATATTAAATTAAAAATTATTTATTTTCTTTATCTAATTCATCTAAACATTTGCGAATTGCTATATTAATCAATTTATAAACAGAAATACCATATTTTACTTTAAGACTTTCTAGATTATCCAAAGAATATCTTCTCAATAGGAGTGAGTGTTTTAAATACAATTCTTTACCATCTTTAGGATATAATTTAATATCTTCAGTTTCTACTAAATCATCTATACAAGCATTAACAAGTTTACTAATAGATGCATCATAAATATTTTCTGATAAGAATTCTAATCTATCATAAAGAGTTGTTTCAATTTCAAAAGTTTTTTGAATAATAACATCTTTATCATAAAATCTGTCGAAAACGCTCATATCAATTTCCTCCATTTCTATAAACTATATATTATAAAATAATTATACTTTGATTTTACCAACATTATAATCTTCGAACTCAATGATAAAACCAATGCAAGACATTGGAAGCGACAAAATGTAATAAATAAAAATTAAAATCTATATTGTATAATATTTGCTAAAAGATAAAAAACATACTCCAATTATTACCTCTTGACAAAAAAAATTAATAATATATAATAAATCTGCACAAACTATAAGAAAAAATTAGGAGGAGAGAAACAATGCCAGAAAATCAAGATGAAATAAAAGTAAAACAAATGATAGATGAATTAGTAGAAAGAGCACAAAGAGCATCAAAAGAATATTTAAAATTAGACCAAGAAACAGTAAATAATGTTGTAAAAGCAATGTCAATGGCAGGACTAGAACATCATATGGAACTTGCTAAAATGGCAGTCGAAGAAACTGGAAGAGGAATATATGAAGACAAAATAACAAAGAACATGTTTGCAACAGAATATATATATCATAGTATAAAATACGAAAAAACAGTAGGAATAATCAATGAAAATGATGAAGACGATTATGTTGAAATTGCAGAACCTGTAGGGGTAATAGCAGGTGTAACACCAGTTACAAATCCAACATCAACAACAATGTTTAAATCAATAATTGCTGCTAAAACAAGAAATGTAATAATTTTTGGATTTCACCCATCTGCTCAAAAATGTTCTGTAAAATCAGCTGAAATATTAAGAGAAGCAGCTATAAAAGCAGGAGCTCCAGAAGACTGTATTTTATGGATACCAGAGCCATCAGTATTAGCAACAAGAATACTTATGAACCATCCAGGAGTTAATCTAATCTTAGCAACAGGTGGAACTGGAATGGTAAAAGCAGCATATTCTTGTGGGAAACCAGCTTTAGGAGTTGGACCTGGAAATGTACCTTGTATAATTGAAAAAACAGCAAAATTAAAAACATCTGTAAATGACTTAGTAATGTCAAAAGCATTTGATAATGGAATGATATGTGCTTCAGAACAATCAGTTTTAGTGGAAAAAGATATATACCAAGAATTTGAAGAATTAATGAAAAATGCAGGATGTTACTTTGTAAATCCAGAAGAAAAAGAAAAATTAAAAAATACAATGTTTGAATGGAGTGAAGAATGGGGATTTAAATTAAAATCTTCTATTCCTGGGCAAAGTCCATATGATATAGCAAAACAGGCAGGTTTTGAAATACCAAAAGATACAAAAGTAATAGTAGTATATGAAGAAAATATTGGAGGAGAATTCCCATTTTCAAAAGAAAAATTAAGCCCTGTTTTAACTTATTATATAGTAGATAATTTTGAAGAAGCATTAGATAAAGCAGAAAGATTATTAGAATTTGGGGGACTAGGTCATACAGCAGTAATACATTCTGAGGATAGAGAAAAGACTTTAGAATTTTCTAAAAGAATGAAAGCAGGAAGAATCATTGTAAACTCACCATCAACTCATGGAGGAATAGGAGATATTTATAATACAAATATGCCTTCATTAACACTTGGATGTGGTTCATTTGGTGGAAACTCAACAACAGCAAATGTATCAAGTGTTAACCTTATAAATATAAAAAGAGTTGCAAGGAGGAGAGTAAATATGCAATGGTTTAAAGTTCCAGAAAAGATTTTCTTTGAAGCAGGTTCAATTGCATATCTAGAAAAAATGCCAGATATAGAAAGAGCTTTTATTGTAACAGACCCAGGAATGGTACAATTTGGATATGTAGATAGAATTTTATATCATATAAGAAAAAGAGAAAAACATGTACACTGTGAGATTTTTAGTGAAGTAGAGTCAGATCCTTCATTTGACACAGTAAATAAAGGTTTAGAGCTTATGAACAACTTTAAACCAGATGTAATAATAGCTTTAGGTGGAGGAAGTGCAATAGATGCAGCAAAAGGTATGTGGTTATTTTATGAACATCCAGATGCAGATCCAGAAGGATTAAAACTAAAATTCATGGATATACGTAAACGTACCTACAAATTCCCAAAACTTGGAGTAAAAGCAAAAATGGTAGCAATACCAACAACTTCTGGAACAGGTTCAGAAGTAACATCATTCTCAGTATTAACAGATAAAGTTAAAAATAAAAAATATCCATTAGCAGATTATGAACTAACACCAGATGTAGCAATAGTTGACCCAGACCTAGTTATGAGTTTACCAAAAGGGATAACAGCAGATACAGGAATGGATGTTTTAACACACGCAATAGAAGCATATGTATCAAATATGGCTTCAGATTATACAGATGGTTTAGCAGAAAAAGCAGTAGAATTAGTATTAAAATATATAGTAGAAGCATATGAACATGGAGATAATAAAATTGCCCGTGAAAAAATGCACAACGCAAGTACAATAGCAGGAATGGCATTTACAAATGCATTTTTAGGAATAAATCACTCTTTAGCACACAAAATTGGAGCGGAATTCCACATGCCACATGGAAGAATAAATGCAATCTTATTACCATATGTAATAAAATACAATAGTAGTAAACCAACAAAATTTGTATCATTCCCAAAATATGAATACTTTATAGCAGACCAAAAATATGCAGAATTAGCTAAAAAAGTAGGTCTAAAGGCAGATACAACAGAAGAAGGAATAAATTCATTAATAGCCAAAATTCAAGAATTAAATGAACAACTAAACATTCCAAAGTCATTTAAAGATGCAGGAATAGATGAAAAAGAATTTATGGCAAAACTAGATTTACTTTCAGACAGAGCATTTGAAGATCAATGCACAACAGCAAATCCAAGAGTTCCTTTAGTTGAAGAAATGAGACAAATATTAATAGACAGCTATTTTGGAAAATAATTTTTCAAATTGGGGACAGGTAATTTCAAATTGGGGACAGGTCCTTTTGAGAAAGGACCTGTCCCCAATTTGAAATTACCTGTCCCAAAATAAAAAAATAAAAATTTTTTTCATATTTTACCAACTAAAAACATATAATATAATAGTGACAAACAATAGAAACAAAAAAGACAAAATTTCCCAAATTTGACAAAATTCGCAAAATGAGTTATAATAGTAATTGTTGTTAAAGGAGGTATCTGTTTTATGCAGAAAAAAAACAAAAGTAAATTTTCTTTAATAAAAGTGATTGGAATATGTTTAATATTAATCTTACTTTCAGGAGTAGGAGTAATGGCAGTAACAACAAAAGTAAATACAGTAAAAATTGAATTATCAAATGGTTACGAAATGACAGTTCTTACATCAAAAACAAATGTTAAAGAAATACTAGATGACAATAACATTATATTAGAAAGCAATGAAAGAGTTACACCAAATATTGATGAAGAAATATCATCAAACAAAACAATCAAAATTTCAGACAAGTCTAAACAAGAAATAGAAGTAGCAAAAGTATCTGAAAGTGGAATTGAAATGACTTTAGATTCACTATTAGAGGCTTATACTACAATAACAGAAAAAATAGTAGAAATTGAAGAAACTATTCCTTATGAGACAATAACAAAAGACGTATCAGAGGGAAGCTCAAGTACACAAAACAAAGTATTACAACAAGGAGTAGAAGGAAAGAAAAAAGTAACTTATAAAATAAAATATCAGAATGATATAGAAATAGAAAAAAATAAAATTTCAGAAGAAATAGTACAAGAGCCTGTAAATAAAATTATACAAGTAAAATCAAAAACAACATCTTCAAGATCAAGTTCAAAAACAAGAGGAACAAATACTGAAGATACAGCTAGTAGTACTACATCTTCATCAACAGTTAAAATATATAAAGTAACAGCTTACTGCCATTGTTCAAAATGTTGTGGTTCATATGCTAACGGATATACATCATCAGGAACAAAAGCATCAGCAGGTCGTACAGTAGCTGCCCCATCAAATTTACCATTTGGAACTAAACTTAATATAAATGGAAAAACATATGTTGTAGAAGACAGAGGAGGAGCAATAAAAGGAAACAGGATAGATGTTTATGTTGGTTCTCACAGTGAAGCATTAGCCTGGGGAGTTAGATATTTACCTGTTGAGGTTATAAATTAGAAAATAATCATAAAAAAGACTAGGAAAAATGAGCAATTCCTAGTCTTTTTGTTTGCCATTATTTAGATAAAATTATGTCAATGAAAAAATATACAATAAATATTTACAAATACAAAAAAACTCTATATAATATATGTATCAAATTAAGGATATACAAGATTTTACCCAAAATCTAGAACTATCCAAGAGAGGTTAAAAATAATGAAACTAATATCATGGAATGTAAATGGAATAAGAGCATGTTTAAAAAAGGGATTTGAAGGATTTTTCAAAGAGCAAAATGCGGACATATTTTGTTTACAAGAAACAAAAATGCAAGTAACTGAAGAAAAAGGCAAAGAAGTAATGGAAATTTTACAATTGCCAATATTTCAAGAATACTTTTGTTATTGGAATAGTGCAGAAAAGAAAGGTTATTCAGGAACAGCAATATTTACAAAGCAAAAACCTAAAAGCATTAAGTATGGAATTGGAATAGAAGAACATGACAAAGAAGGAAGAGTAATAACACTTGAGTTTGAAAACTTTTATATGGTAGATATATATACACCAAATTCAAAAAGAGAATTGGAAAGATTAGATTATAGACAAGTATGGGAAGATGAAATAAGAAAATATCTATTAGAATTAAATCAAAAAAAGCCTGTAATTATGTGTGGAGATTTAAATGTAGCACATAAAGAAATAGATCTAAAAAATCCAAAAACAAATAGAAGAAATGCAGGATTTACAGATGAAGAAAGAAATAAAATGACAGAACTTTTAGAAGCAGGATTTATAGATACTTTTAGATATTTATATCCAGAAAAAACAGATTGTTATAGTTGGTGGTCATATATGGGCAGAGCAAGAGAAAAAAATGTAGGCTGGAGGATAGATTATTTTATAACATCAAAAGATATTAAAGAAAAAATAAAAGAAGCTAAAATTTATGCAGATATTATGGGAAGTGACCATTGCCCAGTAGGATTAGAAATAGAAATATAATAAAAATTGAAAGGATGAAGAAATATGAAAGAGGAAATAAAAAGTCACTGGAAAAAATGGGTGTTTTTATTAACACTTGGAACATTATTGATTGTTATATATAAAGCAATAGACAGTATAGGAGATTTAACAAATTTCGTAAAAAATTTATTATCAATAGTATCACCATTTCTAGCAGGATTATTAATGGCATATTTATTGTATATTCCAGAGAGTAAAATAGAAAGGACATTTAAAAAAGCTAGAACAAAAGTATTAAGAAAGCATGCAAGAAAATTTGCCATATTTACAACATATATTATTGCTATCTTAATTTTATTTATTATAATAAATGTTATATTACCAGTTTTAATAGAAAGCATTAATGAATTAATAGGAAATTTACAAAATTATTATTCGAAAATTATTGAGACATATAATAATTTGCCAGATGATTCTATTTTTAAGACAGAAAAGATATATTCAGCATTAAAGGATTTGCAAAATTTAGATATACAACAATATTTAAGTATAGACCGTATAACAGGATATGTAAAAAGTGTAGTTGGAGTAGCAACAGGAATTTTTGATGTATTTGTATCAATAGTAGTATCTATTTATATACTAGCAGAAAGAAATGAAATATTAAACTTCTTTAAGAGATTAACAAAAGTTTTATTTAAAGAAAAGACATATAAAAATATAGAAACATATTTTTATAAAGCAAATGGGGTATTTTTTAAATTCATTTCAAGTCAATTCTTAGATGCAGTAATTGTTGGTGTATTAGCAACAATAGTTATGAAAATTTTAAACATAAAATATGCTTCATTGCTAGGATTTTCAATAGGTTTATTTAATATGATACCTTATTTTGGAGCGATAATTGCAATTTCAATTGCAGGTTTAATAACATTGATTACAGCAGGTTTCTCAAAAGCGATAATAATGTTAATTGCTATAATTATTTTACAACAAATAGATGCAAATATTATTAATCCAAAGATAATAGGAGACTCTTTACAAATTAGTCCAATACTTGTAATTCTTTCTGTAACAATAGGGGGAGGATATTTCGGAATAATAGGAATGTTCTTAGGAGTACCAATAGCAGCAGTTTTGAAAATTTTGGTAAATGATTACATTGACAATAAACTTGAAGTATAGTATAGTAATTATGGACAAATATAATTATATGTAAATGGAAAATGAGAAAGGAATAGATTTTATGAATAGAACCAAAGATGGTAAAATAGTAATAAGATTTAGTATAATGTGGTTTTTTGCTGCAATAGTAATAATAGCACTTATAGTATCATTTTTCAAAAACCGTATATTTGCTACAAATGAAAAAGAAACAGAGAAAGTAGTAGCATTTGAGCAAAATCAAAAATCAATAGATGTAATACAAGTTATGCTAGAAAATACAGATTCAAACAAAAAGATGGTAAATGAACAAAGGGATGTAGAATTTAAAACTGAATATGAAGACAATCCAAATTTACCTAAAGATGAAGAGCAAGTAAAACAAGAAGGAAAAACAGGAAAAATACAAGTAACAGCACTTCAAGAATATAAAAATGAAGAAATGATTAATGAAGAAATAATAGATAGCATAACTTTAGAAGAAGTAGTAACAAAAATTATATATAAAGGAACATCAGATTTCTTAAAAAAATATAGTGTACATATAGATGACAAAATGTATTTATTAGAAGCAGAAGACTTAAAAGAAGAAGCAAAAGAAGATAGTAATACGATTTGCAATATTCCAAGATATTTAAATGTAACAATAAAAGAAGCTGGAGAAGAATGGATAAAAGTATCATATAATGGGAAAGAGGGATATATAAAAACTACAAATATTACATCAGAAGCAGTTACACCATTAATTAAAGAGAAAAATAGAGTAGCAACATTGAAAAATAACCTAAATATAGAGATGGATTTAAGTGTTCCAAGTGGATTAACACTTAGTGATTATAAAACAGTATTATCAAATAATTTTAGTGACAAAAACAAAATATTTGAGCAGAATGCAGAAGTATTCTACAATGCAGAACAAAAATATAAAATAAATGGGATATTTTTAGCATGTATTGGTATACATGAAAGTGCATGGGGGACTTCAAAAATTGCAGCAGACAAAAATAATTTATTTGGATATACAGCTTATGACAGCGACCCATACAATAGTGCTACAACATTTGAAAGTTATGAAAATGCAATAAATAAAGTAGCTGAGAGTTTGTCAACAAGATACTTACATGTTGCAGGAACAAAAATTAATGATAAATTAACAGCAACTGGGATATATTTTAATGGAACAACAGCCAAATCTGTAAATATAAGATATGCAAGTGACGAAAATTGGGCAGACAAAGTTTTCAGTTATATGCAATATTTATATAATAAACTATAGTAAATTGGAAAAAGATATGAAAAGAAAATTTAAAATAAATACTAAATATGTATTAGTTATATTAATAATAATTTTAATTATATTAGTATATATATATGGAAGTATTATTAATAAACATTTAAAGATAAAACATTTTGCAGAAAATAATATGCAAGTTCATGAAAACAATAAAGAACAAGTATTTAAAGTTGAAAAAATAGTTATTTGTAGCAGTGCAAATGCAATAGATTTAAGTGAAGAGAAAAACTTGCAAGATTTAAATATATATCAATACACTGATATAGCAGTATATATAGATAATGGAGAAGAATTTACAAATAAAAATACTATCAAAGAGCTTTATATAGATAACATTAGTTTAGAAGGTTCAGATACTGTTGGAAATAAAAGTCTAAATTATAAAAATATAATGAATTTTGGACTAAAACATGAAATAGAAGAAAATTTAAGTGATAATATAAAATTTAATATAATATACACAAATGAGCAAAATGACACAGCAGATTATAATGAACCCACTTTTTTTACAGATTGCTCAAACCCAATAACTTTAGAATATTTAAATAATAATTTAGTAACTAATTATAAAATGGATGAAAATAAACAGGTATCATTTGATGGAAGCATTTTAGAGGATGTAGGTATATCAACAGATAGCATAAATTGTAAAGTTAAATTTAAAATAAATATTATAAATAATCAAAATGAAAAATATTCATGTCCAATAAATTTTCAAATTCCTTTAGATGATATTTATGAAGGAACAACAATGAAAGCTAAAACTACAAATAGTAGTAAGTATATATTTTTTAGAGAATAGAAGAGAGGAAACTCTCTTTTTTTTATTGAATAGGAAAAATCGCAGATTTTGACTATTCAAGCAAAGAGAAAA
>CAOKHL010000010.1 GCA_948468315.1 uncultured Eubacteriales bacterium
TTGTCTATTTTTCTCTTTGCTTGAATAGTCAAAATCTGCGATTTTTCCTATTCAACAAAAAAATAAAAAGATAATCAATATTTTTTTATTGATTATCTTTTTTGTCTTATCCCATCCAACGACTTACCCATTTCCAAAATGCATCATATAAGCTCATATTTCCCACCACCTTTTCAACAAAACGCTCACATCATCTTGTTGAAATAACAATACCATCATATGCTGGAAAATCAGCGGTATACTCTGATGGGAAAAGATAGGTAAAAATGGTAAAAAAAGAACGTACATTCGACTGTACGCTCTTTTTTTGGTTTATCCACAAATTTTTATTGTAAATAAACCTATATTAATTTCTTTATTTTATTCACATAATAGTATATAAATTCCATTGGTGTTGGAATTCCTGTTTCATAATTTATTCTGGCAGTATAATGTTTTTCTATATCTTCCATTGGCATTACTCTCCATGCATGAATAACTGCATTTTGAATTCCATTTGTTATTGTGGTTCCAGACTTTTTGTATATTTTAGTTAAATATTGAATAACATTTATATCACTTTTCTCATTTTGTAACAAATAATAAATTGCATCATGTATGTAACCTCTTCCTTTTAATTTTGCTGTTACACCAACAGCTTCTAATTCACTATTTATTAACTTTGATATTTTCTCTTCTTCATTTTCTAAAATTTCCTCAATTGAAGTTGTCCTAGTATTAACATTAGTTTTTCTTAAACTTATAAAATTATTTAGTACATGTTCACTAGAATATTTAGGATTATCTTTATAAAGTATTAAATCTACACCATTTCTATGTAATATATCATATGTTCTTTTAGAATTTATATGTGTTGTAACTATAACTATTGGTTCATAATTTAAATGTAATTGTTTTAGATTATTTAGAAACTCTAATGAATCTATACTTCCTGTTGAACTATTATTTAGTTCTAAATCTAGTATTATACCATCTGGTCTTTTTGCTTTTGTGTATTTCAATCCTTCTAAATCAGAATCAGTTATTGCGACTATTTCAATATCATCTCTATTCTTTGCACATTGCTTAAAAGAATTACAGTCATCAATATCGTCTTCTATAATTAAAATTTTCATTGGTTTACAATCCATAAATCTCCTCCTATTTTTCGACATATTTCGACAAAATTCGACATATTGTAATAAACTATATCACAAAATATAAGAAATTACTATATGTACACATAATTTTTTTCCAACATATTATAGCTTTTATGTTTTAAAATTATATAAATCTATTTTAAATTTATATGAAAGAAGGAGTATTATTATGAGTAAAAATTTTGATGTTAATCAAGAAAAACAAGAACAACTAATAAGAGGAAAAAGAATCAAAGCAATTAGAGAAAATGAACTTAGACTTAATAAAACAGATTTAGCTAAACAAATTGGTATTTCAAGTCAATTTCTAGGACTTGTTGAAGAAGGAAAAGGTAACTTGGTTTATAGAAGTATTAAATTATTAAGAGATGTAAGTGGACATTCTGCTGATTATATTTTATATGGTCTTGATGATAATGTTTTAGATAAAACAAAAACCTATTTGGAAGAATATAGTGAAGAGGAAATTATTGAAGCCCTTAATACACTAAAAAGTCTATCTAATCTTTTAAAAGCAAATTGAAAAAAACAAGAATAAGATTTTCTAAGGAAATTCGTAACGTTCGTGGATGACTTTCCTAAGAATATAAAAAACTTGGAAAGGAGAAAAAACTTCTTTCCAAGTTCATTTATTTTTCCAAATTTTCGCAATGTTTTCAGCTGTTTTTAATCCATCCATTGCGGCTGACATTATTCCTCCTGCATATCCAGCACCTTCTCCTGCTGGATAAATTCCTTTTATTTCACTTTGGCTATATTTATCATCTCTTACAATTCTTACAGGTGATGAGGTCCTTGTTTCTATTGCTGCAAGGATTGTATCACCGTCTGCAAAACCTTTTATCTTTTTATCAAAATTTACAAAAGCTTCTTTTAAAGATTCTATTATGAAATCAGGTAATATTTCTTGTAAATTCGCAAATTCATATTGTCCTTTAAATATAGGTTCGATGCTTTTGATTTCAGTTGATTTCTGATTTTCCATAAAATCACCCAATAGTTGTATTGGTATCTTTCCATTACCTACAATATAAGCTCTTTTTTCTAATTCTTTTTGGAATTCCAATCCACCAAATAGCTTGTCCTCAAAATCTTTAGGAGAAACTGTTACTACTATTGCAGAATTAGCATTTTTTGACTCTCTTTTATAATTACTCATTCCATTTATTGCTAAACACTTTTCCTCAGATGAACTATTTACTACATATCCACCTGGACACATACAAAATGAATACACTCCTCTACCATTACTTGCATGATATGTTAATTTATATGATGCTGGTGGAAGTTTATCTTTAAAATTACCATATTGATTTTCATTTATCATGTCTTGAGAATGTTGTATTCTAACTCCTACTGCAAAAGGCTTTGGTTCCATTGGAACTTTATTTTTACTTAACATTTTAAAAGTATCTCTTGCACTATGACCTATTGCTAAAACAAGAACATCTACATCTATTTCTTCTTTGTTGTTTATCTCTATTGATTTAATTCTCAAATCTTTAATATTAATATTTGTTAAACAAGAATTATATCTTATCTCTCCTCCCATATCTATAATCTTTTTTCTTAGATTTATAACTACTTGTCTTAAGCAATCAGTTCCGATATGTGGCTTATTTATATATAAGATTTCTTCTGGTGCTCCTGCTTCTACAAATATTTCTAATACCTTTTTGTTTCTAAATTCTTTGTCTTTTACTAAAGTATTAAGTTTTCCATCTGAAAATGTTCCAGCTCCACCTTCTCCAAATTGTACATTCGACTCTAAATTAAGTATTCCTTCATTCCAAAATTTTTCTACTGTTTTTATCCTATCTTCAACCTTTTCTCCTCTTTCTAAAACTAAAGGTTTATATCCATGCTTTGCAAGCATATAGGCTGTAAATAATCCTGCTGGACCAGATCCTATTATTACTGGTCTATGAGTCATCTTCTTAGTTCCTGTTATTTTGAAATCATATTTTTCATTTGGTGTTTTTAATATATCTTTTGATTTATTTCTTTTTAAAATCTTTTCTTCTTCTTTTATTTGAACATCAATTTCATAACAATATACAATATTATTTTTATCTCTTGCATCTATTGATTTTCTTACTATTTTATAGTTTATTATTTCAAGTTTATTTAATTTGAGTTTCTTTGCGCATTTTTTTATTATTTCATCGTCTTTTGCTTCTATACTAGTCTCTACTTGCCTTACTCTTATCATTTAGCCTCTCCTTTTTTATTACATTTTTATGTTACACTTTTTCCTGCAATCATTCCTGTTATCCATGCCCACTCTAAATTATATCCTCCACAGTCTCCATCTACATCTAGAATCTCTCCTGTAATATATAATCCTTTTACCTTTTTAGATTCCATTGAATGTGTATCTAACTCACTTAAAGGTACTCCACCAGAACACACTTGAGCTTTATCATATGAATTTGTTCCTATTATATTTAGTCTAAAACTTACAATATTTCTTGCTAAAATCTCTCTTTTTTTATCATCTAGCTTTTCCCACTGTTCTTTTTTACCTATATCTGTTATTTTTAATAACACATTTACAAGTTTGTAATTTAAAACTCCTTCTAATAATTCAAATACAGTTCTGTTCTTCACTACTTCATTTCTTTTGTTCATCCATTCTATGAATTTATTTTGATTTATTATATTTAATCCTTCTAAAAAGTTTATCTCTACAACTTCTTTCTTATTTTTATCCAATCCTCTTGCAACTCTACCACTTAAATTAAATACACAAATTCCACTTATTCCATAATTTGTAAGCTGTATTTCTCCTCTTTCTTCTGCAATTACTTCATTATTTTCATACAATTTTATCAAAACATTTGACCTTATTCCTTCCCATTCTTTTAAAAATGGTTCTTTTGCCTTTAATTGTACTAGGGCTGGTAGTGGTTCTATTATTGAATGGCCAAAATTCTTACATATTTCATATCCAATACCATCTGAACCTGTCTTTGGAGCTGCTTTCGAACCTGTTGATAATATTATTTTATCATAAATCATTTTTTCTCCACTTTTTGTAACAATTTCAAATTTATCATTTATCTTTTTTATATCTATTACTTCTTGTTTAAACTGTATTTTTACATTTTGCTTTTCTGCTTCTAATATTAAAGCTTTTTGCATACTGATTGCTTGATTTGAAAAAGGATAATAATATCCATTTTTTATCTTTGCCTCTATACCTATATTTTTAAAGAAGTCTAATATTTCCTGACTATTATATGTATTTATTATTTCTGGTATTTCATCAAAATTTGAACTTCTATAATGTTCTAAAGACTGGTTTTCATTCCAAAAATTACATCTTCCATTACCTGTTGCTAAAAGCTTTTTACCACATATCTCATTTTTTTCCAATATAGTAACATCATTTCCGCATTTTCTAGCAAATATAGCTGCAATTAAACCTGATGCTCCTGCTCCAATTACTATTATTTTTTTCATATAAAATTTCATTCCTTTCTTCTAGAATATTTTTCGCATTTTGGTTCAAACTATTTGTAAAAATATTATGTATTTTTTGTGTACAAAAAGTACCTGAAAGTATACTCAAATAGACTATTCTCGACATTTTTCTTGCTATAATTTTGTATATAAAAAAATTAAAGGTGGTAATATTATGACTTTATCAGATGCTGTTCGCAAACGTATGCGTTATTATTTAGATAAACATAACATGTCTATATGGGCATTATTTAAAGCTTCTGGAATTCCTCGTTCTACTTTGTGTTCTTTTATGAATGGTACAACAGAACTTATAAAATTAGATACCCTATTACATGTTTGTGAAGGGTTTAATATAACTTTAATTGAGTTTTTTAGCGACCCTATTTTTAACGATGTTGAACAAGATTAATTTAAAAATAAATATCTTTTCGAAATACTTGCTTTTTTCGAAAAGATATTTTTTTATTTTAGATTTCTTCTGCTTGTACAATTACTCTTTGTTTACTATCATTTGTACAAGTAATAAGTGTTACTATCTTTTTGCCATTTGTTACTTGACTTGTACAACTTCTATCTTTAGGGTCTACTGTATACTTATCATAAACTGAATATTTTATTGTTTGATTATTTAAATCTGTTATTTCTATGATATCTCCTACTTTTAAAGTTAATACTTTACTAAAAAATCTATTATTTCTATAATTGTGTCCTGCTATACATAAATTTCCTACTTCATTTGCATTTCCACCCCAGAATCTGCATACTGAAACTTTTAATAAACTATCTGTTGTTTCTGCTAAAATTGGATAATTAACCCCTATTGATGGAATGTTTATAGACCCTATTGTATTATAAGTTTTCCCATTTGATGCTGTATATGTACCTGTTAAAGTTGTTGTTTGTGGCTGGGGGTCTTCAGGTAAATTTACAATGTCACCGCTTCCATCTAAAGATATAATCCACGCCTCATTATCACTATTTATTATTGTATCATCATTTACTACTGTATTTTGCTTTACAGTCATTCCAGCTAATATATCTTTTGATATGTCTTCATTTTTATTTCTATCATACTCAGCATATGCATAAAAAGAAAATAATATTGTTATTAATATTATTGATATTATAAAATTTAGCTTGTACATTTTCTTTTTTCTTTTTAATTCTGGAGTTATATATAATTTCTCTGTAACTAATATTTGGTTCATATAATCCTCCTTCTTTTTATTCAAATACTATTATAACATCTTTTTTGGAAAATTGGAATAGGTTTTCCTAAATATTTTTCCCTATATAACCTTGTTTGTTACAAATCACAGCTATGAAAGTTACATATATATTAAAATTTCGTTCCTTACTGGTCGGGCAAACCCTAAATAAAATTTGTACTAATAAGAATTATGTGCTGTAAATTAATGTTTAAAAGGAGAAAGCCCTCCCAAACTGCGCGTCACTGCATTTTAATATATATGTAACTTTCATAGCTGTGATTTGTAACCTCTATTTAATTCTTTCACAAAATAAATTACAAATTCTACTAAAATCTTCTATTGTAAGGTTTTCAGCTCTTATATCCTCTCTTAAGTTTAATTTTCTTAATATTTCTATTCCTTCTTCCTTACTTTTAAATACTCCTGTATTTACCAAAGCATTTAATAAGGTTTTTCTCCTTTGCATGAATGCACTTTTTATAATGTTAAAAAATACTTTTTTATTTTCAACTTTAACAACTGGTTCTTTTCTTAACTTCAAATTTATTACTTCTGATGTAACTTCAGGCATAGGTATAAAAGAAGTGTTTTCTACTTCTCTTATTTTTTCAGATTCACAATAATAATAAACTGTATA
Source organism: uncultured Eubacteriales bacterium (assembly GCA_948468315.1). Taxonomy (GTDB): domain Bacteria; phylum Bacillota; class Clostridia; order TANB77; family CAG-508; genus CAG-269. Next base: position 6,456 of record CAOKHL010000010.1, read on the forward strand.
TGTTATAGCTCCCGTGTTTTTTCCTGATGGAATTTCTATAAGTCTATCAGCAACTTCTTTTTGTATCATAACAGTTATACTTTCTATATCTAAGTCTTCTTCTAGTAATTTCATAATTATTGGAGTTGTTATATAATATGGTAGATTTGCTACTATCTTAACTGACTTTATACAATTAGTTTCCTTTTCTTGTTTTATTATTTCTTTTAAATTAAGTTTTAAAATATCTTCATTTATTAATTCGATATTGTTATATGCTATAAATCTGTCATTTAAAATTTGTATCATTTTTTTGTCTAATTCTACACATATAACTTTTCTAGCTTTTTCTAATAATAATGCTGTCATACTTCCTAATCCTGGACCTATTTCTATTATTAGGTCTTCTTTTTCAATTTTTGCTCCATTAACTATATCTTCTATTACAGTATCATCTATTAAAAAATTTTGTCCAAGATTTTTATTTGCTTTTATTTTATACTTTTTCATTAAAATTTTTGTTTCTTCTAAAACATTCATACTATTACCTCAATTTACTTTTCTACTAATCAATTAATTATATTTTCTGGACCTTAATTTGTCAAGTTATTTCGTAAATGCGAAATAACTTTTTGTATTTTATATTTTATTTCGCATCATAGAAATTTTATCTTATTATATTCATATTCCTAGCACTTAATATCAACATTTTTCAAATGCATCAATTTGTACTTATCTTTTATTAAATAAACTTCTATTACATCAAATCTAACAAAAACATTATTTAACCCTTTTTTATATAAATAATATTTAGTACTTCTATATATATGATTTTGTTTTTCACTGTTTATAGCTTCTCTTGGTCTTCCATAATATAAATTACTTCTAGACTTTACTTCAATAAAAACATATTCATTTTTATCTTTTGCTACTATGTCTATTTCTCCCTGCTTGCAATTAAAATTCCTTTCTATAATCTCATATCCAATACTTTTTAAATAAATACAACTAATTTTTTCTCCTATATTACCAAATCTCTTTTTATTTATTGTAACACCTCCAATTATTTATTCCATTTAACAGTTTCTACTCCGTTCTTTTGTATCTATTTCCATGAACCTTTATAATTTTTCCTTCGAGTTCCAAAATTGTCAGTTTTGGCATTAGCTCTTTCAATTTTATATTGCTGTATTTGGCTATATCATTTATATCTATTGGCTCTTCAGTTATAACCTTATAAATATCTTTGTATTCTGGTAGTATATTTTCTTCTATATAGTTATTATTTTCAATTACATTCTCATTTTTATGTAAAAAACTATAATTACTCACAATATCTTCTGGACATGTTGCTATTTTGGCAAATTCCTTAATTAATGCATTTGTTCCTATACTTTTAGAATTATCAAGACTTCCGTGGTATACAAAAAACATCTCTATTTTGTTGTTTAGCAAATTTTGCTGTAACACTTGTTCCACTTCTATATGCTGCCTCTACAACAAGAACAGCAATAGATAAACCACTTACAATTCTATTTCTTTCTAAAAATTTATCTGAACTTGCTTTTTTCTCAGGCTCATATTCTGTAATTATAGTTCCTCCATTTGAAATAATATTTTTATATAAAACACTATTTTCTTTTGGATATATGTTTTTTAAACCACAAGGAAGAACTGCAATTGTTTTTCCTCCTGACTTTATTGCAGTATCATGTGCTATTGTATCTATTCCTATTGCCATACCACTTACTATTGTAATACCATATTTTACTAATTCTTTTACAAAAACTTTACACCATTTTTTACCATATTCTGTACATTTTCTAGAACCTACTATTGCTACACATTCATTGTTTAAATTATTTATATCTCCTTCTACATATAATTTTTTTGGTACACCTTTAATTTCTTTTAATCTTACAGGGTATAAATTATCTTCAAGCTTTATTAATTCCAAAAAATCTAACCTCTCTTTATTAAATTCTTCTCCAATATTTCCTATCTAAATTTCTATATTGAATTGCTTCTGCTATATGAACCTGTTTTATATTTTCTTCTCCTTCTAAATCTGCTATTGACCTAGCTACTTTTAATATTCTTACATATGCCCTACCACTTAATCCTAATTGTTCAAATGCTCTTCTCAATAATTCTTTACTTTTATTATCAATCTTACAAAACTGCTTTACTAGATTTGGTGTCAATTCACTATTTGAAAATATCCTCAAATTTTTATACCTTTCAATTTGAATTTTTCTAGCATTATTTATTCTTTTTCTAATATCTTTTGATGATTCAAAATCTTCATCAGAACTTATTTTTTTATATTGGACAGGTTTTACTTCTATATGTAAATCAATTCTATCTAAAAGTGGTCCGACTTATTTGTCCAATATAATTTGAAATGGCTCGTTCTGAACAATGACATTTATCATCATCTGTTCCATAATATCCACAAGGACAAGGGTTCATGCTTGCAATTAACATGAAATTTGAAGGATATGTAAGAGTTGAATTTATTCTACTTATTGTGACCTTTCCTTCTTCTAATGGTCCCCTTAAAACCTCTAAAGTAGTTTTTCTAAATTCTGGAAGCTCATCTAAAAATAATACTCCAAAATGAGCTAAACTAATTTCTCCAGGCTTAGGTATTCTCCCTCCTCCTATTATAGATATTGGCGAACTTGTATGGTGTGGCCCTCTAAAAGGCCTTTTTGTTATTAATCCAAATTTACTATCTATTTCTCCTGCAATACTATGAATTTTAGTTATTTCTAAGGCTTCCTCAAAAGTTAAATCTGGTAATATTGTAGTCATTCTTTCTGCTAACATTGTTTTTCCAGATCCTGGACTTCCGAATTAAAAGACAATTATGAGAACCGTGTTGCAGCAATTTCTAACGCTCTTTTAGCATTTTCTTGACCTTTCACTTCTGAGAAATCTATATCATAATGTTCTAAACTTTTTAAATTTATATTTTCATTTGAACTTGTACTACATATTTTTGTATCTCCCTTAATGTAATCTATTACTTGTGTTAAATTATCTACTGGTATAATTTCTAAATCTTTTACTATTGATGCTTCTATGCTATTTTCTACAGGAACAACGACCCTTTTTATTCCTAATTTTACTGCTTCAATACACATAGGTAGAATCCCATTTATTTTATTTATCCTTCCATCCAATGAAAGTTCTCCAATAAAAATTGTATTGCTAAATTCGTTTATTTCTATTCTACTTATTTCTCCAATTGAAATTAAAATTCCAACTGCTATTGATAAATCAAAAAAGGTCCCTTCTTTCTTTTTATCTGCTGGTGACAAATTAACTACAATCTTTCTACTTGGAAATTCCATTCCAGAATTCTTTATTGCTGTTTTTACTCTTTCTTTTGCTTCTTTTACCCTGATATCTGGTAACCCTACAATATCGAAACTTGGAATTCCTCCTGATATATCAGTTTGTATTTCAACTAAATACCCATTTAGTCCTTCTAATGACATACTTTTTATTTTTGATAACAAAACCAATCCTCCCTCTTATACTTTTTTTATAAACTTATTGATTTTTATCTTTAATTACTATAAAATAATTGTAAACTATCTATAAAGGTGATTATATGAATAAAAAAAATAATAAACTTGCAAAAAAAATAAAAAATAAATTAATAAAATCAAAAACTGATGAGAAAATATCTAAAATGAAAAATAACTTAAACATTCACAATGTAATTCCAACAAAAAAGTTAAAAATTGCTTTAATGATATCATTTTCCGCATTTGTTTTTCTTATTTGTAGGCTATTTTACTTACAAATAATTGATGGTTCACATTTATCAAGTCTGGCGACAAGACAACAAACTACAAGTTCAGAAATTAGTAGCAAAAGAGGTAATATTTACGACTCAACTGGTGCTTCTCTTGCTATTAGCGAAACGGTTGATACAATTTCAATAAATCCTTCAAAAATAAAAGGCAAAACTGATGAAAAAACAGCTGAATTAAAACAAAAAATAACAAAAGGATTATCTGAAATATTTGAATTAAATTATGATGAACTTTTAGAAAAAGTTAATAATTCATCATCCACTATAGTAATAGCTAAAAAAGTAGAAGAAGATGTTGTAAACAAGTTAAAAAATTGGATGAAAGAAAATAAGATTACTGCTGGAATTAATATAGATGATGATACTAAAAGATATTATCCATATGGGTCTTTAGCCTCACAAATAATTGGATCTTGTGGAACAGATAATCAAGGACTAGCTGGAATTGAATACTCTTATGATTCTATATTAAAAGGTACTTCTGGAGAAATAGTAACATCAAGAGACGCTTCTAAAAGTGAAATTCCAAATTCTCAGCAATCTTTTATAGAAGCTGAAAATGGATATAATTTAACTCTTACTTTAGATGTAAATATTCAATCTATTGTTGAAAGACATTTAAAACAAGCAGTAGATGACAATTCATGTTCAAAAGGTGGAAACTGTATAGTTATGAATCCACAAACTGGTGACATTTTGGCCATGGCTTCTTATCCAGATTACGACTTAAATAATCCACGTGTACCAACATCATATTATGCTGATAATTGGGACTCATTATCAAATCAAGAACGATTTGATAGAATACAACAAATGTGGAAAATTCGTTCTGTATCTGAGACATACGAACCAGGTTCTGTATTTAAGCTAATTACTTCTGCTGTTGCTCTTGAAGAGAACATTACTAAAACTGATACTCAAAATGACTTTTATTGTAATGGTTTTGAAGATATAAGTGGTACTATTATTCAATGTTGGAAATATCAAGCACCATATTATACAACCCATCAAAGTGAAACTTTAAGAGAAGCATTAATGAATTCTTGTAACCCTGCTTTCATGCAATTAGCTAAAAGAATAGGAGCTCCTACATTATACAAATATTATAATGCTTTTGGTTTCTTTAATAAAACATTATCAGGATTACCAGGAGAATCTTCTAGTATATTTTATGATTTAGATAAAGTTCATCCTGTCGAACTTGCAACTATGTCATTTGGACAAAGATTTACAATTACTCCTTTACAAATGTGCACAGCTCTTTGCTCTATTGCTAATAATGGTTACCTTCTTCAACCAAAAATTGTTAAATCTATGACAAATACTGATACAGGAGAAGTTACTACATTTGAAACAACCAAAGTTAGACAAGTTATTTCTTCTAAAACATCTAATGAGCTAAAATCCATGATGCAATCTGTTGTTACTGATGGTACAGGAAAAAATGCTCAAGTTCAAGGATATTCTATTGGCGGTAAGTCTGGTACTTCTGAACCAATAGCTGCTGATTTAAATGCTGGTTATACAACTTCTTTTGCTGCAATTTCTCCTATTGAAAATACTCAAGTTGTAATTTTAGTTACCCTTTATGACCCAAAAGGTGATAGTCACCAAGGTGGACAAACTGCTGCCCCTGTTGTTTCTAAAATACTTTCTGAAGTATTACCTTACATGGGGATTGAACCTGACCAGAAATAATTAAATACTTAATTTTTGGACTTAAACTTTTATTTTAATTGAAATTAAATTTATATTAAAAGATGACAATCATAAATAATTGTCATCTTTTTTACAACAATTTTTTAGATTTTATATTTTTCTTTATATTCTTGTAATGCTTTTGCAATTTGGTCTGGACATGATGTACCTTTACTTCCACATGGTATTCCTTTTAACATCTGAATTATTTCATCAATGTTCTTTCCTTTTACTAATGTTGATACTCCTACTGTGTTTCCTGGACATCCTCCTATAATTTGCAAATCTTTTACAATTCCATTGTCTATTTCAAATATCATTTGCATAGAACAAACTCCTTGTGGTGTATAGATATATTTCATTTTATACTCTCCTTTTTTATTTATTATATAAGAATTATAATAAATTTTCTTTAATAATTCAAGCTATATTTTCTACACCAACAATTATTATATTTTTAGGGTTTATTTCAATATATCTTTTCATTCCTTTCCAATTATTTTTACTGTTTTTACATTGTTCCATAATTTTTGATATTTCTACAAAATAGATTTTTAAGTTTGCTTTTTCTTTATTAAAATTATCTTCAAATAATTTTACAGAAACTTTATTTATATGCTTTATATTTTCGTTTTCTTCTAAAATAGATATCTTCTTTTGTTTATTTAATTTCTCTTTTGAATAATTATTATTAAAATACTTTTCATATGCTAAATCACAAATACAAAATAATGATTCTTTTATTTTTCCTTTTTTTATTGTTTTTATAAAAATCTTCTCTTTTAATCCATTATCTGTTAAACCTATTAAATTAATGAGATAAAAATCATATTCTGCTATCCCTTGAAGCTTTTCTATTTTTTCGAATGCTATGTCTTTTAAATTAAGTCCTGTTAATTCATTTAAGAAATTAAGCATTATATTTTTTTCATTATTATTTTGTAATATTGTTAAAAATGCATTTAAAAAGTCATACGATGAATTTTCTATATTAACCTCCTAGTAAAATTTAATTTTTTTCATCGAATGTATTTTCATAGTTTTTAATTTAAAATATCTTTTGTTATAATTCATATTTATTTACAATATTATAATATTTTAAACTATATCTACCTCCTATTTTATTTTTAGATTTAAAATTTTTTATTTAAATTTAAAAAATTAGAATAAAAATTAAATGAGTTATAACTCTTTTAAGAATAGCAATATTTTTTATGTATGCATCCACAAAAATATTACAAATAAAAATTATATAATTAATAATTAAAGTATAAATCCCTATATAAAATTTGTCAATATTTTTTGCCAAATTTCTTCAAACTTTTCATCGCAGAATTCGACAAAATACTACATTTGCAAGAATAACCACTAAATATAAACACTATTTTCACAAAATTTTCACAAATATATTGTATTATAGGTATAAAATAAATTATAATAATATAAAAACTTGGAGGTTCTTATTATGAATGAAAATGAATTCAAAAACGTTATTAACAATCAAAAATCTTATCATACTAATTCATTTGCTAAAAATATTATAGTACCATTTTTAAGTGGCGTTTTAGGATGTAGTTTAGTACTAGGCGTTTGTTTTGGTGTTCCTAGTATAAAAGAAAAAATTATACCTAAGGGAAATAATACTACCTATTCCTCACAAAATAATTCTCAAAACTTAGGCTTAGTAAATACTAGTATGGTATCCCTTACAAATTACTCTGATACAGCAATTTTTGCTGCAAATAAAATATTACCTTCAATAGTAGGTATTTCTATTACTTATAATGTAACAACTTCATCTCCTTTTTATAGCATGTTTGGTCAAAACCAACAATCAATGTCACAAGGTTCTGGTTCTGGCTCTGGTATAATTATAAGTGAAGATGGATATATAGTTACAAATAATCACGTTGTAGACTCTTCATCAAGTTCTGTTTATTATGATATTTCAGAAGCTACATCTATAAAAGTTTCTTTATATGGAGATGATACACAATATGATGCAAAAATAGTTGGAAAAGACTCTCAAACTGATTTAGCTGTTCTTAAAATTGAAAAAACTGGCCTAACTGCTGCTGAATTTGCAGATTCAGATTCTGTAAAAGTTGGAGAATTTGCAATGGCTGTTGGAAATCCTTTGGACTTAGGTACTTCTATTACTTGTGGTATTGTAAGTGCTGTGAATAGAAAAGTTCAAGATAATGAAGGAAAATCTAATTATACATGCATTCAAACCGATGCTGCTATAAATGCAGGAAACAGTGGTGGAGCTTTAGTTAATAGTCAAGGTCAAGTTATTGGAATAAACACATTAAAAGTTTCTAGTACTGGCGTTGAAGGTATTGGTTTTGCTATTCCAATTAATTCGACAACAGATATTATTAATCAATTAATAACATATAAGGCTGTAAAAAGACCATATATTGGAATTTCTGCAAGAGATTTAAATGATACTACTGCACAAAAATACAATTTAAGAAAAGGTATCTATATTCTTTCTATTGATGAATATTCAGCTGCTGAAAAAGCTGGCTTAAAAATTGGAGATGTTATTTTTGAAGTTGATGGCAAAGAAGTTAGTACAATGAATGAATTAAATGATATTAAAAACACACATTCAATTGGCGATACTTTAAAATTAAAAATTAATCGTGATGGCCAGGAAAAAGAAATTACTTTAACTTTAGGTGAACAACATTCTAATTAATAGTTTCTTCACACTTTTTTCACACAAAGGACAAAAACATATAGTATATTATACTCAAGTTGATTGAAAACAATCAATTGACTTAGAAAAAGACATCCCCTTTTATTTTCAAAAAATAGAGAAGTTTAGCACTTCTCTATTTTTTATCTTCTATTTACTTAAAAATAATTACATCAACCTCACTTGTAAATTCATCATTTCCATATGCATAAACAACATACAAATATCCATTTTCACTTATAAAAAATTCTTTTACATTTTCTACTTTATAAATATCAGAATTAGTATCTCTTACACTAACATTATATCCGAGTTCTGCTAACTTAATATTTTGTTCTTGAGAACTATTTACCTCTTGTTTTATTTTATTATTTGCATAATTTATATCTATATTTTTTTTCTGTAATATTTCACTTATACTAACTTCCTCATTATCTTCCAAATTATAATTATAAGTCTGAATTATTATTCTTTCACTACTATTACCTTCTTTTAATTCAGATAATATTACTAATGATAAAATATTATTATTCATATAAGCTTTATATTTTACATTATAAATAGTATTTATATCACTTGTAGAAGATATTATGCTTTCAGATTTATCTTTAAATATAGATTTTATTTGCTGATTAAACCCGCCTTGCTAAATTTGAATTGATGTTAAAATATGGTATTTTTAAATCTAATGTATAATTTTCTTTTTGTTCTTGTATATTATCTCCTAATATAATTACATCATCATCTTTTCTTATTTTTTCTATATTCCCTTGGTAACTTTCTACTATATTTAAACCATTATCAAAAATATTCAAAAAATTCTCTTTCATTTTTTTATATTCTTCATCATCTTGCTCTTTTGTTATTCCAAATATTACCCCTAGCTTTTCGTCTTTAAAAAACTGCATATACACCGCTATTCCAATTGCTATTATACAAATAGTTATAATTAATATATAGATTAAATGCCTTACTTCAAGCTTTTTCTTTTCTATAACTGGTCTCATAAAGTTTTTCCTTTCTTGTCATTTATTATTTATGTTCTTTTTTGAAAATTTTATTAAAAAATTCTATTATTTTTACTTTTATTCTTTCATACCATTTTAAGTCTTTGTGTAACACAGGTAATATAGAAGCTGTTTGTCCTTCTTCTGATACCTCTTCTTCTTTATTTTTGTTTTCATCATTCTCATTATTCTCTTTTGTTTCTATACTTTCCTCATTTTGTGATTCCTCTTCAGTTTCTTTTTCTTCATCTATCTCATCACTCCAATATTTCATCGCAATCCAAGATAATATTGAAAGAGTTTCTGGTTGTAAATTTTGCTCTTCTAAAGGTATTTCACTAGAAATTTGAGGCTTATATTCTGGATTAGCTTTTGACTTTATTACCTCTAACATCTCTATTGGTAATGCCTCTAGCCTCTTCTCATCATCTAATAATTTTAATATCTCTATTACTTCTGAATAAGCATTTCTATTATCTTTTTCCATTGTACTTCTTCCCTTCTTTTAATCTTTCGATTACTATATTTTCTTATATTTTAATAATATTTATTATAATGATAATTTTTGTCTTACATATTCATACAAAATAACCCCAGTAGCAATAGATGCATTCAAACTTTCTGTTTTTCCTAACATTGGAATTATTGCCTTTTCATCTGCTAAATCTAAAATTTCCTTTGATACCCCATTAGCCTCATTTCCTATAACTACTACATTACCTTTTAAATTCAAATCATAAATAGATTGCTTGGCTCCTAAATCTGTCACCATTACTCTATAATTATTTTTTTGAAATTCTTTTAATGTATTTGCCAAATTTTCACATTCTATAATATTCACTCTAAATATAGCTCCCATTGTAGAACGTATTACCTTAGAATTATAGCTATCTGCCGTTCCCTTTGAAACTAAAATCTGTTTTAATCCCACACTATCTGCTGTTCTAATTATTGTACCTAAATTCCCAGGGTCTTGTATATCATCTAAAGCTAAAATAATATCTTCTGAATAATCAATCTCTGTATCTTTAGCTGTTTTAGCAATAACTGCTAATACTCCTTGTGGTTTTTCAACATCTGATATCAACTTAAAAATATTACTTGTCACTTGTATTATTATATGTTCCATAGATATTAGCTCATCTTTTAAGTATTTTTCTACTAATCCACTTAAATTCTTAGCTTCTTCATCAATTACAATATATTTTATATTTGCATTTTCTTCTATTGCTTCTTTTACTAATTTTACACCTTCAACTATAAATTCTCCATATTCATTTCTATATTTCTTTTCTTTTAATTTGCATATATGTTTTATTAAAGAATTTTCTTTACTTTTTATTATTTGCATATTTATTTCTCCCTATTTCCCATTTTAGTGCCGGTTCTTTTTTGGGGATTTAGCTAATTCCCTGTTAAGGGCCGGTTCTTTTTCAGGGATTTATTTGTTAAAATAGTTGCTTACTTCTTGTAGTGTTTCAAAATTGTGTTGTCTTAGTATTTCGTATGTTATTATTGCAACTGAATTTGATAGATTTAGTGATCTTAATGTTGGAAGCATTGGTATTCTTATTGTTTTTGTGTCTAAATATTTTTCTAAAAGGTCTTCTGGTAATCCTTTTGTTTCTTTTCCATATAATATAAATATTTCTTCCATATTTGAATAATCTATATCTGTGTATTTTGTTTTTCCTTTTGTTGTCGCAAAAAACATATTGTGTTCTTCTGGTTTATATTTTTCTAAAAATTTATTTAAGGATGTGTGTTCTTCTATTTCTAATTTGTCCCAATAATCTAAACCTGCTCTTTTTATGGATTTTTCATCTATTTTAAATCCTAATGGATGAACTAGATGTAATTTTGCTCCTGTTATTGCACAAGTACGAGCAATGTTTCCTGTGTTTTGTGGTATTTCAGGCTCTACCATTACTATATTTAGTTTCAATTAATTTTCCTTCTTTCTTATTTCCAAACTTCGATTTAATAACTTATTTTATTTTGTATGCCTAGACCATCCCCAACACAAGTTAAAGTTTCTATTCTCTTTTGGTTATTTTTTTCAGGTAATGAGATTTTCAAAGAATTTACAAAATTATTTTTACTTTCCATTGATTTTGCATCTTGTGATATACTAAGCATTTTAATTTTGTTCTTTTTATAAAATTTATTTTTGAAAAATGAAATAATCTTTTCTATTATACTCATATTAGATGTTTCCTTTCTTTTTTCCTTAAACTAACCTTTATTTTTATCTTTCACTTCCTGTGGTAAAAAATACTTCTTCAGGAGTTTGTTTTGAGTTATCTATTTTCTCTGTTCGATTAAACTCCTGCCATGGTCTATATCCTTTTGATTTTTCCATATCTTTTTGATAACACTCAAACTTTTCCTCAAATTCTTCTTGAGGCATTTCTATAAACTTCTCCTCAGCTTTATCTGCCACATAAAATTTATTTCCAGCTTCAGGGAAATCTACATATACATATAAAATTGGCCTTTTACTTTTATCATTCCTTTTATATACTCTATTTACAACACATCTTTTAAAATTCTGATTTTTTTGATTTAATGAAATTCCTCGTAAAATAGATGTTGTCTCATTTATGCTTGTAGCAAATTTAGGATAATACTTTGCTAAACCTTTTAATTGTGACGTTATTGATGTTTCTTCTGAAAATTTGAAACTGTCTAAACTTTCTGACATATGTGCAAATTCTATAATTGGAAAGTTTCCATATTTATCTGCAAGTCCAATACTACTAAAAACATCTCTTAAAGTTTCATCATCCAAATCTAATTTACAACTTGCTAAATCTCTATCATTTTTATGAGCTTCACAGTCTATTCCATCATCTCCTATGTCTGATTTTCGAATCTCATCATAACTTCTACAAAAATTCTCAGGTTTAAAACCATATTTGTGTGCTCTTAAATTCCATGTAGGATCTAAAATAGTATCTCCTTGTTTTAGCTCTCCATTTTTTGTTACCCATTTTATATTTTTTACTTTTCATCATCATCTAATTTTAATACTGACAAAAATGCTTCTTGTGGCATTTCTACTTTTCCTATTTGTCTCATTCTCGCTTTACCACGTTTTTGTTTTTCTAGTAATTTTTTCTTTCTTGTTATATCTCCACCATAACATTTTGCTAATACATCTTTTCTTAATGCTGATATTGTTTCCCTTGCTATTATTGTTCCTCCAACTACTGCTTGAAGTGGAACTGTAAATAAATGTCTTGGTATAACTGTTTTTAGTTTTTCTACCATTTTTCTTCCTCTTGTATATGCCATGTCTTTATGAACTATAAATGAAAGAGCATCAACCGCTTCTCCATTTACATGTATATCTAATTTTACAAGTTTTGATTCTCTATATTCTTTAAATTCATAATCAAATGATGCATATCCTTTTGTTTTTGATTTTAAATTGTCAAAAAAGTCATATATAATCTCATTTAGTGGCATTTCATATATTAGATTTACTCTTGTTTCATCTAAATATTTCATATCTACATAAATTCCACGTCTATTTTGGCACATTTCCATTATTCCACCAACATATTCTTTTGGTGTTAAAATATTTGCTGTAACTATTGGTTCTTCTATATATGAGATTTCTCCTAATGGAGGTAAATCACCTGGGTTATATATATCTAATATTTCTCCACTTGTTTTGTGAACCTTATATATAACAGATGGTGCTGTTGTAATTAAACCTAAATCAAATTCTCTATCTAGTCTTTCTTCTATTATTTCTAAATGAAGTAGTCCTAAAAATCCACATCTAAACCCGTAGCCTAATGCTGCTGATGTTTCTTGTTCATATTCTAAGGCTGCATCATTTAATTTTAGTTTTTCTAATGCTAATTTTAAAGCTTCGAACTGGCTTCCATCTATTGGGTAAATTCCACAATATACCATTGGTTGAACTTTTTTGTATCCTTGAAGTGGCTCTTCTGCTGGTTCTTTATTTAATGTTATTGTGTCTCCTACATGTATTTCTGATAAACTTTTTATACTTGCTGCAATATATCCAACCTCTCCAGCTTTTAACTCTTGTGATGGTAAATATGTACCTGGAGCAAAATATCCTACTTCTGTTACTGTAAACACTTTATTGGCTTGCATAAGTCGAATCTCATCCCCAACTTTTATTTTACCATCCATTATTCTTACATATGCTACTGCCCCTTTGTAGTTATCATAATATGAGTCAAATATTAGACATTTTGTTTTTGATGTTTCATCTCCTTTTGGAGCAGGTAATTCTGTTACTATCTTTTCAAGAACTTGTTCAACATTTAATCCTGTTTTTGCTGAAATACATGGACAGCCTTCTGCTGGTATCCCTATTATATCTTCTATTTCTTTTTGTGTTTCCTTAGGTCTTGCACTTGGTAAGTCTATTTTGTTTATTACAGGTAATATTTCTAAATTATTGTCTATTGCTAAATATACATTTGCAAGTGTTTGTGCTTCTACTCCTTGTGTGCTATCTACTATTAAAATTGCTCCATCACATGCTGCTAAGCTTCTTGACACTTCATAATTAAAGTCTACATGTCCTGGAGTATCAATTAGATTAAAGGTATATTCATTTCCATCTAATGCTTTGTATTTCATTCTTACAGATTGAGCTTTTATTGTTATTCCTCTTTCTCTTTCTATCTCCATGTTGTCTAGAATTTGGTCTTCCATTTCTCTTTTTGATAATGCTCCTGTCAATTCTATTAATCTATCTGCAAGTGTAGATTTTCCATGGTCAATATGTGCTATTATACTAAAGTTTCTTATATATTTTTGATATTCGTTCATAATTCCTCCGTTTTAACTTTGAAAATTATATCATATTGGGTATGAAAAGTCTAGTGTGTGTTAACTATTTGCAATGTCATTTTTTGTCGAACGATTTTTATTGACATAAACTATAAATGAAGTTATAATATCTATATAAAATATTTTTTCAAAGAAAGTTTAAAATTCTTTTAATTCAAAAAATTTATATCTAAGAAATATTTTTAATAAAAAGTTAAATAATCTTGAGAAAATATTGCAAAAAAAATAAACAAACATTATAATAAGGAGGAATTGAATGAACCAAAACAAACTACAAATATCAAATGTAAACATTGGTAATACTAAAGAAAACAAACCATACAACCTAAAAAATGATGTGATATTTAAGACATTTTTCTCAAGAAAAGGAAATGAAATATTTTTAATAGATTTTTTAGAAGCATTACTTAAAATAAAAATAGAAGAAATACAAATAAAAGAAGAAGTAAACTTAGAAAAACTATCAATTGAGGAAAAAGGCGGAAGGCTAGATTTACAAGCAAAGTTAAATGATGGAATAGTAGTAAATATAGAACTTCAAATAAAAAATAATCAAAATATAGAAGAAAGAACGACATATTATAGTTCAAAAGTAATATCAAGAGAAACTAAAAGAGGCTCAGACTATCAAAAAATTAATAAGGTAATAATGATAAATATATTAGATTACGAATTATTAGGTTTTGATGAATATATATCAGAAACAGCAATTGTATTAAATAAACATAGAGAATATGAAGTATTAAAAGGAATAAAATGGTATTTTATAGAACTACCAAAATTTAGAAAGCAAAATCCTAATATGAATGAGAAAATCAATCAATGGTTAGTGTTTTTAGATGATTATAATAAGGAGGCGGTGAAATTGGCAGAAGAAAAAAATGATACCTTAAAAAAGGCAAGAATCGAAATGAATTATTTAACAGGAGATGAAGAAGTAAGAAGATTAGCTGAATTAAGAGAAAAATGGGAAATGGATAGAGTTTCTGAAATCAATTTTGCAAAATTAGAAATAGCCAAAAAAATGTTAAAAAAAGGAATGGATATTGATACAATAATAGAATTGACAGGGTTAACTAAAAAGGATTTAGAAGAAATCTCTTAGTCCAATTCTTATATAAAAACAAAAAAGTGTATAAGTTCGAAATTAACTTATACACTTTTTATTTATCCTAAATTTATTCTGACCTCAAAGCTAATACAGGGTCTTCTTTAGCAGCCTTTTTAGATGGTATTATTCCACCAATTAAAGTTAAAATTGTACTTAAAACAACCAAAATAATACCTGCCATAGTTGGTAAAGTTGCTCTAACATTTGCACCATTAGAAACTAAATAAATAATTTTATTTATAGGAATTAATAACAGTAATGTAATACCAATTCCAATTGCTCCTGACAATAACCCAATGATAAATGTCTCTGCATTAAACACTTGTGAAACATTATGTTTTGAAGCTCCTATCGCTCTTAAAATACCGATTTCCTTTTTACGTTCTAATACACTAATATATGTTATAACACCAATCATAATAGAAGATACAATTAATGATATACTAACAAATGCAACAAGTACATAACTAATTACATCAATAATTGTTGTAACAGAACTCATTAATGTTCCTACCATGTCAGTATAAGAAATAACTTTATCTTCATTTCCTTCTGCTTCCATTTTATTGTTGTACTCATTTAATAAATTAGTAATTGCTTCATTTCCCTCAAAATCTTTTGGATAAATATTAATTCCTGATGGTTTTTCTAAATCTGCATAATCTAATTTTTTCAAATTGTTTTCATAAGTAGTTCTTTCTTTAGACATAAGTGAAGCAAATAATTCAGATAATTCCTCTTCATTCATTTTCATCTTAAATGCTCTTGCGAAAGCTTTTTCATCAATACTAAATGCACTAGCCATTGATTTACTTAATTTGTTAATACTTGCTGTCATTTCCTTTTCTAAACTTTTACTCATAGATGTCATAACAGTTTTCATGTATTTTTCCATAATTTTAGAAATTTGTTTATCTAAATTCTGAGACTCAATTATTTTTGATAAATTATTACTTATAATCTTTTTTGCTTCCTCTGACTCAATATATTCTTTTAAATATTTGTCTAAATCAGTAATCATAACAAAATTATTTTCTTTTGCATATTCTTCATATCCATTCAAAATCTTTATCATAATTTTATTTAATTGTTCTTCAGTAATTTTAATCTCTCCATTTTCTTTAATAATCTCTTCGATTTCTTTGCTTATCATTTCTCCAACTTCTTTTGAACCAAGATATTCTAGCAATTGTTTACTGACTTGATTAATATCTGCTTCTGGATGCTTTTTCATATATTCTTCATAACCTTTTAAAAGCTCTGTTATTAATAATTGTATATCATTACTTGAGAGTGAAAATTTTAACTCTCCTAAAACATCATTTATATTAAGTGTTGGTAATGAATTTTGAGTTGCTATATTATTTAAATTTCCAAAATCTACTTTAATTTTTGATTGATCTATTTTGAATGCTGATTGTATTGCTTTTGTGTCTATTTCAATTAAAGAATTCATATCAAAAGCATTATTTCCTTCATTATCATCAAATTTCTTTCCAGTAAATACATTTGTATCAGGTGTTTCTATTTGCTGCTTTACTATTTCACTATTTAATGCATTTTCAATAATATGATTTGTTAAACTTGATAAATAGCCAATTCCTGGCATTAACATAGCTGCTGTAACTCCTTCTTTTGGCTGTACAATTCCAACAATCTTTAAATCTTCTCCTTTTTCTACTAGTTGTTTCATATAAGTTGTATTGTCTGTTTTGTCTCTCCAAATTTTATATTCTGAATCATATTCATAACAATCACTACTATTGATTAATTTAAATGTTTTTCCTAATATATCCTTATAAGAATAAGAATCCATATTCTCTATTGTGTCTACATTTTCTTCTTTTAAAAATTGGTTTATCATATTATCTAGTTCTTCATAATCTTTTAATCCTAATGCATATAACATAAAATCACTAATATTTCCATTAGATGTTAATACTAAAACACACTCATTATACTTTGTTGGCCAATTTCCTGCTTTTATATCATACTGACTTTCAAATAGGTTTTTATCACTTGGCATTTGAAAAAATACGTCTGTGCTCATCATACTAGACATTAAGCTATTCTGACTAACTCCTGAACCCATTCCTAATCCTGTAAAAGAAACATCAGGATTTATTTGTCTTAATTTTTCAGTATCAGTACTATAAATTTTTGGGCTAACACTATAAGTATATTCAACAGTTTTAGCATATTCATTTATTTTACATTCATCACTTTCCAAATATTGTTTTAAAGATGCTAAATCATTTGATCCAATAGTTGAAAACATATTTGTTATCATGTTTGTAACATTAATATCTCCATTTTTCTCATTTTGATTTGTATCAAAACCTGTTCCAATTAACATTGAACTCATATCTATTCCTGTACTTTGTATTTGCAATGGATATTCAGATAATGTATCTTCTTCTACTGATTTTATATATGTATTTACACCATTTGATAATGATAATATAAGTGCTATACCTATAATTCCAATTGAACCTGCAAAAGCAGTTAAAAATGTTCTTCCTTTTTTTGTCTTTAAATTATTGAAACTTAAAAATAAAGAAGTTAAAAATGACATAGATGTTTTTCCCATATTTTTATGTTTTGGCTTTTCATTTTTCTCATTTTCTATTTCATATGGGTCTGTATCTGAACGTATTTTTCCATCTCTTAAATTTACTATACGTGTAGCATAAGTCTCAGCCAATTCTGGGTTATGTGTTACCATTACAACAAGACGGTCTTTAGCTACTTCTTTTAATAGTTCCATTACTTGAATACTAGTATCACTATCTAATGCTCCTGTTGGTTCATCTGCAAGTAATATATCTGGGTTATTTACTAAAGCTCTTGCAATTGCAACCCTTTGCATTTGCCCACCAGATAATTGATTAGGCTTTTTGTGTGCTTGTTCTTTAAGCCCCACTTGTTCTAAAGCCTCCATTGCCATTTGCTTACGTTTACTTCTAGATACTCCTGAAATTGTTAGTGCTAATTCTACATTTGATAAAATAGTCTGATGTGGAATTAAGTTATAACTTTGAAATACAAATCCAATTGTATGATTACGATATGAATCCCAATCTCTATCTTTATAGTTCTTTGTCGAGATTTCGTTAATTATTAAATCTCCTTTATCATAGCGGTCTAAACCTCCAATAATGTTCAAAAGTGTTGTTTTTCCAGAACCACTTGGTCCTAAAATAGCAACAAATTCATTATCTCTAAGATTTAAACTTACATCATCTAATGCTTTTTGTATTAAGTTTCCAGTTTTATATTGTTTATAAATATTTTTAATTTGTAACATATTTTATTCTCCTTAAAAATTTCCCCTTTACAAATTTTTTCCTCATTATTATATGATAACATAAAATTACTTGTTTTTCAATGTATATTTTTTATTTTAGTAAAAAGTTCGTTACAATTCACAGTTATGAAAGTTACATATATATTAAAATCCAGTGACGCGCAGCTTGGGAGGGCTCTCTCATTTTAAACAATAATTTATAGCACAAATTTTAAATTATATATGCAGTTCTTTGGAAAGTTTGCTTAGGCCAGTAAGGAACGGAATTTTAATATATATATAACTTTCATAATTGTGAATTGTAACGAAAGCTCTTCTAGTCCAAAATTAAGACTATATCGATTATATTCAATATAGTCTTAATTTTATTCACTAATAATTATCCAATCCTCCATACAGATTATAAACATTCGTATATCCCATTTTTTTGAGCTTATTATATGCCTTTGTACTTCTAAATCCAGTTGAGCAATATAAAACTATTGATTTATCTTTGTTTTTTATAATCTTTTCAAAGTCTTCATTAATCTCATATTCGGGAATATTTATACTTTCATATATGTGACTTTCCTCATATTCTCTTTTATTTCGTACATCAATAATTTCGCTTCCTTCTAATTGTTTTATCTTTAGTTCTTCTAATGTCACATCATAATCTTCCAAATGTCTAAAAAGTTTCTTTTTTAATTTATATTTTATTTCTTCTAACATTTTTCCCTCCATATAATATTACTTTATAATATTATATGTTATAAATTTTATAATGTAATAATTTGTCGAATTTATAATTTTTATATCGTTTTTTAGATAGCTTTGTCGCCTAATATTACAAAATATTTTATTTTATATATTTTTATTTCATAAATATTACAATTATGTCTATTTGATTACATTATGTTTATTTATTTATGTCATCTATCTTTCCACAACAATTGTGGAAACTGTGGATAACTCTGTGAATAACTTTTTTCTGCGGTTTTGAGGTTAACAGTTTTCCACATATTATATGTTGATAATTTGTGTATTAATTATTTTGTATTAAAAATCCATTTTATGTATATCATTTTACAAAAACTTATAAATTTTTACACATATTAAAAATACTGTTATTTAGTATATAATAATAAATATATACTAAATAACAGTATTTTAGAATTATAATTTAAACTTAAATCATATATCTCAAATATATAAAAATTAATATCTCCAGAATTAAAATTAAAGGCATACCAATTTTAAATTTCATCTTTTTAGTCTTATGATGGAACACATACATTCCAATAATTGTACCTATTCCTCCACCTAAAATAGTAAATCCAAATAAAGTATTTTCTGGTATTCTTCTGTCTCCCTTTTTTGCTTTATGTTTATCCAGTCCCATAACTAAAAAACCTAAAATATTAATTATTATTAAATATATTATTACAATCTGTGTAAAATTCATTTCTAGCATAATCCTTCCTCTTATACAATCTTATCTCCAAACTTAGCTCCTGCTAATAAATGATAATGTAAATGCATAACTTCTTGTCCAGAATCTTTACCACAATTTACAATAACTCTATAACCATTTTCAATAAAACCTTGTTCTTCTGCTATTTTATTCATAGCTTTATGAATAGCCCATACATATTTCTCATCATCATCTGAAAGTTCAGCTAAAGACTCAATATGTTTTTTAGGTATTACTAAAATATGAATTGGCGCTGCTGGATTTATATCTTTAAAACCATATACAAATTCATCTTCATACACCTTAGTTGAAGGTATTTCTCCTTTTATAATTTTACAAAATAAACAATCTTTATCCATAATTAAACTCCTCTCAAATTTTGGATTGGGGACAGATCTTTTTGTATTGGGGACAGGTCTTTTCGCGAAAAGACCTGTCCCCAATACAAAAAAGAAATGGCACCTAGCAGGGAAATAGCTAACTCCCTGAAAAAGAACCGGCACTAAACAGGGAATTAGTCTAGTATTGCTTTTATTCTTCTTACCCCTGATGAACTTGCTTCTTCTTTTTTGATTTTGAAGTGGCCTAGTTCTTTTGTGTTTGATACATGAGGGCCTCCACATAGTTCTATTGATTTGTCTCCTATTTTGTAGACTGTTACATTTTCTCCATATTTTTCAATGAACATTGCTTCAGCTCCTATTGCAATTGCTTCGTCTTTTTTCATTTCTAGTCTTTGTACTGGTATTGCTTCATTAATCCATTGATTTACTAAGTCTTCTGTTTGTTTCTTTTGTTCTTCTGTCATTTTGCTGTCATGTGAGAAGTCAAATCTCATTCTTTCTTCAGTTATATTGCTTCCTCTTTGATGTACATGTGAACCAAGAACTTGTTTTAATGCTGCATTTAGAAGGTGTGTTGCTGTATGGTATTTTGTTTCCATTTCTCCTGTTGAGGCTAAACCTCCTTTGAATTTTTGTGTTGCTCCTGCTCTTGATTTTTCTTGGTGTTCTTTAAATAGTTTGTCAAATTCTTCCATAGATATTTGCATATCAGCCTCTTCTGCTAAGTCTTTTGTTACTTCTGGTGGAAATCCATATGTGTCATAAAGTCTAAATACCATTTTTCCATCTATGATATTTTTTCCTTGATTTTTTAGTTTGTTTACTTCTTTGTTAAATTCTTTTTCTCCATTTGATAATGTTTTTACGAATTTGTCTTTTTCTTCTACTATTACTATTTTTATTGTCTCTCTATTTTTTTCTAATTCTGGATATAATTCTTTTAGATTATCCACATTTAGTTCCACTAGTGTTGATATTTCGTCAAGATTTATTTGAAGTTTGTTCATGTGTCTTATCATTCTTCTTATTAAACGACGTAATACGTATCCTCTATCTAAGTTTGATGGTCTTCCTCCATCTGATATTATCATCATACTTGAACGTAAATGTTCTGCTATTATTCTTCTACTTTCTATTATATCTACTTTTTGAAGTTCTACAAGTTTGTCCATAATTGGTTTAAATATTTCTGTATCAAATGGTGTTTCTTTTCCTTGTAGTAGCATTGTCATTCTTTCTAATCCTAGACCTGTATCTACGTTTTGCTGTTTTAATTTTGAATATCCCTTTTCATCTTTAAAATATTCCATAAATACATTGTTCCATATCTCAACATATTTACCACAATCACAAGATGGTTGACATTCAGGTGAACATGCTGGTTTTCCTGTATCATAGAACATTTCTGTATCTGGTCCACATGGTCCTGTTTCTCCTGCAATCCACCAGTTGTCATCTTTTCCATAATAATAGATATGTCCATCTAATATTCCAGCTTTTTTCCAACAAGAAGCTGCTACTTCGTCTCTAGGACAATCTTCATCTCCTGCAAATACTGTTACTGATAACTTTTCTACTGGTATTCCAAGTTCTTTTGTTAAAAATTCGAAACTCATTTTTATAGATTCTTCTTTGAAATAATCACCTAATGACCAGTTTCCAAGCATTTCAAAATATGTTAGATGACGGTTATCTCCTACTTCATCTATGTCATTTGTTCTTACACATTTTTGATAATCTGTAAGTCTTGTTCCAGCTGGATGAGCTTGTCCTAATAAATAAGGAACTAGTGGTTGCATTCCTGCTGTTGTAAATAATACTGATGGATCATTCTCTGGTATTAGTGGTGCAGATGGTATAACACTATGTCCATGTGCTTTAAAAAAGTTTAAATATTTATTTCTTATTTCTATTGCTCTCATAAAAATCCCTCTTCCTTTTTCTCTCTAAATAAAATTTCCTTTCAATTATATAGCAAAATGCTTAAAATAGCAAGGTTTATTGTAATAAAATGTATAAAATCTCTATATTTGTAAATACTACCAAAAAAGGAGATTTTTTATGAATATCAAAAAACTATTTCAATATAAACCTGAAAATAACTATAATTTTTCATTAACATCTACCAAATCTGATAACAATGATAGTGAAGAAAATGATAAAAATGTTTATCCTAGTATAGACTTAAATCTAAAATATATCAAAAATAAATACAATGCCTCTATAAATAGTGATATTATGATAAGGGAATTTTTACTTACAGCTAGAAACACCCGGTTACAAGGCTTTCCTCGTTTATATAGATGGAATGGTGGATTCTGATTTAATAAACAGATTCGTTTTAAATCCATTAATGCTTAGAAATGATAACAATACTTTTGATGGAACTGTTAAACAAGAGGTGACTTCTCAGCTTTTAAAAGATACCATCTCTGTAAAAAAAGTAAAAAAATTTGATTTAGAAAATTATATATATACAAATTTAATGCCTCAAAACAGTCTAAAAAAGGTTAACAAATTTAATGAAATACTTGAAGGTGTTAACTCTGGAAACTGTGCTCTTTTTGTAGATACAATCAATATAGCATTTGATATAGATGTTAAAGGTTTTAAACAAAGAAGTGTTGATTCTCCTAATAATGAGGTTATTATAAAAGGTTCTCAAGAAGCCTTTGTAGAAAATATTAGAACAAATACATCTCTTTTGAGACGTATTACAAATAATGAGAATTTAATAATTGAAAGCTTGTCTATTGGAGAAATAAGTAAAACAAAGGTTGCTGTTTGTTATATGAATAATATTGCAAACCCTGAACTTGTAAATGAAGTAAAATATAGATTAAATAATTTATCTTTAGATAGTTTAATTTCGACAGGTCAACTTGAACAATTAATCGAAGATGATGAGAAAAGTGGAATTCCAAGTCTTCTTGCAACAGAAAGACCTGATAAATGTTCCAAATTTCTAATGCAAGGAAGGGTAATTATTTTAATAAACGGAAACCCTTATGCAATTGCTGCTCCAGCTGTTTTGATAGACTTTTTGTCATCTCCTGAAGATACAAATTTAAGAGTTACTTTTGCTAATTTTTTGAAATCTTTAAGATTTTTAGCTTATTTTATAACTCTTTTAGCTCCTGGCCTTTTTATTGCTGTTACAAGTTTTCATCAAGAAATATTACCAACTGAACTTTTATTTTCAATACTTGCCAGCCGTGAAAGTGTACCTTTTCCAATAATTTTCGAGTTACTAATAATGGAAATTTCTTTTGAACTAATTAGAGAATCTAGTCTTAGGGTTCCTGGACCTGTTGGTTCTACTCTCGGTATTGTTGGAGCTTTGATTTTAGGAGATGCTGCTGTTTCTGCCCACATAGTTAGTCCACTTTTAATTATAGTTGTTGCAATAACTGGATTAAGTTCTTTTGCTATACCTGATTTTTCTTTTTCTTTTCACTTAAGAGTTTATAGATTTATATTTGTATTTTTAGGATATACTGCTGGATTTTTAGGAATTGGACTTGGTTTATTTGTTTACATTAACATGCTTTGTAGTATGAAATCCTTTGGTGTAAACTTTACAGATCCTTTAACTCCAAATCTTAGCTTAGGACATAACAGCTATTTTGTAAAACCTGCTTGGAAACAAGAAAAAAGAGCAAGTTATATTGTTCCCAAAAAAGAAAAATCTCAGCCCCAAATTAGTAAGAAATGGAAATACTAAAATGTTTTTTTGTTAAAATTTAATAATATAAGGAAGGAATAAATTTTATGGAAAATCCAAAAATAGGAAACCTTGAAGCCATTGCATTTTTTGTAATTATCTCCATTAATGGTATCCTTTTATCATCTAGCCAATTCCTAGTGCAACAATGTAGCTCTTCAAGTTTAATAAATGCTTTATTTGTTACAATTGCTGTAATTGCTATTACTTTTGTTTTTTGTTTGCTATTAAAAAATTTTGTAGGTAATAGTTTATTAGATGTATCTGAATTTCTAGGAGGCAAAATTCTCAAATTTATAGTAGGAATTGTATTTATAATTTATTTTATATGTAGAGTTTCATTTTTCTTAAGGAAAATGAGTGCATGTTTACAAATTCTTTATTATCCTATGACTAATATGATTTTTATTGCTTCATTATTTTGCATAGCTGCTGGAATTATAGTTAGTCTTAAAAATAATAGTATATTTAAAAGTGCAATTGTATTATTACCCATTCTACTTGCAACTATTGTTTTAGTTTTTATTGGAAATAGTAAAAATTTTCACTTTGAAAACATTTATCCAATACTTGGTAATGGTATAAATGCAACCTTTTTTAGTGGTTTTTCTAATGTGTTTGCTTTTTGTGGATTAGCATATTTATTCTTTTTACCTTCTAAATTAAGGAATCCTGAAAAGTTAACAAAAATATCTATAATATCTGTTATTTTATCTGGAATATTTCTACTTTTTGCAGTAGCTGACATTCTTTTTATATTTGGTGATGTTTTAAACATTTCTGAGCTTTTTCCTATATATGCTTCTGTAAGGCGTATTGAATTTGGTACCTTCTTTCAGAGACTTGATGCAATTTTTCTACTTTTATGCACTTTATGTTTTATTTGTACACTAAGTTTTAATACTTATTTAATAACCGATATTCTAAAAAATATAACAAATACTTCTGATAGTAAGCCATTTATTATCCCTTGTCTTTTAATAATTCTTGGCTTTGCACTATCTATAAAACAAAACTCTATGCTTAAATTTTTAGAAAATACATTTTCAAAAATACTTTTTCTTATATTAGCAATAATGGTTATTTTCATAATTTTAGTTTCTGCTAATATAAAGAAGAAAATGACTGGAGGTAAATCTTGAAATCTATTCTTAAATGGATAATAATTATAACAATTTCACTTATATTTTTATATGCTTTTTCAGCTTCATATAGTTCACAAAATATAGACCGTTTAGATTATGTAGTTGCAATTCGGAGTTGATGCTGCAAAAGATGGTGATAATTTAGAGGTATCTTTTGAATTTGCACAACTCAGTTCCTTTTCTGAGAATTCTTCTTCTCAAGATAGCAAACCTATCATAAATACAGTTTCTACTCCATCTATATCAACAGCCATAAACCTTATGAATGCATATGTTGGAAAACAATTAAATTTATCTCACTGTAAAGTGGTGATCTTTTCTGAGGAAATCGCCAAAAAGGGAATACTTCCTGAAGTTGCAGAACTAATGAATAATACTCAAGTCAGACCAACTGTTAATGTTATAGTTTCATTAGGAGATGCTAAAGATTATATAGAAAATTCTGTCTCTTCTTTAGAACAGGTTCTAACAAAATATTATGATATATTCCCTACAACAAGTGAATATACAGGCTATACATCAAATATTCTACTTGGCCCACTTTATGAAGATTTAATTTCCAAAGACCATGGAGCAGTTACAATATTAGGTAAAAAAAGTAAATCTGCAAAACAACAAGAAAGTACTTCAGGAGAAAGTAGCTCCTCAGCTGGAGGAATGGATAGCAGTGATTCTTCTGGAAATTCATCTAATAGTCAAGAAAGCGGTTCAAACGAAGCTTCTGATAGTAGTACTACTGACAAAACTTCTATTGAAGATCTATTACCTAATGAATCTATTATAGAAGGTGATCGTGGTACAGAAAATATAGGGCTATGTGTATTTAAAGATGATATATATGTTGGAAACCTGTCAGCAATGGAAACTCTTTGCTACTCCTTAATTAAAAATGAAGTTGACAATTTTTTAATTAGTATAGATAATCCATCTAATCCAACAAAAAAAATTGATCTTTCTGTTGATAGTCGTTCATTATCTAAAATTGATATCGATTTATCTAAAGAAAATCCTGTTATAAATATACAATTACACTTAGGTGCAAAAGTTTTAACTGAACATGAGGATTTTGATTATAATAATGCAGAAACTTTAAGTACATTAAATAATTCTTTAAGAGATTATATATCTTCTCAAATGAAAAGTTATCTATATAAGACTTCTAAAGAGTATAAATGTGATATAAATGGATTTCATAAATTTATTAAAAAAAGCTTCTTAACTATGTCTGATTTTAAAAATTATAATTGGGAACAAAAATATCAAAATGCGGAATTTAATATCAAAATTAATTCTAATGTTATATCAAGTTTATTGATACAAAATTCTCATTAGAAAAATACTATATATCTCAGTGAAAGGAATGATATTTCATGAATACATGTTTTATAAGATTATTTTTTAGTATAATTTGTCTATTTATACTTTTTTATATACTTTCTTTTTCTATTTTTGAAATAAAAAGTAATCATAATATTTTTGGTGGAGTTTTTACTATTTTGTTTACTGTTGGGAGTATTGTTTTTAGTAATTTTGTGTTTTGGACAAATTAAAAACAAAAGGGACAGAGACAAAAGGGACAGACAAAAGGGACAGGTCTTTTCGCGAAAAGACCTGTCCCTTTTGTCCTTACACTCTTCTCTTGATTACAAATATAAAGTTAGTCGAAAACCAACAGCTAAGTTAGGAAAACCTGGCTCGTATCCGCTACGAGCTGAAGCTGAAGAATTAGCGCTATTGTAATAACCACCTCTATAAATTCGCCTGTTGGAGTTGTAAGCTTCCATTGTCCATTCCCAAACATTTCCTGCTAAATCATATATATTTTTTTCTGCGTGATACCCTGTTGTTGATATTGTTCCTGTATAATTTCCTTTATTTGCACTATTTGCGACAAAACTTGTTGTTGTGTTACATTCTCCTATTTCATATTTGTCGTCTATAAAGTTCATTACCGCATCCCATTGCACTCCATAACACAATGTACTTGTTACTCCACATATATTACTTTTGGTATACATACTCCTTGCAACTTTTACTGCTCCATCTGCTGTATCATCTCCTGTCAATCCATCTAAAGCTACATCTGATTGGGTTCCTCCCCATATAATATTATTCCATACACCAACTCCTTTTTGTGATAATGGTTTTGTTTTTCCATCTGCTACTTTTCTCTCTTCTAAAGATAAATTCGAATTAGCAATTTTTCCTTCTATTCCTGCTTCAAATCTTGCTATATAAAATCCATGATTATTTTTTACACTATTATACATTGCTACACTCTCTGCTATTCCTTTTGTACTATTTTTAGTCATTGGACTTCCAACTACATTTAATATATCCCCTGCTTCTCTTGACGGATCAACCTCTTGACTAATATACTTCTGTAAAACTGAACTAGAATATCCCTCTATCAAATGAAATTTACTATAATCATTTACTGGTATCCATACAAATTGATTACCATGTTTTGTATTTTCCATATCATCATCTTCTACATCTGATATTACTAGCCCTTCTTCTATTGTTCCTGCTCCTTTTACTACACAAAATCCTACTGGTATTATTGCTGGATATTCATTTGTTTCATCTTTCCACTCTGCATTACTTCCAGTTACTATCTTTCCTTTTTGTATCTGTACTGCTCCTTCCCCCACAGTCAAATAGAATTCTTTATTATTTATAACAACAAATAAATGATACTGACTTCCAGAACCAGCATTATCATTTATTGCTAACATTTTACCATTAACACTTTCTTTTTCTACAAAAGTCCAATTTGATACTGTGTCTATTGATGGACTTGTTCCCCAACCATATTTAATTGTTTTTATTTCTGAAGATGTTGTATTTAAAATTAATTCAACAATAAGTTTGTTACCTGATTTTGTTGTATTTTCTACTGTAATATCTATATTTCTTAATTGTGCTAATTGTATATATCCTTCTCTTAGACTTTCATCATCTATAAAAAATCCTTCGTAGTTTGATTTTATTTGCCTATATTCTCTATCTACTGCAACTCTCTTACTTTGCATATACATTTGAACACAGGCAACAGATGCAATGAAAAATACACATGATACTAGTACAAATAATGTAATTGACCCTTTTTCATTTTTTAAATCTATCATAAAAGTTTTCTCCTTCTAGAAAAAAAATTTGGAAAAGAGAACCGTCCCCTTTTCCAATTTTTGCTTTATTTATACTTTAATTCTTTTTTTATTTACTTGTTCAATTGGTGGTATTAATGGACAATATGTATTATCATCATTTAGTACCTGAACTTCAACAGTTCTGGTTAATATGTCGGTATAACTATATGTCGCATTTCTTGCTCCCTCATTATATTTTACTGTAAATATATTTGAATATACTTTATCTATGGTAGCTTCTTTCTCAAAAGATTTGTTTCTTCCTAATGAACCTTTAACTATTATCTTTTGTCCAATTTTGTCCAAAATGTCTGATTTTAAGTTTACAATGTCAGTAGAGCAAATCATTTTATATCACCTTCTAATATATTTATTGTTTGAATTATAACATTTGATGTTATAAATGTCAAAAGATAAAATTTTATGTCTATTGTTCCAATCCTTTTAGTTTCAGCCATTCCAGGTATTAATTTCCTAATATTACAATTTTATTACAATTTTGTTACAATAACAAAAATATAGTAGGTAATTATTTACCTACTATAGATTAGATATAAATTTTGATTTTATCTTCTTTTTCCGCCTTGCTCCTGTTCCTCCTACTCCTCTTTTTCCATCTCTTAATTCATTTTCTATATCTTCTATTCTTATATATTCTAAATTATCTGTAATTGCTATTTTCTTTGCTATAATTAAAGGGTCTAAAATATCTATTAAAATTCTAGCTGGAGATGAAGCAAAATTAGCTCCTGCTTCCATTATGGCTTCAAAATAGCTTTGACATGCTCCAGCAAAAATTGCTAAATCTGTATTCATGTCTTTTTCATATCTTCTAGCTTCTTTTACTGTTGCTATGAAATGTCTAGAATTTCTATAATTATATATATCATAATAACCATATTCTTTTCTTATCATTCCATCATGTCCTGTAATTACTAATATATCGGGCTTATACATTTTAAGCAAATTATATACTACTCTTGGTTGCCTATTTTCAGAGATATTTTTCACTACTGCATTTACTCCCATTCTCTGATAATATTTAATAGATTTTTCACTATAACGTTTATCTCCATCTAAATGTAAAATTTTTCCTGTAACTTTATTTCCATCTATTCTATTTTCCTGTCTTTTTAATTTAAATTCCTTTACCTTTTCTTTTAAGCTCATTTCTCTTTGATCCATTAATTCTAAATCATTAATGTCACTATCAGCTATTATTCTTTCAAAAGCCCCTTTTAAAATTACATTACTTTTATCTCTAATGTCTTCTACAATAAAAATTATATCTTTGTTATATGATATTCTTCCAACAATATCTCCTTTTTTTATTTTATTCATATAATATTCACCTCACATAGGCTATTAATATTATATGTTGAAAGTCGACGATTGGTACCAATAAAAATGTCGATAAACCCTCTCCTTAAAAAAGTTCTAAGTACATTTAAACAAGAATATAATTAAACAAAAGTATTTCAAAACGGGGGCTTTAAATGAAAAAAATATCAATAGAAGATCGTGCTATTTTTCTTGCACACTACATAATCGAAACAAAAGATACTGTAAGAAGTACTGCTAAAAAATTTGGAGTTTCAAAAAGTACTGTTCATAAAGATGTTTCTGATAGATTGCTTAAAATAAATCCTATTTTAGCTAAGGAAGTAAGAGAGATTTTGGATGAAAATAAAGCTGAACGACATTTGCGTGGAGGAATGGCAACAAAATTAAAATACCTAAATGAGAAGAAAGAACATAATGTTTCTGGATTTTAAACTTTTATGGTTAGATAAATTTTTCTAACCATTTTTTATATATCTTCTAATATATCCATATAATTTGTTACTATTCTTCCTCCCTGTTTTATCAAATCATTAGTTCCTTCAGAATTTATTGAGTTAATATTTCCGTGGAATTATAAAAACATCTCTTCCTTGTTCTAAAGCAAAATCTACTGTAATTAATGTTCCACTTTTCTTTTTGGCTTCTACTACTAATATACCATTTGTCAATCCACTTATAATCCTATTTCTTGCTGGGAAATTCATTCTTTGTGGCTCTATACCTGGTGGATATTCTGAAATTATAGTTCCATTTGTTTCTAGTATTTTTGTTGCCAAATAATAATTTTCTTTTGGATATATAATATCTATACCGCTTCCTAAAACTGCTGTTGTTAAACCTTTGCAATATAAAGCTCCCAAATGAGCATAACTATCTATCCCTTTTGCTAGACCACTTACAATATTTATATTTTTTGATGCTAAATCATAACTAAATTTTTGAGCAACTTTTTTTCCATAATCTGAACATTCCCTGCAACCTATAACTCCAATTCCTATATTTTGGAATATATTCTTGTTTCCTTTAATATATAAACATATTGGAGGGTTATATATTTCTCTTAAATTCGATGGATATTCTTTATCTTCGATTGAAATTATATCAATTTTATTTTGTTCTATATAATATAGATATTTTTTTGCTAATTTTCTTTTCTCTATGTTTAAAATATTATTACATATATTTTCATCAATTAATTTTACTTTCATTAATTGTTCTTTTGAAGCATAAAATATATTTTTTCTCGTTTTAAATTCTGTTATAAGATTTATATATCTTTTTATTCCAATTCCTTCTATCAATGTAATCCATATCTTATAAAATTTTTCTTCTATAATATCATCTCCTAAATATATAAAAAGACAAAGAAAATAAAATCACTTATTTTCTTTGCCCCTTAAAGTATTTATATGATAACACATTTTAATTATTATTTCAATACATATTATTCATAAAAATAATCTACTATTCCATTGTAAATCCCCCAAGCAAGTTTATTTTGGTAATCATCTTCTAATAGCATTTTTTCTTCTTCTGGATTTGATAAAAATCCACATTCTACAATTGTTGTTGGAATTTCAACATGTTTTATTATATATATATTATCAATTGTTTTAGCAATTCTATTGTTTTCTTTTTGAATTGCTTCATTTAGATTTGCCTGAATAGATTTTGCAAGTTTTGCTCCATCTTCACTTCCTTCTTTGTAAAATGTTTGCCATCCATCATATTGTGGCTGAGGTATTTTGTTTAAATGAATAGATACAAAAATATCTGCTGAAGATTCATTTCCTATTTTTACTCTATTTTTTATATCAGATATCTTTTTTTGCTTTAAAGTTTTGCTTTCAATATCATATATTGCATTTTCATCTGACCTAGTTAAAATTACTGTACAACCACTTTGTTCTAATAAATTTTGAAGTTTTAATGCAATTTTTAAATTTGTTTCCGCTTCTGTCGTTCCTCTGCTACTCTCAGCCCCTTCATCTGGAACACCATGCCCAGCGTCTATAACTATTGTTTTTCCTGAAGCTGGTAAACTTACTGTTGATATATATTTGTTTTGTTCTTCACTATTTGTTGCACTTAAAACAAACACAAATACAGATAATAATATCCCTGATAATATTAATGTTATTCTTTTTTTATTTAATACAATCATAACAACCTCACTTATATAATTTTAATAAATTATATGTGTGAGGTTGTTAATTTATAACTTAATATTTTTTCAAACTAAAGTTTATAATTTTTCACTATTTGTTATACTTAAAACAAATACACATAATAATAATATTCTTGACAATATAAATGTTATTATTTTTTATTTTAAATCATTATTAATTATATGTATAATTACTTGTTTCTTCTTTAATATATCTTCTAAACATCTAGGCAAAATGTTATATCGTTCTATCTTCTCTAAATCTAGCCATTCATAACGTAAATATTCTATACCCTCCTTGTTACTCATTGTATAATTTATTCTTTTATCTTCATCATTAATAAATTCTATTTTATATAAGAAAAATATTTCATGATATTTTTTATTATCCATTTCAAAGAAGTTCTCAATTGTTGTTATATAATCTAATATTTGTATTTCTTTTCCTAGTTCTTCTGATATCTCTCTTTTTATT
Organism: uncultured Eubacteriales bacterium; assembly: GCA_948468315.1. Classification (GTDB taxonomy): domain Bacteria; phylum Bacillota; class Clostridia; order TANB77; family CAG-508; genus CAG-269. The sequence continues at coordinate 38,740 of CAOKHL010000010.1, forward strand.
GTTTCTTCAGAACTTTCACCTATTTCTACTCTGCCCCCTGGTAAACAATAGTGGTTACTGTTTGTGTTTTTGTGAGTTAGTACTTTGTTGTCATGTATTATTACTCCTGCTGCTCTTATGTTTAATATGTAGTCTTCTACGTTTAAGGTTAAATCCATTTTGTTTCCTCCTTATTATAAAAAATTGCAAACTTTTACATCTGCAATTTTTGTCCTTGAACAATTTAAATTCTTCCATCATCTTCTTGAATAACTTCATTATTATTTTGTATTGATTTATCTTTTTGCCTCATTTTATATTCTAATACAGATTTTAAATAATCATTTTTCCATTCACTTTCCATTTCTTTTGCATATCTTTGATTATTTTCTCCTATTTCTTTATCATCAAGTGATCTAGCATATTCTCTTCCTAATGCAATAATATCATACACAACTTTATTGTCTTCTAATAAAACATCTTTACCACTTTTGCTTTCTACCTTTTCTAGATTTCTCTCAACCTTTTCTATAATTTTAGGTGTTTCTTCTTCTGATCTTTTTGCCCATATAGTAAGTTCTGAACTATTATTAGTATCAATATAATTCTTATTTATGTCTGTTACTTTTATATCTTCTCCACATTGGTCTAAATAAGCTTCTTCATAAATGCGTTTTGAGTATTCAGAAACATCTTCAGAAGTCTTAAAATTATTTATTTCTTCTTTAACCATTTCTTCTAAGTTTTCATTAACATCTATTTCATTTAATTCTACACGTAATCCATTTATAAATACTTCTCTGTCATTTGTTACATTCTTTATATCTATGCCATCTGTATATTTCTCAGCATCAATAGATAGTTCTGTTTTTCCTTCATTCAATAATTTTTGTGTTGAAGCTCCTGTTACTCCTCCTAATGCAAATATGATAGCAGATATTGCAACTTTTCTTCTTGCTTTTGATGCATTTTTTTGTATTATTTTCCTTCTTTCTTCTCTTCTAAGCTTTCTATTCAATCTGTTCTCTATTCTTTCTATTTCTTGTTTGCTTTTATTTCTAGTAAGTGCAAAAAATATACTTCTTTTTTCTTGTGGTGTTTTTCTTCTACCCATGATTAATCCTCCGTTTTTATATTTCATTATTATTATACACTATTATTTATTTTTAATCAAGAATAATATGTTATATTTTCCACAATATAAAAGACTAATTTATATAAAAAAATTATAACAAAAAAACTTTTACAATAAACCAAATACTGACTTATTGTAAAAGCTTTTATTTATAATCTATAATTATTTTTTGCTACTATTAACAACGTCTTTTAAAGCTTTACCAGCTTTGAATACTGGAGCTTTTGATGCAGGTATTTTTATTTCTTCCTTAGTTTGTGGGTTTCTTCCTTTTCTAGCAGCTCTTTTTCTTACTTCAAAAGATCCAAATCCTACTAATTGGATTTTATCTCCTTTTTTTAATGCCTCTGTTATTACTTCAACAAATGCATTAACTGATGCTTCTGCTGCTTTCTTTGTTTCTCCTGTTTTTGCAGCCATTGCTGCTACTAATTCAGCTTTGTTCATTATAATTACCTCCTAAAAATATGTGTTTATGTAGTTACTTTTAATGCTTCTTTGTTGCACTTTTATAACCTACTTAACTAATTTATTCGCCAATCTTCGATAAAATCCCTCTTTATTTAAAAAAATTTTTCAAATTTTTCGATTTTTTTTCAAAATATCAATTTCTTCATTTGAAAAAACTCTAAATAGCATGATTAAAGCCAAATAAATTATAATACTAACTAATAATGTTAATATTATTGCCATACTACCTAATTTTATACATTTTAGCCTATTAAACAAACATATTGATATTAAACTCATAATGCTTGTTGCTAAAATTGGTTTAAAAATATTTCTTCTAAATTGGAATTTTATATTCAGGCTTTTATATAATACTGTAATAGCTATTATACATGCAATTACATTACATATAATATTTCCAATTATGGCACCAAATATTCCTATATTTCTGTTTGGAATTAAAATTATATTACAAATAAATTTAAAAATCATTCCTATTCCAAAACCAATAGCTGGGATATTCACTTTTCCAATTCCCTGTAATATTCCATTTATTGTTTGAGCTAGAATCATAAAAATAATGGAAATACTACTAAATCTTAAATACATACCTCCATTTTTTGCATTTGGAAATAACAATCCTAATATCTCCTCTGAATATATAAACATTATTGCAGCTATTGGTAATGATATTAATGTACTTATTAATATAAATTGTTTCGCCTTTTTACTTACTTCTTCTATATTTCCTTTTGCCATTGATCTTGAAATACTTGGTACAAGGGCTGTTACAAATGCTACATTTAAGGAAAACGGAAGACTAAGTAAACTATCTATCTTTCCACTTAAAATTCCATACTGTATTTTTGCCTCTTCTTCTGTTGTAATTTGTTTTAAAAATCTTACTATTGTAAATGAGTCTATATTTTTATTAAATGATGATATTAAACTACTTATAGATATTGGCATTGCAACTGTTAAAATCTGTTTTATAGTTTTTCTTATTCTTGTTGGTTTATAATTTACTGTTCCTAAAATTTCTTGGCCAATTTCTCTTCTTCTTAATTTATAATATGAATATATGTATCCAAAACTAGAAATAGTAGCTATTGTAGTTGCTAAATTTGCTGCTGCTGCCATGATTGTTGTATTATTTTTTCCTATTATTACAACTAATTCTACAAGTATAATTGTAAATACTGTTTTAAAAATCTGTTCTATTGTCTGTGATTTTGCAGTTGCTGAAAAGCTTTGTCTTCCATTAAAATAACCTCTTATAACAGATATTATTGAAACAAAGAATATTGATGGAGAAAGTGCAATTAAGGAATGTTCTGCTTCTGGTATCTGTATCCATTCTCTTGCAATTACACCTGCTCCTAAAAATAGTAATGTTGAACCTGTAATTCCAATCATTGCAAAAGTAACAAACGCTATCTTAAAAATTTTATGTGCTCCTTTATTATCTCCTACTGCTAGTCTTTCAGAGACAAGTTTTGAAATTGCATTTGGAACTCCTGTTGAAGAAAATGTTAATAGTAAAGCATAAATTTGAAATCCACTACTATAAATTGCATTTCCTCTATCTCCAAATCCTTCTTTATTAGTTAAATATAGTTTGTATACTAATCCTATAATTTTTATGAAAATCTGAGATAGTAGTAATGATAAAATTCCTTTTAACATGCTTTCTTTCTTTTTTTCCATTAACTATTCCCTCCAGTAAAAGGTTATAATTTACAGTTATGAAGGTTACATATATATTAAAATGTAGTGACGCGCAGCTTGGGAGGGCTTTCTCATTTTAAACAGTAATTTATAGCACAAATTTTAAATTATATATAATTTTCTTTGGAAAGTTTGCCTGACCAGTAAGGAACGAAATTTTAATATATATGTAACCTTCATAACTGTAAATTATAACAGCAATAGTAAATTTGCTTAAAACCCTTGACAAATTTACTTTTTTGTAATAAAATTATTCAGTATTATGAGAAAATATGAATTAAATATAAGACTTCTCCCCGGTGGTTTTAAATTTAATTATCATATAAATATTTATATTAATTAAAAATAGGAGGGTACATTTTACCATGAACAATACTACATATAGTGTTAAAAAAAGTGAAATTCAAAGAAAATGGTATATAATTGATGCAGCTAATAAACCATTAGGTAGAGTAGCAACAGAAGCTGCAAGATTACTTGCTGGAAAGCATAAAACAATCTATACAAAAAATATAGACACAGGTGACCATGTTATAATATTAAATTGCAAAGATGTAATATTAACAGGAAACAAATTAAATCAAAAAATTTACAGACATCATTCTGGTTATATTGGTGGTATGAAAGAAATTGCTGCCAAAGATATGTTAGAAAAAAATCCTGAAAAAGCTATGACATTAGCTATAAAAGGAATGTTACCACATAACTCATTAGGAGCTCAAATGCTTAAAAAATTAAGAGTATATGCAGGTTCAGAACATGAAAATCAAGCACAAAAACCAGAAATGTGGAATTTTTAATTGAAAGGAAGGAATTATAAATGTCTAAAGCTGATAAAAAATATTATTATGGTACTGGTAGAAGAAAAGACGCCATAGCTAGAGTAAGACTTGTAGAAGGAAACGGAAAAATCACAGTTAATGGAAAAGATTTAGATGAATATTTTGGATTAGAAACATTAAAAGTTATAGTTAAACAACCTTTAACAGTTACTAATACAACAGCTAAATATGATGTTATATCTACTGTAAAAGGTGGAGGTTATACTGGTCAAGCAGGAGCTGTTCGTCATGGTATAGCAAGAGCTTTAAATGAAGCAGATAGTGAATATAGACCAATTCTTAAATCAAGTGGATTCTTAACTAGAGATCCTCGTATGAAAGAAAGAAAAAAATACGGTCTTAAAAAAGCTAGAAAAGCTCCACAATTCTCTAAGAGATAAAAAGATTTTTACGAAAATTATCAAAGCCCCAGAAGTTTCAATACTTCCGAGGCTTTTTATTTATACAAGTAACTTTATTATAAAGATACTGTTTTGAAAATTTAGATCAGCTATTATCTCCTAAGAAATCCTCCAATCTCTTCGCAAAAATTTTTCTTTTGATTTCAATTTCTCCTTCGCTTATTATTTTTGTAGTAATATATTCTTGTACAATCCCTTTTACTACTTCTACCTTTGAAGAAATTTCATCTTTAACTTTTGCTGTTATAGAGATTGAAGCTCTTTCACAATGTAATAGCATCAAAAAACTCTTTAGTACTGGACGGACATCATAGTAATACCATTTTTCTTTACTCATACCTAAAAAAAATGTTAGGACTTTTTCATCAATTTCTTCATTTATTTTTGGATATTGAATTTTCATCCCTGAATATCTACCATCTTGTTGTATTTCGGCTTCTGTAATCTCACTTTCATATTGGTAATTAAACTTAATCGTAGTGTTACTATTTTTTTCTGTGATTGTTGTACCAGTCAATATGATACCCTCACTTTCAGAAATACGGTAATAGAATTCCTTAATCTCTAATGGCTCTAAAGACATAATCATATAATTTTGCATACAAAAGCTATCATTGATCGAGGTTTTAATCATATGATATTCTTTTCCTTCATTATCAATAAATCTTATTCTAAAAGAATACTCTCCATAAGATGTAGTGATTTTTATCGGGAATACAATATCATTTAATACATTAAATAAATCTTTAAATTTTACAATTTTAATTTCTTTGCATTTCCATAAATTGTATACCCATTTTGTTACCAGTCCTTCTACGCTTTCTCTTACATATTTACCTTCTTTTCCTTTTTCATCTGGAAAAATAATGTCCTCATAAAAGCCTCCCCTTCCTAGCTCTCTCCGTAACAACAGTGTTTCCAAATCTCTAAATTTCATTTTTCTCCTCCTATCTTGCAATTGCAAAGATGAATTTTACATTTGTTTCTACAATATTTTACCACATAAGTATACATAAGTCAAAATTTTTATTATTAAGACCTGGTCCCTTTGTGAAAAGAACAGGTCTTAATAAAAAATTCAAATTAAAATGCACCTCCGGCCTCCTCCGAGAGCCTCCGCCCCCGTGAAAACCCGCCTCCTCCAGAGAAGCCTCCTCCGCTTCCTCCAGATGAAGAATTAGAACCATAGCTAGATACTACTGTTCCTATTGCTTTTGTATATCCTCTCATAAATCTTCTATCTAAACTCGTATTATAATAGAAAAAGCTATAATTAGAAAAAATATAGTCCAACATTTTTTTATCATTTATAATGTTTAATAAATCATCATCAACATAAAGTCCTTTTATTCTTTTGCATATTTTATCTGCTATTCCAAAGCTAACAGAATATGCTAGGTATTTCCCCCAAAGTGTAACTTGCTCTATATCTCTATCTTCCATCATTGTATAATTTTCTATTTTTTGTTTTAAACCATTTATTTTACTATAATCTTCTATCATTTTTACACTATTTTTTAACATTAAATTATCTGTTAACATTATAATAAGAGATATACATAGTAATATTTCATCAGCTACTATATACCTATTTGCTTTATTTGCTATAAGTACAGTCAATAATATAATAACTAAAAATATAGAAATTATTGTGATTGATGTTGTAACTACTTTTTGTCCTGTTACCTTATGCACCAGTTTTGTAACTTGATGTCTTATGTTTACTATTATCATTATTGGAATATATATAAGTATCATTGTTATTGGTAACATATATAATAAAATCGGTATTATTGTAAATAAGATATCTGTTTCATTATATATTTCAAATCCTTCATACATTATGTGTTTTATAACTACATAAATAGTTATAAAAAATAAAAATGTATTAAATACTCTTAATAATACTGGTACAGTTCTTTTGTTTGCTCCTTTTTGATTTAGTGTTTTCTGAGTTATATTATTTAATCTTTCAAATTTTTCATTAGCTAGTTTATCTTTTGGTATTTCTCCTAACCTTTTTGCTAATTCTACTACATTTGCGCCTTCAAAGACCCAATTATATATTATGGTTTCTATTTCATCCATCATATTTTCCTTTTCAGGAACCTTTGTTAAATAATATCCATAACTTTCAGAATTAATTTTTTTTATTTCTAAATTTATATGTTTGTTTTCTATTAAATTTAGTATAACCGCTATTATGTCTCTTGCTAATATGTCTCTACTTCCCTGAAGACATCCTGCTACCATTGGGTTATATTTTTGAAATAATTCTTCATCATTTACTTGTACTAGTTCTATCTTTTTATCTTTTTCATATATTATAAGCAGTATCACCCAATAAATAATTAAAGCTAAAGCAAATAAATATATATTTTTTGTGTAATTTCTTTTCTTATCATTTATTTTTGAAATTTGTTGTTCATCTTCATAAATCAAATTATAAGCATCTATATTTGATACTTTTTGTGCATTCGGTATATTAGATTTATCAAATACTACCCTTCCTGCAACATATTTTCCAGTAGGTACATTATTGACTTTTAATCTTACATGTGTATTGTCCACTATTTCAGATATTCCATTATCTGGACCATGCCCCCATATTTTGAGTTCTGTTTGATTATTAGGCAAATATATATCAATTTTCAGATTTTTTATTGTGCATTCCCATTCTCCTCCAATGAAATTGTAATATAGTTCTCCTATATCATTATGAGAAACACATATATTTTTGAGTATGTAGTTTAATTTAAATGTTTTAGATCCATTTTCTGTTGGGCAAAAAACTTTTAGTTTGTATATATCTGATTTTAGTTCTTCTGTATATACTCTTATCTGTCCATTTGATGCATTGTTTACTTTTTGAAATTCAACTATTTCACCATTTTTTAGTTGACTTACTTTTTGAAGTTCTATTCCTTGAGCATTGTATATATCATCTGATATCTTTGATATTTTTTCTTCTTTATTTTTATATTTAGTTGGAATTGTTATATATATTCCATTATAACTCCCATTAAATGTATATTTCAGTGTTTGCTCTATTTCAAGGTCCCCATTTTCTAATACTATTGCTTGTATATTCATATCATCAATATAATAACTTTTTGCTTGTACTTTGTTCTGTTCATTAAATGCCATCAATAATAATATAAAAATAAAACTTATTAATATTTTATATATTCTTTTCATTTGAGTTTCCCCTTATATTTTGGATTATCTTATTTTTTAAATTTATCAAAAAAACTTTTTTTCTTTCTGTTCTTTTCTTGTATTTTTATAAATTTATTTTCCCATTCTTCTTCTCTTGCACTTCTTTTTGGTGCTATTTTTGGTTCTTCCTCTTCTTCCTCGAAATCATCTTCTATTTCATCAATTTCGTCTTCTCCCCAATCATCATCGTCTTCTTCAGCTTTTTTTGATTGTTTTATATTGTTCCCCCATATATCAAAATCATTGTCTTCGTCATCCTCAAAATCATCATCCCAATCATCTTCTGTTTCATCATACTCATCATCTTCCCAATCTTCTTCTTCTTCATTTCCGTTTTCTTGATACTCATCTTCAAAGTCTTCTATATCATCATTCCAATTATCATTTTCTTCTTCATCGTCAAAGCCTAAAATCATATCAATTTTTTTGTCTATTTCTGCTTTTACATCATCTTCTTTTTTTAGTGATTTAGGTTTTCTAGCTTTTTTTATTATTTTTTCATTCTCTTGTTTTTCTTCTTTTTGCTGTTCTTCTAATTCTATATCTAACTCCTCGTGAGCGTCTTCTTGCTCTTCTTGCTCCTCATCTTTAGGAAAATATTCAGATAAATCTCTTCTATATTCTTCTGTAACACATTTATAAAATACATCATAAATCTTCTTCATTCCCTCAATTCTCCAATAATTTGGGTTAATTATTGTTACAGGCAAATTTAACTTTTTTATTTCTGCTTCAAATTCTTCTGATTTAGTCTCTAAGTCTTTTAAATAATTTAAGTTATATAATTCTGCATATGTTTTTTTTGTTATTTTTTTAGAAATCTCCTTTAATAATAATGTATATAAATTATTTATTTGTAATAAATCTTCATCCAGGTTCTTACATGCCTCTTTCATTAATTTTTTATGCTCTTCTTGTCCATTTACTGCTGTCAATCTTTCATTGTCTAAAAACTGTATTAAATATTCTTCTATTGCTCCTACAAATTCTAATTTACTTTTTGCATCTTTTATTATTTTTTTATGTTTATCACCTTTTGTTGTGTTATTCTTTATTTCTGTAAATAATTTATTTGTTTTTTCATAAATATTTGCTAATATGTCTGTTTTTCTTTTTTGAATATCTACACTTAGTGTTATTGCCTTTTTTATAACTTCAATATTAAATGGTATTTTTTCCTTTTCACCATTTTTTTCTATTTTATCTTTTAACTCTTCTTCAATTTCATCTGTTTCTATTTCTGTAAATTGTTTTGCTCTTCTTACAAATTTTGCATCTATGTCTTTATAATTATCAAGTGTTTCATTTAATTTAGTATTATATTCATTTTCAACATTTCTTCTACTTCTTCCACATGTTGTTCTAACTGTTGTTTTTTCATTAAATTCATCTACAATTTTTACAAATTGCTCAGCATTTTCTTTTATTTCTTCATTTAGATTTTCAATATTATTGTTTACATTATCAATTTTTCTCTGTATTGCTTCAGCATTTTCATCTATATTTTGGAATATATTAGCTCTTTCTTCTTGATATTTGTTATTTTTTTTGTCTAATATTTCTTGTTTCTTTTGTATCTCTCTTATTCTATTTGCAATCGAATCATATTCTTGCATTATTGTTTCTTCTTCTTCTGAAATGTCTCTGTATTTTTCTAAACATTCAACTAATTCAGTGTAATTTTTAAAATTTGTCTGTATGTTATTTTTCATATTATAACCAAACATTTGATTATAATATCTTTCTAATACTATTGCATTCCTCTCATACATAAATTATCCCTCCAAAATTCGATTAATGCTATTATATACACATTTTGTGCAAATGTAAAGAAAATATGTGAAAAAACAGAAAAGAGATAAACCTCTTTTCTGTTTTTAATGTCTTCTTCTATCTATTGCATAACTGCTTCCCATTACAGCTTTTACTGCATGTTTTACTTGTGCTGCTGTATCTCCAATTTCTAGTATATTTGCAAATCTTCCTTGGTCTGCAACAACTACTGCTATTGATATAGAAATTAGTGGAAATTTTTCTATTATTCCTTTTCTATTTGCTACTTCTATATATCCATCTTCTTTATCTTTGTCATTATAGAATTTTTTTGAACCATTATCAAAATTATATATTATGGCTTGGCAAAGTTTTTCAACATCTCTACATGGTACAATTGCAATAAAATCATCTCCACCAATATGTCCTACAAACCCATTTCCGTAATTGTGCACTGCACTTACAATTATATTAGCTGTATATTCTATTATTTGGTCTCCTTTTAGAAACCCATATACATCATTATATGCTTTAAAATTATCTAAATCCAAATATAATACTGAAAATTCATCATTTTTCATAAGATGTTTTTTTAATTCTGAATTTATTTGTACATTTCCTGGTAATCCAGTTAATGGGCTCATTCTTCTATTTATTGTAAGAAGTCTTGTTAGATTTTTTACTGTGTAATATAGATATCCTTCATCAACTGGTTTTTTTATAAAATATTCAATAGATTCATTTAATATTTTCATTCTATGTTCTCTAGAACCGTTTGATGAAACTACTATTACTGGAGTAATTTTGTTATCTTCATCTCTTCTTATTTTTCTACATATTTGGATTACATCAATATTTACTGCATCTTCATTTATTACTATTAATGAAGGGATATTTTTTAATGCTATATCTATTTGTTCTGTTCTTACGCTAATAAATTTATATTCTTCATCATCTCTAAATAATTCTCTAAATATCATTATTGAAGATTCATCATCATCAATTATATATACTTCATTTACCATATATTACTACTCCTTAGTAAATTTTACCCTTGAAACCTCAGATAACCCATTTTTATTATATACTGTTACTGTAAGTCTATTTTCTCCATTTTCTAAGTCTACAGTTGTAGAATATTCTTTCTCATTTATTTCACGTGCTATCATTTCATTATTGTTTAGAGTAATTTCTATTTTAGATAAATTCTCATCATCTTTTGCATTTATTATAAATGCTTTTCCATCAGTTGTAATTTTTACTTCTGGTTTATTGTCTCCTATTATCTTTTGAGTCTTCTTTGTTTCATTTCCTTCTATATCAACTGCTACAATATTTAATGTGTGTGTTCCTTCTAATACATCTATTAATGTTACATTTTTTACATCATTTATTGTAAACTGTTTAGCTTCTGCTTCGTTTTCATCCCAATAATATTTTACATAGTCTATATTAATTTTACTTTCTGTTGTTGCTTGTATTTTTCCTTCTACTTGTTCTAATTTTATTACTGGTTTTTGGTCTACTTTAAAAGTTCCTTGATAAGATGATGATATACCATTTATATCTTTTGCAGTTATATTTAAACTAACATCTCCAACTGGTAATTCAACTTCTTTTTTTATTTCTGTTTTATTTTCTCCACTTATTTGTATAGGTTGTTCGTCATTTATTGTATATGTTATTTCTGAAATACCTTTGTCATGTGTTATTGTTATATTGATAGTTGATGAATTTTCTCTTTCTGTTGTAATAATAGGTTTTGTATTTGATTTTACAACTATATTGTTATCTAAATTATTTGATAAATTCTTATAATATGAATATGCTCCTGTTGATGTTAATCCAATTCCAAATATCATTAAAATTATAGCAAATACAACTAGAACTGAATGAGTACTTGCTTTATTTCCCTTTTTCTTTCTACCTTTCTCAGGATCTACTGACAATATTTGATTCATTTCTACTTACCTTCCTTTTCTCTTGCATCTTTTTAAATTATAGCATAACAGATTTTTATTGTAAATAATTTTATTATAAAAAAAGAGGAAATTCCTACAAATTTCCTCTTTTATAAATTATATTACATACCTTTTAATTAAGAATATTCCTGTTCCTAATATAACCAATATTACACATGCAATTCCAATATATTTAATAATATTAAATGCTAAACCTGTTGATATTGATAAGATAACATCTGCATTATCTATATCATCTTCTCCTGGCTTTTGATTATCTGGTGTAGAGTCTTTATCTGGTACTCCTTCATCATTATAATCCTCTGATATTTCAGCTGTATTTGTTTTAATTCCTAAGTTGTTACTTCCATTTATCCATCTTAATATTACTGTAACTTCTGCACTTTCTCCTGGCCCTAATAATGTATTTTCTAATAATCTTGTTGAAATTACGTTATTTCCTTCATCAGTCCATCCTTGATTGTCTTCACTATAGAATTTCAATCCTTGTGGTACATAGTCTGTTATTTCTTTTGCATAACCTGCTATGTCTCCCTCATTTGTTATTTTTATTGTATATCCAAATTTTACAACTGTTGAATTTAATTTCTTTCTATGAATTTCTACTTTTGGCATTATATCATTTGCGTCTCCAACATTTCCTGTTTGTGTTGTAGTCAATTTTCCATCTTCTGTTACATAAACAGTTGTTACATATTTTAGTAAGCTCAAGTCAAAAGTTTTTATAACTACTACTTCATAGTCATCATCATCTTCATTTTTTTCATCAACATTGTCTGGTGTTGAATCTACATCTTTTGGTATGTCTTCTCCTTCTTTGTCTTCATATTTTGTTATTTCTGCAACATTTACTATATGAGTATTTGTTGGTGCTGTATCATTTACTCTACAAAGAATTTGTAAGTCTCTATAATCTAATCCTGAACCTTCTCCATTGTCTGTTTTTTTGTCAAATGCTTTTAATAGATTTGTCTCTTCTTTATCTTCTTCATTATATGCTAGATATTTTGAAGATATAGTTTTTCCATCTGATGCTATATCCCATTTATATGCTTTATTAAAGTCACAATCTACATAGTCTAAGTAATCTGGTAAGTGGTCTGTTACTTCTCCTGCATATACATCTACTTCTCCTTCATTATATACTCTAATATTATATAATACATATGATTTTGCAGGTACTGTTAATGGGTCTTTTACCATTTCATATTTTGCATCATGACATTCTGGATTGTCTCTTAATTCTGTGGTATCTACTTTTGTTGCTCTTGTATATGGATTTTCTTTACTTCCAACTTTTCCATCTTTAGTTAAGTATTCTCCATCATTTATTTCAGTATCATTACTTACTGCTGTTATGAATTTTGTTAATGCTAGGTCTACTTTTTTATTTTTTACTAATACTACTTCCCAGTCATCATCATCTTCTTCTCTGTTTTCTTTATTTTTTTCTTCAAGATTTCCTGGTTTTGAGTCTGTATCTTCTGGTAATTCTTCACCATCTTCATCTTCATATTTTGAGATTTGTGCTGAGTTTACTAGTTTTGTTTCATCTGGTGTTTTTGAATTTACTCTACATAGTATTTGTAAATCTTGGTAATCTAATCCTGAACCTTCTCCATTATCATTTTCTTTATCAAATGCTTTTAATATTTTATCTTTTCCATTTGCATATGATAAAAATTTAGTTGTTACTGTTTTTCCATCTGATGATACATCCCATCCAAATGTTTTATTAAAATCACAGTCTACATAGTCTAAGTAGTTTGGTAAGTGATCTGTTACTTCTCCTGCATATACGTCTACTTCTCCTTCATTGTAAACTCTTATATTATATAATACATATGATTGTTCTGGTACTGTTAATGGATCTTTTACTCTTGTATATGTTGCATCATGGCATTCTGGCTTATCTCTTAATTCCTTGGTATCTACTTTTGTTGCTCTTGTATATGGATTTTTTGTAGTTCCTGCATCTTTTGATGTTGTATCTTCAGTTAAATATTCTCCATCTTCCATTTTTATGTCTTCACTTACTGCTGCTATGAATTTTGTTAATGCTAGGTCTACTTTTCCAAGAATTATATTGTCATAATCTTCATCATCTTGATATTTTTTATCTCCATCTTTTCCTAACCATCTATTAATTTGTGAATCTCTATCTATTAAGTTTCCTGCATCTTGTTTATTACCTGCTATGTCTTCTGCTTCTGTTATTGCTGCTTCATTTCTAATTGTTATTCCTTTTCCATTTTGTGCTTCTACTCTTAAAACCACAGTTACATTTGTTCTATCTAGTCCTGTTCCATCATTATTGTTATCTTTACTGCTATCATAAGCTTCTAATAATTTGTTTGTTCCTCCTAAGTAGCTTTTTACATCACAAGTTACACTTATTGTGTTTTCTCCATTATAATTATCAGTTTTTAATGTTCCTTCATTTGCATCTATTGACCAACAAGAGTTATTTGTTGAAACTAGGTTATATGTTTCTGTATCTACTTCTATTTCTTCCATCTTTCCTTGTGAGTCAGTTGCAATTAATGTTTTTCCATCTGTTGGCACTTTTGGGAATACAAATTGTAATCCTGTTGGTATATTATCTGTTATTTTGTTAACATATCCATCAACTTCACCTTCATTATATACTGTAAATGTATATGTTACATAGTCTCCATGTTTTACTCTAATTGGTGTTTTATCTTGTGTATATGTAGCTGTTTTCTCCTCTCCACTTGCTAATTTTTCTGTATTTATTGTTGGGCCTTTTCTTCCTGTTTTTGTTGTTCCTTTTGAATATACACTTGATATATATTTTTGTAATGCTAAATCAAAATCTGCTGGTTCTATTACTATAACTTCAAAGTCATCATCATCTTCTCTTCCTTGGAAATAATCATCATTGTTTGTTCCATCATTATATACATTTTTGTTGTTATCTCCATTATTGTTGTTTCCACCATGATATCCTTGATATTTGTCTCCTGTGGTCTTTTGCTCTGCAGATGGATTATTTTTTGTACTTGAATCTCTATCCACTTCTACTTCTTCATTTTTTTCTGTATTATATTCTTTTGAAATATATGCTATATTTGTTAAATATGAATTTGTTGTTGTTAAAGGTTCTCCTGTTACTTCACATTCTATTTCTATTGTTTCTGATGATAATGTTTCTCCACCTTGATATGCTCCTAATGGATTTTTACTTGCATTTGTGAATGTTATTGTATTTGTAGTTTCATCATATATATATGTATATCTGATATTTCCAGATGTATATGTTCCTGTTAATGGTCCTTTTATTTTTAACCCTTCTGGTAGTTTATCTATTATTGTTTCTGCATATCCTGCCATATCTCCTTCATTATATATTGTTATTTGATATGTAATAATATCTCCTTTTTTAACTACTACTGGGTCTTTTCTATGATTATATATTGCTGTTCCTTCTTCTGCTATATTGCTAGCTACATATGATATATTTCTTGTTGCTAATTTTCCTTCTTCATTTGTAATTAATTTTGCATTTTCTTTGCTATCTGTTAATTTTGTTATTGATTTTCTTAGTGCTAAGTCAAATACTTTGTTTATTGTTGCATTAACTGTTAAGTTTATTTCCTCTTCTTTAGGTGTTACTTCTACAACTGGTTGTTCTGGATTTGTGTTATTTTTTGTTGATATCCATAATGTTTTACCATTTGTTTTATATGTTCCTTCAAAATCTATTTTTACATTATCCCCTGTTATTTTTGATGCTGGTACAGTTATGTAAAAGTCTTTTCCTACATAGTCTGATAATGTTTGATCTATTATTTTTACACCTTCTCTACTAGATATATATGCTCCTGTATCTGTACTTTCATTTACTGTTATTGTGTTTGATAAAACATATGTTGCTTCTCTTTGTGTTTCTATTTTCATTGGCCCTACTACATAATATCTTGTTCCTTGTATTACCTTTTGTTCTATATTTGTTGTTGATGGTGTTATTTTTAATGGACTTCCTGAAATATTAGAGTTTTCACTTGCTGCATAGTTGTTTGCTGCATCTATTAAGTAATTACATAGGATTGCAGCCATTTCTTGTCTCCATGCTCCTACTGGTGCTTTATCGTTTTCTATATTTGTTGGTACTTTAAATGTATCTCCTGAAAGTGCGTTCCAATGAATTGAATTAGTTTCTTCTATTCCATTAGAACATACTAAATCTAACCAAGTGTCTTTTATATTATATGTTTGGTCATTAGTACTATTATTATCTAGATAATTTGTGAAATACCATAATACTGCTTGCCCTGCTACTTCTAGTAGTTCATCAGGTAATTCTACCTCAGTATAAATTTCTTTTTCATCATAATAAAAGTATCCCTTTTTTCCTTGTTCTGATACTTTATTTGAATAGTCATATCCTTCTTGTGCTATATATCGGTATCCTTTAGTTGCATTTCCTTCTAACTCAATATTATCCACATCTCCATATACTATACCTGCCTTTGCTAATAATGCTCTTTTTTGAGTTAAGTTGTCATCTGCATTATTTCCTGCTACGTAGATATTATCTAATACCCATAATATTTGTTTTAGATAACTACTATTTCCTATATTTCTATATGCAGCAGCTATTGAACTATCATTTTTTAAAAGCCCTATATCAGCTTGTGAACTTAAATCATATGACCTATTATAATATCTTGTTGCATTTTCTGAAAATGTTTCTGTTGGTAATGCTGTTTCCCAACCTAACCCTACTTTAGCATTTAAACAATAATAGTTTTTGTTATTTCCATTCATTATTTGATATATTGGGTGGTGCTTGCCATCATTGTATGCATATCCATTTGTATATTTTCCATTAGCATATCTAAATAATGATAATCTTAATGGTAACTCACTGTCTCCTGGATAGTCTTTCATTGCAAAACTTGATGTTGTTCCCACTCCTAAAATAACTGCCATAATAGCAATTAATAGTTTCATAATAGTTTTCTTAATTTTCATAAAAATACCTTCCTTATTAATTAATTCTGCTATATCTTATTTTACTACTTTAGTATGTTTTTTTCAATATATGTAATTTATTTTCTTTTTATGTCCCAAATATAGCTTACGGACCGCATTATTTGCATTTTTTTACATTTACTTTATAATTATATTACATTTTTGTTACAAAATCAATCTTTTATGTAAATAATTCGAATTTTTTGTGAATATTTCTCTTTGTAGGAAATTTATACCATTTTAGTAAAAAATATATACTGTAAAAAGAGGACTAGCATTTTTACTAGTCCATTATCTATTATACTTGATATTTTTATTATCTTTTTATTTAACTATTGAATTAATTTCTTCTTCGGTTAATCCTGTTATTTCAATTATAGTATCAATATTAAACCCTTTCTCCAACATCTTCTTTGCTGTTTCAATTTTTTCTTCTAATTTTCCCTTTTTTTTACCTTTCTTCTCTCCTATTTTCTCTCCTTGTTTAATTCCCTCTCTTTTAGCATAACCTATCTCTGAAATTCTATCCATTTCCCACTTTTCACGCAATTCTGCTAATCGTCTTACCTCTGCATCTCCTGTTAAATAATTCATTTCTATTCTTGCCTTTTTTAGTGTATCATTTTTTTCTTCTGCCAATTTTACCGCCTCCTTATTATAATCATCTAAAAAGA
>CAOKHL010000011.1 GCA_948468315.1 uncultured Eubacteriales bacterium
TTATATTCATCTAAAGCTAACTTATCTGCTATTTCTCTTTTTATTTTTCCATTATTTTTTAAAATATTATATTCGTTGATTTTTAAGAATACTTCTAATTTTTCTTTCCATTCTTGCATTGAAATAATCTTTCCTAGTTTTACCTGTCTTTCTGCATAATCAAGATACATATCAGGTGCTGTCATTCTGGTAATCGCAAAATGTAACTTGTTTTGAACATTCTTGTAAAATTTCTGTGTGGTTTCACTATTTTTATCATAATCAAAACTACATTCTTTGTATATATCAGTTATTTTTTGATAAAATCTTCTTTCACTTGCTCTAATTTCTTTTATCTTAACTAATAATTCATCAAAGTAATCTTTTCCAAATTTTGGTCCATTTTTTAGCATTTCACTATTAACAACAAATCCTTTTTTTATATATTCTTTTAAAGTTTTTGTTGCCCAAATTCTAAAATCTGTTGCTTCTTTTGAATTTACTCTATAACCAACTGCTATAATTGCATCTAAACTATAAAAAGTTACTTCTCTTGAAACTTTTCGAGTCCCTTCATTTTGAACTACTCTAATTTTTTGAGTAGTTCGATTTTCTTCTAATTCTCCTGTTTTAAATATATTTTGTAAATGATATGTTATATTATTTTCTGCCACATTGAATAATTTTGACATTGACTTTTGCGTTAGCCAAAAATCTTCTTCATTATACAAAACTTCAACAGATATATTTTCATTATTCTGACTTTGGTATATGATTAAATCTTTCAAATTTTCTATATTGTTCAATATTAATCACCTCTCTTTAATTTGTTTCTATTATAAATTTAATATCTTCTATTGCTTTTTCTGTATTCATCATTGCATTTCCAATAGAATAATAAACTCAATATATTTTATATTCTTTTCCTGCAATATTTTTAGAAAAGTCTTGTTTTCTACTTAGTACATCCACCATTATATATAGATGTTAACTCTCTTTTGCTCCATATTTTATTTGTAATTTGTCATATTCGTTCTTTAAATCTTCTAATTGCATATTTTATTACTCCTACTTACTACAATTATTTACTATAAAATTAATAACATCATCTTCTTTATAATTCTCTTTATTTTTATTCATATCTTCTTCTGTTAAATCAACGAAATATTTGTTGCATTCTGGCATAATTGACATTGAATCCAATGGATAACCTGGATTTCTTTTTTCACAAGGCCTGTCTACAAAGTAAAAGTGGCTCTTACTCCAACTATATTTTCTTTGTTTTTTTCCATCATATATTACTATTCCATATACCCATTTTGCTGTTAGTTTTCCACCATATTCCTTAACCAAGTTGCAATAATATTCAATCATTTCATCATCATTTAGTTCTTTTCCATTTACTCTTCTTACATAAGTTCCCGGTTGCTTTTCTTCTGGCAACTCTTCTATATATAAATTATTATCCATTCCTATTGTTGTGATTTTTGTTTCATCATAATATGCTTTTGCTTTTATATAAGCATTTTCTATAGCATTTTTTCCTGTTTCTTGTGGTTTTAGGTTTATTCCTAAATCTTTAATAGTTAATACTTCTATATTCTTTTCTTTTAATTTTTCCGCATATTTTTTTATTTTTGCTGGATTTGTTGTTGCAAATAACACCTTCATTTTACTTGACCTCCTTAAAACCATTTCTAATCCACAGCCATAGTGGAGCGTGTATAGCAATATGATTATATTTATTTTCTATGATTATTATAATAGCATAAAAACCAATACTTATCAATAAAATTGAAACATATTTTCTTTTGTCTTTAACTACAATATTTAATCAACATAATAAAAGATGAGCATATTTTATATACCCACCTCAAAGTTTATATTTTTTGTTCAAATTTCATAACTCAAACTCAGCAACAACCTACTACTTATCCTTATACATATTTACAATATCTCTAAAACTCATTTTAGTACCATAATTCAAAATAGCACTAGAATATATCTTTATAGCAACTTTAGCAATAATTAAAATAGTAACTATTAAAACTGCAATAGATATTGCAACTTCTGTTCCAGTTGCTAATCCCATCATAATTCTAAATGGCATACAAAATGGTGAAGATATAGGGAATATTGCTGCAAATAAATTCAAATCACTTGTAGGATTCATCATAGTAAAATAAGATAAATAAAATCCAATTACAGCTAAAATTGCAACAGGTGTATTTGCTGATTGTATGTCTTCTGGTTTACTCACTGTTGAACCTGTTAAAGCATATAATAAACTATATGTAAAATATCCTAAAACAAAATAAATAATTGTAATTATTCCTAAATACCATGTAATATTAGAAATATCTAAAACTGCATTTATTAATTCTTCATCTAAGAAACATTTGGCACTTATTAAAGCTGTTCCAACTATTATTATCATTTGAACTAACCCAACTATTCCAATTCCTATTGTCTTTCCTAGTACAATAGTTCTTGGTTTTGTTGAAGTTACTAAAGTTTCCATTATTTTAGATGTTTTTTCTGTTGTTATAGAACTTGATACTTGATATGCACAGAAGTATATTGCATAAAATAATACAATAGACATAAGCATCATTGCAAATATATTTCCATTTGCTTTTTCTTCTTTAGTTTGTTCTAAACTAAATTCGAAATTAGGTGTTATAGACTGTAACTCAGCTTCTGTTAATCCTAATTTACTTATTTGCATATTTGAATATAAACCATTTATAGTATTAATTAAATTTTCTGGAACTCCTTCCATCATTGTCATATCTTCTACTATATATCTAATTTTAATATCATTTTCTTGTTTTTCTATTATTATTGCTGAATCTACATCTCCATTTTCAATTTTCTGCTTTATTTCATCAAAAGAAGAATTTGATATTTCTATTTCATATCCCAAATCTGATTGTTTTAATAGTTCTAAACTTCCTTCAAAAATATTTTGCTCATCTATTATTAAAAGTTTACTTTCTCCTGAAGATTCTCCATTTAATGATTTCATTATATTTGGAACATTAAATCCTATTACAATTAACACTAAAATAATAATTGTTGATATTATAAATGATTTTCTTTTTACCATATCTTTGGCTGTAAATTTCATTACTGTAAATATATCTTTCATTTTACTCCCCTACCTTTTCTATAAATATATCATTTAATGTTGGCTTTTTAATTTCAAATTTGTCAACTCTAATATCATTTGATACTAGCTTATTTAATAGATTATGTGCTTTTTCTTCATCTGTTATTTTTATTACGTAATTATTATTTGTTACATTTTCTATTTCTAAATTAAATTCTTCTATATATTTAGTTATATCTTGATTTACATCAATTTCTACTCTATTTGCAGGGTATGTTTCTTTTATTTCTTTTAAATTACCTTGTAATACTGTTTTTCCTTTATTTAATATTAATATATCACTACAAAATTCTTCTATTGTTGCCATTTGATGTGCTGACATTATTATGTATTTTCCATTTTTAATTAAATTTATAATAATGTTTTTTAATATTTCTGTATTTACAGGGTCTAACCCACTAAATGGTTCATCTAGAACTACAAGCTCCGGATTATGTATTATTGCTGTCATAAATTGTATTTTTTGTTGATTTCCTTTTGAAAGTTTTTCTGCTGGCATGTTTAAATATTCTTCTACTTTTAATTCTTTTGCCCATTTATTTATAGATTGTTCTGCTTCTTGTTTTTTCATTCCCTTTAATTCTGCAAAATACATTAATTGGTCAAATATTTTTGTTTTTGGATATACTCCTCTCTCTTCAGGTAAATACCCAAAATTAACTGATTTTCTATCTACTTGCTTTCCATTCCATGTAATTTCTCCACTATCTTTTGTTATTATTCCTAATAACATTCTTATTGTAGTTGTTTTTCCTGCTCCATTTGTTCCAAGTAACCCAAATACTCCTGGTTTTTCTAAACTTAAGGAAATATTGTCAACTGCTTGTTTTCCAACAAATGTTTTTGATACATTTTTTAATATCAAACTCATTTTTTTACTCCTCCTTTTATCCCATTTCTATGCAACACTATACAACATATTTTTCTAAAAAACAAGCGAACAAACACATTTTTTCATATATTTATTCATAATTATATGAAAAAAAATTGACAGTTAACATAAAGAATGATAAAATATTATTGGTCAAAAAATTTTGCATTAGTTCTATTGACCCCTAGAAAACAAAAGGAGGTAGTCAACATGACACCATTTGAAACTCGGGAACAGAAGGATACAGCTTTATTAGAAGAATTTATGAACAAAGCTGAATTCGTACAACAGGAAGTTGGAGAAGAAAAACTCCAAAAAGAAATTATAGATGGCTATGCTGTCTACAGAATAAAGCTTCCTGATGGAAGGGTTAAATCCAATAAGGAACATCGCCTTCCACAATTTTTAAGAGAGGAAGAATAACCTCTCTTACACAATAGAACGGAATAACCAGTATTTGGAAAGAGGGTCTCCTAAAAAATTAGGAACCCTCTTTTTCTTTATTTTATATAATTTTTTTATCAAACTCTTTAATAAATGCTTCTAAAGTATTAATATGAGTATTCACAATTCTATCATGTATATCTATTGATATATTTTCTTTATATGTATGTGCAATTAAGTTTCTATCTCTTAACATATCCATATAATCTTGACCATCATCTATTAATCCAAATTGAAAAGCATTTCTAATCGTAGCTCCAGGACCTGTTTCTGATACTGTTTCAAAGTCCTGTAAATATCGTTGTAATGCTTTCCAAAATAACTCAAATGTATACTCATATGCATGTATTATAGCTGCTCTGTCCTTTTCTGATTGATTATCTGTTTCAATAAATTCTTTAAGTTTTTCATATGCTTTTTTAAATGTTTCATAACTTTCTTTTAAATTATTTGGCATAAAATTCAATCCCTTCTTTTAAGATATTATCTCTAATTTTGTTATCTATACTTAAACTATTAAAGTTAATTAAATCTATTTTATAAGGAAAATATAATTCATCTATATCATAAAATATTTTTGTATTTATTGTGTGTGTTAAATTTTCTCCAAATAAAGCAATATCTATATCTGATGCTTTTTTGTAGTCCCCTCTAGCACGAGATCCGAAAATTTTTGCACTTTCTACTTCTTTATATTTTTTTAAAATACTAATTATATCTTCTATTATTTTTTTATCTAGTCCAAAATCTTTCATTTATTTCCCCTTATCCTTTTATGTTCATAATAGTATCATTAAATACAAAAAAATACAAGAGTTTTCTTGTATTCTTTTTTCATATTATTTTTATGCCTTAACAAGTTTCGCCCACAAGTTCTTTCATCAAATCATGTACAGAAATTATATTTTTAACTTTATCTACATTACTTCCACAAAATATCAATGCACTTTCAAGATTACCTTTAACTGCATTAACTAAAGCCTTTGTTATGCAGTATGGAGAATTTAATACATTACATGTTTTTATACAATTATAACATCTATCTATTTTACTTCTTTCTTTTTCTGTTTTCTTTATAAACTCATTGCAAATTGCTCTTCCTGGCATTCCAACTGGACTATTTATTATTTTCACATCTTCTTTTTTTGCATTTACATATGCTTGTTTAAATTCATCTGAAGCATCGCATTCATATGTTGCAACAAACCTTGTAGCCATTTGAACACCACTTGCCCCCAAATTTAAATATTTTTGAATATCTTTATTATCCCAAATACCTCCAGCTGCTATAACTGGAATTTCTTTATTATAATCTTTTTCTACATCTTTTACATAATCTACTACTTCTTTAGTAATATTTTCTAAATTAGGTTTGTTATCCTCATTTAATTCTTCTTTTTTAAAACCTAAATGTCCTCCTGCTTCTGGTCCTTCTATAACAATCATATCTGGAACATAATTATATTTTTTTATCCAATGATTTACAATTAATTTACAACATCTAAGTGAAGATACAATAGGTGCAATCTTTGTACTGGAACCTTGAACATATTCTGGCAATTCTTTAGGAATACCAGCCCCAGAAATTATCAAATCTATTTTATTTTTTACACATTCTTTAACAATCTCCTTATAATTTTTTAATGCCACCATAACATTTACACCCAAAATTTTATCATCTCCAGCTATCTCTCTTGCCTTTTTTATTTCCTTACCAATTGCCCTCAAATTTGCTTTTAAAGGATTTACCCCAAAATCTTCTTCCTGATATCCAATATCAGCAGTAGAAATTACACCTATTCCTCCCTCTTTACTTACATTTCCTGCCAACCCATGCATAGAAACTCCTACTCCCATTCCTCCTTGTATAATTGGATATTTTGATTTCTTATTTCCTATCTTTATACCATCCATAAAATTCCCTCCTAGTTTTTTAAACCAGATTATCACTTACAAATTACTTTGTCAAACCATTGACCAAACATTCTAATTAATGTTTTTACAATATAATAGTCAAGAAAATTGATATATGTTTTATTTTTGAATATTAATGTGTGACTGAAATAATTTTAGAAAATCTTTGCGAAGATCTGCGGAAAATTTTCGTGTAATTTTTTCCAAAAAAAATTAGCACAGAAAGGGAGCACCGATCAAGCAATAGATTTTCTTAAATTATGCAAGAAGCCATTAATATTCAAAAATAAAACATATATAAATTCTCTTGACGGCCTCCTAGTACAAACCAAAAAACAAAAAAAAACAAAAAAATCAAAAAAGAACAGCTCCATACACAAGAAACTGTTCTCCAACAATTACAAACTATACATTTAATCCTTTTCTACCAGCAAACACAGCAGTATCTCCCAAATCATTTTCAATATTTAGTAATCTGTTATATTTAGCAACTCTATCTGTTCTGCAAGGAGCTCCTGTCTTTATTTGTCCTGCATTTGTAGCAACTGCAACATCTGCAAGAGTAGTATCTTCTGTTTCACCACTTCTATGTGATACAACAGCAGTATAACCATTTTTCTTAGCTAATTCAATAGCATCTAATGTTTCTGTTAAAGTTCCAATTTGGTTTAATTTAATTAATATACTATTTGTTACACCTAAATCTAAACCTTTTTGTAATCTCTTAATATTTGTTACAAATAAGTCATCTCCAACTAATTGAACTTTCTTTCCTAATCTGTCTGTTAATTTTTTCCATCCATCCCAATCTTCTTCTGCTAATCCATCTTCTACTGAGATTATTGGATATCTATTACATAGGTCTTCTATAAAATCAATCATTTCATCACATGTTTTTGTAACACCTATTTTCCAGAAATGATAATCTCCTTCTTTACCTATTTTTTTAGCTTCATCATACATTTCTGTTGCTGCACAGTCTAAAGCTAAAGCAACTTCTTCTCCTGGTTTGTATCCAGCTTTTTCAATTG
Source organism: uncultured Eubacteriales bacterium (assembly GCA_948468315.1). Lineage (GTDB taxonomy): Bacteria > Bacillota > Clostridia > TANB77 > CAG-508 > CAG-269. The sequence continues at coordinate 7,412 of CAOKHL010000011.1, forward strand.
CTTCTACAATTAAAGATAATGCTTCATCTTCATCTTTAACATTTGGTGCAAATCCACCTTCATCTCCAACAGCTGTTGCTAATCCCTTTTCTTTTAAAACTTTCTTTAAATTATGGTATATTTCAGCACCCATTCTCATACATTCTGTAAATGATTTTGCTCCAACTGGCATAATCATAAATTCTTGTACACTAAGTGTTGAATCTGCATGTTTTCCACCATTCATTATATTCATCATTGGTGTTGGAAGTATTTTACTATTTACTCCACCAATATAATTATATAATTCCATTCCTAAAGAATTAGCTGCTGCTCTAGCTACTGCAAGTGATACTCCAAGTGTTGCATTAGCTCCTAATTTTCCTTTATTTTCTGTTCCATCTAATTCTATTAATGTTTTATCTAATTTTATTTGGTCATAAGCATTCATTCCTATGATTTCATCTCTAATTATTGTATTTACATTTTCTACTGCTTTTAATACACCTTTTCCTAAGTATCTTGATTTGTCTCCATCACGTAATTCAACAGCTTCAAAGCTTCCTGTTGATGCTCCTGAAGGTACCATTGCTACTCCTTCGCTTCCATCTTCTAATACAACTTCAACTTGTACTGTTGGATTTCCTCTTGAGTCTAATACCTCTAATGCTCTTACTTCATCAATTTCCAAATATTGTTTCATTTGAAATTCCTCCTTAAAAAATTTTTATTTATATAGTTAGGCCAAAAGATGTTTTTATTACTTTTGACTTAATTATTAATCACATTTTTAAAATTTGATTTTTATTCTTTTCTTCTTCTTTGCGCCTTTTTTCTTCCTCTTTTTTTGCTCTTTCTTGACGCTTTCTCTTTTTTCTTTCTTCCAATTCTGCAGCTTTAAGTTCTTGTTCTTCTTGTTTTTCCTGTGCTGCTTTAATTTCTCTGTCAAAACCAACTACATTATTCATTGTTTTTAAATACATACCAGCTTGATATTCTTCTTTTTTATCTTTTTCAATTAAATTCTCATTAAAATACTTATCAAGAATTTTTCTTTCTTCTTTTATCTCTCCACCTAAATGTAAATATTTGTATCTCCAAATTACATGTCTTACATAACTTGCATATTCTTCTTCACTTATTTTGTCATAACTAAATTCTACTTTAAATCTACAATGTGCTATTGATATTGTAAGATTTGTCCATAAATCTTGTTCCGTATCACTAAAGTCCTGTCTTAAATCTTTTATTGTTTGATATAAAATATCTACTATTTTTAAATATTCAGTTTCATTTATGTTAAATTTTTTAGGTACTTCATATACATTTACTGGTTTCTTTTTTAGTATTCCTTTTGGAAGATAATAAAAATACATTTCTCCTGTTTGGACACTTCCTGGCCTATCAACAATAGATGCATATAAATATATTTCTTCCCATTTTTCTGGTATTAAATCAAATAAACAATTTTGTATTTTCTCATATTTATCTTTCATGTTTTTAGTAGTTCTTAGCATTTTTTCTCCATCCTCTTTTTTTATTTGGAAAAGACCTAAATATAAAATTTATTATTTAGAACTCTTCCAAACAGAAAAATTTATTTTTCGATTAAGCTTTCTCCTGTCATTTCTTCTGGTTTTTCTACTTCCATTAGTTCTAACATAGTTGGAGCTAAATCTGCTAATTTACCTTCTTTTAGTTTTAGATTTTCTTTTTCAGATATTAAAACTAATGGTACTAAATTTGTTGTATGTGCTGTATGTGGTTCTCCAGTTTTGTAATCTATCATTTGCTCTGCATTTCCATGGTCTGCTGTTATTAGTAAATTAGCTTTTTGAGCAAGTATTGCTTCTAATACTTTTCCTACACACTCATCTATTGTTTCAATTGCTTTTGTTGCTGCTGGTAAGCTTCCTGTGTGTCCAACCATGTCTGGATTTGCATAATTTAGTATAATACAATTATATTTTTTTGAATTTATTGCCTCTACTACTTTTTCAGTTACTTCATATGCACTCATTTCTGGTTTCATATCATATGTCTCAACCTTTGGAGATGGTACTAATACTCTATCTTCTCCTGGATATTGTTTTTCTTCTCCACCATTGAAGAAAAATGTAACATGTGCATATTTTTCTGTTTCTGCTATTCTAAGTTGTTTTCCTTGTGATTTACTAACAACTTCTCCTAATGTATTTTTTATTGGTTCTTTTTTGAATGCTATATAAACATTAGGCATTGTTTCATCATAATTTGTGAAACATACAAAATATAAATTCATCTTTTTAGTTTCAAATTCGTTAAAATCTTTATCTACAATTGCTCTTGTAATTTCTCTTGCTCTATCTGGTCTAAAGTTGAAGAATATTACTGAATCTCCATCTTCTATTGTTGCTATTGGTTTTTCTCCCACTTCTATAACTGTTGGCTCAACAAATTCATCAAATACTTCTTTTTGATAAGAACTTTCTATTGCATATATTGCTGAACTTGATTTATTTCCTTCTCCTTTTACCATAGCATCATATGCTTTTTGAATTCTGTTCCAACGTTTATCTCTATCCATAGCGTAAAATCTACCAGATATACTTGCTATTTTTCCAACACCTTTTTCTTTCATTTTTTCTTCAAGTTCTTGTATATAATTTTCTGCTGATGCTGGAGGGGTATCTCTTCCATCTAAGAAACAATGAACATATACATCTTCAAAGTCTCTTCTTTTAGCCATTTCTAGAAGTCCATATAAATGTCTATTGTGACTGTGAACTCCTCCATCAGATAATAATCCCATTATATGAAGTTTTGAATTGTTTTTTTTGCAGTTTTCTATTGCTTTAACAAATTCTTCATTGCTAAAGAAGTCTCCATCTTCAATAGATTTTGTAATTCTAGTTAGTTCTTGGTATACTATTCTTCCAGCTCCTATATTTGTGTGTCCTACTTCTGAATTTCCCATTTGTCCTTCTGGCAATCCAACTGCTAAACCACTTGCAGCTATTTTTGTTGTTGGATATTTTTTCATTATTTTATCAATATTTGGTGTCTTTGCAAGTTTTACTGCATTTCCTTCTTTGTTTAAATTTTCTCCAAAACCATCTAATATCATTAGCATTGTTAATTTGCTTTCCATAAAATTGTTTCCTTTCTTTGTTAATTTTAGAGTATTGTACTCATTTAGTATCATTATTTTTTTCTTCCATTAACATTTTATATAATCTATCTTTTTCTACTATTATATTGTTATTTTCACAAAATTCTTTTAAATCTACATAACAATCATCTAAAATATTAACTTTTACTTTTTCATCTAAATAACATGCTTGTTTTATTTTGTAAATTCCATCATCTCCTAATGTTAATACCATAATGTTTTGGTCTTCTAAAGAAACCATCCAGTATTCTTTTACACCAAATTGCTGGTATAAATTTAGTTTGCGCATTTTATCATGTCTTAAGTTTGATGGTGATAAAATTTCTATTGCTAAATCTGGTGCTCCTAAAATATTTTTTTCTGTTATTTTATCTGGGGCACATACAACCATAATATCTGGCTGTACAACATTAAATTCTTTTCTGTTATCTATTTGCCCTGATAATTTGACATCTAGTGGTGCAACAAACACTCTACATTTTTTACCTTTTAAATAAGTTTTTATTTGATATGCAATTTCCATCAATATATCTTGATGTGCTACTCGTGGGCTTTCCATTACATATGGTATTCCATCAATTAGTTCATACCTTTTTTCGTCATCAAACTTTAATAAGTCTGCATAAGATATTTTTTCTGGTTCTAAATTTCTAGCTAAATTGTCTTCCATTTTTTCTTGCTTCCTTTCTTTTTCCATTTATTTAGCCCCTTTCTTTTAATATATTACTATCTTATTGCAAAATTTACTCTTTTTATTTAAAACTATTTATAATTAACAATCTTTTCAAAGGTTTCAGCCTTTAAGCTTGCTCCACCAATCAAGCCGCCATCAATGTCAGACATTTCTAATAATTCTTTGGCATTTTCTGGCTTCATACTTCCACCGTACTGTATTATAACTCTTTTAGCTACGTTTTGTCCATAGATTTCAGCAATTTTTTCTCTTATTTTTTTACATGCTTCATTTGCATCATCACTTGTTGCTGTTTTTCCTGTTCCAATTGCCCAAATTGGTTCATATGCAATTATTGTATTTGCTACTTGCTCATCTGTTAAACCTTCTAATGCTCTTTGTGTCTGAGATGTTATAACTTGAAATGCATTTCCTGCTTCTCTTTCTTCTAATGTTTCTCCTACACAAACAATTGGTGTTAATCCATTTTGAAATGCTGATTTTATTTTTTTATTTACTATTTCATCTGTCTCTCCGAAATAAAAGTCTCCTCTCAGAGTGTCCTATTATTACATATTCTACTCCTATTGATTTTAACATTTGTCCAGAAACTTCTCCTGTATATGCTCCTTTTTCTTCAAAGTGCATATTTTGTGCACCTATTTTAATATTTGTTCCTTGAGCTGTAAGTAAACTGTAAAATAAGTCTATATAGGGAACACAAAGTACTACTTCATTTTCGGTGTCTTTTACCATTGGTGCTAAATTTGTTATCATTGATATAGCTTCATTTGGAAGCATATTCATTTTCCAATTTCCTGCTATTACTTTTTTTCTCATAGACTTTTCCTCCTTAATATAATTTAGCATCTTCATCATTCATAATTATATTTTTCATTTTTTCTTTTAACTCTGGTAAACTGATCTTTATAGTTGACCATAATACTGATAAATCTACATTATCATAATCATGAACAATTCTATTTCTCATCCCTTTTATACTTTTCCATGGGATTTCTTTTATATTATTCACTGTTTCTTCATCTAAATCTTTTGCTAATTCTCCTATTTGAGAAAGTGAAAAAGCACAAGCTGTCATTGTTTTTTTATCTTCAAAAAAATCCTGAGATTGCATATCTTTTACATATTGCTCTATATCATCAATATATCCTATTATTTTTTGTATAATTATTCTATCTTTACTTTTCATATACTACAATTCCTTCCTTTTCAATTGCTTCATAAATTGGTGTTCCTTCTTTTATTTCAGATATTTCAAATAAATCAATTTTTTTATTCATTTTTTCTACTATCTCTTCTAATAAACCATAAAAATTAATATTTAATAATTTTCCCTCACTATCTATAACAAGATCTATATCACTCTTTTTAGTTTGAAGATTTTTAGCATATGAACCAAATAATATCGCTTTTTTTACTGCAAAATCATTTAATATCTCTGCTAAAATTTTCTTTATTTCTTCTACAGTATATACTTTTTCACTCATAGATTTCTCCTCCTTTATTTATCCTGTAAGGCCTCTATCCCTGGTAATTTTTTACCTTCTAAAAATTCAAGAGATGCTCCTCCTCCTGTAGATACATGTGTCATTTTATCTGCTACTCCTGCTTTTTGTACAGCTGCTGCTGTGTCTCCTCCGCCAATTATTGTTATTGCATCTGTTTCAGATATTACTTTTGCTAATTCATTTGTTCCTGTTGCAAATAGATCAAATTCAGCAACTCCTACTGTACCATTCCATATTATTGTTTTTGCTTTTTTTAATTCTTCTGAATACAATTCAATTGTTTTAGGTCCAATATCTAACCCTTCCCAACCTTCTGGAATTGATTCTCTATCAACAATCAAAGTTTCAGTATCATTTGAAAATTCTTTTCCTAATTTGTTGTCTATTGGTAATAACATTTTTACATTTTTTGCTTTAGCTGTTTCCATTAATTCTTTTGCTAATTCTATTTTGTCGTCTTCACATATTGAATTTCCTACGCTATAACCTAATGCTTTGTAAAATGTATATGCCATTCCTCCACCAATTAATAATACATCTACTTTTTCTAATAGACTATCTATAACTCCTATTTTGTCTGATACTTTAGATCCACCTAGTATTGAAACAAGAGGTCTTTCTGGGTTTTCTAATGCATTTCCTAAGAATTTTAATTCTTTTTCTATTAAAAATCCAGATACTGCTGGTAAATATTTTGTTACACCTTCTGTTGAAGCATGTGCTCTATGAGCTGTTCCAAACGCATCATTTACAAAAACTTCTCCAAATGATGCAAGTTCTTTTGCAAAATTTGGTTCATTGTCTGTCTCTTCTCTGTGAAATCTTACATTTTCAAGTAATAGTACTTCTCCATTTTTTAAGTTTTGAACTTTTTCTTTAGCATCATTACCTATTACATCATTTGCCATAATTACTTCTTTTCCTAGTAATCTAGATAATTCCTGTGCAACAGGTTTTAAAGAATATTCTGGTTTAAATTCTCCTTTTGGTCTTCCTAAGTGTGAACATAGAACTACTTTACAATTTTGTTCTAATAAATATTTTATAGTAGGCAAAGCTGATACTATTCTTCTATTATCAGTTATATTCTTGTTTTCATCCATTGGTACATTAAAATCACATCTTACTAAAACTTTTTTATCTTTTAAATCTATATCTTTAACAGTTTTCTTATTCATAATAAAAACTTCCTTTCAAAATTTAAAAAGAGCTAGGTGGCAACAGGACTTTTCCGCCACCCTCTAGCTTATTATAATTATTTTCTTAATCTAAAATGATGATTATTTTTCAATTTCTGCAAAATATTTGATTGTTCTAACCATTTGGCTAGTATATGAATTTTCATTATCATACCAAGAAACTACTTGTACTTGATATAAATCATTTCCTAAAGGCATAACCATTGTTTGTGTTGCGTCAAATAATGAACCATATCTCATTCCTATTACATCTGATGAAACTAGTTCTTCTTCAGTGTATCCAAATGATTCATTTGAAGCTGCTTTCATTGCTGCATTTACTGATTCTGTTGTTATATCTTTTCCTTTTACAACTGCTGTTAAGATTGTTGTAGAACCAGTAGGTACTGGAACACGTTGAGCTGAACCAATTAGTTTTCCATTTAATTCTGGTATAACTAATCCTATTGCTTTTGCTGCTCCTGTTGAATTTGGTACTATATTTATTGCTGCTGCTCTTGCTCTTCTTAAGTTTCCTTTTCTATGTGGACCATCTAATAACATTTGGTCTCCTGTGTATGCATGTATTGTTGACATTATACCTGATTGAATTTCAGCATAATCATTTAATGCTTTTGCCATCGGTGCTAAACAGTTTGTTGTACATGATGCTGCTGATATTACTTTATCTTCTGGTGTTAATATTTCTTGATTAACATTGTAAACTATTGTTGGTAAATCTTTTCCAGCTGGTGCTGAAATTACTACTCTTTTTGCTCCTGCATTTATATGTGCCATAGCTTTTTCTTTTGTTGTGTAAAATCCTGTACATTCTAAAACAACATCTACTCCAATTTCTCCCCATGGAAGTTCATTCGCATCTGCTTTTGCATATATTTTTATAGTTTTTCCATCAACTGTTATTGAATCTTCTCCTGCTACTACTGTATCTCCTTTTTCATATCTTCCTTGTGCTGAATCGTATTTTAAAAGATGTGCTAACATATCTGGACTTGTTAAGTCATTTATTGCTACTATTTCATACCCTTCTGCTCCAAACATTTGTCTAAATGCTAAACGTCCTATACGTCCAAAACCATTTATCGCTACTTTAACTGACATAAAAAATTCCTCCTTTAACATACCTATGTATGTTTTTACATTTTTGTTTATTATTGCCTATTTCAGGCAAATTTATTCTATACCAAGAAAGAAAATATTTCAAGGGGTTTTTATATATTTTTTATGTTTATTTTTTTATAATTTTTTTGGTAATTCTACCAATTTCGACAGTTTTTGCATTTTATGTGTAGTATAATGGTATCTAATCTCTTTTATAGAAAGGAGGTGAGACATTATGTATTACAAACCTAAGAGAAAAAGTACTAACAAGATTTCTAAACTTTTACATAAAATATTAAACTCTTTGAAAATAGTTTATGAAATTGCAAAAGTACTAAAATCCATCATCGATATTTTTCGTTGATAAAAAAAACAGGCATTTGTGACGAAATGCCTGTTTTTTTGATAACTTTAATTATCAAAATCTCTCTTTTATTAAAAGGTTACATCATGTATTACAATATATTTATATTATACTATAAATTAAAAAAATTGCAATAATTTTTCTAAAAAAATTATTTAAATCGTTCGACAAGTTTCGACAAACTTTACAATTATTTTGTATTATAATGTCACTCAAGGACACTTTCCTTAGAAAGGAAGTGAAGTTTCATGCGTCACCAACCTAAGAGAAAAAGTACTAACAAAATTTCTAAATTCTTACATAAAATATTAAATTCTTTGAAAGTGGTTTACGAAATTACTAAAGTACTAAAATCTATCATCGATATTTTTAGTTGATAAAAAAATCAGGCATTTCACCACAAATGCCTGATTTTTTTGATAATTTTAATTATCAAAGGACTCTTTTTCCTTTTAAAAAGTTTGTATCATGCGTCAAATACACTTATATTATACTACAAATTAAAAAAATTGCAATAAAAATCTTAAAATTTTTTCCAAAAATTGCCAGACAAAATTTTACAATTATTTTCTTTTCTTTACATTTATATCTCCAAAGAGTTCTTCTTGCTCAGTTTCTACTTTACTTCTTCTAGATAACTCAAGAAGTCCCGAAAAAGCAGTTACTACTTCTTGTTTGTTATGTTTTTGTACTGAAAATAATCTGTTAAATACAAAACTTTTATTTTTTATTAATTCTTTAAACATTTCTTTTACTTTGCTTACCACAGTATAAGTATCTGTTATTGCTATTTTTTCTATATTTTTAGCATTTTCATTTACTTTTTCCTGATTTTTATTCCATAATTTTTGATATAAATTTGGAATGATGTTTTCTTCATACTCATCTTCTAATTTCTGTTTAGGTAATTCAATATTTTCTGGTAATTTATAAAACCTATTTGAATAAATTTCGAAGTTTTGTTTTAGCTTATTAGTTATATCTTTATATTTCTTGTATTCTATAATTCTTCTAATAAGTTCATCTTCTGATATTTCTTCTTCCTCTTCTTGTTTGCTTGGAAGAAGTTTTTTTGATTTTATATATAAAAGTGTTGATGCTAAACTTAAAAATTCACTTGCTATTTCTAGATTTAATTCTTGTGCTTTATTCAAGTACTCTATATATTGGTCTGTTATTTCATCTAATTTTATATCATATATATTCATTTTATTTTTTTCTATTAAATTACACAATAAATCTAATGGACCTTCAAAATTATCTAATTTTATTGCATATTTCTGTGTTTCTAAAGTTAACATATTTAGCATCTTTTTCTCCCTTCTATATTTAATTTTATATGGACAGAACTTTTTATCTTGTAAAAAACTCTGTCCATTATAATTTTAGTATTATTCTTCGTTTTTATCTGTGTTTATTGTTGATTCAAAAAACACTTCTTCTTTTTTATCTTCTTCTACTAATTCTGTTCTTTTTTCTCTTAATTCATTCATAGCTAAATTTATTCTTCCTTGGTTGTCTATTTCTGTTACTTTCACAGTTATTTTTTCACCAATTTGAACATAATCTTCTACTCTTCTGATATGTTCTTTAGCTATTTTTGATATGTGTAATAATCCTTCTTTTCCATTTCCTAAATCTACAAATGCTCCATATGAAGTTATTCTTGTTACTGCTCCATAATAAATTCCACCAACTTCAATTTCACGTACTATGTCTTCTATCATGTCCAAAGCATCATAAGCTTTTTCACTGTTTTGTCCATAAATATAGATTTGTCCATCTTCTTCGATGTCAATTTTTACACCTGTTTCTTCTATTATTTTGTTTATTACTTTTCCACCTGTTCCTATTACATCTTTGATTTTTTCTACTTTAATTTTTGTTGTTATTATTTTTGGTGCATATTCTGATATTTCTTCTCTTGGCTCAGAAATTACAGGTGCCATTATATCATTTAATATATACATACGTGCGTTATGTGTTCTTTCAAATGCTTCTTTTATTATGTCATATGATAATCCATCTACTTTAATATCAACTTGTATAGCTGTAATTCCTTTTTCAGTTCCTCCAACTTTAAAGTCCATATCTCCAAAGAAGTCTTCTATTCCTTGGATGTCTGTCATCATTACATAATTGTCTGGATTTTCAGGGTCAGTTATTAATCCTGTTGATATTCCAGCAACTGGTCTTTTTATTGGTACACCTGCATCCATTAATGATAATGTACTTGCACATATACTTCCTTGTGATGTTGAACCATTTGATGATAATATTTCTGATACTACTCTTATTGCATATGGGAAGTCTTCTACTGATGGAAGTACTGGTACTAATGCTTTTTCTGCTAAAGCTCCGTGTCCTATTTCACGTCTTCCAGGTCCACGTGAAGTTCTAGCTTCTCCTACTGAATATGCAGGGAAGTTGTATTGATGCATATATCTTTTTGATTTTTCTGTATCTATTCCATCTAGTTCTTGTTCTTCGCTTATCATTCCAAGTGTTGTTACTGACATTACTTGTGTCAATCCTCTTGTGAATAATCCGCTACCATGTACTCTTGGAAGTAATCCTACTTCACATGAAAGTGGTCTTATTTCATCTAAGCTTCTTCCATCAACACGTTTGTGTTCGTAGAATATCATATCTCTTACTACTTTTTTCTCTAATTTGTATAGGGCTTCTCCTATATTTGCTTTATCTTCTTCGAATTTATCTTCTCCGAATTTTTCTTTGTATATTTCATTTACTTTTTCTGTTAATTTAGCTATATTATCATCTCTTGTTGTTTTATCTTTTTCTGTTACAGCTGTTTTCATTTCTTCTTTGAAGTTTTCTGATAAATAGTCATATATTTCTGGTACAACTGTAAATGATTTATATTCAAATTTAGGTTTTCCTATTTCTTCTTTCATTTTAGATATGAATTCACATATTTTTTTGATTTCTACATGTGCTGCTTTTATAGCTTCTAACATTACATCATCTGGAATTTCATTTCCTCCAGCTTCTATCATTGCTATTTTGTCTGCTGTTCCTGCAACTGTTAAAGTTAAATCACTTGAAGCTCTTTGCTCTTCTGTTGGGTTTATTACTATTTCGTTATCTACTAAACCTACATTTACTGCTGCTGTTGGTCCTCCAAATGGAATGTCTGATATTGATAATGCTGCTGATGCTCCTATCATTGCAGCTACTTCTGGTGAGTTGTCTTGTTCTACTGAAAGTACTGTTGCAACAACTACTACATCATTTCTGAAGTCTTTTGGGAATAGTGGTCTTAGTGGTCTATCTATTGCTCTTGATGTTAATATTGCTTTATCTGTTGGTTTTCCTTCTCTTTTTGTAAATGAACCTGGTATTTTTCCTACTGAATATAGTTTTTCTTCATAATCTACTGATAATGGGAAAAAGTCTATTCCTTCTTTTGGTTCTTTTGATGCTGTTACATTTACCATAACAACTGTATCTCCATATCTTACTAATACACTTCCATTTGCTAAACTAGCCATTTTTCCAGTTTCTATTGTTAATTTTCTTCCTGCTAATTCTGTTTCATAAATTTTAAACATAAAATTTCTCCTTTTCATACTAATTTTTGACACCACTTGTCTTTTTATTGATTTGTTTTTTAGTTTATTATTAGTATGTAACCTCTATAATATGTTTCGATTTTAAACACATTATACAAGCTACACTTAACTAATATATAAACTACAATCTTAAAAATAGAGGGCAAACTAAAACTGCCCCCTTTTTATTATTTTCTTAATCCTAATTTTTCAACTATTTCTCTATATCTATTTACATCTTTTTTAGCTAAATAGTTTAATAAGTTTCTTCTTTTACCAACCATTTTTAATAGTCCTCTTCTTGAATGGTTGTCTTTTTTATGAACTTTTAAGTGTTCTGTTAATTCATTGATTCTTTCTGTTAAAAGAGCTATTTGTACTTCTGGAGAACCAGTGTCTTTTTCATCTCTTTTATATTTTTCAATGATTTCTGCCTTTGATTCTTTTGATATCATTTTTGCACCTCCTATTTTTCTTTTCTCCTTAAACCTGGTTTAAAATCGGGTGTCTAATTATTTAACTAAGTTTGAGGAATTTTTTTACGGTTTCTATTTTATCATATTTTTTGGGGTTTGGCAAGGGGGTATAATAAATTTTCTGGATAATATATATTTCATTTAATACCTAAAATTTTGTTACTCTAAACCATCTGCATATTTTTCTTCAAAAACAGGTGTAGGAATACCAACAATTGGCCTAATTGGTCCGCTATCTCTATCTCCATCTATTGACGATGAAATAACTCGATTATATGTTATATTATATTTAAGTAACTCGTTATTAACATTACCGAGGAGAAGCAAACCAATATCGTTCATTATTATAACCATACATCAAATATTTAGTTGCATGAACTAAATGAACAATTCCATCGAATGGTTCATATCCCAAATCTGAAATTTCAGAAGTTAATGTAAATCCGCATACTTCTTTATAAGATGCTAAAAACAATTCTATAGTTGGAGAACCTATAGCAAATACTGCGTCTTCATTTTTATATTTGTTCCAAGGTGACGTTGCAGAAACATCTGTAAGCCAAGCTGTTGCCAATACCGCTTTACTGTCTTTTGAAGAATTTAATATTGAGCTAACCCTATAGTTTAATTTTTGTCCAACTAAGCTAACTTCAAATCCTTCTGGATACTTTGAACTTTCTTCAAATAGATTAAAGTCTCCAATAGGACTTTGCGCAGCCAAATATGTATATTTTTCATCAACATAGTATACCCTCCATAATGTCACTTCCTCTTTAGCTTCATATTTTGTTGCCCTTTTACCAAGCCAATCTGTATGGATAGGAGAACCTAATGTAAAATTAGTGTCATAAAATCCAACATCCTCCTTTTTATCTTCTTCTCCACCTTGTCCATTATCTCCTGTTGTTAATTTTCCATCTGCATCTAATACATACTTCTTCTTTGATGTCTCTATATCCCACCCTGTACTTGTCTCAGTCAAAGTATAATTTCCTTCTCCAACATTATTTTTCAAAGCACTGTCTAAAGCTTCTGTACTTTCTATTTTTCCCAATCCATTTAATCTAGCTTCCATTATTGCTAATTTTACTTGTTCATCTAATTGTGCTGCTGATGTTGTCTTTTTTGTCTCTGCTGCCTTTCCTAAAATTCCATTTTGCCCTGTTAACATCGCAATACTTATTGCTGCTAATATTAACAATACAATAATAGTCACAATTAGCGCTATCAAAGTAATACCTTTTTCTTGTTTAACTTTTAATTTCATTTGTTTTCCTCCTTAAATTTTTCTTTTTTTATACTATCATAATGAAATTTATTTTTCAATACAATAAAAAAAAATTAAAATACCTACAAAAAAATATTTTATAGATATTTTTTGTAGGTATTTATCTTATAGTAACATCATGTTCTTCAACATTATTGCCAATATTTTCAATATGTATTGTGCAAATTTTGACCATTTCATTGTGCAAATTTTGACCATTTCATTGTGCAATTTTCGAGTGTTTTGTTGTGCAAATTTTGAGACAAAAAATATAAGAAGATATTTAACCCATATCTTCCTATAAACATTTCCAAATAAACCTAAAATTCCATACAACTACCAGGATTTACATACTCTCCATCTTTCATCAACTCAAAATGTAAATGATAATCATCTAAAAATTCAAAAGTTGCTGTATTTCCAACAGTACCAATAGTTTGTCCAGCTTCAATTTCTTCACCTTCAACAACAAACTCAGCAGTCAAAAGATTGCTATATACTGTTTTATAACCACCAGCATGATTTACAATAACAGTCAAACCATATCTAGGGTCATTTTTTATTGCAAAAACTGTTCCACTAGCTGCAGCTTTTACAACAGATGTTTTATCAGCCTTAATATCTACACCATTATGTGTTACCCATTCTTCAAGAGTTTCAGAATACACTAATGAATCTGGAGCAAACTCTCTAATTATTTCACCTTTAATCGGAGCTTCAAATTTCACTTCTTCATTCTCTTTATTTGCCTCTACTTCATTTGATGTAGTATTAGCATTTGTCTCTACAGTATTTGTTGTGTTTTGAGTAGTTGTATTTTGTGTAGTGTTATTTGCTGCTGTATTTGTTGTATTTTTAGAACTTGTATTTTGTGCAGCTGTATTTTCATTTTTACTTGAAGTATTACTATTTAATTCATTTGTAGCTTCATTTACAGTCTTTCCTATATCTATACTAACAGACTCAAAATCATCATCATTTTCTTCTTTAACTTGACCGAATTGCCCTTGTAAAATTTCTGAATCTCCTTCTGTTTTTGAATTATTTACATTTAACATATACACAATTAAAGATGCCATAAGTATACCTATGATTACAATTCCTGATATAATCATCCCCATTGTTATTTTTTCTTCATTTTCTTTAAAATGTACTCCCATATAATCCTCCTTAAAATTTAATTAATCATATTATTTACATTTTAAGGATTTTTATACTCTTTATTACAATATTATTATATCTTGGATTTCTTTTGGATTATTCATTACATAAATTTCTGTCAAATCTTTTAAATCATATTTTTCGTACTCTTCCTTCTCCAGAAAATTAGCTATATTTGAGCTATTTTTTAATCTTATATTATAATCATTTATAATTTTACCATTAAACCTCTTCTTTTTTATTTTCACATTTTCTTCCAAATTAACCAAAATACTATTATCATTTATTACATACTTATTTATTAACTCTTCCGAAAAATCTACATTTAAAATTATATCCGATTTTGATAAAGCTTTTTTCTTATTATTTGTTAATGTTATAATTATTCCATTATCTTCCCAAAGCTTTTCTTTTAATATTCTAAAATAATTTATATTATTTGATACAACATCCAAAACTTTAAACTCTTTTGATAATCTTTCAACTAAATCTAACATAAAACTATTTACTTCATTTATAGTTACACTAATTCGTTTTTCTTCACTTTTCATATCATTTTTTTCACAAATATTTTTTAAAATATCATGTATAAGAAGTCTAAATAAAACCTTACCATCAACAATATCAAAACCATTACTATATAATAAATTAATAAAATCTGTATCCTGTTTCAAACTTTTTGAAATAATTACTTTTTTAACATTATTCTTATTTAAAACTTTTCTAATGTTATTTACAATTTTTATCTTTTTATTAAATTTTACATTTTCACATTTACAATTTAATAAAACCTTATCTTCTTTAACTTCTATATTTTTAAATAATTTATTAAAAAACTTTAAATTTTCCACTTCTTCTATCAAAAAAACTTGCATACATTTCACCCAATAGAAATATATGCAAGTTTTTTCTTAACTATTACGTTTTTATTTTTTTATAGCTAATATCTTATATTTAATCATACCTGCTGGAGCTTCTACTTCAACTACTTCACCTTTTTTTCTTCCAAGTAAAGCTTTACCCATTGGTGACTCATTTGAAATTTTATTTTCAGATAAGTCTACTTCTGTTGAACCAACAATAGTATATTCTACATCTTCATCAAACTCTTCATCATGTAATTTAACTAAATTACCAATTTGAACTGTTTTTGTATCAATTTCTTTACTATCAATTACTTTTGCATGTCTTATTTTTGCTTCTAATTCTGCAATTTGTGTTTCGTTTTCTGATTGAGCATTTTTTGCTTCATCATATTCTGAGTTTTCAGATAAATCTCCAAATCCTCTAGCTATTTTTATTCTTTCAGCTATTTCTGTTCTTTTTTCTGTTTTTAAATAATTTAACTCCTCTTCTAATTTATCAAATCCTTCTTGAGTTAATATAACTTCTTGTTCTCCCATTATTAATCATTCTCCTTTTTGTCATTTTTTGGTAGCTTTTCTTTTTCATTTTGAAAATATATTGCTAAAGCTCCTACACTAATTATATATAATCCTATTGCAATACTATTTACTATTCTTCCAAAAGGAACTCTTGTAATTGCAATTATTGAATAATATAGCATTTCTACAATTATAGGTAATAAGATACCTTTTAATAATACTTTGTTTAAACCTATTTTATGATACATTATTATAAAATATAATAATACTGCTTCAAATGTAACTATACCTGGTAATATGTAAGGTTTCAAAATATCTCTTATTCTTGTATTTGGTATATCTACTATTTTGATATCATCATTAGAAATATCTGCATTACATTCTTCATTTATCTTTTTTATTATATTTTCTTTTTCTTCATTACTAATTTCATTTGATACTATTTCTACTGCATTTCCAAATCTTTCTACTTTTTGTACTTTAACTTCTTTATTTTCTAATATAGATTTTGATATTTCTTCTATTTTAGATATATCAAGTTCTGTACTACTTGATAATATCATTTCCTGTCTATTTGAATATTGTAATTCTATATTAAAACCTTTTATTCCACATATCACTGCCCCTATAATAATTACTATTGCTATAATAATATATAAATATTGTTTCTTCATATTTTTCTTTCCTTTCTATTAATCTAGCATTTCTCTAGTTATAATATAGTTGTAAACAACACTTAAAAGTATTCCCCAGAACATAACCATTCCAAATGTAGATATTTTTGTCCACTCTATAAATGCAAATACTACTGCAATTATAAATATAGGCATAAGTTTCAATATAGCTGATTTAAATTCATTTAAATATGCATTATCTTTAAGTTCTTCATCTTTTTCATTTATTTTAGCTAATCTACATATTAATATATAATTTATAGCTAACATTATTATTCCTGCCACAATACTTTCTATTGTTATTGCAACATTTGTGTATCTTACTAGTAATAAATATAATGCTACAAATCCAATATATGCTACTGCTGATATAAATCCTCTTGATTTATGTTTTAATATTAATAATATTAAGCTAATTACTACAATTATTACAACTACATATATCACTTTTTGTATCATATCTTGTGAAATATCAGTATTTATATAGTTATTTGCCGAAATTTTATATGTAAGAGGCATTTTTCCTGAATTTACAATTAGAGCTATTGTTGATGCAGATTGTAATGTTTCAGAAATAGAAGCTGTATCATTTGTTGCTTGGTTCATAGATAAATCTATAATTCCATCTTCTATTGGAGTATCAAAACTTGTTGTTATCATGTCGTTATTATCTATTGATAATATAATTTTCTTTTGAGTATCTTCTTTTGATGTATTATCTTCATTTTCTGTATTTTCGTTATTTTCTGTTGATACTTCCGCTTCTCCTTCAACTGCATTTTCATCTTCTGTATTTGTATTTTCATTGTTTTCTTTATTTTCAGTTTCTTTTTTAGTTGCATATTCTCCTGTGCTTATTTGTTTTAATTTATTTTTTCCTTCTTTATTAAATTCAATTTGAAGATATACAGTTGTTCCTGCAGATGTGTTATTATATACTGCTGAAACATTTTTTATGTCTTCATTTGTTATAAATACTTTTGAATTATCCTCAGAGTCTTTTATAGCAAAATTTGCAACTTGTAATAAATTACTTACAGTGTGGTCTGTCGTATTGTCTTCTGGTAATTGTAAATATATTTTACCATTATCTTTATCCATACCAATATTATAATCTTCTACTTGTAAATTTTTTAATCTAGCTTCAATTATAGATTTAGCCTTCTCATAGTTTTCTAATTTTAATTCTTCATCAGGATTTACTTTTTTGTCTGTTTTTTGATAAGAATATGATGAAATACTACTATCTGTATAGCTATCTGTATCTCCAACCACCTTACCATTTGAATCAGTAACTTCTGTTGCATCACTTACTTCAAAAACAAGTTCTCTGTATCCTTTTAAATCTTTCCCAAATTCGTAATTTTTTACTTGATTTTCCATCCTGTTAGCACTTTGTTTATATACTCCCAAAAATGACACTAAACATATAACCAATATCGCTAAAATTTCTGTTATTAATTTTAATTTATTCCCTTTCAATTTTTTTCCTCCTTATTTTTTACTTTTTATAATAATTTTGTATTATTTATAATTATCTCATACCATATCTTCAAATACTTCGCCGCATATTTACTCATTATTGTTCTATCCATGAAAATTTTAAAATAATCAAGCACTGGACATATTTTTATATCAATATCTAATTTCAATGTAATTATTTTATTTTCTGTATCTAACTTTAAGTCTGAACTAGTTACAGCATAATTTACTTTATCATGAATGTCAAATGTTGCAATATTAGTTTTAGAAACCCTTGACCTATCTACATCTGATTTATCTGCTAAAATCAATGCTGCTGATATATTACTTATTGCTGTACCTGTACTTTCATCATGGTTTCCGTATTGCCATCATTATTTCTGTTCTTTCTTCAACACTCATACCCATATCTTTTAAAATATTATAACTAAGTATCGCTCCAGAATGAGCATGGTCTACTCTATTTACACAATTTCCTATATCATGCATATATCCTGCTATTCTTGCAAGTTCAACAGTCCTTTCATCATAACCTAAATCTCTTAATATATCCCCTGCTCTCTTCGATACTATTCCCAAATGCCTATACGAATGTTCTGTATAACCGAAGTCCATCTAACTGTTTTTGAGCACCTTCTATCAATGCCTTTACCTCAGGATTGTTCTTTATATCTTCTAAAGTTACCAATTTTGGCCTCCCTATTCTTTTATTTTGTTTTGAACTTTTTCTATTTTAGCCCAAATATCAAAAAATATCAATATTTTTTCAAAATTTTTTTCAATTCCCTGTTTAGTACCGGTTCTTTTTCGAGGAATTAGCTATTTCCCTGTTGAGTGCCAGTTCTTTTTTGGGGAAAATTGACAAATTTTTTTTTTTATATTAATATAAATATAAATTTTAAGGAGGATTTAATTATGTCTGATATTTTATCTTATTTATTTGAAACAAATGCAATAAAGTTTTGCAAAGAAAATGAACCATTTTGGTATACTTCTGGTAAAATAGGTCCATATTTCTTTAATAGTCAATATGTATATGGAGGAGAAAAAGATTCTACTGAATTTCTAAATTACATAACAGAAGAATTAGCTTCCATTAACGAAGGAAATAGCAATAAGCTTGATTTACCTAAAAAGCTTTTGGATAAAGTTTTAGAAGAATATAATACAAATAAAATTTATAATGATGTTATAAACCAAATGAAAGATTACATTGAAAATAATATTGGATTAAATAACTTTGAATATATCTCTGGCGGAGAAAGAAGAGATTGGTATTTTTCTATAATACTTGCACATCTATTAAACAAACCTCATCTAACAGTATTCAAAGATATGTCAGCAATACTTAGTACTTCAGATTTTTCAAAGACTGAAACGATTTCTGATTTAAATGGTGCAAAAGTTTTACATTTAGCAGATTTAATTACAACTGCGTCAAGTTACATAAAAATGTGGGTTCCTATTATTAATAATTTAAATGGAAAAATGGAACATTCTCTAGTTATTATAGATAGAAACCAAGGCGGTAAAGATAATCTAAAAGAAGTTGGTGTTACATCTCATGCTTTAGCTACTGTTGATAAGGATTTATTTAAAAAAGCTTTAGAGCTTGGAGTTATAAATGAAAAACAATTTAATATGATAAATAAATATTTCGATAATCCAGATGAAACTATGAAACAATTTCTAATTGAACACCCAGAATTTATTGAAAATAGTTTAAAATCTGATAATGAAAGAACTTTAAAGAGAGTTCATACTTTAATTGATGAGAATTTATATGGATTAAATTAAAAATAAAGGACATGTTCTAACTAAAAGTAAAATAGAACATGTCCTTCAATTTACACTAATTCATTTCAACTTTTCCTATAATATCATTTACATCGTTTATATTATGTCTTTCTAAATAATCTTCTATTCCTTCTATAGTCTTAGGTGCAACATATGGGTCAATAAAATTTCCTGCTCCTATTGATACTGCTTTTGCTCCCGCTAACATAAATTCTACTGCATCATCTCCATTTACTATTCCACCTAATCCCATTACTGGAATTTTGACTGCTTTTGCTATTTGATAAACCATTCTAACTGCAACTGGTTTTATAGCAGGTCCTGAAAGTCCTCCAGTATTATTAGCAAGAACTGGTTTTCTTTTTTCTATATCAATTTTCATTCCAAGCAAAGTATTTATAGCTGAAATTCCATCTGCTCCAGCATCTTCCGCTCCTTTTGCTGTTAATGTTATATCTGTGACATTTGGTGTAAGTTTTACAATTAATGGTTTATCTAGTACCTTTCTTACAGCAGATGTAACCTCTTTTACACCTTCATATGTTGTTCCAAAAGCCATACATCCTGCGCAGACATTAGGGCAAGAAAGATTAAGTTCTACTGCGTCAATTTCTAAATTATTCAAAATTCTACAAAGCTCCACATAATCTTCAATTGTATTTCCACATGCATTTACTATAATCTTTGTATCAAATTTTCTCAAAAAAGGTAAATCATTTTGTGCAAAATATTCTACCCCTGGATTTTGTAATCCTATACTATTTAACATCCCTGCTGGTGTTTCACAAACTCTAGAAGGTCTATTTCCATTTCTTGGTTTTAATGATGTTCCTTTTGTAATAACTGCTCCCAGTTTACTTAAATCATAAAATTCTGCAAATTCACGACCATATCCAAAAGTTCCAGAAGCAACTGTTACTGGATTTTTCATTTTAATTCCTGCAAAATCTATCTCTGTATTCATTTTAATTTCCTCCATTTCTTTTTTCTATTTCCCTGTTTAGTACCGGTTCTTTTTCAGGGAATTAGCTAATTCCTCGTTAAGGGCCGGTTCTTTTTTAGGGATTTAAAAATCTACATATGTTGCATCAAATACTGGGCCTGCTTTACATACTCCAACATATTGTGGATTATCTATTGGTGATTTTGCAACTTTTACTGAGCAGCCTAAACATACTCCGATTCCACATCCCATTCTTTCTTCTAAAGATACTTGACAAGGAATATTGTTTTGAACTGCTAAATCTTTTACAGCTCTCAACATTGGTAGTGGTCCACATGCATATATGCTATCAATTTTTCCTTTTTCTATATCTTCTTTCAAAAAATTAATTGCAAATCCATTTTTTCCATAACTTCCATCATCTGTTGCTAGACATAATTCATCTGATACTTCTTCAAATTCTTTTTCTAATACAACAAATTCTTTATTTCTAAATCCTAAATATGTGTTTACATTTTTATTGTTATTTTTGGCCTCTTTTGCAAGTTCATATAATGGAAATATTCCTATTCCTCCACCTATTATTGCTAAATTTTGATATTTTGAATAATCAAATGTTCCATATCCTAAAGGTCCTATTATATCTACTAAATCTCCAACTTGTTTTTTAGATAATATTTCTGTTCCCTTTCCTTTTACTTGGAATATAAATTCTAATATTCCATTTTCTTTATCCATATTATAAATACTTATTGGTCTTCTTAAAAATGGCTCAACTTGGTCTGTTACTCTTATTTCTATAAATTGACCTGGTTTTGATATTTTTACTATTTCCTTAGCCTCTACACTAAATTTGAAAATATCATTTTTTAGTTGTTCAATATTTACTAACTTTGCCTGTAATTGCATTTTTGGCATAATTTTATCTCCTCTCTTTCTCTTCTAAATATTTCTTAGCAGTTTCTAATTACTTATTTTCTGAACGTTTTAAAACTTCTGCAAATTTTATTTTTGAATTGCTGCCATCAATTCATCTCTCATTCTAATTGCTTCTGCTCTTGTTGCTTCTGCATAATTTTCCTCTGTGAACTTTGCTTTCCACATTTCAGATTGATAAGCCCCCATTAGACTTCTAGTAGCATTTACAATTCCTCCTAAACCATTTTCGTCAAATCCTAAAGCTATATCTTCTGCTTTTCCCCCTTGTGCTCCATAACCTGGAATTAAGAAAAATGTATGTGGTGCTAACTTTCTTATTTCTTTTAATTGTTCTGGATATGTTGCCCCAACAACTGCTGAAATACTACTATATCCATATTCTCCAATTAAGTCTTTTCCCCATTCTTCAACCAACATTGCTACTTGTTCATATACTTTCTTTCCATTTTCTAATTTTAAATCTTGAAGTTCTCCAGATGATTTATTAGATGTTTTAACTAATATAAATGCTCCTTTATTATATTTTTTACTATCTTCTATAAAGGGCTTAACACAATCTGTTCCCATGTATGGATTTAAAGTTATAAAATCCACATCATATACATCTAAATTTTTGTCATCTATAGGTGTCTTTCCTAAAAATGCATTTGAATACCCTTGCGATGTTGAACCAATATCTCCTCTTTTGGCATCTGCCATTACTATCATATCCTTTGATACTGCATATTTTTTTACCTCTTCAAAAGCTTTTAATCCTTCCGGTCCTAGCATTTCAAAATAGGCTAATTGTAATTTTACAGCTGGAATAATATCATAAGTTGTATTGATTAGTGCTTTGCAAAATTCTACTGTCGCTTTAGCATAACCTTCTAAATCTTTATTGTATTTTGATTTTACACAATCTGGTATAATTTCATATCTTGGGTCTAATCCTATTACTGTTGGATTATTCATTTTTCTGATTTTTTCAATTAAATTATCCATCATATTTGACTTCATTGTTTTTCTTTCCTCTCTTTTTTATTTCTTGAGTTATTTTATCATAAATTATTTTAATATGCAATTAATTATATTTTTTATTTTACTGACCGATTTCGACAAATTTTGCCACTAATATGTACTATAATACATATTAGTGGCATTTTGCCTCAGATTGGAGGTGATAAGTATGTCCTCTCATAAACATATGAGAAAAGGTTCTTCTAAAAGGCCAAAATTACATAAAATATTCAGCATTATAAAAGCCATTTATGAAGTTACCGAAATTGTGAAGACTATTGTGAATTTTTTTCACTAATAGCAAAAAACCAGCATGTGCGAATGCTGGTTTTTTTGATAATTTTTCAATTATCATGGCATTTTTTTATAATATGTCCTCTCTATTATATTTATATTATACTATAAAACTAAAAAAATGCAATAAAATTCTAAATAATTCTTTAAAAATCGTTCGACAAAATTAGACAATTATCATATAAATTAAGCACTTTCCTTATCGGGCTTCATCTTCCTAAATTGTGCCTCTTCGCTTTTAAACTCTTTTCTATTTTCATCTATAATAACCTCTGGCTCTTTTAAATTTTGTACAGTTTCTCTAGTTATTATACACTTTTCTATTTTAGGATTTGATGGTATTTCAAACATAATATTTGTCATTATACCTTCTATTATAGAGCGAAGTCCTCTTGCACCTGTTTTAAGTTCTATTGCTTTCTCTACAATTGCTTCTAGTGCTTCATCCTTAAATTCTAATTCAACACCATCAATTTCTAACAATTTTTTATATTGTTTGACTAGTGCATTTTTAGGTTCTACAACAATTTTCTTTAAAGCCTCTTTGTCTAATTCCTTTAAAGTTGCAACTATTGGAAGTCTTCCTATAAACTCTGGAATTAAACCAAATTTCAATAAGTCTTGTGGTAACAATTCTTCAAAAATCTTATATTTATCTATTTCTTTATTTGACTGAATTGCTGTTCCAAATCCTATTGTTTTCTTTCCTGTTCTATCTCTTATTATATTTTCTAGACCTTCAAATGCTCCTCCACAAATAAACAATATATTTGATGTATTTATTTGAATAAGCTCTTGATGTGGATGTTTTCTTCCTCCTTGTGGTGGAACTGATGCTATTGTTCCTTCAACAATTTTTAATAATGCTTGTTGAACTCCTTCACCGCTTACGTCTCTTGTTATTGATGGATTTTCAGATTTTCTTGTTATTTTGTCTATTTCATCTATATAAATTATTCCTTTCTCAGCTTTTTCAATATCACCATCTGCTGCTTGGATTAATTTTAATAATATATTTTCGACATCTTCTCCAACATAACCTGCTTCTGTAAGTGTTGTTGCATCTGCTATTGCAAATGGTACATTTAAAATTCTAGCTAATGTACTTGCTAAAAGTGTTTTACCACAACCTGTTGGTCCCAATAATAAGATATTACTTTTTTGAATTTCTACTTCATCTTTCTTGTCTTTTATTTTTTCTTCATGATTTATTCTTTTATAATGATTATATACTGCTACTGATAATATTTTTTTTGCATTTTCTTGACCTATTACATAATCATCTAATACTTTTTTTATTTCTTTTGGGCTTGGTATCTTTTCTTCCTCATTTAATGTATATGTTTCTTCATCATCAAGAAAACCTTCTTCTTCTAGAATAGAACTACATAATGTTATACATTCATCACAAATATATACACCTGGTCCTGCAACTATTTTCTTTACACTATTTTGTGCCTTTCCACAAAAAGAACAATATACATTTTTTATTGTTTCATTATTTTTTGGCATACCCATTCTCCTTTATTTTCTTTTATACAAAATTTCATCTATTAAACCGTATTCTAAAGCTTCTTCAGCTGTCATATAATTATCTCTTTCTGTATCTTTCATAACTTGTTCTAGTGGTTTTCCTGTTCTATCAGCTAAAATTTTTGTTAATCTTTCTCTTGTTTTTATCATTTGGTCAGCATGAATTTTTATGTCTGTTGTTTGACCAGAAATTCCTCCTCCAGCTATTAATGGTTGATGTATTAATATTTCTGCATTTGGCATTGCAAATCTCTTTCCTTTTTCACCATTTGCTAATAATACAGCACCAAAGCTTGCTGCTAATCCTAAGCAAAATGTTGAAACAGGGCATTTTATATAATTCATTGTGTCTACTATTGCTAAACCATCTGTTACACTTCCTCCAGGTGAATTTATATAGAAATATATTTCTTTATCTGGATCTTCTGACTCTAAGAATAACATTTGTGCTATTACTAAACTTGCTGTTGTACTATTTACATCTTCTCCTAAAAATATTATTCTATCTTTTAATAATCTTGAAAATATGTCGTATGAACGTTCTCCTTTGCTTGTTTGTTCAATTACATATGGTACTAAACTATTTTTTTCTAACATAATAATTCCTCCTTTTTATTTTGTTACTAATTATATTTAGGTTAATATTAATTTGTAACTTTTTAATTATTTTTAAACACAAATAGGGGATTTAAAAAAATATTTTTTAACCTCCCCTACTTCTACTTTATTTATTCTGCTTTTTTTGTTTCTGTTTTTTCTTCTTTTTTAGCTGTTGATTTTTTTGCTTTGCTATTTTCTACTAAGAAATCCATTGCTTTTTCACTTTCAATTCCTTGTTTTATGTAATTTTTGATGTTTTCATTTTCTTCTAGTTCTTTTGCTTCTTTTCCATAGCTTTTAGCCATTTCTTCTATTTTAGCTTTTATTTCTTCTTCTGTTGCTTCTATTTTTTCTGCTTTTATTACTTCTTCTATTGCTAATCTTGATTTAATAGCTTCTATTGCTTGAGGTTCATATTCTTTTTTGAATTCTGCTTCTGTTTTATTCATCATTTTTAAGTATTGTTCCATTTTTAATCCTTGATATGACATTCTATTTTCCATGTCTTTCATCATGTTTTCTGTTTCCATTTCAATCATACCTGATGGAATATCTACTTTCATTGTGTCTACTATTGCTTTTACAACTGCATTTTGTTTTTCATATTTTTCTCTATCTTTATTTTGTTTTTCTAATTTTTCTTTTATACTATCTTTTAATTCTTTTAATGTATCAAATTCGCTAACATCTTTTGCAAATTCGTCATCTAATTCTGGTAATTCTTTTTTCTTTAATTCATGTAATTTTACTTTAAATGTTGCATCTTTTCCAGCTAATTCTTTAGAAAAATATTCTTTTGGAAATGTTACATTAATTTCTTTTTCTTCATCAATTTTCATTCCTACAACTTGGTCTTCAAATCCTTCTATAAATGAATGGCTTCCAAGAACTAGGTCATAGTTTTCACCTTTTCCACCATCAAATGCTGTTCCATCTACAAATCCTTCGAAATCTATTTTTGCAGTATCTCCATTTTCAGCTGCTCTGTCATCAACTGTAACTAGTCTAGCATTTTTTTCTTGCATGTCTTTTAATTCGTTTTCTATGTCTTCATCTTTAACATTATACTCTATTTTTTCTATTTCTATACCTTTATATTTTCCAAGTTCTACTTCAGGTTTTGTTTGAACTGTTGCTGTAAATACTAGGTCTTGTCCTTTTTCCATTGTTATTATATCTATTTGTGGTCTTGATACAGCATCTATTTTATTTTCATTTAATGCTTTTTCATATTCTTCTGGTACTAAATCATTAAAAGCATCTTCATAGAAAATCTCTTTTCCATAATATCTTTCTACTATATTTTGTGGTGCCTTTCCTTTTCTGAATCCTGGGATATTAAAGTATTTTGCACTTTGGAAATATACCTTTTTTATCGCATTTTCAAATTTTTCAGCCTCTATTGTAATTTCTAATTTTACTTCATTTGCATTTTGTGTTTTTTCTACTTTACACTCCATTTAAAATCTTCCTTTCTAACTTTTAAGCATTTCTTATTTCTTCACGCAAATTACATACGCTGTTCTATTATATCACATTTCTGGTAAATTGCAACAAAAATTTAATATTTTTTTTAAAATGTCTTGTAATTTATTTTGTTTTGTGTTAAACTAGAAAGCGGTCAGTTTATTTTATGTGCAAAAAAACACATAATAACTTAGATTTATCAAAATAACATAGATAGAAATAAGTCAATTTAAGGAGGTGCAAAAAATGGCAGTTTGTGCAATTTGTCAAAAAAAACCTATTTCTGGAAATAAAATAAGTATAGCACGTTCACACGTAAGTAGAAGAGCTCCACGTACATGGAAACCAAACTTAAGAAGTGTTAAAGCTGAAATTGATGGTGAAGTAAAAAGAGTTTATGTTTGTGCTAAATGTTTGAGAAATGGAAAAGTTAAAAGAGTATAATTCCCTGTTTAGTGCCGGTTCTTTTTTAGGGATTTTCTTAATTCCCTGTTTAGTGCCGGTTCTTTTTTAGGGATTTTTTAATTTAATTCTAGAAAGGAGCATTTTTTTGCCAAGACCACTTAGATCATTCAGTATTTCAAAAGTCTATCATGTAATTTTAAAAGGAATTGATGATAGCGATATTTTTTATACAAATCAAGATAGATTTGTTTTCTTAGAAAAAATTAGATTATCAAAAAAAGAATTTCCGTTTAGTGTATATGCATATTGCTTAATGAGCAATCATGTCCATTTAGTTATAGGTGTTCAAGATAAGTTTTTATCAAAAGCTATACAAAGCTTAACAATTCGATATGTAAGTTATTTCAATAAACAGCATGAGCGTAAAGGTCCTTTTGTTCAAAATAGATTTAAAAGTAAAAATGTTGAAAATCAAAAATATTTTTTAGATGTATGTAGGTATGTTCACAGAAACCCCGAAAAAGCAGGTATTACAAAAACAAGTAATTATAAATGGAGTAGTTATTCAGAATACTTGGGTAAAGAAGATATAATAGATAAAAAAGTTTTATTACACTATTTAGATAATGACATAGATAATTTTATAAAATATACTAACAAAGTTGAAAGTATAGAAGAATTAATGAATTCAGCTGATTTTGAATTAAGTAATAAAATACAAGATGATGAGATAATTGAAATAATAATACGACAATTTAAATTAAATTCTGCTGAAGAAATTATTAGCTATTTCAAAAATAAGAAAAATAAATTATTAATAGTAAAATTAAAAAATATAAAAGGAATAACCAAAGCTCAACTCTCTAGAATAACAAGAATTGATAAAAAAACAATTGGAAAAATCTGGGACAATCCTCGGTTCCTAATAACTTCTCTAAATCCCTAAAAAAGAACCGGCCCTCAACAAGGAATTAGCTAATTCCCCGAAAAAGAACCGGCACTGAACAGGGAATTAAACTCCCATTATATTATATCCGTTATCAGCGTAAACAACTTGACCTGTTATAGCTTCACTCATACCACTTAATAAAAATGTTGCAACATTTCCAACTTGAGTTGTTGTTACATTTTTATGTAATGGTGCTTTTTCTTCTACAACTGTTAAAATTGAGCCAAAATCCTTTATTCCTTTTGCAGATAATGTTTTTATTGGTCCTGCTGATACTCCATTTACTCTTATTCCAACTTTACCTAAATTATCTGCTAAATATCTTATACTAGCTTCTAGTGCTGCTTTTGCAACTCCCATTACATTATATCCTTCTAATACTTTAGTTGAACCATGATATGTTAATGTTACTAAACTCGCATTTTCATTTAACATGTCTA
Organism: uncultured Eubacteriales bacterium; assembly: GCA_948468315.1. Taxonomy (GTDB): domain Bacteria; phylum Bacillota; class Clostridia; order TANB77; family CAG-508; genus CAG-269. The sequence continues at coordinate 35,794 of CAOKHL010000011.1, forward strand.
ATTCTTTTGCCATTCTTGCAGCTAACACAAAAGAATAGCTACTTACATCACATGCATGTGAATATCCTTCTTTACTTGTATAAATAAAATCATGATGTAAATCTTCTGTAAATGCATGTGCAATAGCATGAACTATACCATCTATTTTCCCATTTTCTTCTTTTATTTTTGTAAATGCTTCTTTTACTACTTCATCAACTGAAGCTTCATTTAATACATATGCTTTGCTTCCTTCAAATTCTGATATAAGTTCTTCAATTCTTGCTTTATTATCTTCTCCAACATATGTAAATAGCAATTTTGCTCCATTTTCATAGGCTGATTTGGCAATTCCATAAGCTATACTCCACTTATTTCTAATTCCCATTATTAATATTTTCTTTCCCTCTAATAACATTTTAACTTTCCTCCTTAAATTTTAATGAACATTTAATCTCTATTTCCCAATATTAAATGTTTAAATTGTTTGATACTCTCCCATTTGCCTAAATTTTTTATATCTTTGCTCTACTAATTCTTCTTTTGTCATATTTGTTAATTCTTTTGTTGTATTGATAATTTCTTTTTTTAAACTTTTTACTAATTTTTCAAACTCATCTTTTGGCTCTTTTATTATTTTATCTATTACATTTAAATCATACAAATCTTTTGCTGTTAATCTCATCTTTTCAGCCGCTTCTTTTGCTCTAGAAGAATCTTTCCATAATATACTTGCATATCCTTCAGGAGATAATATTGAATAAACGGCATTTTCTAACATTAATACTTTATTTCCAACACCTATTGCCAAAGCTCCTCCACTTGACCCTTCTCCTATTACAATAGATATTATTGGAACTTTTAATCCTGCCATTTTTAACATTGAACTTGCAATTGCCTCTCCTTGTCCTCTTTCTTCTGCACCAATTCCAGGATATGCACCTTTTGTATCAATAAATGTTATAACTGGTCTTCCGAAATTTTTCAGCTTGTGACATAAATCTTATTGCTTTTCTATAACTTTCTGGATTCGGCATGCCAAAATTTCTTTCTATATTTTCTTTGGTCGTTCTTCCTTTTTGTTCTGCTATTATTGTATAATTTTGTTTTCCTATTTTTGCTAATCCACATACTATTGATTTATCATCTTTATAATTTCTATCTCCGTGAAGCTCTATAAATTCATCAAATATATCTTCTATGTAATCTAATGATGTTTTTCTTGTATTTGACCTTGCAATTTCTACTTTTTCCCATGCAGTTAAATTACCCATTTTAGACTTTCTCCCTCCTTTTTTATATTCTTTGGTACAAATCTTATTTATGAAACTGTATTAATTTATACAATGTATGTTTTAAATCTTTTCTTTCAACGATTTTATCAATAAAACCATGTTTTAGCAAAAATTCTGCTGTTTGAAATCCTTCTGGTAAGCTTTCTCCAATTGTTTGCTCAATTACTCTTTGTCCTGCAAAACCTATCATTGCTCCTGGCTCAGCAAGTACAATATCTGCAATACTTGCAAAAGATGCTGTAACACCCCCATATGTTGGATCTGTTAAAACTGATATATATAATCCTCCTGCTTCATTTAATTTTGAAATTGCAGCTGTTGTTTTTGCCATTTGCATTAAAGACATTATACCTTCCTGCATTCTAGCTCCACCAGATACTGTAAAAATTATTAATGGATATTTTAATTCTATTGATTTTTCTATTGCATATGTTATTTTTTCCCCTACAACTGTTCCCATGCTTCCCATAAGAAAACCACTATCCATTACACATATTACAACATCTTCTCCTTCAATTTTTCCAGTTCCACATGCTACTGCTTCTTCTAAATTTGTCTTTTGTCTTAATTTTTCTAATTTTGATTGATAATCTTCTAGCCCCAAAGGATTTGTATTTTCAATATTTAAATCAAATCTTTTATATGTTCCTTCATCAATTATCATTTCTAATCGTTTATTAATATGCATTCTAAAATATGATCCACAATTAGGACATATATTCAAATTTTCTCTTACATCTTCCTTATATAAAATCTCTTTACAATTTGTACATTTAACCCATTTTCCAACTTGAATATCAACTTTATTTACATTTCTTTTAGCAGATGGCTCTCTCCTCTTAATTTTATCAACAATCACTCTATTATTCCTCCTCTATTTCCCTGTTTAGTACCAGTTCTTTTTTAAGGAATTGCTATTTCCTTGTTACGGGCCGGTTCTTTTTTAGGGAATTACAGTATTTCTTTCTCTACAAATGAAGTATCAAACTTTCCTCTAAGAAAATTTGGGTTTCTAATAATTCTAAATAAAAAGTCTATATTCGTATCTATACCTTCTATTACAGTTTCTTCAAGGGCTCTTTTCATTTTACTTATTGCTTCATTTCTTGTTTTACCATAAGCAATTATTTTTATAATCATAGAATCATAATTAGGTGGAATTGTGTAACCTTCATATACAAAAGTATCTATTCTTATTCCATTTCCTCCTGGCAAAATTAAACCTGTAATTATTCCTGGACAAGGTCTAAAGTCTTTGCTTGGATTCTCTGCATTGATTCTACATTCTATTGCATGCCCATTAAAAACAATATCCCTTTGTTTTAATTTTAGTTCTTCTCCAGCAGCTATTCTTATTTGCTCTTTTACTATATCTATACCTGTTCTTTCTTCTGTAATTCCGTGCTCTACCTGTATTCTTGTATTCATTTCCATAAAGTAGAAATTTTTATCTTTATCTACTAAAAACTCAATTGTACCACAACTTGTATATCCAACTTTTTTTACTGCCTTTATAGCTGCTTCTCCCATTTTTTCTCTTAGTTTATCATCAATTGCAGTTGATGGAGTTTCTTCTATTATTTTTTGATTTCTTCTTTGTACTGTACAATCTCTTTCTCCTAAATGAATTACATTTCCATATTCATCTGCCAAAATTTGAATTTCAACATGTCTTGGATTTTGAATATATTTTTCTATATATATTTCATCATCTTTAAAAGAATTCAAAGCTTCTTGTTTTACTATATTATAGCAATTTTCTAACTCTTCTTCTTTATTTACAATACGAATTCCTTTTCCTCCACCTCCAGCTGCTGCTTTTAACATTACTGGATATCCAATTTTATTAGACACTTCTTTAGCTTCATTTAAACTCTTAATACTACCTTTTGACCCAGGAACTACTGGTACTCCTGCACTTTCCATCAGCTCTTTTGCATTAGACTTATTTCCCATAAGTTTTATTACTTTATATGTAGGCCCAATAAATTTTATATTAGACTCTTCGCATATTTTAGCAAATTGACTATTTTCAGAAAGAAAGCCAAAACCAGGATGAATACTATCGCTTCCAGTTATATACGCTGCTTCAATTATATTCTTATAATTTAAATAACTTTTATTTGAGCTTGCAGGCCCTATACAAATTGCTTCATCAGCCAAACGTGTATGAAGACTATCTTTATCAGCTTCTGAATAAACTGCAACTGTTTTTATATTCATCTCTTTACATGCTCTAATAATACGAACTGCAATTTCACCTCTATTAGCAATTAAAATTTTATTCATAAATTTATTCCTTTCATTTTTTCTATTTTGGGACACATCTTTTATCATTGGGGACAGGTCCTTTCGCAAAAAGGACCGTCCCCAATGATAAAAGATGTGTCCCAAAATAGAAAATTATTCTACTATAGCAAAAGTCAGCTCTCCTCTTGCCACTAATTTTCCCTCACTAGTTGCTATTGCTTCTCCTATTCCAATAGGTCCTTTTCTTTTTATTATTTTTACTTCTAATTTTAATGTATCTCCTGGTACAACTTGCTTCTTAAATTTCATTTTGTCTATTCCTGCAAATAACGCATTTTTCCCTTTATTTTCTTCCAAACTTAAAATTGCAACTGCCCCTGTTTGTGCCAAACTTTCTGTTATTAAAACTCCTGGCATTATTGGATTTCCTGGAAAATGTCCTTTAAAATACCACTCTTCTTCTTTAACATGCTTATAAGCTGTTGCACTTTCTCCTGGTATAAAATTTTCCACTTCATCAATCATTAAAAAGGGGTCCCTTTGAGGAATTATGTTTTCTATTTCTTCTTTATTTAACATTTTACTTTTCCGCATAATATAAATTATATTACTATGCGGTTTTCTCCTTTCCTTAAAAACCTAAAAAAACTATCCTATTCTAAACAATGGTTTTCCATATTCCACTGCTTCTCCATCTTTTATTAAAATCTCTTTTATCTCACCTTCATATTCAGATTCTATTTCATTCATCAATTTCATTGCTTCTATAATACAAAGTACGTCTCCTTTTTTGACCTTTTTTCCAATTTCTACATAAGGCTCAGAAGTTGGAGATGGTTTTATGTAAAATGTACCTACCATTGGAGATTTTACAATATTTCCTTCTTCTATAATTTTGTTTTTAGTCAAGTCTGTATAATCTTCTACTACTTTTTTTATAGGTTCATCAACTACTTTTACAACTTCCTGGTTATTTTTTTCCATATTTATTTTAGTACCATCAGGAAAATCTAGATTGATACTACTTAATTTTGAATTACCAAAATCATTAATTAATTGTCTAATTTTTTCATATTCCATAACTAATCTATTTTTGAGATTATCTTCTTATTTATCTCAAAACTTCTCCTTTCCATATATCCTTTAATTTGTAAACTTCTTTAAAATTATACTTCCATTATGTCCACCAAACCCTAATGAATTAGACATAACTATATTCAATTCTGCTTTTCTTGGTTCATTTGGTACTATATCCAAATCACATTCTTCATCTTTCACTTTATAATTTATTGTTGGAGGAACTAATGAATTTTCAATTGCTTTTGCACAAATTATTGCTTCTACTCCTCCTGCAGCTCCAAGTAAATGACCTGTGTTTGATTTTGTTGAACTTACCATTACTTTTTTACTTTTATCTTCTCCAAGCGCTGTTTTTATTGCTTGTGTTTCTAAGCTATCATTTAAATGTGTTGATGTTCCGTGAGCATTTATATAATCTATTTCTTCTGGCTTGATATTTGCATCTTCTATTGCTCTTTTCATCGCTCTTGCTCCACCAACTCCACCAGGTGCTGGAGATGTTATATGATATGCGTCTGATGTTGCTCCATATCCAATTATTTCTGCATATATTTTAGCTCCTCTTGAAAGTGCATGTTCTAATTCTTCTAATACCAATATACCTGCACCCTCTCCCATTACAAATCCACTTCTTTCTTTGTCAAACGGAATACTGGCTCTATTTTTATCTGTTGCATAGGATAATGCTTTCATATTTTCAAATCCTGCAATTCCAATTTCACATATCGAACTTTCTGTTCCTCCTGCAAAAATCACATCTTCTGCACCATATTTTATAGTTCTATATGCTTCTCCAATTGCATGTGTAGCTGAGCTACAAGCAGAAACTGTTGAAATAGACTCTCCTTTTAATCCTAATTCTATTGCAATATTACCTGCTGGCATATTAGTTATTGACATTGGAATAAACATTGGAGAAACTCTACTGTGCCCTTTAACATAATTTGTCTCACATTGTTCTTGAATAGTCTTCAGTCCTCCTATTCCAGAACCTACAAACACTCCAACTCTCTCAAAATCTGTATTTTCTGTTGTTATTTTGCTATCCGCAAAAGCTTCTTTTGCTGCTATAATTGCAAATTGAGAAGATTTATCTAATCTTTTAGATTGTTTTGCTTCAAAATAATCTAATGGATCATAATTTTTTACTTCTGCTGCTAAACTTGTTTTATATCCTTCACAATTAAAATGTGTTATTTTATCAATCCCACATTTTTTTTCTTCAATTCCTTTCCAAAGCTCATTTACTGAATTTCCTATTGGTGTTATTGCTCCTAAACCTGTAATTACTACTCTTCTTTCCATTTCTTTATCCTTTTATAATTTATTTAGGTTTTTAATTTAGATTTACCTATAAACTCATTATTTTCTTTAATACTACAATTACACTTGTATTTATTTAATTTTTATGTCATTATGTTTACATAAACCTAAAGGAGGTCATGCAATGAATATTAACGATTTTTTTGAAAGAGCAACTGCTCTTCGGGGGCAAATTGTAATTAGTAATGATTACTTTAAAGTATTAAAGTTAGAATTGCTTACACATATTGTGGGTGAAGTTTTCAAGTTCCAAAGGATTCCTGAAAATATAGAAATACAATATATTGGTAGAGCTTCTAAACAAATTGTAGTTAATCAAGCTCAGCAATTATTAGAAAAACTTACAATCAATTCTGTATGTAAAACACTTAAAGTATCAATTATTACTCCAATTAATACAGTGAAATTTGTTATCACATATTAAGCTTTTTCAAAAAGAGACCATTTTTTTATTTTAAAGAATATGGTCTCTTTTTGTATCTTAAAAAACCTACATCAACATTCCACCATCAACATTTATCACTTGCCCAGTTATGTAAGAACTCTCTTCAGATACTAAAAATTTAACCACATTTGCAACATCTTCTGCTTTTCCCATTCTCTTTAATGGAATATTTTTAGAAATCTCTTCTTTTACCTCATCTTTCAAAACATCTGTCATACTTGTTTCAATAAAACCTGGTGCTACTGCATTTACTCTTATATTTCTAGAAGCTACTTCTTTTGCTAAACTTTTAGTAAATCCAATAATTCCAGCTTTTGATGCAGAATAGTTTGTTTGACCAGCATTTCCAGATATTCCAACAACTGATGAAATATTTACTATATTTCCCTTTCTTGCCTTCATCATATAACTAATTACATTTTTTGTAACATTAAATGTACCAACTAAATTAGTATCTATAACTTGTTCAAAATCATCTTTCTTCATTCTCATAAGCAACATATCTCTAGTAATTCCTGCATTATTTACCAATACATCTATTTGTCCTAACTCATCTACTGTTTTCTTCACAAACCTCTCACAATCCTCAAAACTTGATACATCACCTTGTACAAATAAACATTTCACATTACTATTCTCAATCTCTTCTTTTAAACATTTTAATTCGTCACTTTCTCTCCTATAATTAATCGCTATATTAAAACCCTCTCTACTAAGTTTCAATGCAATCTCTTTTCCAATTCCTCTTGTTCCTCCTGTAATCAAAGCTACTGACATAATACAATCCTCCTCTAATTCCCTGTTTAGTACCGGTTCTTTTTCAGGGAATTAGCTAATTCCCTGTTAAGGGCCGGTTCTTTTTTAGGTATTTGATATTTTTATTTCTTTTTCTGTTGGCATTCTTTTTATAAATCCTGATAATGTTTTTCCTGGGCCTACTTCTATAAAGGTATCTACTCCCATTTCTAGCATTTTATTTAGTCCTTTTGAAAATTTAACTGGACTTATAATATGTTTTGCTAAAATGTCTTTTATATCGTCTTTTTCTGTATAGACTTCCCCATCTATATTTTTGATAACTTTTGTTTCAAATTTATGGATTTCTACTTTTTCTAGTTCTTTTCTTAAGGCATTTGAACTTTCTTGTAATTTTTCTGTATGAAATGGTCCTGATGTTTTTAATATTCTTATCTTTTTTATTCCCATCTCTATGGCTATTTTTTGTAGTTCTTCTATACCTTCTTTGTCACCTGTTACTACAACTTGGCCAGGGCAATTAAAGTTTACTGGAACACAAAATCCTTTTGTGACTTTTTTACATAATTCTTCAACTTCTTCATCTTTTTTTCCTAAAATTGCTGCCATTTGCCAATTTCCTTCTGGTGCCAAATTTTGCATATATTCTCCTCTTTTTTGAACAAGCTTTATTCCGTCTTCAAATGATATTGCTTTACTGTAAATTAGTGCTGTGTATTCTCCTAAGCTTAGTCCACTTGATATTTCAGCTTTTATGTTTTTCTTTTTTAACACTTCTAATATTGCTAAACTATTTGTAAGAATTGCAAGTTGAGTATATTTTGTTTGATTTAGTATTTCTTCTGGTCCTTCAAATGATATTTTCGCAATATCTATACCTGTTATTTCTTGAACTTTTTTGTATACATTTCTTACTTCTTCATATTTTTCATATAAATCTTTTCCCATACCTACTGACTGAGAACCTTGACCTGGGAATAAAAATCCTATTTTCATGTCTACCTCCTAACATATTTTTCTATCTATTAATTTCTTTTCAAATAATTCACAAAATTTTTCTATTACCAAATTGTTTTCTATTCTAATTCCAAATTCCAATTTTATTGATGTTGCAATATTTTGAAGTTCACCTATAAAATTTTCTTGATTAGTATTTATTCCTATTCCAATTACAATACATTTTACCTTTTCTTCTTGTATCTTTGTTTCTGTAAGTATTCCTCCAATTTTCTTATTTTTGTATACTATGTCATTTGGATATTTTATATCTAATTCAATATTATATAGATTATTAAATACCTCTACCAAAGTTTTAGCAATCTCAATTGTAATTCCCTCTATATTTTCTATCTTACAATTTGATTTTATAAAAAATGAAAATGCTATATTATTTTCGTTATCTGTATTCCATTTTCTTCCATGTGTTCCAATCCCTGATGTTTGCTTTTTTGTTATAATCACTGTTCCATTTTCAATATTGTTTTGATTTACTTTTCTCCATACTTCTTTTTGTGTAGAGTCAATAGTTTCATAATATAGAATTTTTTTACCTAAAAACATTATATACTTCCTATCTTTTATTTAAATCTTAAATTCTTTTTCCATAATTTTTGCTAGATTCTGTTCTCTTTTTATTTTATTAGTTGTTGTTTTTATTAAAGGTTCTGTTGTTAATAAAAAACCTCTTATTGCTTTATAACTTGGCATTAATTTATTTATTTCTTTTATTTTTTTTGATATTTCATCATGTATTTCTTCAAAAGTCTGAACTTTATATGCATTTTTTACTATTTCCTCATTGTAAACAATCTTTGCAAATATTTTTATGTTTTCTTTGTCCTCTGATAACTGTTTTCCAAAAATAAATGATTCTTCTATTCCTTCAATTCGATTTAATAAATTTTCCATTTCTTCTGGATAAATATTTTTTCCATTTTTTAAAACTATTACACTTTTCTTTCTTCCACAAATAAAAATATATCCTTCATCATCAATTCTTGCTAAATCTCCTGTGTGGAACCATCCGTCAACTATTGCCTTTTTTGTTGCTTCTTTATTGTTTAAATATTCTAACATTATGTTTGGTCCTTTAACTATAAGTTCTCCTACATTTTCTTTATCTGGGTTGATTACTTTTGCTTCAACTGATGGAACTGTTTTTCCAATTGAGCCAACTTTATAATATTTTTTATTTCCTATTGCTATAACTGGTGATGTCTCTGTAAGCCCATATCCTTGAACTAGGTTTAGTCCTAATTTTCTATACTTTTCTTCTATTGATTTGTCTAAACTTGCAGCACCACTAATTAGCCATCTAATATTTCCACCAAGCATATCGTGTATTTCTTTAAATGCTTTCTTTTTTTCATCCATAGTAGAATTTTCTAATGTTTCTTCTTTTTCTAATATCTCTTCTAAATTTCCTTTTTCTTCTATGTCTTTTCTTATAATTTTAAATATTCGTTCATATATAGCAGGAACTGATGCCATAACAGTTACTTTGTATTCAAGTAAGTTATCTACAATATATCTAATTCCATCGCAAAATACTGTTTGTGCTCCTTTGTATAATGCAAATAAAAATCCTACTGTACATTCAAATACATGGTGTATTGGTAAAAATGATAAAAATATATCATTTGAATTTATATCTAAAGTGGATGCTATGTCCATTAAATTTGATACTATATTTTTATGTGATAATGCTACTATTTTTGCATCAGATGTTGTTCCTGATGTAAATAACATTATTGACATTTTTTCTGCTTCTATTTTTGCGTCTAAATATCTTCTGTCACCTTTTTCTATAAGTTTTTCTCCTATGTTTATTAGCTCTTTTTGTGAATATATTCCCTCTTTATGTTCATTTAAATCCATAGATATTAATGTTTTTATTTTGCCTATTCCTCTGTTTACAATATTTTTTAGTGTCTCTTCATATTTTCCTGAATAAAAAATAGCTTCTACTTCTGAACGTTCTATTACTTTTTCTAATTCATTTTTAGGCAAAGATTTATCCAATGGGACTACAATTCCAACTCCACATACTACTGCTAAATATGCTATTTCCCATTCATATCTATTTTCTCCGATTATTGCTATCCTTTTATTTTTTAGGCCCATATCTATTAACTTTGTGCCTAAATTATTTATCATTTTTCTTACTTCTTTGTGTGTAAAAGTTTTATACTTACCTTTTTCTATTTTTATTTTATATGCTATTTTTTCTCCAAATTCTTTTCCAGATTTATTTAACATATCTTTTAAATCTGTTATTTCTTTATATTCAAATAATTTTTCTCCCATGTTCCCTCCATTTTTGATGTTTTATTTATACCATATTTTTTTTGAAATTTAAATTGAACTGGAAGGTCAGTATAAAAATAACAAATAGGAGATAATTTCCAAATGTTCATTTTCTGATTTGAACATTTGGGAGCTATCTCCTATTTGTATAAATTATTTTTCTTCTATTCTATTACAATCTTCTTTTTGTTCAATACAATTTTCTGGTGGTTCTTTAAAACTTAAATACCAACTCATTCCATTATTATTTTCTTCTATATATTTCTGTCTTTCTTCTAATTCTGGATATGTTTGTGGTGCAGGTATTATTACTGGTTGGTTTGGTATCCAGTTTGCTGGTGTTGCACCATTTGCACAATCTGCCATCTGCAAAGCTTGAACTGTTCTTAATATTTCTGCTATATTTCTTCCTACATTTAGTGGATATGTTAATATTACTCTTACTTTTCCTTCTGGATCTATTATTACTACATCTCTTACTGTTTCTGTATTACTAACATCTTTTGATACCATTCCATACATTCTTGCTATTTCTCCGCTTCTGTCTGCGACTATTGGAAATGGAAGAATTATTCCTGTTCTTAAATAAATGTCATTCATCCATGCTAAATGTGAAGCATTACTATCTATGCTTAATCCTAAAAGCTCTGTATTTATCTTTTGAAAATATGGATATGCTTTAGCAAATGCTATCATCTCTGTTGTACATACTGGGGTAAAGTCTCCTGGGTGTGAAAAAAATACTAACCATTTTCCTTTGTAATCTTCTAAACATCTATTTCCATATGTAGTTGTTGCCTTAAAATTTGGCGCTTTTTGTCCTATTTTGATATTTGAATTCATCATTAATTCATAATCCATAAAAAATAAACTCCTCTCATATTTTTTATATTATATGAAAGGATTTTGTTTTTGGTTATTATCTAATATTCTTATTGTTTATATATTTTCCCCCAAACTCACTAGACAATATATCCATTAAAATAGTATCATAATACTTTCCATTTACAAATTTATTTTCTCTAATTCTTCCAGCTTCTTTAAATCCACATTTCTTATAACATTTTAAAGCTCTTTCATTAAAGCTCATTAAATCTAATTTTATATTATGTAAATTCATATAGTTAAACCCATAATCTAATACTAGTCTAATTGCCTCTGTGCCATATCCTTTACTTAGATAATCTTTATCACCTATAAAAATTCCTAATACCGCTGTTCTATTTATCCAATCGATTCTCTCTAATCCTACTGTTCCAATTAATTTATCATTGTCTAAAGTTACTATTGAAAAAGTTGCTTCTGGATTATAATTTTCCTCTAAATATTTCTTCTCTCCTTCAAAAGACATAAGAGTACCACTTCTTCCTGTATAATCTGTTACCTCAAAATCATTCATCCATTCTGTAAATTTCTCTACATCTTCTATACTCCTTGGTGATAAATATATTCTATCTCCAATTAATTTTTTAAAATACTTCATAATCATAACCTCCTACTATATCTTTAATTCCATAATTCTCCTTTGTGTTGTTAGTCCTTGCTTTTCATAAAATTTAATTGCATTTTCATTAAACTCCCAGCAGTTTAATTCTAATCTTATACATCCCTCTTTTCGTGCTATATCTTTTGCTTTTTGCATTAGCAATTTTCCTATTCCTTTTTTTTGGCTTTCTGATTTAACACATAATTCATCTATCCATAAAGATTTTGAATCTTTTATATTAACATGATTTTTTACTTCTTTTATTTTGCAAACTATAACACCTTTAATTTTTTTGTTTTCTTCTGCAACAAGAATGATATTATTTTTATCTTTTATTAACTCTTCTGCATAATTAGTCATTATTTTAAGTTCTTTTTCTTTAAATATATCTGGTCTCTTTTCAATATGCATTATAGCCACTTCATATAATAATGGTACTATTTCAAGTACATCTTTAATTTTTGCCAATCTTACTTCCATAAACTTCTCATTTCCTTTCTCTAATATTTTTTTATATTAAAACTATTTACATATTATAAAAATAAGCCTTGCAAAAGAATCCTTTAAGACTCCTTTGCAAGACTTCTATTCATCTTACTTTCGTGTAAGTAATTTTTCATTATTACTCTTTACCGCTCGAAACTCTATTGTTTCTAGGTAAACTCTTAAATTATATTTTTTATTTTAATTTTGCAAGCATTTCTTTATATTTTTCAAGTTTTGCTTTTTCTTCTTCCACCTTTTCTTTTGGTGCTTTATTTATAAAACCTGGATTACTTAGCATTTTTTCTGCTCTTTGAATTTCAAATTCTATTTTTTGAATTTCTTCTTCTTTACGTTTTGCTTCTTCCTCTAAATCAACTAATCCATTTTGAGGTAAATATAATTCTATTCCATCTTTTATAATACTTATTGCATTTTCTGGAATTCCACTTTTATCAGATTGAATTGTAACTTTTTCTCCAAATCCAAGTTTCATTATAAACTCCTGAGCCTTTTTTATCTCATCTGCATATTTTGTTGTCACAAATATAAGCTCAGTTTTTTTACTTGGATGAACATTCATTTTGGCTCTTATATTACGTATTTCTACTATTATTTCTTTTAAATTCTCTACTATATTACTTTCTTCATTAAACTCAATTTCTTTTACTTCTGGCCATTTTGAAATCATAATTTCTGTATTATCTTCTATGTATTCTGAAAGTACATTATAGATTTCTGAAGTTATAAATGGCATAAATGGATGTAACAATTTTAGAGATTTTGCAAGTATATTTATTAAAACATATGATACTTGTACTTTCTTCTCTGTTTCTTCACTATATAATCTTGTTTTCGCCATTTCTATATACCAATCACAAAATTCATCTCTAATAAAACTATATATATTATCTATTGCTATTCCTAAATCATAACTTTCAATGTTTCTTGTAACTTCTATTATAAGTTTTTGAAGTTTATTTATTATCCATTTATCTTCTAATTCTAGCATTTCTTCATTATGCTTGTTTTCTTTGTTATATACTTTTTTGTCAAATTCCTTTATTTCTTGGTTAGATGGTAAATTCATTGTTACAAATTTAGCTGCATTCCAAATTTTATTTGCAAAATTTGATGCTTGTTCTAATTTTTCTGGCATGTATTTTATGTCATTTCCCATTGTTGTTCCTGAAAGTACTGAAAATCTTAAACTGTCTGCTCCATATTTTTCTATTACTTCAAGAGGGTCTACACCATTTCCTAATGTTTTTGACATTTTTCTTCCTTGGCTATCTCGTATTATTCCATGAATTAGAACATCTTTAAATGGTTCAATATCTGTAAATTCTAATCCTTGTGTCATCATTCTTGATACCCAGAATGTTATTATATCAAATCCTGTAACTAATACATTTGTTGGGTAAAATCTTTTGTAATCTTCATTTTCTTTATTTGGCCAACCTATTGTTGAGAATGGCCAAAGTGCTGAACTAAACCAAGTATCTAGTGTATCTTCATCTTGGCGAATATGAGTAGAACCACATTTTTCACATTTTTCTGGATTTGTTTTATTTACTGTTATAGCCATGCAATCCTCACAATAATATGCAGGTATTCTGTGTCCCCACCATAATTGACGAGATATACACCAATCTTGAATATTGTCTAACCAATTAAAATATTGTTTTTCATATCTTTTTGGTATAAATTTTGTTTTTCCTTCCCTTACACTATCTGCTGCTCTTTTTGCTAAATCTTTCATGTTTACAAACCATTGCATTGATATTTTTGGTTCTAATGTATTTTTACATCTTTCACATTTAGCAACATTGTGAACATAGTCTTCTGTTCTTACTAATGCTCCTATTTCTTCTAGTTTTTTTACTATTATTTTACGAGCTTCTAGTAAATCCATTCCTTTAAGTTCTGGAACTAAATCTCCCATTTTGTTATTTCCATCAAATACTTCTATAATTTCTAAGTTATGCCTTAATCCTGCTTGATAGTCATTCATATCATGTGCAGGTGTAATTTTAACACAACCTGTTCCAAATTCTTTTTCAACAAATTCATCTGCAATTATTGGTATTTCTTTATTCATTATAGGTAATATACATTTTTTACCTATTATATTTTTATATCTTTCATCAGATGGATGTACTGCTACTGCTGTATCTCCTAACATTGTTTCTGGTCTTGTTGTTGCAACTTCTACATATCCTTCTCCATCTACGATCTTATAACGAATATGCCATAAATGAGACGCTTCTTCTTTATATTCAACTTCTGCATCTGATATTGATGTTTTGCAACTTGGACAATAATTTACCATTCTTTTTCCTTTATAAATTAATCCTTTGTTGTAAAGACTTACAAATTGTTCTAAAACAGCATCTGACATTCCTTCATCTAATGTAAATCTATTTCTTTCCCAATCACAAGAACATCCCAGTTTTTTCTGTTGGTTTTGAATTATTCCCCCATATTTATCAGTCCATTTCCATGCTTCTTCTAAGAATTTTTCTCTTCCTAAATCTTGTTTAGATTTTCCTTCTTCTTTTAATTTTTGAACTACCTTCATTTCTGTTGAAATCGCAGAATGGTCTGAACCAGGAACCCAAAGACAATCATATCCTTGCATTCTTTTAAATCTTATTAATACATCTTGAATTGTATCATCTAATGCATGTCCCATATGTAATTTTCCTGTTACATTTGGTGGTGGCATCATTATACAATATGGTTCTTTTGATTTATCCATACTTGGTTTGAAATATCCTTTTTCTTCCCATTCTTGATATAATTTTTCTTCAAATTCTTTCGGGTTATATTTGCCTTCTAATTTCATAAACTTTCTCCTCTTTTATAAAACGTTTAAATAATAATACCACTAAATTGGAGAAATTTCAATAGTTTAGAAGTAATTCAAAAGAATATTGTAGGTTTGTCATTTTTTGTCGAACGATTTTTCTTGCATTTTGTAAATTTCCGTTGTATAATATTTTCG
>CAOKHL010000012.1 GCA_948468315.1 uncultured Eubacteriales bacterium
GATCTTTATGATATAATTGTGAAGGTCCAAATTGTAAATGAGCAGGTCCAGAAATTATATAAGCACAATCATTTGGTAAAGTAATAACTGGAAGTATCATTCTGTGATTTTTCTTAAGTTGATACCAACCACGATATAGCACTTCAGGTTTGTTGTCTACTGCAACTTCAGCAAGTATATTTCTAGAACCAAAGTACTCTGTAAACCAATCATCTACATTTTCATATCCACCAATATTAGCAATAATGTTATCTAGGAATTGCCCTATATTTGCACTTTCTGTATATTTTTTTATATTACTATCATAAAATGTATTAGTTACACCTACACCAATATTTCCTGTTAATACTTCATTTGTCATATTATCTATTGTCATAGTATCTTTATACATTTTTCCATGGAACAACATAACATCTGATACCTTTGCTCCACTAATTTCAAATCCATACCATCTGTCATAATATGTATATCCATATATCCATTTATTAATTTTTCCACTATCAATTAATTCCTTTTGTATTTTACTAATTAATATACTATTATTTATATTTAGTACACTCTCTTCTGCATTTTGTAATAATTGAAGTGCTATATTTTCTGCTTGTGCTTTTACTACTTCATTATAATGATCTTTATATAATCTACTGTCTGCCGCTTCTGTAAGAGTATCTAATGTTGCTGTATAATCTACATTTTTAATGTAGTCTGCTAAAGTTTTTACTATACTTGCTTCTTCTTGCACAACATATTTTCCAAATGCATATTTTAATTTAGTATCTTCTATTTTGTATATTGCTACATTTTGTTTAAATTCTTCAAATTTCACTTTATATTCTTTTACTGTAGAATCTGTAAATACTACTTTAATACTTGTAATTTTGTTGTTATCTTTTGGAGTTAAATATGTCACTAATTTATTTTCTGCAAATGGTAATACATGTTTAATTGTTTTTGTATTTAATATATCATCAATTGCAACAGTTGCACCATCTACTACTAAATATTTTGCATCATAATATGGCATTAATTTCTGTAAATTATGATATGTAACAAATTTCTCTGTTTTAAATCCTGCGACATCTTTTATTCTATAATATTCTGGTATATATAAATTACTATTAACATTCTCTTCTGGTTTTTCTGAAACTTCTTTATTTGGATCATCATTTTTTAGATGTGGTAATTTATCATAAGATACACCTTCCAAATTCCAAATGTTTTCATCAAAGTTTACACTATCTTTCAAAAAGTCTTTAGTAAAGTTATTTTTTGATACTGTTTTCACTCTGTTACCTGATACATTAGAAAGCAAAGTTGATTCTTCTAATTCATAATTATTTGTAGATGTTTTATCAAAATTTGAACCACATATTTTATTGATTACTGTACCTGTTGCTAAACTGATATTATTTTTCAAAACTGCATTTCCACTCTGTGATAATCCTATAATACCACCATTTAATCTAGGACCTCCACCAGTCCAATTAAATTGTACTTTAGAAATACAATTTTCAATAGTAATTGATGCTTCTTCTTTTCCATGTCCTACAACACCACCAATTCCATTACCATCTTTACTTTGTTTTGAATCTATGGTTCCTTCTACATAGCAGTTTTTAATTGTTCCTCCTAACATATATCCAGCAATACCAGCAACTCTTATATGTCCAGATGTTGTTACATAAAGATCTGTTACACTACATTTTTCTATAGTACATCCTGCTTGTAAGGTTCCTATAATACCACCACATTCATTAGCCCCTGTTGTCATATCCAATCCTTTAATATGCACATTGGTAATAATTGTATTTTGTGCAGTATTTGCAATACTACCTTTACTTGTACCTCCTATTAAAGTTACATCTTCTAAAATAAGGTTTTCAATTGTTGCACTTTCAAGTGTTTCAAATAATGGTTTATTTAAATTATATATTTTATGTCCATTTCCATTTAAAGTACCACTAAATGATGAAATAATTGCACTACCTGCTGTTTTTATAAATGATGCATCATAGTCTTGTGTTAGCTCAATTTTTCCTGATGGATTTGCTTCTATTTCTTCAATTAATGTGTCTATACTTTTATTTTGGAATACTCCATCATGACATTCTTCGCAATATGTTACTTTTAATTTATTTTGTTTTCTTCCATTACTATATTGAATAACATTATCATAATCCAAAATGAAGTTTAATGCACCATTTTCTGTTATTTCATATTCTTCTATCTCAGCATAAAATAATGGCATTCCTTTTGTTCTTACTTTTACAATATATTTGCTTAAATCTGATAAGTCAGCCTCTGTTAAGCTTGTAACTTCTAATGTACTTCCCTCTTTATATAAACTAACACCTATAATATCTTTTATTTCAAAGAAACGTTCTGTGCTAATATTAATTACTTCTGATAATAATTCTTGTTCTTCATATTGATTATCACCTGTTGTAATTTGGTTTGTATCTAAATCATAATCTGCAATTATTTTTACTTGATATTCTTCATCAAGACTTTTCTTAAAAGTAATCTCAGTTGATTTACTACTAAAAGGTTCTTCTTTTATATTTTCACCATTTTCACCTAATATTACTATTTTTCCTCCTGTTATTGTTTCTTCCAAATCAGTTACTTCAAATGTTACATGAATTGTATTATCTTCATTTTCTTCATATCCAAAGTTTGCAACAGTTGGTCTTAATTTTAAAATTCCAACTCTTGTTTTATTATTTTGTGTAAATTCAATTTGTTTTGTATTGTTTAGTATTACTTTTTCTATTGTAATTGTTTTTGGTCCAAATGTAGAAACTACTGGTATATTAGTTTTATAAGTTTTTCCTTCTCTTTCCATTTTATATTGTTTTCCATTAATAATTGCATGAGTAATGAAAAAATCTGTTTGATTTGTACTGTCAAAACTTACTGTTACCTCTTGTCCTCTTTCAAAATACTTTGTTTCCTTCTCTTTATTATATGTTTTGATATTATTTATTTCTAATTTATAATCTCTAATTAATTGAATTGGTCTTGTTCTAAATATTTCGTTTTCTACATAATTTTGATTTGTCTCTTCTTCAATCTTACCGCTATCTCTATCATATGTCATTTTTGCTACTAATGTATATTCTGTATTTAATTCAATATCATCTATTTTAAATGTAACTTTTTCTGCATTAAATGTTTCTGTAGCTACTATTTTTCCGTCACTATTTCTAACCAATTCTGCTAATCCTGTTATAAATGCATTATCTGAATCTACTATATTTGCAGTTAATGTTACTGTTCTATTTTCTATATCATCAACTTGTAAAAAAGCCTCACTTGTTGGTTTATCTTTTAATATATCTACTTGTACATTATAGTGTGTACTATAAGATAATCCACCTTCGAATGTGAAATCAGTTGTCTCTAAATCTAATATTCCTGCTTTTTGTCCCACATTCAATGTCACTGAATACGTTACATTTTCATCATTATCAATGTGCTTTGTTGCAATACATTTCAAGTTATTTACCATAATATGTGTTATATCTAAGTCTTTTTTATTTGTTTCTATTCTATATGTTAAAGTAATGTTATCTCCTTTTTCAGGATATTTTTTAGAAACTTCTACATTTTCTATATGAACAACTGGTGCTACTTCTACTTTATCTTCTGATAATAATTCATTTGTATATACATAGCTTTCACCATTTTCAGATAGTTTATAATCTGCAAATATTTTAATTTTATAAATACTTGTTACAACATCTCTATTAGTGTCTAATAATGTATTTATATAATAAGAATTTTCTAGTTCCCCTTCTTCAGTTTCTTTTACTAAATTTCCATCTGTCAATGTTTCCGTTAAGTTCTTGCTTGAAATTTCATTATCTTGTTCATCAAATACTTTAACAATAAGATTTGTAATTGATTTATCGATATCCTTTATATAAAGATGTGCTTGAATAGAATTTTGTTGTTTGTTTTCATTATATCTACCTCTTACAACAATCGGGGTATTTTTTATAACTTTTATTTCTGCTGTTTTATTTACTTCAAATGTTTTTCCATTATCTAAAATAATCTTTTCTATATTAATAGTTTGATTTCCAGCAGTTGTAATTCCATCTACATATACTCTATATATATCATCTTCTTTTGTAAGTTCATATGTTTTTCCATTAATAATAGCTGTTTTTGGTTCATATGTTGTTATATTTTCACTATTAAATTTTAGTATAATATATTCTCCTATTTTAAATTCTTTCTCTTCTTCTTCTATTTCATCTTTTTCTTTATATGTTTTTATATTTGATAACTCAAATTTATAGTCTATTACAAGTCTTAAGTTATTTTCTATTGTAGTAGTTCCTTCATTTTCTCCTTCTTGTTCCAAAGTATTTGTATCCAAACTGTATTTTATACATAATATTATTTTATAATCTTTATTTTCTTCTACTTTTACATTTATCTTATTATTACCTAATACAATGCCTCCTGATGATATGCATATTTCTTCATCTTCTGGATTTATATTTTCCCCTTTATCTTCTATAATTCTATATGTTCCTGATTCGAAAGCTTGGTCTATATCTTTTATATCAAATGATATATTTAGTTCTGATTTTTGTATATCTTCTTCTACACTCCAATTTTCAACTATTGGCATCGTTTTTAATACATCTACCTTAACTGTATTATCAATTTGAATTTCTTTTTCGTTTGTTAGTACTACTTTTTCAAATTTATATTCTTTTACACCACTTGTTTCTCCTACATTTATTGTAACTTCATATGATTTCTCATTTGATTCATTTTTTTCTAAGTCATACTCTTTGCCATTTATAGTAATATTCTTAATACTTTCACCATAAGTAACATCTGCATTGAAACTTAATTTTATATTTTCATTTTTAGTTGGATAGTAATTATTTACTCCAATATCTCTTAATGTTACTTCATAATCCAATGTTTTTTCTATTTTCTTTATTAAAAGTGTTAAATCTGTTACTGTTATTTTTCCGTCATTATTTATATCCGCATTTTTCAATTTATTTTCTGGTAATTGCTTTGAATTTATTAAGTGCAACTCTAATAGACTAACATCTGCATAATCTACTTCATTATCATCATTTAAATCACCCTTATTAATATAAGTTGCATAAATTATACCCAAAAATATCAATAAAAATATTGGTATACAAATACTTATTCTTAATAAAAATTTATTTTTAGCTATTTTATTTCTTACAGTTCTTTTCATTTTATTAGTTTCATCTCCTTTTCCTCTTTTACTGTTCCTAATTTAACTTCAATAAATCTATTAATATTAATTTCATTTGTGCTACATCATTAATTGTTATTTCTCCATCATCATCAACATCTGCAGCTTTTTCTTTCACTCCTGTTAGTAATTTGTTATCAATTAGATGTAATTTTTCTTCTGCTAAGTCATTAATTGTTATTTCTCCATCTTTATCTATATCTCCTATTACTATCAATGTGTATTGTAATGTAGAGCCTACTTTTATTTTTGTACCTGTTGATATAACATCATTTTCATTTAATTTATTTCCACTTTCATCTATAAATATCAAGTCTCTATTTGTTGTTACACTTTGTTTAAATTCTGTAACTGTTGTTTTTGGTAATATTCTTTCAATGTACTCTTTTTCTATTCTATATTTTTTTGATGTAATTTTATCTGGTTCTTCTGGATCTGGTGTTTGTTCTTTTATAATGTTTAATAATACTGTTGCATCCTCCATAAATAAATCTTCTTTACCTTCTGATGTACTAATTTGCCCTATTCTTACATCTGTTTTTGCAGGTTCAATTTCATTTTTTACTTTTAATTTAAGTTGTAAAATGTCTTCTTCTTTTTTACTTCCTGCTTTTTTGATTGCTACTAATTCTTTTGTTTCTACATTATATTTTAGTTCTTCCCAATCATTCTCTGTTTTGAAATCACTTTGTACTACTTTTTCAAATATTTCTTCATCATATTGTAATGTGGCCTTAAAAGCATTTATCCCCTTAACAATTTGATTATATTTATTGAATTTAAGAGTAACTATAACCTCTTGTCCAGCTTCTAATTCTTCTACTGAACCCACTAATTGAGCTTCTATCTTGTATGTATTTGCTATTGCCAATACTGTGGTTGCTATTGAAGTAAAAATAATTAATCCTATCATATACATTATTGTTTTTTTCATATCTTCCTCCCTTTTAACTATGTACATTTTTGTTTTTAAGACTTTATATTTATAATTCTACATAACAATTATAGCACTACTATTCGATTTTCTCAAGCCTTTATCTATTTATTTTAATATTTTTTATCAAATTAACTTGTAACTACCTCTTACATAAAAATGTGTATATTTTATTTATAAGGTAAAAAATTATCCTGCTTTATTTATTTTAGGATATAAATTTATAATAAAGTTTGTTGGATCTGAATCTTTTCTTATTGATTTTTCCATTTTTAGATATGTTACTTGAGATAATATTGTTTTTAATAAACTGTTTTTCTCCTCTGGTGTTTGTAATAAATCATATATATCGAGAAAATTTTTAATTTTAGGTACAATCACATCTCTTTCTTTATCTACATTTTTCTCCTGTTCCAATTTTATTTTATATTCTTCAATAGAATTATTAATTCTATTCACATTCTGTGATACTGCCTTTGATCTTTCCTTAAACATTTCTTTTGTATATGTTCCATCTTCTAAAAAGTTAAAAATACTGAGTAATTTGTCATTTTCCTTTTTTGCTTCTGCCTCTAATGAGTCTATTGTCTCTTGAATAGATTTAAGTCTATTATGATTTATTTTTTCCAACTGTCCTTGATAATCAAATCTATATTGTTCAAGCCATTTTTTCAAACCTTCTAATACCTTTTCTTCTACATAATGAAACTTTGAACTAACATTATCACATTTTGTATTTGAACAATATAAAGTAGGCTCTTTACCAAATTTGCTGTAAGATCTTCTTTTCATTTTTTTGCCACATTTAGCGCATATTACTAATCCACACAATGAATTTTGCATTACTTTATTATGTACTACTGGTGCTAAATTAAGACTTCTTTTTGCTGATACTATCTTCCAAGTTTTATCGCTAATAATAGCTTCGTGTAATCCCTCTACTAATATATAATCATTATTTCTTGGTCTAGTTTTTACGAGTTTCTCTTTTTTATATACTTTAACTTCTTTTCTTGCATTCCATTTTATCTTACCTATGTACACAGGATTAGCTAATATATCTTTTACACTAGCTACTGACCACTCATTATTTTTTCTTGGCTTTAACCCCATTTGATTTAATTTTTTAGTAACTTCATTTAATGATAAATCATTATAAGCATATAAATCAAACATTATTTTTACAATACTTGCTTCGAAATTTTTTCTTAATGTATATCCTTTGTCACCTTTTATCTTAACTCTGTCATATCCAAATGGTGCTATACTTCCAACATACTTACCTTCATTTACTGATAATATTCTACCTCTTTGTAATCTTCTATTGATTACTTTATATTCCCTTCTAGACATAAATAATCCAAATTCAAAATATTCTTCATCAAATTCATCATTTGGATCATAAATTTTTATTGGTGTAATTATTTTTGTATTAGATATTTTAAATGCTTTTGAAATAATTCCTTGATCCATTGTTTCCCCACGAGCTAATCTTTCTACTTCAACAACTAATACACCTTTCCATTTTTCTGCTTTTACATCAGATAATAGTTTCTGTATTTCTGGTCTAGCCTCAATTGTTTCTCCACTTACTATTTCTCGATATATCTTTCCTATTTTTAATCCTTTTCTGCTTGCTAAATCTAATAATATATGTTCATGTCTTGCTAAAGTTTCTCCCTCTCCTTTTGCCTCTGCTTCCATATCTGCTCTTGATTTTCTTAAATAAATCGCATATTCCCCTAAAATATCTAATACTTTTTCGGCAGAATAACCATTATATACCTCTTCCAAAATACCTCCTTCCTTTGTAATTTTATCCAACAGCTGAGATTTTAGCATAAATTAAATAAAATTACAAATCATTTTAAACATATTCTGAAACCTTTTTTATTATTAAACTTAATAATATCTCCAGTATTTCTTTATCCTCTTCTTTTGTTCCAATATCTCTATTATCGAACCTAATTACTGTAGAATCACTTTTATATTCATCTATAATCATACATACACCTCTTTTTTAATATGTATGCACAATATCTTTTTATTTTTCCTATTCTTTTTCATAATTCTGTATAGACTTCCTTTTGGAGCATAAGAATTAGCCCATCTTGAAATGGTTGGAACAATTGTGCATCAATTAACTAAAGATGCTTCTATAGAAGAAATTGAAGCTGCGGGACTTGGAGCGTATTATACAGACCATGGTGTTGATGTATATCCTCAATCTGCTGGTGGAACTCCTTTTACAGCAGCATATATTGCATGTAAAGGTGACCCAATAGCAAACTTACAAGAAGACTTAGCTGCAGAACAAAAAGCAAGAGCAACTTATGAAAAATTAATAGATTTATGTAGAGATAATCCTGATGTATTAGACCCATTAAAATTCTTAAGAGAAAGAGAAGTAGTTCACTTCCAAAGATTTGGAGAAGCTCTTCGTAAAGTTCAAGATAAACTTGCTGATAAAAACTTTTATATGAATAATTGTAATAAATAAATATAAAATGAACCCAATTTATTAAACTTTTTCATCCATTAATTGGGGTTCACTGTATTTTTTGTAACTACTATATTTATTATATAATACACAAAAATAGGTACAATACTTGCATACATAAGTTGCAAAATATTGTACCTAAGTATTAATTATTTAAAAATTTTATCAAAGTTCTATTAAAATTATCTTTATCATCATAAAAAGCTCCATGCCCTGCTTTTTCCAAAGGAAACATAATAGAATTCTTAATATTCTTGTTCATAATTTCTGCCATTCCAAATGGACATATTTTGTCTTCCTTTCCATGAAAAATGCCTGTTGGTGTACATATATATTTTAAATCATCAAATACATTTTCATCTCTTAAGGCTATCAAAGAACACATTTCTCCTAAACCAGATGCACTATTATTTAAATTTTGAAACCAATCTTTAAAATATTTTGATGGTTCCTTATAGAAAAATATACTTCCAAAATATTCATTTAATTCTGGTCTATCATTAAATCCACGTTTAATTAATTTATTAGTATCTTCTAATGTTTGCCCATATGGATTATGATATGATTTACAATATGATGGTACTGCTGCATCACATAAACATAATTTTCTAACTCCATATCCTCTATATAATTTCATATATCTAGTAACAATTGCTCCACCCATTGAAAATCCTAATAAATCGAAGTCACATAAATTTAATTCATATATAACACAGTACAAATCTGTTGCAAATTGATTATAATTATATCCTGCACTTGTTACTTCTGAATTTCCAAATCCTCTTAAATCCATGGTAACTATTCTATATCCAGCATTTAATAATGCAGGTATTTGATATTCAAACATTTCATGTGATAATGGCCAACCATGAACTAATACTATGGTTCTTTTTCCATTTGGATTAAGTTCATATACAGCTATTTTGGCATTATCATTTGACTTAATAAAGAACATATAAAAACTCCTCTTCCTATATTTTATTTAAATAAATCCCATAATTATTTGTAACAGGGTCCTTAAACCATCCTATTTTAGAGGGAAAATAAGTAAACACTGTAAAACATAATAATAAGAATATTAAAAAGATAATAGCAATCTTTTTATCACAAATAAAATTAGAATTCATAATTTTATACGCTAGCCATTCTCCTAATATTACAGCTACAAAAAAACTACCAATATCTAAAATAGCAAGATTTGTTCCAATAATTCCTGTGTATGTATAAAAAAATACTGTAACAAATAGTATAGATGTAACTATTCCTATTGTTTTTGCACATAAAAAGTTTAAAACATTTTTACCTATATAAAAATAGCCTATGATTGTGGTAATTAACATTGGAAAAAATAATAATTTTAGATGTTCCCATGTACTTTCATTTACAGCAGAAAATGCAGCTACAAATAAATTATTATTTGACCATTCATATGTAAAATGTAATAAAGTTCCTAATATCCAAACAAATACAACACTAAATATTTGGAATTTTAGTATTTTTAATTTTGAACTTTCCATATATAACCTCCCATATTATATATGAAATTATTTTACAAATTGTTACGCTATCTATTTATAAATAAACTATTCTTCATTCAAAGTCTCACAATATTTACATCTATATGTTCTCTTTTCTTTATCAGTTAAAATAAATATGTGCTTCAATTCTTGTTCTATTGAAGTAATACATCTTGGATTTTTACATTTTATAATATTTGTAATTTCTTTTGGAAGTTCGACATGATATTTGTCTACTCTTTCATCATTTTCTATTATATTTATAGTTATATTTGGGTCTATATATCCTAATATATTTAAGTCTAAATCTATATTTTTATCAATTTTTATAATATCTTTTCTTCCCATTTTATTACTTTTAGCATTTGTAATTATAGCAACTGAACAATCTAATTCTCCTAATTTTAGAGCATTATATATGTCTAGTCCTTTTTTAGCTTGTATATGGTCTATTACAATTCCATCTTTTATACTATCTATATTCAATTAAAATCCCTCCTATTTTATTTCTAATAATTTTAATATAAGTGCCATTCTGATATACTTTCCATATCTTGCTTGTTTAAAATAACAAGCTCTTGGGTCATCATCTACTTCAACAGCTATCTCATTTACCCTTGGTAATGGATGCATTATACATAAATCTTGCTTTGCTTTTTCAAGTTTTTCTTTATTCAAAATATAATAATCTTTTAATCTTAAATAATCTTCTTCGTTGAAAAACCTTTCTTTTTGAACTCTTGTCATGTATAAAATATCAAGGTCTCCTATATGTTCTTCAATATCATTTGTTTCAATATATGGAATATCATTCTTTTCTAAGATTTCTTTTTTTACATATTCTGGTACTTTAAGTTCATCTGGAGAAATCAAAATAAATTTAATATTTTTATATCTTGACATTGCTGTAATTAGTGAGTGAACAGTTCTTCCAAATTTTAAATCTCCACATAGCCCAATTGTTAAATTCTCTAGTCTATTTTTTTCGCAGAAAATAGTAAGTAAATCTGTTAATGTTTGTGTTGGATGACTATGTCCTCCATCTCCTGCATTTATTATTGGTACAGTTGATTTTAAAGATGCAACTAATGGCGCACCTTCTTTTGGGTGTCTCATAGCTATAATATCACTATAACATCCTACCATTCTTGTTGTGTCAGATACACTTTCTCCTTTTGATGCCGAACTTGAACTTGCTTCAGAAAACCCTATTACATTTCCTCCTAATTCCATCATTGCTGCTTCAAAACTAAGTCTTGTCCTTGTACTTGGTTCAAAAAATAGAGTAGCCAATTTTTTATATTTGCACTTTTCTTGGTATTTTTCAGGATGTGCAATTATATCTTTGGCTACTCCAATTAATTCGTCTATTTCTTGTACTGATAAGTCTTTTATATCAATTAAATGTCTCATCTTTTTCCTCCTTAAAATTTTTTCTTTCTTATTTTAATAGATATTAGTTTTGGTGTCAATATTTTGTAATAAATATTTTAATAAAGTCAAAAAATGCCAATAAGTTTATTTTATTGGCATTTTTCTATTTCATACAATTTATTAAAATATCATATGCTTCTTTATCATATTTCTTCAAATTTATAGGTTTTAATTCTGTATTAGTAAAACAATGTCTTGTTTCTCCTTCAAGAACTAATTCTCCTGTTTTTTCATTTATAATTTCATATCCTACACACATTTGAATTCCAGTAAATTTTGTTACCTTTGTTTTTATTTTCAAAGTGTCTCCAAATGTTGAAGAATGCTTATATGAGCAATTAACCCCAAGTACAGGTATCATAATTTCTTTTGCTTCTAAAGCTTCATATGGTAATTTTATTGTCTTTAGGAATTCACATCTTGCTTCTTCTAAAAATCTTACATAATTAGAATGATGTGTTATACCCATTTTATCTGTTTCATAATAATTAACTGTTCTTTCAAAAATAAATTCCATCTTTCCTATAACCTTCTTTCATTTTTCCCTGTTTAGTACCGGTTCTTTTTTGGGGATTTAGCTATTTCCTTGTTAGGGGCCAGTTCTTTTTTAGGGAATTTTATAAAGAACTGGCACCAAATGAGGAATTTAGTTTAAATTTTAGTCCTGTGTTTCTTTTTTTGCTGTCTACATTTTGTATCATATAATTAGTTGTTCTTATGTCACTAACAATAATTAGAAGTTCTCTCGCTCTTGTTACTCCTGTATATAATAAGTTTCTTGTAAGTAGCATTGGTGCTGCTTTTGGTATACACATAATTACTACATCAAATTCGCTTCCGTTGAGCTTTGTGTATTGTTATTGAATAACTATGTTCTATTTGCTCTAAATCTGAAAATTGATACCATGCTATTTTTTCATCATCAAATTTTATTTCTACATTTTTTTCTTTTTCATCTATATCTATTATTGTTCCAAATTCCCCATTAAATACACCTGTTCCTGTTTCATTTGTTAGATGTTTTTCCCAATATATGTCATAATTATTTTTTACTTGCATTATTCGGTCTCCAACTCTATATATAACACCTTGTGATGCCTTTTCTTTTTTGTTTTCACTATATGGGTTTAATACTTCTTGAAGTGATTTATTTAATTCTTTTGTTCCAAGAGATCCTTTTTTTGTTGGTGTTAAAACTTGAATATTTTCAAAAAAATCATAGTTTCCATAATTTCTAAGTCTTCCAGTACATAATGAAATTACTTGTTGTCTAATTTTTTCTGGATTTACTTCATTTATGAAAAAGAAATCTTCTTTTGAGTCTTCTGCTAATTCTTCTTTTGGAACAAATCCATTTCCTTCATTTATTCTGTGTGCATTAACAATTATTTTACTTTTAGCAGCTTGTCTAAAAATTTTGTCTAAATGTATTGTTGTAATTTTTTGTGATTCTATTATATCTTTTAATACACTTCCAGGACCTACTGACGCTAACTGGTCACTATCTCCTACTAATATTAATTTTGTTCCTTGATATATTGATTGTAATAAATAGTTCATTAAAAACATATCTACCATAGACATTTCATCAACTATTACAATATCAGCATCTATAGGTGCTCCTTGATAGTCTCCAGCTTTTTTATATAAACCATCTTCACTTATTTTGCCTATTTCGAGAAGTCTATGAAGTGTGCTTGCTTCTATTCCTGTTGTTTCTGTCATCCTCTTTGCTGCTCTACCTGTTGGAGCTGCTAAAACTACTTTGTTATTTCGTTTTTGGTATATTTCTATTATAGATTTTATTATTGTTGTTTTTCCAGTTCCTGGTCCTCCTGTTATTATTGTAACATTATGCTCATTTACAGCTTTTATCGCTTCTTTTTGTTTTTCTGATAGTTCAATAACATTAAATTCTTCTATTTTTTTAGTTTCTTCCTCAATTCCTTTTATTTTTTTTGAATTTTTAGAATTATCTAATTTCATTAATCTATTACATATTGCTACTTCTGTATTATAAAAGCTTTCTAGATATACCCATTCTATTCCATCTTCTCTTTCTTCTATTACAATTTCGCCTTTTGCCTTTAAATTTATTAGACTATTTTCTATATCATCTATTCCTATGTTTAATAAGTTTGATACATATTCTTCTAAGTTCTGTAAAATGCTACAAGCATGTCCGTTGTATGTCGTTTGGATTAATGCATATTTTATTCCACTAGTTATCCTTTTACTACTGCTTTTATCTATTCCTAAATCTAATGCTGTTTTATCTATTTGTTTAAAATCTACTCCTCTTACTAAATCTACCAAAATATACGGATTTTCTTCAATTTGCTGGATTGCTGTTACCCCCAACTTGTCAAAAATCTTTTTAGAGTTTTCTATTCCTACATTGAACCTTTCTAAAAACCCAACTATTTGCCATACTTCCCAGCTTTCTACAAAACTTTCAGATATTTCTAATGCTCTTTCTTTACTTATTCCTTTAACTTTTTTAAGCTCTAATGGGTCATATTTAATTATATCAATTGTATTTTCTCCAAATTTTTCTACAATCTTTTTTGCTGTTGCAGGCCCTACTCCTTTTATTGTACCATTTCCTAAATATCTTTCTAATGCTTCTAAAGTCTCAGGCATTACTTTTTCAAATGTTTCTACTTTAAATTGCTCTCCATATTCTTTATGTTCTACAAATTTTCCAATAACTTTTATATTGTCTCCTTCTGCTATAAACGGTAGATATCCTACTATTGTTTCGACTTTTTCTAATTCATCTATATACATTTCTGCTATTGTATAACTATTTAATTCATTTTGATATATTATTCCTAATATTTCTCCTGAAAGTTCCAATTTTTTCTCCATTTTTAATAATATTTTTCTAGGTAACTGTTTATTGAGTGCCTGTTCTTTTTTGTCTTTTTGACATTTAAGAACAGGCACTTGGGTTAGTACCAAATATTTATCGATTTATAATTTTTCTATTTCCTCTTTGGTTAGTCCTGTTAATTCAACTATCTCTTCTATTGTCATTTTTTTCACTCTCATCTTCTTAGCTGTTTCTATTTTTCCTTGTTTTATTCCTACTTCTATTCCCTTATCATATCCATGGTTGTGTATTGCTTTTTGATCCATAATATATTTTTCTCTTAATTCCGTTAGTCTTCTTTCTCTTTTATCTTGACTTATTTCTTCTAATATTTTTTTTGCCTTTTTGATTTCTCTATTCTCCATATCTCGTACCACCTCGGGATTATTTATAAATTGAAGCCATAAGCTTAATGTATTGTTTTCCTTTTGTATAATTTTTTTAGCCTTTTCCAACTCTATTATATAAATTTCGAGTACATCTGTCAACACTAAATGTCTGTTTTTTTCTTCCCTTATATTCCATTTTGTTTGGTATCCTTGTATTTCTGATAAGTTTTCTAAATTGTAATCACTTATTAATATTATTATACTTTTTTCTAACTTTTCATAATCCATTCCAGATTTTATACTACTAGTATACATTTTACTCCAATAAAATAGTAATCTTTTTTCTATATCTTTTCTGTCCACTATTTGCATCTCAATATTACAATTAATATTGTTGTTTAATTTTGCTTTAATGTCTAGTATTCCTACTTTATCATCAAATAAATCTTTTTCTGTTATAGGGTTATAATCCAACTCTATTTCTTTTATGTTATCTAATAATATTGATTTTAAAAAATCTTTTGTAATTTCTTCGTTTCCAGTATATCCAAATATTCTTTTAAATACATAGTCATTTTTGGGATTTAATAATTTTGTGATAATAATCACTACCTTTCTTTGATTTAATTTTTTAAGAAAGAAATTTTATAATATATTGAAATAAACATTATTTATATTAACACAAAAATTCCTATTTGTCACTAATCTAATAAAATTTTCAGAAAAAATCCTTTTTAGTTTTAGTAGGTTTTAAATCTCTTACATCTTATCTTTTAGTTTGACCACCAAGTCTATTCATTTTTCTTGACTTTTTCACTAATAAATAATATACTACAAATATAAAATTTAAAGGAGGTCAAAAATGGATAACCTAATAGAAATTAGATGGCATGGCCGTGGTGGACAAGGTGCAAAAACTGCTTCTCTACTTTTAGCTGATGCCGCATTTAACACTGGAAAATATATTCAAGGTTTCCCTGAATATGGACCAGAAAGAATGGGTGCACCAATTACAGCATATAACCGTATAAGTGACAACCCAATTACAGTACATAGCAATATTTATGAACCAGATTATGTAGTAGTAGTAGATGACACATTATTAGAAACTGTTGATGTAACAGCAGGTCTAAAACCAAATGGAGCAATAATTATAAATACAACAAAAACACCAGATTACTTAAAATCTGTATTAAAAGGATATACAGGAAAAATTTACACAATAGATGCAAGAAAAATCTCAATGGAAGCACTTGGAAAATACTTTCCAAACACGCCAATGCTTGCTTCAATAGTAAAGGTAAGTGAAATAATGTCTGATGAAGCATTCCTAAAAGATATGGAAGGTTCATTCAAGCACAAATTTGCCAAAAAACCTGAAGTTATAGAAGGAAACATGAAAGCATTAGAAATGGCATTAAAAGAGATAAAACAAATATAGGTTCACATAACATTTTCCATTGGGGACAGGTCCCTTCGCGAAAAGAACCGTCCCCAATGGAAAAACATCTGTCCCAATTGGAAAAAAGAAAGGAGTTTTAATAATGACAAATATAAATAGAGATACACCAATTGAAGATTTAACTATTGGTGGAAATATATATGAGGCTGGAAATTCTAAAGATGTTAAAACTGGTGACTGGAGAAGTATGAGACCTGTTTATATTGAAGAAAAATGTAAACAATGTGGTCTATGTTTCCCTGTTTGTCCTGAAAATGCAATTCCAGTTAATAAAGATTTAAAAAGAGAAGATTATAATTTTGATTATTGTAAAGGATGTGGCGTTTGTGCTGTTGTTTGTCCTTTTAAAGCAATTGAAATGAAGGAAGAAGGTGTTAAATAATGAGTATAAGAGAAAGATTAAGTGGTAATGAAGCTGCAAGTTTTGCTATGAAACAGATTAATCCTGATGTTGTTGCTGCCTTCCCTATTACCCCATCAACAGAAATCCCTCAATATTTTTCAACATTTGTTGCAAATGGCACAGTTGATACTGAGTTTGTAGCGGTTGAAAGTGAACATAGTGCTATGTCTGCTTGTATTGGTGCTGAAGCTGCTGGATCTAGAGCTATGACAGCTACTTCTTCAAATGGTTTATCTTTTATGTGGGAAATGATTTATATTGCATCAAGTCTTAGACTTCCTATTGTTATGAATTTAGTTAATCGTGCTGTTTCTGGTCCATTAAATATACACAATGATCATTCAGATGCGATGGGAGTTCGTGATAGTGGTTGGATTATGTTATTTTCTGAAAACAATCAAGAAGCATATGACAATTTACTTATGGCTCACAGAATAGCTGAACATAAAGATGTTTTACTTCCTCTTATGGTTTGTCAAGATGGATTTATTACATCACATTCTATTGAAAATATTATGTTAGAAGAAGATAATGAAGTTAAAAAGTTTATTGGAAAATATGAACCTGAACATTATTTATTAAACCAAAAAGAGCCTATGTCTGTTGGTCCTTTAGATTTACAAGCTTATCTATTTGAACATAAAGCTCAGCAAGGAATTGCTATGAAAAAAGCTAAAGATGTTATATTAGAAGTTAGTAAAGATTTTGAAAAATGGACTGGTAGACATTATGGTTTATTCGAAGAATATAAACTTGATGATGCAGAAATTGCAATAGTTTGTATGAATTCAACTGCTGGAACTACAAAATTTGTTGTAGATAAATTAAGAAGTCAAGGAATAAAAGCAGGTCTTTTAAAAATTAGAGTATATCGCCCATTCCCAGCTGAAGAAATTGCAAAAGCGCTTCAACATGTAAAAGCTGTTGCAGTTTTAGATAAATCAGATTCATTAAATAGTGCTGGTGGAGCTTTATTTACAGATGTTACATCAGGTATGTTTGTAAATAATGTAAATGTTCCTACTATAAATTATGTTTATGGTATTGGTGGAAGAGATGTTCCTACTTCTCAAATTGAAAAAGTATACTCTGATTTAGCAGATATTGTAAAAACAGGAAATATTAGAAGTCCTTATAGATATTTAGGTTTAAGAACAAAGGAGGTAGAATAAGATGGCATATAATATGAAAGAAGTTATAGCAAATAAGCCTTCAAGATTTAGCGAAGGTCATAAAATGTGTGCTGGATGTGGTGCCCCAGTTGTTGCAAGACATATATTAAGAGCTTTAAAAGAAGAAGATCATGCTGTTATTGCTGGTGCTACTGGTTGTATGGAAGTTTCTACTTTTACTTATCCTTATACATCTTGGACAGATTCTTTTATTCATACTGCATTTGAATGCGCAGCTTCTACCCTATCTGGAGCTGAAGCAGCATATAAGTCTCTTAAAAGACAAGGAAAGTTACCAGAAGATAACCATACTAAATTTATAGCATTCGGAGGAGATGGTGGAACTTATGATATAGGTTTACAAGCTTTATCTGGTGCTATGGAAAGAGGTCATGATTTAACTTATGTATGTTATGATAATGGAGCATATATGAATACAGGAATTCAACGTTCTTCTGCAACTCCAAAATTTGCAGACACAACAACAACTCCTGCTGGAAAGGTTGTTCCTGGAAAAATGCAATCTAGAAAAGATTTAACTGGAATTTTAGTAGAACATCATATTCCATATGTAGCTCAATCAATAGCATTTATGGACTTTAGAGATTTATATGAAAAAGCTGAAAAAGCAATATATACAGAAGGTCCTACATTTTTAAATGTTTTTTCTCCATGTCCACGTGGATGGGGTTATGATACTCCAGAACTTATGAATATAAATAAATTAGCTGTTCAAACATGCTACTGGCCTTTATATGAAGTTGTAGATGGAAAATATAAAATCACATACAAACCACCTAAAAAACTTCCTATTGAAGAATTCTTAAAACCTCAAAAGAGATTTAAACATATGTTTAAACCTGGTAATGAATGGATGATTGAAGAATTCCAAAAAGAAGTCGATAGACGTTGGCAAGAACTTTTAGATTTAGAAGAAATGACAAATAAATAATTCTTTTAAATTGTGACTATATAAATTCACAAAAGGACCATATCATTTTATAAAATGATATGGTCCTTTAAATAAAAAATTTATCCTTCAACTGGTGCGTCAACTGGGCATGTTGCTTTACATGAACCACAGCTAATGCATATTGTTTCATCTATTTCAGCTTTTCCATCATCTGCCATTTTTATACATCCCATAGGACATGCTTCTACACAAGCTCCACATCCTATACAAGTATCTTTATCTATTTTGTATGCCATAATTATCGCCTCCTTTTTTATCTTCATTTTCCATTCTTTCTAGTTCTTCAAGTTCTTTTTTGTGTTTTTCTTCTTCTTCATCAACTACTTCTTTTTGTGTATCTTTAATAATTTTTATATCTTTCATTTCATATTTTTTATGATTATAATCTTCACCATTTTTTAGTTTTACTTTTAATCTTTCACTAAGTGTTTCAACTGCTTCTACTTCTCCTACTCCATCTGGAGTTTTTACAATTGCTCCTATATGAGGTAATCGACTCATTTTTTCTTGATAAACTTCATCTTCATATTTTAAACAACACATTAGTCTTCCACAGTTTCCTGAAATCTTTGATGGATTTAATGATAGATTTTGGTCTTTGGCCATTTTTATTGATACAGTTTCAAAGTCACTTAAAAATGAACAACAACAAAGTTGTCTTCCACAAACACCATTTCCTCCTAGACGCTTTATTTCATCTCTTACTCCTATTTGTCTTAACTCTATTCTTGTTTTATAAACTGATGCCAAATCTTTTACTAATTCGCGAAAGTCTATTCTTCCATCTGCTGTAAAGTAAAATAGTATTTTAGAATTATTAAATTTAAATTCAACATCTGTTAAATTCATTTTTAAACCATATTCTTTTATTTTTTTGTTACAATATTCAAATGCTTCTTTTTCATTTTTTTGGCAACTTACATAATGTCTTAAATCTCTTTCGTTTGCAATTCTTAAAATTCGTTTTAGTTCTTTTGGCACTTTTTCATCTTCTAAACTTCTATTTGGAATTGCAACTTTTCCTATTTCTTCCCCATCTTCAGTATCTACTATTACAGTTTCATCTTTTTTTAATATTAGATATTGTGGATTAAAGAAATATATTTTACCAAGTCTTCTGAACCTTACTCCAACTATATTTTTCAATGTATTTCCTCCCATATGGTCATAATCATATTATCTATTGTCATATTGTAATTACTATTTGCTTTTAATCTTTTTTTTGCTTCTTCTACAATATTTATACAATTTAGATATTTCTGATTTTGTTTTGATTTTTCAAAAAGAATAATATTTATATATTCTAATATTTCTTTTTTATCTTCTTGTGACTTATAAATTACATCTGCATTTTTTAACGTGTCTATTAAATCCATTTTTTCTATGTTATTTATAACATTATCTACTGATGTATAAAGTTCTTGCTTATCTTTCAGAATTTCAGCTTTTCCAATACTTCCATTTGATGCTTTAATAATACTATCAGAAATTTCTTGCAAATCATATTTATTTTTTATGTATTGTCTAATTTCTTCATTTGGAATTTCTCCAAATTTTATAGTTGTACATCTGGATTTTATTGTACTTAAGAAATTTGATTCATTAGAACCAATAAGAATTATATTTGCAAATTCAGGTGGTTCTTCTAATGTTTTTAATAAACAGTTTTGAGCTTCTCTTGTCATTAAATCTGCGTCATCTATTATATAAACTTTTTTATTTGATATAATAGGTTGTTCTACAATTTTCTTTTGCATTTCTCTTATCTGTTCAATTTTTACATTGTTTCCATCTGGTTCAATTTCTTGAAAATCAGGATTATTATTTGTGTCAAATTCTATACAAGATTTGCATTTACCGCAGTATTTTTCTTCAGACTCACATAATATCATTTTAGCAAATTCTCTTGCTATTAGCTTTTTTCCAATTCCAGATATTCCTAGGAATAAGTAGCTATGTGAATATTTATTTAAATTTACAGAATTTATTAATTCCTTTTTTATTTTATCATTTCCTAAAATTCCTTGAAACAAATTCTTAACTCCTATTTATCTATTTTTCCAAATAAATTTAATGGCCAAATACGTATCCATACTTTACTTTCTATTCTTTCAAGTGGTATACATCCAAAGCTTCTACTATCTGTACTATGATTTCTATTATCTCCCATTACAAAAACTGTATTTTCTGGAACTACTAAGTCTGTACAATATCCATTTCCGTTATCTGTTACAACACCTGACTGAAGGTAACTTTCCTCAATTTGAACATTGTTTACATATACTTTTCCATCTTGGATAATTATGTGGTCTCCTGGCAAACCTATAACTCTTTTTATATAGCTCATTTTATGCATTTCTAAAACATAATATGAAAATTTTCCCCATATACTTTTTGGCTCATTTTCATATCTTGCTATTACATTTTCTTCCTTTTCTGATAAAGATAATGTTGTTGTTGATGGTGCTTCAAATGTTATAATATCTCCTTTTTCAGGTAATTTTTTTGTAGTTCTTGCCCATCTATTTAACCAAAGTCTTTGGTCTTCTTTAAGTGTTGGATACATTGATGGTTGTTTTACTATTGTAGGTGTTCCTATATAGTATCTAAATAGAATTGCTATTACTAATGCAATTACTATACAAAGTATCCATTCTAAAATGTCTTTTATTTTGCTCATTTTGTTTTCTTCCAATGTTTTATCCTCCATATTTTTTACTTATGCAATTGCATTATCTATATTAGGAACAATTTGTTTTTTTCTTGAAACTACTCCACTTAAGAATGCTGTATTATTTTCTAATTTTACATTAAATGCAATTTCAGCAATTTCTTGTTTACCAAGAACTATAATTTGTGAATTATTTTCTAAAATATCAGTAATCATAAATACAAATAAATCTAAATTATTTTCTTCCATAAATTTTTTCATGGCTTTTTCTATTTCATCTTTATTTTTTAATACATCTTCTATTGATGCTGTATTTACTTGTGCTGCTTGATATTTTATTCCATTTGTTGTAAATGGCTTAGAGTCAATATTTATTAATTGTTCTGGTGTAAAATCACTTAAGTCTGTTCCTGCTTTTAACATATTTAGTCCATATGTATTTAAATCAACTTCTGCAAGTTTTGCAAGTTCTTCTGCTACTTCTTTGTCTTTTACTGTACATGTTGGTGATTTTAATAAAAGTGTATCAGATATTATTGCACTTAACATTAATCCTGCTGTTATTTTATCAATTTTAATTCCACTTACATGACACATATCATGTAGAATTGTTGCAGTGCATCCAACAGGCATAGCCATGTAAAATAAGGGCTCACTTGTTTCAAAATTTGCTATTCTGTGATGGTCTACAACTCTTATTATTTTTGCTTTTTCTATTCCTTTTACACTTTGCCCAAATTCATTGTGGTCAACTAGCATTACAGGTTGTCCTTCTTTTACTTCTTCTAAAAGTTCTGGGGCTTTTACTCCAAAATAATCAAGTGCATATTTTGTTTCTTTATTTATTTCTCCAAGTCTATATGCTTTTGCTTGATATATTCCCATTGTTTTTTCTATTGCCTCTAAAACTAATGATGATAAAATTGAATCTGTATCAGGACTTTTGTGTCCAAATATATATATTTCTTCCATTTTTATTTATTCCTTTCATGTTTTTAATCTTTTATATTATATCATATATTTTTTTATTTTCAATACCCCGTTTTGTTCATTATTCACAATTTTTTAATTTTTCTTTTATTTTTTCTTTGTCCATATTTTGACCAATAAATACTAATTTGGTTATTCTGTCTCCAACTTCATCATCCCAATCATTCATTATTTCTGGATTTGCTTTTACCATTTGTTCTAGCTCTTCTTTTGGTGCTGTTGCTAACCAATATCCCGCTTCTGAAAGTGAAATTTGTTTACCAGCTTGCTCAAATAAATATGACATTTCATAATCTTCTGCAAACCAAACTAGACCTTTACATCTAATTATATTTTTTGGTAAGTTGTTTGCAAATTCATTAAATTTTGCTTCTTTAATTGGTTTTCTTGAAGTATATACAAATGTTGATATTCCATATTCTTCTGCTTCCCCTTCATCGTGATGATGGTGATGATGTTCGTGGTCATGATGGTGTCCATGTTCTTCATGATGATGGTGTTCATGGTCGTCGATATGATGTTCATCTTCTTCCATATTTTCATTATCATCTTTTTCTAATTCTCTTATCCAACCTGCTGAATTTATAACTTTTTCGAAATCAAAACTATTTGTATCTATAATTTCTTTTACATCAACTTTTCCAAAATTTGTTTCTATTATTTTTGCACTAGGTTGAAGTTCTCTTATTATTGCTTTTACTCTATTTAATTCATCTGGTTTTATTTCATCAACTTTATTTAATATAATAGTATTACAAAATTCTATTTGTTGGATTAATAAGTTTTCAATGTCTTCTTCTTCAATATCTTCTTTTACTAGATAATCTCCACATCCAAATTCTGTTGCTAAGCGAAGAACATCTACTACTGTTACTACATTGTCTAATCTACAAAGTTTAGGTAATCCTGATTTAGTTGTAGATTCTGATAAAAGTGTTATTGTTTGTGCTATTGGCATTGGCTCACATATTCCACTTGCTTCTATTAATATGTAATCAAATTTTTTTGTTTTTATTATATCTACTATTTGGTTCATTAAGTCTTCTTTTAATGTACAGCAAATACATCCATTTGATAATGGTACTACATTTCCTTTGTCCTCTTCTTTTATAAATCCTCCATCTTTGATTAGTTTTTCATCAATATTTATTTCTCCTATGTCATTAACTATTACTGCTACTTTGTAGCCCTCTTGGTTTGTTAACACATGATTTAGAAGTGTTGTTTTTCCTGCTCCTAAATATCCTGTTAATACAGTGATTGGTATTGTTTTATGTTCCATTTTTGTCTTACTTCCTTTCTAATTTTTAAATTCTATTCCATCAATACATTTTATTTATCTTGATATACAATTCTTCCTCCAACAATTGTATACATTACTTTTCCTTTTAATTTCTCATCTATAAATGGAGAGTTTTTTGATTTTGATACTATCATTTCTTTTGTATAAATATATTCTTTATTTGGGTCAAAAATAGTTAGATCTGCATCAAATCCCTCTTCTATTGCTCCTTTAGTTTCTAATCCTAGTAATTTTGCTGGATTATATGATGTTACTCTTACTAAATCATCATAAGTTAAATCTCCTGTATCTATTAAATTCATTATTTCACAAGATAAAGCTGTTTCAAATCCTATTATTCCATTTGGAGCTGTCTCTAATCCTTTATTTTTTTCTTCTTCAGTATGTGGTGCATGGTCTGTAATTATAGCGTCTATTGTTCCTTCTTTTAATCCTTCTATAATTGCTAATCTATCTTTTTCTTCTCTTAATGGAGGGTTCATTTTAGCATTAACACCTTTTTCTAGAACATTATCTACTGTAAGTGTAAAATAATGTGGGCAAGTTTCACAAGTTACATTTACACCTCTTTTTTTAGCATCTCTTATCATGTTTTTTGATGTTTTTGTACTTATATGGCATATATGTGCATGTATATTATTTGTTTCACTAAGGACAATATCACGTGCTGCCATTATTTCTTCTGCTTCTGGTAAAACTCCTTCTACTCCTAATTTTTGGGCTATTGGACCAGCATTTATTGCTCCTTTTGCAACTGATTTTTCTTCACAATGTGCAGATGTAAATGAACCTACTTCATTTGCTTTTATCATTGCTTCTCTCATTATTTTTGAATTTACAACTGGAATTCCATCATCTGAAAAAGCTATTGCTCTTGCTTCTTTCATTGCTTTAAAATCAACTAGTTCTTCTCCTGCTTCTCCTTTTGTTATTGATGAGAATGGTAAAACATTACATAAATTAACTTGTTTTGCTTTTTCTATAATCATTTTCAAAGTTTCTACATTATCTGGAACAGGTTTTGTATTTGGCATTGGGCATATTGTAGTAAAACCTCCTGCTACTGCACTTTTAGAACCTGTTTCTATTGTTTCTTTATGTTCAAATCCTGGTTCTCTTAAATGGCAATGCATATCTATCATTCCAGAAATTATAATGTAATTTGTACAATCTATTTCTTGTTCTGCTTCATTTTCTATTTTTTCAGCAACCTTTATAATTTTTTCATTTTCTAATAGTATGTCCATTTTTCCATCTAATTTATTTTTGTAATCTACAACTCTAGCATTTTTTAATAATATTTTCATATTTCTCGCCTATGTTAGTTTGGTACTTATCTAACTTAAGCTACCTCCTCTCTATATTTATAATAAATTTGGCTTTTTGCAATTTATTTTAAGACGTTATAATTATATATTCTTTTTGTTTTTTATGCAAGTAAATCCCTATAAGTTTTCTTGACTTTGTTAATATTTTATACTATTATTTAATATAATAATACAAAAGATTTTGGGAGGAAGTAGAATGCTTAAGAAAAAAAATATTTTTTACATTATATTTGTTTTATCATTTATTTTATTAATTATTTTAAGTTTTTTATCTATAAGAGAAATAAAAAGGCAAAAAATGTCTTCAAAAGCTATGCAAAATGCATATGACTTTCAAACTAATTCGCCTTTTTCTATAAATAAAATTGTTTATTTTAGTAGTGCTAATTGCAACTCAAAAATCAATCCAAATTCATCATTTACGATTTCTGATTTATATCAATATACAGATATAGCTATTTTTATAAATAACAATGCTGATGGAAACTTTGATGCTAGCAATACTTTGAAAAATTTAAGTTTATCCGATATTAAATTTAGCTTACAACCTTCTATTGGAACACCTAATTTGTATTTTAAAAATATAAATAATTTTGCAAGTAATAGTTTTGAAGAGAACAATAAAATTGGAGACAATTTACAATTTAATATATCTTCACAAGACGAAATTGATTATTCTACTCCAACTTTATTTAATAATTGTGCTAATCCTATAACTTTGTGCTACGTAAATTCGGGTTTAAAATCTGATTATACTTTAACAGATAACATTTCTAATATTTCTTATGACGGAAGTCTATTAAAAAATTGTAGTATAACATTAAATTCAATTGCTTGTAAATTAAGTTTTTTAATTACTATTACTAATAATTTAGACGAAATTTATACCTGCCCTGTAATTTTAAACATCCCTCTATCTACTGAAAGCACGACTATTTATAATGGTAATTTAATTCTAAATAATAGTACAAATTATAATTTTTTGCGTGTTAAATAGTGCCAGCACTCTAAATTACATATAAAAGTATACAAAGGAAATGTAATAAGCTTCCTGCAAATATGCATAAATGAAACATTGAGTGCATATATCTTTTCTTTTTTCCTAATCCATAAAGTACTGCTCCTATTGTATAAATTACTCCTCCTGCAACTAGAAGTGTAAAACCTGTCCATCCAAGTTTATCTAGTACCCAATTTATTTTAAATATTATACACCATCCCATTGCTAAATAACATATCATTGAAAATACTTTAAATTTCTTTAAGTCTATTGAGTTTAAAATTACCCCTAATACTGTCATTCCCCATATTATTCCAAAAATTAGCCAACCTACTTTTGTATCTATTTCTCTTAATGTGCAAAGTGCAAATGGTGTATATGAACCTGCTATTAGTAGAAATATTGAACAATGGTCTAGTACCTGAAATACCTTTTTTGCTTTTGAGTTTGGTCTTAATCCATGATATATACTTGACATTGTATATAATAAAATCATTGTTACTCCAAATATACTGCTTGCAACTACTCCATATGCATTGTTGTGTATTGCTGCAAATATTATGCATAATACTAAAGCTACCAATCCTAGTACTGCCCCAACTATATGTGAAGTCATATTGAAAATTTCTTCACCTTTTGTATAATTCGGTAATTCTCTATCATCTAATTTTGTTCTTTTCATATTCCTCTCCTTTATCTAGTTTTTAATACTATATTACATAGTCCTTAAAATGTCAATGGTTTTAATCAAAAAACTGGGCACTTAATAGAAAATAAAAAAAATTCCCTAAAAAAGAACCGGCACTCAACAAGGAATTAACAAAATTCCCTGAAAAAGAACCGGCACTCAGCAAGGAATTAGACTACTTTGTATTTACTCCAATTATACCGACCAAGCACTCCTCCAACTAATCCAATACCAATCATAATTAAAGATACTAAATTTATTGCAAAATTAGAATTTAATATACTTGATATTAAATAAATAATCAAAATATACAAAATTCCAATTATTGCCCCATTTAATAATCCATTTTTCTTTAATTTTTTTGTAGCTATTGAACTTCCTATTAATATACTAATTCCTGTAACAGTTATTATAACTGGTTTTATCAATTCTTCAGAAATATCAGTATATACAAGTAATATCGAAAAAATTATGAGAGCTATTAATGTACATAAAAATGCAATTAGTGTCCCTTTCATAATACTAAATATGGGTTTATTGTTTTCAAACATTTCCATTTATAATCTCTTCCCTTTCTCATCATGAACAAGTATTCAATTTGTAAATATTTATATTATTTAGTATTATATATATTCTTAAAAATTTGATTTATTCGTTATTTACTATGTTTTCTTTTATATGTTAAATATTCATATTTAAAGTTATTTTCATCTTGTGGACCTTGGGTTTGTTCTATTAAATCCCATTCATTTTCTTTTATTATTGGAAAATAACCATCTCCTACAAAGTCTTTTTCTATTTGTGTTACATACATTTTTTCACATTTTGATATTAGAGTACTATATATTTGAGCTCCTCCTATTACGAAATTTTCATTGTTATCATCTATATATTTATCAATTTCAGAAACATCGTTTACTATTTTTACATTTTCATCATTTACTTTATAATTTGGATCTCTTGTTAATACAATATGATATCTATTTGGCAATACTCTGCCTAAAGATTCAAAAGTTTTTCTTCCCATTATTATTGTATGGTTTATTGTTAATTCTTTAAATCTTTTTAAATCATCTGGTATTTTCCAAAGTAATTTATTGTCTTTTCCTATCGCATTATTTTTAGATTTTGCAACTATTATACTTAACATTTTATATACCTTTCTTTTTTATATTGCTACTGGAATTTTTCCTAATTTGATATCTTTATTATAATCATAATTTTCAATTTCAAAATCTTCTACTTTGAAATCATAGAAATTTGTTGTAGCATTATTTATTATAAGTTTTGGAGAAACATCTATTGTTTTAGCTTCTATTAGTTTTTCAATTAATGGAACATGTCTATCATAGATATGGCAATCTCCAATATTATGTGTCAAAGTTCCTGGTTTTAATCCTACACATTGTGCTATCATGCATTGTAATGCTGCATATTGCATGGTATTCCATCCATTTGCTGCTAGC
Source organism: uncultured Eubacteriales bacterium (assembly GCA_948468315.1). Lineage (GTDB taxonomy): Bacteria > Bacillota > Clostridia > TANB77 > CAG-508 > CAG-269. The sequence continues at coordinate 28,306 of CAOKHL010000012.1, forward strand.
ATATCTTGAGAACGTTGATTTAATATTAAATGTAATTTTCCCTCTTTCACAAGCCATTGTGTTCCAAAAGCGCATGGTTCTAAGTTCATGTCTTTTAAGTCTCCAAAATCAAATATATTAGTCATTATTCTTCTACTTGCTGGGTCATTTTTTAGTAGATATAACATATAGTCTACTTGATCCATTTGTTTTATACCTTCTTTTGTTTTAAATTCATATTTTTTAGAAAATTGATAACCATATGCTTTTCCAATTGTTCCATCTTCTCCTGCCCATTGGTCCCATATATGAGAATTTAAATCTTCTACTTTATTTGACTTTTTTTGCCAAATCCATAAAATTTCATCTATTGCTCTTTTTACTGTATTTGTGTTATTTCTTAAAGTAATCATAGGAAATTCTTTTTCTATATCATATTTATTTGTTACTCCTACTATTGAAAAATAATTAGCTTCTTCTCCATCTTCCCATCTTGTTCTAACTCCTGTTCCTTTTGATGAATATCCATTATTTAATATTTCTTTACATGTATCAATAAAATTTTTATCTGCTTCAGTCATTTTTTTGTTCCTCCTACTTTTTTTGTTTTAATATATCAAATCATTAAATTTTTTGCAAGTTATTATATTTATTTCTTAAAATTTTTAAAATCTACTTTTTAGGTATAAAAAAATTCCACTTGGTAATATTCCAAATGGAAAATTTTTCTATTTTGCTATTAGTGTTTGATTTGATTTTTTTACTGGTATGACACTTATTATTTTATTTTCGAGATTTTCGTTAGACCTATAATACACTTTTATATAATTTTTAGTATATCCAGACCAAATGCCATCTTTTTCTTCTTCAAATAAAACTTCAATATGTTTATTTAAATATTTATCATTATACTCATATTCATTTTTATTAGATAATTGTATTAATTTTTGGCTTCTTTCTTCTTTTATACTTCCATCTACTTGATTTGTCATCTTTGCAGCTACTGTTCCTTCTCTTGGAGAATATTTGAAAACATGCATTTTGTAGAATTTTATTTCTTTCAAAAATTCATATGTTTTCTGAAATTCTCTATCCGTCTCTCCAGGAAACCCAACTATTATGTCTGTTGTTAAATTTACATCCTTGAAATACTTTCTTAAAATTTGAACAACCTTTCTAAATTCTTCACAAGAATATTTCCTATTCATTCTTTTTAGAGTTTCATCACACCCACTTTGAAGTGATAAATGAAATTGATTACAAATCTTCTCAAGTTTTGAAAGCCTTTTAGCAAACTCTTCTGTTATAATTGTAGGTTCTAATGAACCTAGTCTTATCCTTTGAATTCCTTTTATTTTATTTAATTCTTCTAATAAATCTATTAATTTATAATCATTTTCAAAATCTTTTCCATATGATGCTATATGTATTCCTGTTATTACAATTTCTTTTATTCCCTTTTCGGCAATTTTTATTACTTCTTCTATTATGTTTTCTTTTTTTCTACTCCTTATTCTTCCTCTAGCATATGGAATAAGACAATATGTACAAAAATTATTACATCCATCTTGTATTTTTATTGTAGCTCTTGTCTTTTCTGAAAATGTTATAATTCCCATTTCTGAAAATTCGCTTTCTTTATTAACATCTATTATTTCAGAAATTTCTATTTTTTTATTTATGTAATTTTCTACAATTGAAACTATATCTTTTTTTTCTACATTTCCTAAACTTAAGTCAATTTCCTCCATTTGTTCTACTTGTTTTTTTGCAACTTGAACATAACACCCTACTGCAACAATTACAGCATTTTTATTTTCTTCTTTCACTTTTCTTAATAATTGTCTTGATTTTCTATCTGCTATATTTGTTACTGTACATGTATTTACTATTACTATATCTGGATTTTGCTCTATTTTACCAATCTCATATCCTGCTTCTATAAATTTTTGTGCCATTGCATTTGATTCGTATTGATTTACTTTACAACCGTAAAGTAATTAAAGCTACCTTTTTTTTATTATTTTCTTTGTATTTCATATTATTACTACCTTTCAATTATAAATTCTACCATAATTTAACATAAAACACAACGATATTTTAGAATTTTCCCAAAGAATAATTTTAATTTTTTTCACATTTTTGTTGAAAAATCAATAGAATAAGTATATAATCAAACTTAGATTTTATTTTACAGGAGTGAATAATATGCCTAATATTGAAAGATTGAAAAAATATAATAAAATACATATGGTAGGTATTGGTGGTGTCAGTATGAGTGGCATTGCTGAAATTTTGGTTAACTTTGGTTTCACTGTTACTGGTTCTAATAATACCGAATCTGAAGCTACAAAAAAATTAGAACAAGCTGGAATAAAAGTTTCAATTGGTCATAAAGAAGAAAACATTACTAATCAAGATGTTGTTGTTTATTCTGCTGCAATAAAACAAGATAATATTGAACTTGTTACTGCCAAAGCTAAAAATATTCCAATAATTGAAAGAGCTGATTTTCTAGGAGAACTTACAAGATGTTATAAAGATACTATAACTGTATCTGGAACACATGGAAAAAGTACAACAACATCTATGGTGTCTCTTTGTTTCTTAGAAGCTTTAAAAGACCCTAGTATTCAAGTTGGAGCTGATATAAAACAATTAGAAGGAAACTATAAGGTTGGAAATAGTGAATATTTTATAATTGAAGCTTGTGAATATGTTGAAAGCTTTTTAAAATTTAGTCCAAAATCTGAGATTATTCTAAATATTGATAATGACCATTTAGATTATTTTAAAACTTTTGACAATATAAAAAATGCTTTTATAAAATATGTAAAACTTTTACCAGATAATGGTTTACTTGTTGTAAATGGAGATGACCCAAATGCTTTAGATTTACCAAAGTATACTAAAGCTACTTCTATTACTTATGGAATTACAAATAAAAACACAGACTTTTTTGCTGTAAATATATCTTTCGACAATAATGGTTTTCCAGAATTTGATGTATATGCCAAAGGAAGTTTTTATGGTAGAATAAAACTTAGTGTTCCAGGAACTCATAATGTTCTAAATGCTCTATCTTGTATTGCTTTATGCGATTATTATGGAATTAGTATCCAAACAATTAAAAAAGCTTTGCTTTCATTTACTGGAGCTGTTAGAAGATTTGAATTTAAGGGAACTATAAATGGTACTTCAGTTTATGACGACTACGGTCATCACCCTACTGAAATTATAGCAACTGCAAAAGCTTTGATGAATAAAAAATATAATAAATCTTGGGTTGTTTTCCAACCACATACTTATAGTAGAACAAAAACTCTTTTAGAGGACTTTGCAAAAGCTTTACTTAATTTTGATAATATAATTGTTTTAGATATTTATGCTGCACGTGAAAAAAATACTTATGGAATTACTTCAAAAGATTTGACCCATAAAATTTGTAGTCTAGGAAAAAATGCTGTTTATATTCCTGATTTTGATGAGTGTGTGAAATATCTAAAAGATAATATAAAAGAAAATGATATAATAATAACCCAAGGAGCTGGAACTGTAACCGAAATTGGTCCTATGATTTTGAATAATAAATAATAGACAAAAGGGAGGCTGTCCCTTTTGTCTAAAAGATATTAACCCAATTAAAAGAATATTTATCAGTTATATGATTTAGTACAAATGCCATTTTCTCTACTTCATTTATTGCCAAATCGAAATTTCCTGTTTTTGTTAAGCTTCTACAAGACGTTAAATTATTTTCCACCTTTTCTAATTCATCATGTTCAATATAATATGCTAATTTATCATGTACTTCTTCCCATTTTTCATTTAGCTTTTCTAGTTCGTCATTTGCTTGTTCTTCAATATTTTGACTTAAACTTTGTTTTAGAACTTCCAATTCTTCTATTAAAGTTGTAACTGTTTTCTTAGTATAATTTTGAGTAATTAAATCACCTGCAACTATTAAAGCAACTAAAATAATTGATATTATCATTTCTTTATACATAAATTACTTTCCTTTCTTCTCTTTTTTCTGGCAAAATATTTGACCTTTTCCGTCAAATGTTACAAGTAAAGCTTCTTCTGGTTTAAATCCAAATTTTTGTACTTGTTTTTCTAGCCAATTGTAATCTTTTTCAATTGCTTGTAAATTATCACACATTATTTTTCCATCAACAACTAAATCATAAGGCAATCCTTCATAATCCGGTATTATATTAAAGTCTTCTGGAGTTGTCTTTCTTTTATTGGGTTTTTCTATTACTGTTACTTGTCCACTTGTTTCTAATATTGCATATTCTACATCTCCAATATTTACTACATCTTTATCCCTTAATCTTTCTTGAAGCTCATTTAATGTAAATCTTTCTTTTATTAAAGCTTGTTCATCTATTTTTCCTCTATAAATAAGAATTCTTGGTTTTCCACATATTGCTTCTCTTGCTTTTATGCTTTTTAAATTTATTGTTGAAATTATTAAATGCATTACAAGTAAACCTAATATTGGTACTATCCCATTAGAAATTGGTACTCCTGTTTCTGTCATTGGAATTGATGCTAAATCTGCAATCATTATTGCTATTGCAAGCTCAAATGGTTGAAGTTGTCCTATTTCTCTTTTTCCCATAAGTCTCATTACTATTAAAACTACTATATACAAAATTATTGATCTAAAAAAATTTATAAGCATAAATTTTCTCCTTTTTTTCTTTTTACATTTATTCTTTCATTTTTCTATTTTTTTATTCTTAGTTTGAATAAAAATTTTTTTATTGTAAACAATATTTTTATGTAGCTAAAAAATAATTTTTAAATATAAATAAAAGGAGGATTAACTATGTCAAATGCTCAAACTCAGTCAAATGAATCCAATGGTACAAGTACAGTATGGCAAATAGTTGGAAGACTTGTTGCTGCTGCTGTTGTTTTGGCTATTACTGCATTTTTTACACCAGGTTTTGCAATTAATAATATTTGGTCTTTAGCTATTGCTGCTGTTGTTTTAACTGTTTTAGATTATTTAATAGTGAAATTCACAGGTTTACATGCTAGCCCATTTGGTAAAGGGTTTATAGGATTCGCACTTGCTGCAATTATCCTTTATGTAACTCAATTCTTCGTTGCAGGATACACAATTTCTTGGATGGCTGCTATTATTGGTGCTTTAATATATGGAGTTATTGATTATTTTATACCTGGAAATCAAAGTATGTAGTTTTTCGGAAATGAGAATTTATTCTCTTTTTCAAATTTAATCATTAAAAAAGTGTAAAAGCAAATCTAATACTTTTACACTTTTTTGTTAAAATCCTATTCATTACTCTTATTACTTAAAATGTTTTAGCATAATTAAAAACTTTTATTTACTATTTCATTTTTATTTTTATAAATACTATTTTCTCCAACAACACCTCTAACAAAAGATAATGGATATATATTTGTATTTCTTCCAATAATACTACCTGGATTTAACACAACTCCACATCCAATTTCTGTATTATCTCCTAATATTGCTCCGAATTTTTTTAATCCTGTTTCAATTGTTGTTTCATTATATTTTATAGTAATCAATTTTTTATCTGATTTCAAATTTGAAATTATTGCTCCAGCCCCCATATGTGCCTTATATCCTAAAATAGAATCTCCAACATAATTATAATGTGGAACTTGAACTTTATTAAATAATATTACATTTTTCAGTTCTGTTGAATTTCCAACAACTACTTCTTTTCCAATTATTGCATTTTTTCTGATATATGCTGAATGTCTTATTTCTGCATTTTCATCTATAATACATGGTCCTTCTATACATGCAGTTTTTGAAATTTTTGCTGATTTTGAAACCCATATATTTTCATCTATTTCATCAAATTTCTCTTTATCTAGAGTTTTTCCTAATTTTATTATAAAATCACTTATTTTAGATAAAACTTCCCATGGATAACAACAATCTTGAAATATTTCTTTAGCAATTGTTTCATTTAAATTCAGTAAATTATTTATTTGTATTCCTTCCATTTTTGAATATATTCCTTTCATTTTACATTCATATATTTAGTTTTCTTTTATAAATTTCTTTTGCTGTTTCTGGGCTATCTATTCCCTCTTTGTTTTTTATTGGTGCAAATTCCTCATCTCTTTTTACCCTCATAACAAGCATATCATCTAAATATTCAAAACCATCAAATACAAAAGTTTCAAATTTATATAGATTATTTTTTACAGCTACATGATATTTTAAATCTTTATTAGAAATTTTTTCTATTGCTTCTACTGTTAATAAATGACTTATTATATTAGCTTCACCATAAACTAATTCCCCATTTTTGTTACATTCTATTCTCATCTTTTCTGATAATTCTATATATTCTACTGTACTTGGTCTTCCATTTCTTTTGCAAAAAACTCCAACTTTTTCTTCTGGATATGCCTTTGCAACAGATTTTGACGCAACTTGCATATTTTGTTTTATAGTAAGACCAATAAATATTGGATCTATCGGATTTACCATTATGTTATCAACTCCAAAAATATATACCCATTTTATATTTTTGCTTTTCATATCATCTAAAATTTTTGACTTTTTCATTGCTGAATATACTCCGCCATTACCATTTGAGGCAGTTTTTATTTTGCTATTTTCAATTACTAATTTTCCATCTTCTGTTAATACTGGCAATTCTCCTTGTTTGAAAAATTTGACTTTTTCTTTATCATATTCAAAATAATTATGTTCTTCAAAAAACTCTATTGTTTGGTTATTATTTTGTTCACTTGTCATTATATACCAATATGGTAATATGTTATATAGTTTTTTTGACTTTTTCAAACTTTCTGCTAAAATCTCAAATATATATTTTTCATTATCATCAATGTTTAATTTAAAAGTTCCTTTTGGTCCATTAAATCCCAATCTTGTTCCTTGTCCTCCTGCCATTGTAACTACTGCATATTGGTCATTTTTTATTATTTGTTCCCCATTTTCCTGTAATCTATTTTTTTCTGTATCATTTATTTTTTCTTTGTCTATATAATATATTGGTGTTATTTGAGTTTGATTTATTTCTTTTTTTGTTTTTATATTTTTATATAATTTTGTTATTTCTTCAAAATCTATTTGTGATATTTGTTCTAGCAACTCTTTTTTTTCTAAATTATTTAACTTTTCCATTTGTTCTATAATGTGTTCTTGGTTATATTTTTTTAACTCAATTTTAGCCATTTCTTGGTCAATCATTTTTATCCCCCTTAATATTATATTAGTTTTGCAAGTTTATTCTACACTATATAGAAAAAAATCACAAGAGTTTTGTGATTTTTTAATTAAAAATAATATTATAATCCCATTACTATCACTGCACATTTGAAAAATACAAGCATAGCACACATATCTACTATTGTAGTAATTAATGGTGCTGCCATTATAGCTGGGTCTAACTTAAATTTTTTTGCAACAATAGGAAGTATTCCTCCAACTAATTTTGCAATTAAAGATGTTAAAATTAAAGTTACACCTACAACAATTGATAACTGTATAATCTGCCCCTGATAATTTCTTCCATATTGAAAATATATTCTTACTGCTGTAACTGCTGCTAGTGTTACTCCTACAACTATTGCAACTCTTAGTTCTTTCCAAATTACTTTTAATATATCTGAAATCTTTATTTCATCTAAAGCTAAACCTCTTATTATTAGAGTTGAACTTTGTGAACCACAATTTCCTCCTGTATCCATTATCATTGGAATAAACGCTACTAAAATTGGTATTGCTGCAAATGCATTTTGATATTTTTCTATTATAGCTCCTGTAAATGTTGATGAAAGCATAAGAACTAATAACCATATAATTCTATTTCTCGCATGTGTAAATACTCCTGTTTTAAAATATGTTTCTTCATTTGGAATCATAGCTGCCATTTTTTCAAAGTCCTCTGTATTTTCATCTTGCATAACATCTATCGCATCATCTATTGTTACAATTCCAACTAATCTTTCTTCTTTGTCTACTACTGGTATTGCCATATAATTATATTTGTCAAACATTTTTGCAACATCTTCTTGGTCTTCAGTTGTTAATACACTTATAGGATTTTCTTCCATTATTTCAGAAATTTTCATATTACTATTAGATGTAAGCATTTCTTTTACATCTACAGAACCCACTAATTTTCTAAATTTGTCTACCACATAACAACAATATACAGTTTCCTTTTTTATTCCTGTTTTTCTTATTATATCAAATCCTTCTTGTATTGTAATATCTTCTTTGAACTCTACAAACTCAGTAGTCATAATACTTCCAGCACTATCTTCTGGAAAATTCAAAAGTTCATTTATAACTTTTCTATCTTTTGCACCTATATTGTTTAGTATTCTTTTTACTACTGTTGATGGCATTTCTTCTATTAAGTCAACTGTATCATCCATAAATAGTTCATTTACTACTGTTTTTAGCTCTTTATCTGTAAATACATTTATTAAATTCTCTTGTACATCTGAATCTAATTCAGCAAAAACCTCAGCTGCTTTTTCTTTTGAAAGTAATCTATAAATAATTACAATTTTGTCTTCTTCTAATTCTTCAAAGAGGGACGGGAAGTCAGCACTATTAATTTCTTCGAGCAATTTATGTAGCTCATTTATTCTTTTTTCTTTGATTAATTGTTGTATTTTTTCTTGCATTTCTTCCATATATATCACCCCTTAAAAATTTTATAACCTATATTATTTTACAACTTTTCACATTAAAATGCAAGTTATTTTGTTTTTGGAGTGTACAAAATGTTACAGTTTAGTAAACATTTTTTGATTGTAGAGTAGCAAAGGGTAATTGATATTATTTATAAAAATTATTTTACATTAATAGTGAAATCATAAGCATTTACAAAATCAGATGTTAAAGTAACATTAAGCTCAGTTTTTTCTCCTGGTTTTAATTCATTTATAATACCTGTTGCTGTATTTAAAACCTCTCCTTTTTGATTTAGTAATGATATTTCTACTACCTTTAAATTACTTGCAGCTTCTGTATCATTTGTAACCTCTGCAAGTAGTGTTGTCATTCCATTGCTAGTTGTAAGTTGAATGTTTGAAACATTTAACCCATCTACTTGTTTTGCTTCATTTAGTTTCGTACTTTTATTTATTTTTACTCCTGTTTGTATTTCTTCTACATAACTTTCTACATTATTTTCATTAGCATTTTTATTATCACTATTTTCTTTTTTATCTTTTACAATTCTAATAATACTTATAGCAATTATAACAACAAAAACTATTATAATAATTACTTGAAAAATACTAATACTTTTTGTTTTTCCCTTTTTCTGATTTTTTTGCATTTTGCAAATCCTCCTTTTTTTATTTAGGTTTTACCTATAAATCTTTACAAAATCTGCAATTACTTGCATTTTTGTATTCAAATATCTTTCTATACATTTCTTGTTTGAAATCTGTTTCTATACTAAATTTTTCTGTTCTAGGTAATTTAATTAATAATTGTATCATATATTCTATATATTCTTCATATATCAGTATTAATTTTAATTCATTTTCTTGTTTCATTTTTTCCTTTTCTTTGCTATCTTAAATATAGTGGTACTCCCGGATGGACTTTTGTTTTACTTCTTATCTGGCTATTACCATTTTTCTAATCTCGAGGCTGTTCTAGTTTAGTGGTTTTAGGGTTCAGAGCTACCTTAAATAAAGTGAGAGACGCGAACCGAGAGTGCCACTGGTAACGGTAGGATTGTAGCGGAAGCGAGTGCTCGCAGTATTGGTGTCGGTAACATGGCAAACGCCTCCACGATTAGCACGATACACAGACGAATACGCCTCCTGTGTCCATTCTCTTACATTTGAGCCTAAATCGAATATATTATTTAATATATCGTCTCCAAACTGTCCTGTTGTACTTCTTTTATCTGTATGGTTACCTATTATTTTTGTAACTTTTGCTTTATCTGTTCCCTCTAAAATGTAATTTAACATTGCATCATATTGTGAGCCCCATATCATGCTACTTTTTACTCCTGTACTATTATGGTATGGATTTAGTGCATAATTACTATCTTGTTTTACATACATTTTATACCAATTTGTACTTCCCATCGGTGTTGCCTTTGGTACTGATTTTATAATGTTTCCTGTATTATCTCTATTTGTTCCTCCTGTTTCCCAATTGTCTGTTTCCCATGAACTTGCCTCATATCTTCCTACATAAAATCCTCCATATTTTTTTATACTTTTTACAACATCTGTAAATTGGTTATTCATATATTGTCCAAATACTGTTGCACTTGTTATTCCTAATTCACTTAATTGTGTATAATTTGTTGCATCATAATCATTTCCTGATGCAAATACCCATGAAAGGTTTGTTGTACTATTTGTTACAAGACTAGGCTCTCTATAACTTGTACTTACTCCTAATCTATTTTTTGTATCTTGAACATATGACCTAGTTCCAGAATAGTTATATGGAATACCTTCAAAATATTGGTTAGTTGAATCCACATTATAACCTGATTGATATCTTGCCATTGGCTTGTATGTTGAACTATTTCCAGATTGTGCTAGTGTTGTTTTTTCATCATATACAGCATTTTTTACTGGAATCCATACATATTGATTTCCTTTTTCATCTTCTATAACTAATCCATTTACTATTTTATTTGTTATACTTGATGTTGCTCTTTTAAATCCAGCTGGGATATATGCTGTACCTTCTACTATAGTTTCTGTTGTTCCATCTTCTTTTGGACTTTCTACTATATCTTCATATTTTGTTGTTTTTGTATACACTTCTGAAAATCTTTCTAATTCATCTACATTTGATGTTTTATAAAATCCTTGTTTTGCATTTTTACCATCATAAATTCTTGTTATAATAATGTCATTTTCAGATAGATTCTTTACGTATTCTCCTTTTATTACATCTGAAGAATTCCAATTAATATTATCTATACTTTGTCCATCTTTTACTACTATATGTTGTAAATAATAACCTTCATTTACTAGGTTTTTTTCATCATTTATTTCAAAATATCCTGTTCCCTCTCCACTTTTTCCATAAAACCTTACACTAATTTTATCTTCTGTTATTTCTACAACATTTGTTTTTATTTCTTCTGTATAAGCTGTTGCTACCTTACCAGTTCCATTATATACTTCTGCTTTTATATAATAAGTTTGATTTTGTGTTAGTCCTTCAAATGTACAAGTTGAACCATAACTTGTTGTTTCTTGTAAAATTAAACTATCATCAAAGTCAGCATCTTGGAAGTTATATTCACTAATATAAAATTTATATTTATCAATGCCAGATTCTGCATCAGTTGCGTTTACTGATATTTCTATATTATTTGTTCCTACAGTTGTATTCAAAATTTCTATAGTTGGTTCTGTTGTATCTGTTGTATGTTTTAGATATAGTGCTGTTCTTGAACCTAACATATTTATTTGTATCTCACTTCCGTCTGAATTCTTATATACAGCTCCTATAGTTGGTACTCTAAATCTATCTATTCTACTACTAGCAGATGATGTTCCTGCAAATGTTTCATCAATTGGTGTTGCATATCCACCTCTATAGTTTCTATACTGTGTACTTTGTGCTCCTTGTGTCCATTCTGTAACATTACTTGCTAAATCAAATATATTTTTTGCCATATCATCTGAATATGCTCCAGTTTTTGCGACTTTATCTGTATGGTTTCCTGTTGTTTTTGTTACAAATTCTTTTGTTTTGTCATCTTTTAACATCCAGTTCATAATTGCATCCCATTGACTTTCCCATACCATTGAACTTACTACTGAATTTGAATTATTATATGGATTATTTTTATTTATTTTACTGTCTTGATAATAATAGGCTTTATACCAAGATATATTATTTTGTGTATCTTTTCCTAATTGTGATTGTATTAGAGAATTTACATTTGTATTTACTCCATTTAAACTTAATTCATATCTACCAATATAAAATCCACCATAATTATTTACACTTTTTACCATATTAGCATATTCTTCATTCATATATTGTCCAAATTCTGTATAACCTGTAAATGCATTTACAGTTGATGATGTTCCAAATTGCATTTTCTTATAATATTGTTCTAATGTATCATAAGAAGTTCCTTTTGCTGAATTTCTTGGAATATTCCAGCTATAATCTGCTCCTGCTGTTACTAGTGATGGTTCTCTATTTGATGATGTACCTAATGTTCCATTTCCACTTATTTTAGTTGAAGTAGTTCCACTATAGTTATAAGTAATTCCCTCATAATATTTATCTGAACCTGTTTGATATCTTGCCATTGCCTTTTCTGCTGATGTTGTAGATTTATCTGTTTCTAGTACATTTTCCACTGGTACCCATACAAATTCATTTCCATTTAAGTCTTGTACAACTAATCCATTATTTACTTTGTTTACTACATCTGCAATACCAACTTTAAATCCGGCTGGTATATAAGCTATATTTCCTTCAGTATCAGTATATTTTATTGTTGTATCATATGTTGTTTTTCCTTTATTTGCTTCTGTTCCAGCTTCTTCTTGTGTATAAGTTTTTCCATTATTGTCAATAAACTTGTACTCTTCTAATCCATTTACTTCTATCAATTTAGCATCATTTGAACAGTTTATTCCATCAAATATTGTTGCATATACTTTTTTGCCATTACTTAATCCTTCTACAATATCTCCTGTACTCCATTCTCCTGCTTGCCAATCGCTTTCGCTCGCTTCTAGCACTTTATATTGTATATAATATCCAGAATCTGCTAAAGCTTTATCTAATTCTAATTTTAAAATTCCATTTCCACTTGTTCCATATATTTGTTTTACAGTTATTCCATTTTTTGCTATGTTTTCATCTAATCTGCCTGTTCTCTGTTCTTTTACTGCTTCTTTTCCTACATTTCCTGCTCCATCTTTTGCTGCTACTTTTACATGATAATTAGTTTCTTGCTTTAATTTTGTATAAGTATAGATATTAGTATCTATTTCTGCAACTTGTTTCCAGTTTGTTCCATCTTCACTTATATAATAAATATATTTTGAAACTCCTGTTTCTTTATCTGTTGCTGTTGCTTCAACTGTTATTGTGTTTGATGTTGCAGATATTTTAGTTATACTTGCTGTTGATCCTGTAACATCATTTGTACTTCTTACATATAAACTTAATCTTGTTCCTAATATTGGACCCTGGTCTGTTGGCGCATTTCCACCTTTTGAGCTTAAACTTCCTGAAGTTGTAGCATCATAGCTTCCTCCTCTAAATGCTCTTTGTGAAGTTCCTGTTGCTTCTCTTGTCCATTCATATGCATTACCAGCTAGGTCATAAATATTATTTACTACGTCCTTTTCGTCTTGCTTAGAATTATTTGGTACATTTGCTTGTGTTACCCATTTAGTTGCTGTTACTTTATCTTTACTGTTTCCCTTTAAAATGTAATTTAACATACTATCCCATTGACTTCCAAACATCATAGTACTTTCTACACTTGATATTTTGTTATATGGGTTGCTACTATATCGTAAACTATCTTGATACAAATTTAATCTATACCAATTGTTTTCTGATAGTATTGGACTATTAGCTTTTGATCCAACTTTTACATTGTTGCTACTATCTGTTTCTTTTGTTGTTTCATATCTTCCAACATAAAATCCTCCATATGAATCTACTGATGTTACTAAATTAGTATAACTACTATTTTCATATTCTCCATATTCTTTTATTGAATCAAATCCCATTATTCCCTTACAATACTCTTCTTTTGCATCATATGAACTTGATTGTGCAATATTTATTTTCCAAGTATATCCATCATTTGCATTTCCTGTAATTAAACTTGGTTCTCTAGCACCTGATTTATTAAGTCCCATATTTGTATTTCTATATGAGTTTTGTCCATTGTAATTATATACAACTCCTTCATAATAACTACGGTCTCCAGATTGCCTTGTTGCCATTGGTTTATAGGTTCTTGATACTGTTCCTGTATTTACTGGAATTGGTGTTATTTCATCATTTATTGCGTCATCTACTGGTATCCATACATATTCATCTTGACTAGCATTTGAAACAACTATTCCATCTTTTTGTTTGTTTTCTGTATCTTGACTTGATATTTTAAAAGATGCTGGTAATGTTACAGTATTTCCTGCTGGTACTTCTGTTGTTTCATCACTTTCTATAGATGTTCTTACATTTAATGTTTTACTATTATCAATATAAGTTCTGTTTTCTGCATATGTTGTATTTGTTGTTGCTTGATTATTTGCTATTACCGTTGCTGTATTACTACATCTTGTTACATTTCTATCTTGATCCATTACCATTACTTTTATTTTATATGTTGCTCCTTCATCTATGTCGCTTATAACAGCTGGGTCATTAGCGTAAGTATTTGTACTTACTAATTTATAACTATCATCATTTATTGTTTTGTAATAATATAGATATAAAGATGCATTTTCTTGTTCTTCCTCTATTGCTGTTTTTATTTCTTTATTGGTCACGGATATTCCTAAAATATTGTAGTCTTTTCTTGTTGAATTTCCATCCATCTCACTTTCTGTATATTCTTCTTTTCCTGGATTATCCACATTTCCAGTTGCATATCCTACTGATGCATTTACTCCATCTGTTAATCTTGCATAAATTACATCTCCATCTTTTAGATCTTTTATATCTATTGTTTTTTCTTTAACTGTTGTCCATTTTTCATCTAAATTTATATTTCCTTTATTTGGAACTATTTGATATTGCATGTCATAATTTGGAACTTTATTATTCATTGTTACTATTGCAATGCTATTACTCCATATTACTTTACTAAAATTAATATCTCCCGCTGCATATAATAAATTAGTAGTTGTTATCTCAGTTGATTTAGTTCCTATATTTTCTAAAGCATCTTTTACATTTACTGTAATTTCATATTTTGTACCAAATTTTAAATTATCAAATGTATGTGTATCTTCACTTGTTTCTATTGTCTTTGTACTTCCATTTTGTTTAATTATATATTCATATTTTGTATCTTCTGGTAAACCTGCTTCACTATCTGTGGCAGCCACTTTTACTGTTATACTTTTTGTTGTTACTTCTTGCTCTTGTATTGTTATAGTTGGTCCTGTTTTATCTATTTTTGTTATATCTATAACGTCTTTATAAGTTGTTACATTTCCTGCTATATCTCTTACTTTTATTACTATTCCTTGTGTGTTTTCCAAATAAGTTTTTGTATTTTCTTCTTGCCATGTTGTTCCACCATCAAAACTATAAGCCTCTTCTTGTAGTCCACTTTCTTCTTCTTGAGCATTTATAGTTAAAGTTACATCATCTTTTGTCCAATCTACTGGGTTTCCTGTTATTTCTGTTATAACAGGTGATTTTTCATCTTTAATTTCTTTAGTTACAATTCCACTGTCATTATCTCCATCTGTTAATCTTGCATATACTGTATCTTCATGTTTTAGCCCTGTTATTTCTTTTTGTTTTTCTGTTACTGTTGTCCATTCTCCATTTAAGTTGAATTTTTGACCTTGTTTTACTATTTGGTATTGGATATTGTAATTAGAAGTATTCTTAATATTAACTTTTGCTTCTTTATTTTCCCAAGTTGCATCTGTTATACTTAAATTACTTATATCTACATCCAATGATCCTGTTACTGTTGTTGCTGTTGCATAACTTGTATTTCCAAGTTTATCTTGTGCTTCTACTTTAACATAATATGTTATATATTTTTCTAAGCCTGTAAAAGTTTTTGTTTTTTCATTACTTGTTTCTGGTGTAGCTGTATCTAATCCTTCTATTGTTGTTGCTATATAATATTTATATGCTGGTATAGTTTCAAGTCCAACACCACTATCTGTTAATTCTGTTATTTTTACTGTTATTGTATCTGATTTTGATTGTGCTTCTATTTTTATATTGGGTCCTGTTTTATCTATTTTTGTTATATTTATAGTATTATATGTTGTTATATTTCCTGCTATATCTCTTACTTTTATTACTATTCCTTGTGTGTTTTGGCTGTATGTTTTTGTATTTTCAGCTTGCCATGTTGTTCCACCATCAAAACTATATGCTTTTTCTTGTAACCCTGTTTCTTCTTCTTTTGCATTAATTGTTAAAGTTATATCCTCTTTTGTCCAATTTTCTTGGTTTCCTGTTACACTTTCAATTTCTGGTGCTACATTATCTTCTACTTTATGTGTTGCATATCCTGCTGTTGCATTTGTTCCATCATATAATCTTACAACAATTGTGTCTTTATTTTTTAAGTTAGGTACAATCTCTGTTTTATTGGTTGTAGTTGTCCAGCTATCCCCAATACTTCCATTTTCTTCTAATATTTGATATTGCATATTATTTTCTGTATTGTTTGTAACAGTAACTTCTGCTTTTCCATTTATCCATTTTTGCTCACTAAATGTTATATTTCCATTTTTTATAGAAATTTCTGAAGTCGTTGCATTTGCTGACCCTTCTCCTATGTTTCCTATTAAATCTTGTACTGTTACTTTTATATTAAATGTTGTTTCTGCTTCTAAACTTTTATAAATATATTTTGCACTTTCTAAATTTTCTTCAACTAAACGATAATTTTTTTCGCCATCTTTTTTTATATAATAATTATATCTAGGTTTTTCTGGCATTCCTGATTCTGCATCTGTTGCTCCTACATCTACCTCAATTGTACTTGATGCTGTTTTAGCAACAGTCACTCTTACATTTGGTCCAATGTTATCTTCTATTTTTAGAGTATATTCTTCTCCATAGTTATAACCATCTGTTAGTGCTATTATAATGCTTTTTCCATTGTTTGTTGATATTTTTGTATCGTACTTTTGCCATTCTTCATTTTGAGCCGTTTTATATATTATTTCAAAATCTGTTTCAGTTAATAACTCTATTTCAGCCGAACCATTTGCATTCCATTTTATATTTCTTGTTATTCCTGTTTCTGCTGTAGGTATTAATTTTGTAACTGCTGTTACTGTTGTTTCTGCTATATTTCCTACTACATCTTCTACCACTACTTTAATATAATAAGTAGTATTTTGATTTAAATTATTAAATGTATGACTTCCTGTTGTATCTGTAATTGGTGTTACTGTATCTAATTCACTTGCTGAATCAGAAATATAGTATTTAAATGGTTTACTTCTTGTTAAACCACTTTCCAAATCCTTTGCATTTACTTTTAAATCTATACTCTTTGTTGTTATATTTTCTGCATAAACTGTTACACTTGGTTTTGTAACATCTACTACTTTAATTTCAACTTCTTGTCCATTATATTTTCCATTTGTTAATCTTACATAAATTTTGCTACCACTATCTAAATCTCTTATTGTTGTATCTCTTGAATATTCTTGACTGTCTAAACTAGTTTCTATTGAGAAATTTTTTTCTGTAGTAGTTACTGCTACTGTTACCTTTCCATTTGACCAAATTACATCATAATTTATATTTTCTCCTAAAATGGCATCTGGTACTGGTGTTATTTTTGTTTTTGTTATTTTTGAACTTTGCTCTTCATTATTTTCAGCTACTACCTTTATATAATAAGTAACATCTTGTGTAAGATCACTAAAAGTAAATTCTCCTGTTTGGTTACTTCCTTTTTTGCTTCCAAAGTTTTCTTCACTTGTACTTATATAATAGTGATAAGTTCCTCCCCCCATTCTTAATGCTGCAACTTTTATTGACAAACTATTCTCTGTTTGGTCAATTACTTCAACTTTTTGAATTTTAGGAGCTGTTATCTTTCCAGCTTTGACATATTCTATATCCAAATTTTCATTTTCATCTTCTATAATTTGATATATAGAACTATCTACTTCTGCAAAAAATTCTCCTTCATTTTCTGTTGTGACAATCTGCTGGTTCTCAAGGTAATCTAAATATTCCTCTATTGTAACATTTCTTTTGGCTTCCATTACTTTTTCCATATAATATAGCTTAAGTTCTTCAATGTTTCCTGCTATTTTTGTCTGGTCTGCTGCTTCTCCAGCTTTTTTTAACACACCATTATTCCCAATTAACATAGAAACACTTACACCTGCTAATATTAATAAAATAATTACTGT
>CAOKHL010000013.1 GCA_948468315.1 uncultured Eubacteriales bacterium
TGGTACTTCTTTATATTATCATTTTATTTTACTTTTGTCAACACTTTTTTTGAAAATTTTTAATAATTTTTGCTACCATTTTATCCCATAATAATTATAATCATCTTAAGGGTTTATATATAAGTACTTTTAGATATATATTCACCCTTAATATAAATTATTCTTCTCTTTCTATTATTTGTTCAATGTCATTTTTTATTTCTTCTGTTTGTTCTTTTTTCTTTAAATTTACATATCCCATATTCATAGTTATATCAGAAGTATTTTCTAAATGCTCTTTTGCTAATATTTCTTTTTCTTTTAATTTATGATTATCTTCTTTTTCTTCTAAATTAAATGGTATAGAAATTTTAGATAAGATTGGTATAAATAATGGTTCCTTTTTTACTTTTTCTGAAATCTTCTTACTATTTATATCTATTGCAATATTAGCATATTTTATTGCTATATCTTTTCGACCTTTCATTAAACTTATTTTTGCAAGTTCATAATAGCTATCTGCTTGTAATTCTTCATCCTCTAAAGCCTCAACAAAATATTCCTCTGCTGCATCCAAATCTTTATATAGTAAAGCAATTTGTGCTAAACTATATTTTGCATTATGGTACAAATTGTTTAATTCTGCTGCTTTTTCATAACATTCCTTCGCACTTTGAAAATCATTAAGCATTGTATATGCTATTCCTAATCCATAATTTAATTCAAAATCCACTGGTCTATATTTTAAAGCTTCTGTAAACACAGTTACCGCTTCTTTATAATTTTCTGTCTCTATTAACAAATCTCCCAATGTTATTGTTGCATTATAATAATCTGGCTTTTTATTTAATAAACCAAATAACATTTCTATTGCTTCATCTTTTTTTTCTAGATCATTTAATAATAGTGCCACTTTATAATATGAATCATAATCTTTTTTATTTATTTCTATACATCTAACATATTCATCTATTGCCTTTCTTATTCCACCCTCTTTTTCATATATTATTGCTAAATATTTATGAGCACTATAATTATTAGGATTCTTATCTATTATAGTCAACAATATATCTTTTGCTTTTTTGAGATTACCTGTTGAAAGATAAAACTTAACCTGTGCAAATTTTATAATATTAATTATATCTATATTTTTATATTCTAATACTAATACAATTACTGGCACCACTATTGACATTATATATGTTAATACTTTCAAAAATATATTTGTATTTATATTTAATACAATCCCTACTCCATCTATTATTATTCCTAATGCTTCAAGTATCAATAACACTATATATTCAGTTTCATTCTTTTTAATCATTTTAAAAAATATTACTCCAAAAAGAACAACTGATGTACTTATAAAAAATAATTGTTCTAACATTTCTTCACCCCTAATAAATTTACGTACAATTATTTTACTACATATTAATCCAAATATCAACAAATTTTTTCAATTCTCTTTACCTTACTGCCAATTCTAATTAACAGAGTAGCCAAAGTTCTAGAATACGAATTGTAACCACTTATAACAACTTTTTATAACTTTTTTCCAAAAAATCTTTATTTTTACATTAATTTATGATAAAATGCACATAATCAAAACATACTAATAAGAAAAAATGGGAGGAATTATTATGGAAGTAGTTAAATGTTCTCGCTGTGGTGCCTTTTATACAAATAGTGGTTATGTATGCCCTAAATGTACTAATAAAGATAATTTTGAATTATCTACTTTTAAAAATTTTGTTGAAAAAAATGGTATAGAAATGCAATCTTTAAATCAAATTTCAGTTTCAACTGGAATCTCAGAAAAAAATCTAAATCGTTTTTTAAATTATGATGGACTTGAAGGATATAAAAAGTTATTTAAATAAATAATTAAACGAGGTATCTTTAAGTGATACCTCGTATATTTATAAAAATTTTACACTTATAATATGAAAGGAATGAAATTTATGCAAAATGTATTTGATGTTTTACAAGAAAGAAATTATATTGAACAAATGACACATCCCCAGCAAATGAAAGAAATGTTTTCAAAAGAAAGTGTACCTTTTTACATAGGAATTGATCCTACTGCTGATAGTTTACATGTTGGTCATTTTGTATCTTTAATGGTTGCAAGTCATATGCAAAAATGTGGACATAAGCCAATTATTTTAATGGGTGGTGGAACAGCTATTATTGGTGATCCTTCTGGAAAAACAGATATGAGAAAAATGCTTACAAAAGAAGATATTGCTCATAATGTAAAATGTCTAAAAAAACAAGCTTCAAAATTTATTAGTTTTGAAGGCGAAAATGCAGCTATTATTGTTAATAATGCTGATTGGTTATGTGAATTAAATTACATTGACTTTATGAGAGAAATTGGAAGTAAATTTACAATAAACAAAATGCTTGCTGCTGAATGTTATAAAAACAGAATGGAAACAGGTCTTACTTTTTTTGAAATGGGTTATATGCTTATGCAATCTTATGATTTCTTACATTTATACGAAACTTATGGATGTAAACTTCAAATGGGTGGTAATGACCAATGGTCTAATATAATTGGAGGAGTTGAACTTATTAGAAAAATCGGAAAAGACGATTCTTTTGGTTTAACATTTAAACTTCTTACTACTAAAGAAGGAAAAAAGATGGGAAAAACAGAAAAAGGAGCCTTATGGCTTGACCCAGAAAAAACTTCTCCTTATGAATTTTACCAATACTGGAGAAATATTGATGATAGTAGTGTTTATACAGTTGGATGTATGCTTACCTTCCTTCCAATGGATGAAGTTAATCGTTTAGCAGCATTAAAAGATGAGAATATTAATGAAGCAAAAAAGATTTTAGCTTATGAAATAACAAAGCTTGTTCATGGTGAAGAAGAAGCAAAAAAAGCAGAAGAATCTACAAAGGCATTATTTGAAGGTAATGGATCAGTTCAAAATATGCCTAAAGTTAAATTATCAAATCCTAATTGTAGTATTACAGAAGCAATAGTAGAATGTGGAATTTGTACATCAAAATCTCAAGCAAAAACTTTAATTTCACAAGGAGCAATTTCATTAAATGATGAAAAAATTAGTGATATTAGCTATATGCTTTCTGATAAAGATTTTGAACCAGAACATACGATTTTGAAAAAAGGAAAAAAAATCTTTTATTGTTTAGAGAAATAATTTATATTGCGACTAAATGGAGAAAATTCTCTATTTAATCGCATTTTTTTATCTACTTTTCTCTACTATCTGTACAATATCTGCAATATATTCTCCTATTACAGGAATATTTAATGATACTATTTTTTGAAGTACATAAACCAAAATTGCTGTAATAACAGTTATTCCGAATTCCTATTCCGACTCCTCTTGATATCCCGTGCTACTATATTTCTTTTTATTATTTCTTTTCTACTTCCTAATATATATATTAATTCTCTTAGATTACTTTTTTCTAAAGCTTCTATTAATATATCAATCTTTTGTTCTAATAGTTTTTTATTTTTTCCAAACATATTTCACTCCAAAAAAAATCCATTCTAACTCTATTTTTAGAATGGATTTTTTTTATAATTTTATTCATTAATTGGGTTATTGAAATATTGGATTTCTTATTATAGGCTCTCTTTCTACACTGTTTTCATTTACAGTATTGTTTTCATTATCTTTTTTTTGCTTATCTGTTTGCTTTTTTAAAGACTCTATTAATCCTTGTAATTTTTGTATATCTGTTCCCATTAACTCCCAGTTGTTACTATTCAAAGAATCTGATAGATTATCATTTGCTTTTATAATTGAATCTATAAGACCTTCTATATCATCTGTATTATTTAATTCAATCTTTGTTGCATATTGTGAAATCAAGTTTTCCATGGCTTCTTGCAAGTCATTTCCAATTGCAACTTTATTTCCTGAAGCTACTATTACTTTTTTGAGTGTTGGTAAATTGCTTTCATTCACAAGGGTTTGGTATATTGGTTCTATATATAAAAGGGTATTTTCAACTGGAACTATTATCATATTTCTTGTAACTTTAGAGCCTGTTACTGTTAAACTATCTATTTGGCTTTGTATTGTATCATCTTGTGATATTTGAGTATCTAATTGAGTTGGTCCTAATATGGTTGTATCTGAGTGTAATGTTTTTAATGTTAATGTATTTTTTCCATCTTCAACAGTTCCAACTAAATATGATGTTATATTTTGCTTATTTTTTGGTGTATATATTTGGATCAATCCTATTGTATTTTCACCATCTTTATTTGTTACCATTGTATAATAAGAACTTAAAATATTTTTGTTTTTATTATTATTTTGCCCATTTTTATATGTTGCTTTTTCCCAAGTATTATCACTTCTATATAATACATCTGCTTTTGTATTATGATATTCTTCAAGCATTGTTGATTGTACATTATATAAAAATTCTGGATAAATAAATTGTTCTTGTATTGTTTTTGAAATTTCGGTGTCTAAATCTTGGAACAACTCTGGATAAACTTTTCTATATGCCATAGCTATTGGATCTGTTCTATCTGTTATATAATATTTCATTTCACCAGTATAACTATTTATTATAACTTTTATAGAATTTCTTATATAATTTATATTTTTCTTTTGCCCATTATATTCTATTTCTGTATATGTTGAATATGGGTAACTACTTGATATTGTATAAGCATCTATAACCCAATAAATATCCCCATTTTCATCCACAACTGTGTATGGATTATTATCATATATTACATCTGGAAGTGCTAATTTTGCTCTTTTTATTATATTTCTATTTATTAATACTTTACTATTAGATGTTACTGAACTAGAAAATGCTAAATTTATATTTTTTTCTTTTATTCCTAATATCAATCTATCTATAAAACTTAAAGATAATCCTGCGCTTCCTTCATAAGTTGTTTCATATTCCCTTTCTTCATCTGAATAGTCAAATTCTTTTTTATCTTTAGTATTAGTTACTACTGTTGTATTTGTTTCTAATCCATAATAAATTCGTGGCTCAGAAACTTTAACAATTTTTTCTTTTCCTGTTATATCATTTTGGATATTTTTAATCTTTCCATCTACTGTTACTCCTGTTGCTGATGTGAAAATTAAACCATATCCATGTGTATATTCATATGTTTTGCTATTATATGTTCTTTTATTATTTATTATTTCTCTTGGAGAAACATATACCAAATTTTTAATACCATCTATTTCATAACTTGAAAGCTTTGCAGATTTATATGTATAATATCCTGCTCCTGCTTGATTTTCATTTAAGCTATCTAATACTGTTTGTTTATCTACTATTACAGTATTATTAATAACATTTTGATTTTTTTGAACTTCTTCTATTGTTATTGTTCCTGTATAATCTATGTTTTCTATGTCGCAATCTATTCCATATGCTTTTTTAGTAGTAGAAATATTACTTTCTATATATTTTCTTTCTTTATCAAATTCATTCGGATTTACAAAAATTAAATCAAATGCTACCATGGCTATAAATAATATTACTAAATATGCAGGTACTACTACTAAATCTTTTAAAATTTTAGATTGTTTTCCTTTTTTAAAACTATTTACCGCTCTAAATATTGAAACTAGTATTACTAATGCTAAAATTGCATATCCCCAGAATTTTATTGTACTATCAACTAATCCTGCTCCTGCAAGTTTTATATTATTGTCTGTTGTTAAGAAATTGTCAAATACAATATCCATTGAACATATTAAAATATAACAAGATAATCCTATTGCTATTAATCTTACATTTCTGTATATTGTTTTCATTATAGAATTTTGCTTTAATGTGCTTTTGTCTATTCCATCAAAATATTTATTAAAAACAATTACATAGTATAAAAACGCATACAATATTATAGCAACACATATAAAAATAAAATATACTGTTATCATCTTTATTAATGGTTCTATAAACATGAAAAAAGATACATCCAAATTGAATATTGGATCTGCTTCTCTAAAACTTGTATTGCTAATACATAATATCAGATTAGGTGTAAAAATATTTTGTATGAAAAGACTTTCTATACTTGCTACTACTACCGCTATTGATTTATTTGGCAATTTTGGCATTTGCTTCTTTTCTTGCTCAAAAAATATTTTTAATCCTTTTTTTATCTTTCTTCCCGAAAAATACATTATTAAATATACTATTATAAAATTTATTCCTAATACACTATATTGATATTTTTCTCTTGTTAAAAAAGTTTGTAAATAATTTTCTCCTAATTCTTTATATTCTAAATAGCTTCCACGAAAATTTATATAAGTCATTATTGCGAAAAATATTAAAAATATAGTAACTAGAATTCTACGAAGAGTTAATATTTTCTTTTTTTCCAATTCTATTTCCTCTTTTCCTTATAATTTCTACCATATTATAACATATTTGAGAATAAAAAGCAAAATTGCTATATTATAGCTTTTGAGAAGTCGCTGCTGCTAAATACTTCCATATCATCTATTTGTTCCCCAACTCCTATAAATTTTACTGGTATTTTGTTTTCTTCTACTATTCCAACAACAACTCCACCTTTGGCTGAGCCATCTAGTTTTGTTAAAACTAGTCCTGTTACATTAGTTTCTTCCTTAAATGCTTTTACTTGATTGATTGCATTTTGACCGGTTGTGCTATCTATTACAAGTAATACCTCTTGGCTTAATTCTCCCATTTCTTTATCTATAACTTTTTTTATTTTATGTAGCTCGTCCATTAAATATTTTTTGTTGTGTAAACGCCCTGCTGTGTCTACTATTAATATGTCTGCATTTGTTTCTTTGGTTTTCTTTATTGCGTCATATACAACTGATGCTGGGTCATGTCCTTCTTCTTTTTTTACTATTTCAGCTCCTGCTCTATTAGCCCAAACTTCTAATTGCTCTACTGCTGCTGCTCTAAATGTATCTGCTGCTGCAATTACTACTTTTTTTCCTTGCAATCTTAATCTATTTGCAATTTTACCAATTGATGTTGTTTTTCCAACTCCATTTACTCCAACTACAAGAATAACTGAAGGTGTTGTTTCTAGTTTTAATGTATTGTCAACTTCGTCAAATATGGATTGTATTTCTTCTCTTAAAGCTTGTTTAACATCTTCTTCCTCTTTTATGTTCTCTTTTTTTACTCTTTTTCTTAAATTATCTACTATTTTTACAGATGTATCTACTCCCATATCTGACATAATCAAAATCTCTTCTAGTTCTTCTAAAAATTCTTCATCTACTTTTCTAAAATTACTAAATACATCATTTATTTTTGTATTAAATGATTCTTTAGTTTTATTTAATCCTGTTTTTAATTTGTCAAAAAATCCCATAGTTTAATCCTCTCTTCTTTTTGTTTTTTCATATTATAACATAGCTATTATGAAAAATCCAATATAATTCTTAAAAATTAGCTATTATACAAGTTATATAGTTTTAATTCACAGCTATTGAAGTTATGTATATATTAAAATGTAGTGACGCGCAGCTTGGGAGGGCATCCTATTTTTAAACACTAATTTACAGCACATAATTTTTATTGGTACAATTATATATAGGGTTTGCCCGACCAGTAAGGAACGAAATTTTAATATATACATAACTTCAATAGCTGTGAATTAAAACGTTGTACACTATTTTTTTATTTTTAGTTTTTCTTTTAAAGACTTTGTATTAATACTTATAGCAGCTATTGGAATTAATGTAACAACATATGGTATTATATATCTTGATTTAGCTTCCCATAATATATGAAATGCAAATCCTCCTAAGAAAATTGTTATTAAAAATATAATGTTTATAGATAAATTTTTTCTATTTTGTATTAAGATTGCTATAATACTTATACTCATCAATATTAACAATGTTTTCTGATAAAATGTTATTGGATTTGTTAAGTTTTCTAAAAAAGCATGTGTATTTATGTCATTAATATTTACTGCTGCATATGTATTTTCTGCCCACATAGACACTATTTTCATAATATAGAAATTAAAGGTATATCCTATATTTTCTGAAAAATAGTTTAATCTTTCTTTAACTCTTTTTTGATATTCTTCTTTTATATTTTCTGTATCTTGTAATGCTGGTACTGCTATTTGTTCATTATACCAACCATTACCTCTTGGTCCTTCTTCCATTGCCATAAGAATAAAACTTATAGTTGGATATGATTTATCTTTTTCTAAATTATATTTGTTTAAGTAGTAGTTTTGGGCTAATGTAGATGGAATAATTGATATTGCAATATATGCTACTATTATTAATAATTCTATTAGCTTTTCTTTATGTTTTTTTTGTTTTATTCCTTTAAATAGATTTAATATTAAATAAATTACTGTTGCAATTACAAATATTAAGGTATTCATTCTCATCATATATGCTATCATTGTAAAAATTGATGCATATATAGAATATTTAATTTTTTTACTTTCTGTGTATTTCATCATGTAATATACTGAAAATAAACTTAATGCTAGACTTGGAATATCTCCATATACAAATGTAGAAAACATAGGAATTGTTACAAATGTTAGTATTAATGTAAATAGTAAGGTTTTATTGGTTTTATATGTTTTTGATAGTTGTTTATTTATTTTATATATAGCAATGACTATAAGTATGTTAAAAATTACATTTATAGCTCTAATTAGACCCCTTTCAGGTCGAAATATTATTCTGAAAAATATACTATATAAAAATGCTAATGGAATTTGTTGCTTATATTTTTGCATATACTCACTCATTGTTATTCCTGCATATGATGGTTTTGGTAGATATTTTTCTGTATCTCCACTAGAAAATGTTTCTGCTATATCACAAACATGTCCTTGGTCTCCTATAATTGGTGGTATGATTGTTATTATCCATATTATGTTTAATATTGCATATATAGCTAATATACTTATTTTTATTTTCTTTTTTAAGTTGGTTTTTGTACTTTTTTCAATATTTGTGTTTATTTTATTGGTTATAATAAATATTATTGCTCCTAGTAATATTAGTCCAATAATATATATTGGATTATTAAGATTAATTGTTATATGTTCTGATGCATCTATTTTTGCTGTAAAGATAAAATTTAATATTGTGATTGTTGTTAGAGCAATTATTCCTATAATTGATATTATTTTTTTCAATTTATTTTCCCCCTAAGTTTTGTATTCTAAACTTGTTTATTCTATTTTCAATCAGGATTATATAACAAAAATAGGGTTAATACAATATTTTGATAAATTTTTGTCTAAATAAATAGCTTATATGTGTTCATATCTAGTTAAATAAAAAGAATAGCTAGTTGTAAAATTGTACTAGCTATTCTTTTTTATGGATTTGTAACTTTTATTCAAAATAGAATATCTTTCTTGGTTCATAACCATATGGTTTGTAACCCATAAAATCACACTCTTTCAACATGAATATTCCACCAATCATTTCAAAGTTCATTCTTCCATAAAATTTACATGAAACGATATTTTTATTTTCATATATCATATATGAGAGTTTTTCTGATGGATTAAGTTCATACATATCTTTTTTCACATCTTTACGTTCTATAAAACTATAAAACCAGTCTTTGCTTAACATCACTATAATTCTATAAGGATGTTCTTTTAACAATTCTAATATCTGCTGTTTCTGGTCTTCCTTTGTCCGTTTAATAGTTACTAATTCCATATTCTTTTCCTCCTTAACAAGTATGTCTTTGAGTTTCTTTTTGCAATTTTTTATATTTTATATCATATCATAATTATGTAAATTTATCAATACTTTTGTATCAAATAATAAAAAATGACAAAATTTCAATTTATTTTTGGGACTTTGTCATAATTTTGGTAATGGAGCAATTTATGGGGGTATTTGCGAAAAAATTACCCGTTTTTCATGTTTATACTCCCACAATTTGCTCAAAAAAATAATTTGATTAATCAACTGTATTATATCATTAAATTTCATTTTTTCAAGGACATATGTTTATTTTTAAGTATTGCTAAAGATTATTATGTATGATATAGTATTTATATAATTATTAGATATAGGAGATAAGCAATGGACGAAGAAAAAAATATTACCAATATAACAAATAATAATAATGTACCATTAAGCGCAAATGCAAGCATAAACATTTATGCAGATACAACTGAACCACTAAATAAGGTTACAGAATCAACATTAGAAGTTATTAAGCCCCCTGTTAAGAAAGGCAGCGAAATTATTACAGGTTTATTAAGTTTTGTCAATGAAACAATCGATGCTGGATTACATATATACAAAGAAAATTTAAATTATTATAAGCAAAAATGTCATGCTAAAATAAAAAATAAAATTGATAAAATTCCTAAAGAAAGTTTAACACCACCTGATATTGGTATACTAGGTGAAACAATGGAGAATTTAAAATATAATTTAGATAAAGATTATATTGTTGAATTATATTCAAATATTATAGCTAGAAATGTTGATAGTAGAACAAAAGATATGGTTCATCCAACATTTGTATCAATTATTAAAGATTTAAGTTATAATGATGTTGTGCTATTAGAAGCTATATATAAGTATCAAAATAAAGATCATATGAATATTCCTATAATTAGTTTAACAATTGAAAGTAATAGTGAAGCAATGGATAAAACGTTTAAAAGTAGCCGATACTTTATTGAAATAGATGATTATAATTTTGACATTATAGAACTTGGTATCTCTTTAGAAAATTTAATTAAATTAAATTTAATATCAATTGATTTTTTACATTGGCTAAAAAATGAATCAATATATGAACAAATGAGAAATAATGCAAATACAATATATAAACATACCTTTAAACCATTAGAAATTGCATATAACTGTGAATGTAATGTAGGTATAAAAGAAAAAGGAGTTTTTAATTTAACAAATTTAGGACAAAATTTATTAAAAATTTGCTTGTCATGATTATATAATAAATAAACCTACTTATAATTATAAGTAGGTATTTATTTTTCAGCTGAATATATTTATCATAATTAGTATGGTTTAAAATCAAAGTTAAATCCAATAAATTTATGAAGTTTCATATTTAAAAAGTTATTAATATCATTATTTGCAATAGTAGAAACATCTTTTATTCTACAAGTTTTATTATCCAAACTAATTAAAGGATTAATATATCTTTTTTTGCCTTTTACACTAGTACAATAAATCTCATTATTAGGCAAATCATTTTTATAAACTGAACTTCTAGTAGCATTTTGAAACTTCTCAAATGCATTTTTTATATAACTATCATCACAATTTTTAATTAATTGTATTATATCATGCTCTGAAAATTTATATAAATCATCAACTGTAATATAGCCTTTTATATTAATTGATTTTACAATATCTGCAATAAATTGCATACAAAGTCTATCCTCATCTTCAATCCAACGAGGCCATAATTTTGAGGTGTCATGTATAAAATTTTCACATAATTTTACATCTTTAAATGCTAGTTCATTTATATTATCTTCATTTTTAAGTATTGTTATGTTATTATAATATTCTTCTATATTTTTAAGTTCAAATACTCTTATTTGATAAAGTCCTCCAGATAATGTATATTCAAATCTATCAGCACTTAATCTTGGAGTATCATTGTCTGCAATTGGATAAATATGATAATCAGAAACTTCTTCTACTTTTATATCGTCTCTATTTAATAAATTCATTATTTCTTTTGAATTTCTAATTATTTGTTCTGTTCTTTCTTCTGTTGATTCTTGATGTTCTGAATCTCCATTCATAAAATCAATGCAATGTTTAAAAGTTGGTGTAGCAATATCATGAAATAAACCTGAGATTGTTTGTTTTTTATCATGTGTAAAGTTCCATATAATTAGTGCTACTGCGACACTATGAGTAAGTGAAGAATAGAAATATCTATCGTTATATACTTTGGTATATAATGTACCACAAGACATTCCTATCCCATCAAGTCTCATCATCTCCGGAGTATAAATATATTCTAATAACCATTCTGGAAATTCTGGTGATAGGATTTTTAGATAATTTCTTATTTCTTCATTTAAATTGTTTAGATATTCATTCATATTAGTTTTCTCCCTCTTTATCTATTATCGTATTAGTTTCAATTTGTTTCTTTTCTTCTTCAATAGTTTGCTTTAATTCTTCAACAGTTGGTAAATATAATTGATATTTTGAAGTAAATATATTTTTATTACCTTCTGGTAATGTAAATTCTACTACAACATCATTTTTTTCTGAACAAAGCAATATACCAATAGGTTCATTTTCTCCATCTACCATTCGAGTTCTTTTATAGTAATTTACATACATCTGCATTTGTCCCACATCTTGATGGGTTAGTTTCCCAGTTTTTAAATCTATTAAAACAAAACACTTTGCTAATCTATTGTAAAATACTAGGTCAATATAAAAATTTTCTCCACCTAGATTTATTCTTTGTTGTCTTGCTACAAAAGAAAAACCTTTTCCTAACTCTAGTAAAAATTCTTGTAAATGTTCTATTAAAGCATTCTCTAAATCTTTTTCCAAATATCTTTTGTTTTCTTTTAATCCTAAAAATTCTAATACAGTTGGATCTTTTACTAAATCGTCTGGTTTTGTTATTTCGTGTCCCCTATTTGCAATTGCTAAAACTTCATCTTTTTCTTTGCTTAAGGTTAATCTTTCGAATAATAAAGATGATTTTTGCCTGTCTAATTCCCTTACTGACCATTTTGAATTTATACATTCATTATAATAAAATTTTCTCATAGTTTCATCTTTTATTTTTGACAATTCTATATAATGACTCCAACTCAATTCGTCAGACAGTGTCTGACAATTTTGAAACATTGTATAAAAAATTTTCATATTTTTAAGATTGGTTTGTGAATAACCTTTTCCAAATTCTTTTGTTAATCGTTCCGATAATTGTTTTAAAATTTGTTTTCCATAATCTGCTCTGTGTTTTCCTTTTTGTTCTTCTTCAATAATTTGTCTACCAACATTCCAAGCAGATTTTACCATTTCAACATTTATATTTTTATATATATTTATTCTTGCTTTTAATATAGTATTTCTTATATTATTGTAAAAATTCTCATCAATTCCATTTATTAACATATTGTCCATAATTTATCATCCTTTCAAATTCGTCAGACAGTGTCTGACGAATTTAAGTATATCATATTTTTTTCCATTTTTTCATTAAATTTACAAAATATCTACAAATTATTTTTAGGGTTTGGGACTTAGTCCCATAAACCAAATTTTGACTAGGGAGGAAAAATTTATTGCTTGTTAGAGTTCCAGTGGGTATACAAAAATTATTTAAAGCAGAATTTTTTCATTTTTGATTACTTATTATTGCACAAATTTTATAATTTTCTTGTTTAGTTTTTGAAAAATTTTTATCACTTTTTACTGCAACCAATCTAATCAATTTTTGTTTTTCCAAGTTTTCAATTTCTTTGTCATATTTTTCTGTTTTAATTTCTTTTTTATCGGCTAGTATGTGAAAGAAATACTTTTTTACTATCATATCATATCCTACTAAATCTAATATAAAATTTTCTAAACATTCTTCTACTAAATCTTCTCTATAATACAATTTACAATGTTCACAAGTATAGTACATATATTTTTTCCTTATTCCTCCAGAGCCTTTACATTTCATAATTTTATTACATTTAGTACATTTTAGTTTTTGAAAAAATAGATAAACTCTATCTCTTGTATATGCTCTTTGATTTTTTTCTTTTTGATGTTGTGCTTCCTCCCACATAGCACAACTAATTATTGGCTCTACTATATTCATATACAAAACTTTCTCTTTATTATCTGTTTTTCCTTTTTCAAGATAAAAGCGATAAAAAAATCAACCTTTACAGTTGATTTAATTGTTTTCGTCTGGTGCGACGATTTTACTTAATGGAGCCACTAAGCAGAATCGAACTGCTGACCTACGGGTTACGAATCCGTTGCTCTACCAACTGAGCTATAGTGGCATAAAAGATTAGTGAAAACTATTTTCCACTAATCACATTAGAATTTTCCTTATTAACAACAGTAGTTGTAGATTTAACAATCTGAACCCTATCCCCCACATTTAAACCATATGTAATTTCTACATAATAATCATCAGAAATACCAGTTTTTATATCAACAGGTATTGTTGTTCCATCTAATTGAACAACATCCACAAATTCTTTATTTTCTTCATTTCTTTGTATTGCTTCTATTGGAAGAGCTACAACATTTTCAGCCTTTTCAATTATTACAGTACAATTTACAGACATATTTTCTTCAATTCTATCATCTGGGTTAGTTATTTCTATATTTAATGTAGACATATTATTATCTTGATTAATTTTTATGACTTTCCCCACATAATTTAAAATTTGCTCATCCCTTTTGCCTGAGATTTCAACTTCTTGTCCTATTTTTGCTTTTCCAAGGTCTTTATTATCAATTGATAAAGTAATTTGATATGTTTTTTCTATATTTTCTTGTGGCATATCGGTTATACCTTCTTGAGGTTGATTTACATTTTCATCAATATTTCTTTCTTTATATTCAACAACTCCGCTTCCTGTCAATATATTTTTTATAGTAACAGTAGTAGCCTTCATTTCTATTATACTTGTTGTAGTAACTGTACTTTCTCCTTTATTCTTTGATTTTTGACTTACAAAAATACTATATCCTAATGAAATAGCTAGTGCTATACCCATTATTAATATTATAATCCATGATTTATTTTTCATATAATCGCCTCTTTATCTATCAATTGTATATTATTATAAATGAAAAAACTGAAAAATACAACCTTTTTTCAATTTTTGTTGATGAATTTAATTTTTTGTAGTATTATATACTTATATTTTTAAGAGAGGATTTTACTTATATGAAAACTTTTAATTTAACATCAAATTCAAGTAATCAAACAATGGATATTGCAAAATCACTTGCAAAATATTTATCAAATAGTGATGTTATAGTTCTTACAGGAGAACTTGGCTCAGGTAAAACCAAATTTACAGAAGGTTTTTTAAGTTATTTTGGATTAGAAAATGAAATCTCTAGCCCTACTTTCAATATAGTTAATGAATATTTAGCTCCTCAAAACAATATTTACCATTTTGATGTTTACAGATTATCTGACACAGATGAATTTTATGCAATTGGTGGAGAAGAATATTTCGAAAAAGGCATTTGTTTAATAGAATGGGGAGAATTAATAGAAGAAGCTCTTCCTTTTGAATATATACAAATCTCTTTTGAAAAAGATTTATCACAAGAAGACACACGTCTATTACAATTTCAAGCATTTGGAACAAAATATGAAACAATATTAGATAATTTCAATAATGATATAAAATATATACTTACCAAAGGAGGAATTTAATTGAAAATATTAAGTATCACTACATCAAGCCCAATTTGTGGAGTTGCAATCTTGGAAGAATGTAATACAGTAAAAGAAATATCCTTAAATAACGGTTTAACTCATTCAGAAACATTACTTCCTATTATAAAACAAATTCTTGATGAAACAAACCTACAATTAACTGATATCAATCTACTTGTTTCTGATATTGGACCAGGTTCTTTTACAGGTATTCGTATTGGAATTTCAACATTAAAAGCATTTATAGATAGTTTAGATATCCCAAGTATTGGAATTAACTCACTTGAAGCTCTAAGTTTCAATACTAAAAATCAAGGAATTATCTGTTCTTTAATTGACGCAAAAAAAGATAATATATATAGTGAAATCTTTGAAAATATTGATGGAAATCACATTATAAGACGTAATCCATCATTTGAAAATATAGATACATTTCTTTCAGAATTAAAAGATATAAATCCTAATTATGCTATAACTTTTATTGGAGATGGTGCTATAAATTATAAAGAAAAAATCTTAGACTATTTACCTAATTCTAACTTTGTCTCACAAAATAATTTGTCACCTGTAAATGTTGGAATTGCTGGATTTTATAATTACCAAAAAGGAATTACTCCTGTTCCCCAACCTCTATACCTTAGAAAATCCGAGGCAGAAAAGAAAATGGAGGAAAAAATAAATGCTTCAAAATAATTTTAATATTTCTATTATGAAAATTGAAGATTTAGAAAATATAAAAGACACATTAGAAATTGACTTTGATGACTTCTGGAATTACAATATTTTCAAAAGTGAACTCGAAAATCCTAATTCAATTTACTTTGTTGCTAAAGAAGATAATGAGATTGTTGGATTTATAGGGCTTCTAATTGTTTTTGAGGAAGCAGATATTACTAATATTGTAGTAAAAAAGTCATTTAGAGGTAAACGGTATTTCTAATATTATTATGGATTATTTAATAAAATTTTGTAAAAATAATTTAATATCCAAAATTAATCTTGAAGTTAATTCTTCTAATAATATTGCAATTTCCCTTTATAAAAAATGGGGATTTGAGCAAGTTGGAAACAGAAAAAATTATTATAAAGATAATGATGGTTTATTATTTTCTAAAATTTTATAAAATAAGACAAAAGGGACAGAGGATAAAAGGGACAGGTCTTTTCGCGAAAAGACCTGTCCCTTTTATCCTCTGTCCCTTTTGTCTTATTTTTTTCTTTCTTGCATATAATAACAAACCTTAGCAACTATAAAATTTGGCGTTATTTTTGAAAAGAACTTAGCCAATTTTATTGTAAAACCAGGTATAATATCGAATTTACCTCTTAAAAATTTATTTATAGCATATTTAGCAACATATTCACTAGCTTTAGAACTTAAATTAAATTTCACTCCTGCAATATTATTAAAATTAGTATTTACTGGTCCAGGTTGAAGAACACTTATCTGAACATTTGATTTTTTCTTATTTAACTCTTCCCTTATTCCCTCAGATAATCTTAATACATATGCTTTAGAAGCGTAATATGCACACATCAAAGGACCTGGTATACTTCCAGCTATTGAAGATACATTTAATATTCTTCCTTTATCTTTTTTGACCATGTCTTGTAAATATAATTTTGTTAAAATATGAACAGCTACAATATTAGTTTTAATTAAATTTAGTTCCTTTTGTAAATCTGTTTCATCAAAATATCCAAATACCCCAAATCCTGCATTATTTACTAATATATCAATATCTCTGTTTTCTTCATAAAGTTTCATACAATTTTCTTCTATTGACAAATCCATAATAACAACTTTTATATTTACTTTATATTCCCTATTAAGCTCTACCTTTAAATCATTTAATCTTTTTCCATCTCTTGCAACTAAAATTAAATCATAACTTTTATTAGCAAATTCCCTTGCCATATCTCTTCCTATTCCAGAAGATGCTCCCGTTATCAAAACTTTCATTTTAAAACATTCTCCTTACAATTCTTTTAATGCTTGTTCATACTGTTCTTGGTTTGGCGCTTTTCCATGCCATCCTGCTTGATTTTCCATAAAAGATATTCCTTTTCCTTTTATTGTTTTAGCAATTATACATGTTGGCTTGTTTTTAGTTTGTTTTGCATTTTCAAAAGCTTCTTTTATTTCCCCCATATTGTGTCCATCTATTGTTATTACATTAAAACCAAAACTTTCAAATTTTTTATCTATTGGATACGAACTCATTACTTCTTCTATTGTCCCATCTATTTGTAAATTATTATTGTCTACTATTACACACAAATTATCTAGTCTATATTTGTTTGATGCCATAGCTGCCTCCCAAATTTGACCTTCTTCTATTTCTCCATCTCCTAATATACAATATACTCTATAATCTTTATTATCTAATTTACCACTTATTGCCATTCCATTTGCAACAGATAGTCCTTGTCCTAAAGAACCTGAACTCATGTCTACCCCTGGAACATCATTCATATTTGGATGGCCTTGCAAATTACTTGTAATATTTCTAAATCCTTTTAAATCTTCTTTTGAAAAATATCCTCTTTCTGCAAGTGCTGCATATAGTGCTGGTGAGCAATGACCTTTTGATAAGACTAGTCTATCTCTTTTTTTCCAATTTGGGTCATTTTCTTTTATATTTAATTCATCAAAATATAAAACTGCCATTACATCTGCTATCGAAAGTGAACCTCCTGGATGACCTGAACCGAGCTAAATACACTTGCTCTATAATTCCTTTTCTAATTTCTTTAGCTTTATTTTCTAATTCTTTTATATTCATATCCTCTATCCTTCTTTTTTATTATAATTATATCCACATTTTACTATAATTAATAAAAAATATCAATAAATTTAT
The DNA here is from genome assembly GCA_948468315.1 of uncultured Eubacteriales bacterium. Lineage (GTDB taxonomy): Bacteria > Bacillota > Clostridia > TANB77 > CAG-508 > CAG-269. The sequence continues at coordinate 18,240 of CAOKHL010000013.1, forward strand.
TGTTGTTCAATATATTTTATAATATAATAGTATAAATTTTTTACGAAAGGACTTGATTTTTATGTTAGATGAATATATTGATAATTTAAGAGATGATATAATTAATGAAACCTGTAATTTAATAAATATTCCAAGCGTTTCTGAAGAAACTAATAACCCTGCTATGCCATTTGGTAAATATGCAAATGATGCTTTAAACTATGTTCTAGAATTAGGTAATAAATTAGGTTTTAGAACAAAAAATATTGATGGATATTGTGGCTATATAGAATTTGGTGAAGGTGAGAAATTATTAGGTATAATTGGCCATTTAGATGTTGTCCCAAGTGGTGATGGTTGGATGACGCCACCTTTTTATGCAACTATCAAAAATGGAAAAATTTATGGTCGTGGTGCTATTGATGATAAAGGACCTGTAATTGCTTCACTTTATGCCATGAAAGCAATTAAAGATAATTTAAAAATTAATTATAGAGTTCGTTTAATTTTAGGTATTAATGAAGAAAAAGATTGGAAATGTATTAAACATTATAAAGAAAAAGAAGAACTACCTATTATAGGCTTTAGTCCTGACGCAGACTTTCCTTGTATTTATGCAGAAAAAGGAATTGCAACAGTCTATTTTAAAGATGATTATTCTAAATATAATGAATTTCCGATAAAAATCTCTGAAATAGATTGTAATAATAATGCTATAAATGTCGTACCTAAGACATGTAAAGTTAGTCTTTATATAGATACATCAAAAATAAGTTTAACAGATGTTACAAATTTTTTAGATACAGAAATTGATACCTTAAACTTTGATATTAATTATTCTATTAGTGATAATCATATATTACTTAATTCATCTGGTATTCAGGCTCATTCTGCACACCCAGATTTAGGAAAAAATGCAATTTCTCCTATGATTATTTTACTAAATAGACTGTTTAATAAATTTGATTATCATATTAATATTTTTGAATTTTTTGAAAAATACATTGCAAATGAATTTGATGGAAAATCTTTAGGGTTAAATTTAACTGACGAGTCTGGCTCTCTTACTTTAAATACTGGCCGATTTGATTTTTATGAGAATTTTGTTCAAATAGGTATTAATTTACGAATACCTGTAAATACAAATATAGAAGATGTTACAAATTCAATTGTAAGAAAATGTAAAAACTATTCTCTAGAAACTTTTGTAACAGGAATTCAAGAACCTTTATATATACCGAAAGATAATTATTTAGTAAAAACTCTTTGTGACATATTTAATAAAACAACTAATTCTAATTTAGAACCAATTGCTATTGGTGGCGGAACATATGCTAGAGCATTTAAAAATTGTGTTTCTTTTGGTGCAAATTTTCCAGGAGATACAGATATGTGTCATCAAGCTAATGAATTTATTAGTATTGATAAGTTAATTTTATCTTGTAAAATTTATGCCAAAGCTATTTATGAACTTACAAAATAAAAAGTCTATAAAAAAGTCAGTTAGAAAATAAGTAAAATTTTCTAACTGACTTTTTACATTTACTGCAAAATTATTTTATAAACATTCTCTTTATCATAGGTATTAAATAATGGCTACCTCCATTTGTATTTGCTTTTTCTACCATTCCAATAACTAAATATGGTGTATCATAATTTACTGTATAGCAATTAAACCAACCAATTGTATCTCCTTCTGTATCTTTTGATACTTTTAATTCTGCTGTACCTGTTTTTCCTGCTATTGTAACCCCATTTACTCTCATATCTTTAGCTGTTCCTTCAGGATTTTCTACAACTTGTATTAAATCCTTTTGTATTTCATCACATGCTTCTTTAGTAAATGCATTTTCTACTAAATATTCTACTTCTTTATTTTCTTTATATTCTAAATAAGGTTTTATCATGTTTCCTTCATTACAAAATGCTGAATAAATAGATGCCATGTGAATTGGATTTACCAAAACTTCTCCTTGTCCATAGCCTGTATCTGCTAATTGTTTGTCTGTTTTGATTTTATCTCCATTTGAATATTGAGATTTTGACAATCCTAAATCAAAATCTATACTTTCATTAAATTTTATTTTATCAAATCCTGATGTTAAATTTTTCGCTCCTATTTTCATTGCTGCTTGTGCAAAATAAATGTTATCTGAATGTATTAATGCGTTTTTTAAATTTTTTGGTCCATTATATGCTGTTAATGTTGTTATATCAAAATTTCCCCAAGATGAATCTTTTTTCCAGCTTAATCCTGTATAATTAAATGTATCTTCTGTACTTAAAGAATTACTTGAAAGTCCTATTGCTCCTATTATTGGTTTAAATGTTGAGCCTGGACAATAACTTTGCAAATATCTTGCAAGCATAGGAGATTGTGAATTGTTTGATATTTCTTGCCACTCTACTGTTGTAACTCCAAGTGTCATTTTGTTTACATCATATGATGGTGTACTGACTGCTGCCAAAACTTCACCTGTTTCTGGGTTCATTACTACAAATAATCCTTCATTATTTTTTAATTCATTATATAAATTATTTTGTAGATTTAAATCTATTGTTAATTTTATATTTTCTCCATCTGTTTTTTCTTGTTTTATAATTGTACTTTTTCTTTTTCCATCTTTATCGGCAATATAAATCTCTACACCATTTTCTCCTTTTAGTCTACTTTCATAAAGTTTCTCTAAACCATTTTTACCAATGACACTAGAAGATGTATATCCTTTATTTTTCTCTAAATCCTCTTTTGTAACTGTTTGCACATATCCTGTAAGTTGTGCAGCCGCTTCTCCTATTGGATATGTTCTAGCTTCTACTGTTGTTATTTTTATGCCTTGAATTTGTAACAATTTCTCTTTTAATTCTGTTTCATTTAAAGAGACTGTTTTTATAGGAACAAAATTGTCATCTTTAACCCAAGAAGCCTGTAATTTATTATTTATCACATCTGAAGTTATATTTAATAATTCTGCGATTTTTTGAATATCAGCTTCTTTGTTTTCACCTAATTTTCCTCTTACTATTCCTATTGATGATGCTTTTCCATTAACAGCTAGTTCTTTGCCATTTCTATCTAATATTTTTCCTCTATTTGCTTTAGCTGTGCTTACTTTTACTTTATCTGTCTCATCTAATTCTGGAAAAATAAGATGAGAATTCCATGATATTTTATATTTATCATCACTTTCTTTGTTTAAAGTTACAGTATTATCAAATGAAATTTCTCCCCCTGCTGCATTCATTTTAGTTTTATATGTTATTATTCTTTTTTTGCCCGATTTTTCAATTTGATTTATATCAATTGTCATATTTGACATATCTATTCCATTATAAATATTTTTATTTCTAGATATAAAATCTTCTTTAGATATTTGCTGCTTACTTTCTTCATCAAGCATTTCATACATTTCTTCATATTTTTCTTCATTTATTTTTGAAATATATTGTTTAAATATTTCTTCTGGATTATCTTTTGATTTTGTTAAATATAAATATCCAGCTATTATTGCAACTACAATTACTAATGCTATTACTACTAATACTATTTTAAGACTAATTTTTTTACCTTTTGACATTTTTCATCCTCCCTTTTACCAATTTATATCACAAAAATTGTATAAAATCAATAGATATTATGTCACCATATCTCTTTTTTTACATATTATAGTTTGGGTGATTATATGAAAACTTTAAGACTTGGGTCCACAGGACCTATGGTTGAATTTTTACAAAACATATTAAAAATACTTGGGTTTTATTTGGGTAACATTGATGGTACTTTTGGTAATAGCACGAAAAATGCTGTTATTAATTTTCAACATACTTATGGGTTAGATGATGATGGAATTGTTGGAAGATTAACTTGGAGAGCTCTTACACCTTATATAAATGGTGGCTTAGGGTTCATTGTTCCTACAAATATTAGTTATAGCTCTTCTATTTTAAATGTGAATATTAATTCTCTAAAATCTCTTTATCCTTTTTTAGAAGTTTCCTCAAGTGGATATAGTGTTTTAGGTAATAATATTCCTGTTATAAAAATTGGTAATGGCTCTAAAGAAGTTTTTTATTCAGCTGCAATTCATGCAAATGAATGGATAACTAGCCCTCTTCTTATGAAGTTTTTAGAAAATTATTGCTATGCCTATACACGTAATCTAAATATTTTTAATGTAAATGCTAGAGCATTATATAATACTACAACTATTTATATAATGCCTATGGTTAATCCTGATGGGGTAAATTTAGTAACTGGAGAAATTTCTCCTAATTCTTCTTTATATTCTAATACTAGATTAATTGCTAATCAGTTCCCTACTATTCCTTTTCCTTCTGGTTGGAAGGCTAATATCAGGGGTGTAGATTTAAATCTCCAATTCCCAGCTGGTTGGGAACAAGCAAGGGCAATAAAATTTGCTCAAGGATTTACGACTCCTGCACCTAGAGACTTTGTTGGTTTTGGACCTTTAACTGAGCCAGAAGCATTAGCAATATATAATTTTACTTTAGAGCATAATTTTAGATTAGTAATTAGTTATCATACTCAAGGTGAAGTTATATTTTGGCAATTCCAAAATTATACACCAGAAAATGCATTTTTTATTGGTTCTCAATTTTCTAGAGTTAGTGGTTACAGTTTAGAAGATACTCCTTATAACTCAAGTTTTGCAGGATATAAAGATTGGTTTATTCAAAATTATAATAGACCAGGATATACAATTGAAGTCGGTTCAGGCCAAAATCCTTTACCTACATCTCAATTTGAAAAAATCTATAATGATAATTTAGGTATTTTGGTATTAGGTACTTTACTGTAATAAAAATATATAAACAAAATTTACACACAAGAAAAGCTTAAGTTTTTCTTGTGTGTAATTTTTTATATTATCTACAATAAGCTATTTACCATTCTTGTAATCCAAGCATAATTATCTCTTATTTATTATATCTTGTTTAATTTTATTTATTGAATCTTTAACATATTCTGTAGCTAGTCCATCATAAATATATTTTCCATCTATTTTTCTAACAATATCTCTTAATTGCACATTTTGTGGTAAATCTTTTTCAAAAGCAATATATTTGCATTCTAAATTATCTTTATATTGAGTTACTTTATATCTATGATATTCATTATCATTTTCAAATTTATCTGTTACTATATATGTTTCACCTTTATCTAAATCTGACAATTCTCTTTTAAAATAATTCTGTAAAAAATCAAATTCTTTTCTATCAAACTCTAATTCTTCTTCTGTTGTTAATTCAATTTCATTCATATTTTCACCTTCAACTTTTGATACATTCTTATTAGTGTATTTTTCCAAAGTTATACTTAGTTCTTTTATAAAATTATCTATAAAATCATTTTGTGTTATTTTATCAATCACTTTATTTATGTCTAATTCCAATATTGCACTCCTTTTTATTCTATTAGTTTTGCCTTACCAGTACCATAATCAATTTCGAAATTATCTTGTATATTATATATAAATTTATTAAAAGATACTCCTTCTTCTTCAACCGATTTAGCTTCTATTTCAATTCCTGTTGCAAGTTTATTTTCTCCTTTATAAATAGGTGTTACTCTATATAAAACATGATAGTCCTTATTCTCTTTATTTTTAAGTTTAATCCAATTTGCTACTATATTTTCATATTCTATCATAGCAGAATTCATTTGTGAGGTACCTGTAAGTAAGTTTCTTTTATTATTATTTTCGTTTCCTAATTGCCAAGCAATCAAATGACATCTTTCATATAGATGTTTACTTTTATTTTCACCATATAAATATTGCTCCCATCCAGTGGGCTTATATGAAAGGCTTCCTCTTTTTGTATCTTTTGGTGGCATTGTATATTTACAAATATTCGCAAATGCTACTCCTGCTCTTCCTAATTCATCAAGATTTGAATAATATTCAAAGTCTTCATTACTGATATCTTTTTCCTCAAAATATGGTATATCATTATTAATTGTTATAACAATTTCTCCTGAATACTCTGGAATATCATTTATATTAGTGTCATTTATTATATTTGTTTTAGTATTATAATTTGACACATCTTCTGATAATTCATTTTCTTTTGTTATATATCCAATTAATATTGATAATATTATAATAGTTACAGCTATTATAAATTGATTTAAATTATTTTTTGTTTTAATATTTCTTTTATTATTTTTCATCTTTTTTTACCTTTTTATTTAATTTTTGTTTTTTGAGAAAATATAGAAGTAAAGCTCAATTTATTTTGCATATAAATCACTAAAATTTTAAATTTGTTTGTAAAATGAATAAAATACTTTTAAATAAAGTACTTGCTTAAATTTAACATAGTGTTATTATATGAGCTTTATAATTAATTGTCAAGCTTATTTCTAATTATTTTTTATTTTATTTATCATAATAAAAAATATTAGCAAGAAAATTTTCTCTTGCTAATATTTTTATACTTTCTTTTATAATCCTTTTTATCCTAAAGCAACATCTAATATCATCATTATAGCAAACCCACATATTAATCCGAATAGTCGCTAAATTTTTATCTTCATTTATTGATTCAGGTAACAATTCTCTTGCAGATACTGCAATCATTGCTCCTGCAGCAAATGAAAGTAAAAATGGTAAAATACTTCTTATAGTTAAAACTAATACAACTCCTATAACTGCTGCTATTGGTTCAACTAGTGCAGAGGCCTGCCCTATCATAAAACTCTTAAATCTTGAATATCCTTCATTCCTTAATGGCAAAGATACTGCTGCTCCCTCTGGAAAGTTTTGAATACCAATGCCCAATGCAAGCATAATTGCTCCAATTACTGTCATTCCTGGAACTCCACTTGCTATTCCTCCAAAAGCTACACCCACAGACATACCTTCTGGTATATTATGAATTGTTATTGCTGATACTAAAAGTATACTTCTTTTTAATGAATCCGCTTCTTTTAAGCTTTTTTTATTTTTTAAAACTTTATCTAAGAACTTATCTGATAACAACACAAATAATCCCCCCACAATAAATCCTATTGCGGGTAATATCCATGCTATGTACCCAAGTTCAAAAGATAAATCAATTGCAGGTGCAAGTAAAGACCAGAAAGAAGCTGCTATCATTACTCCAGCACTAAACCCTAAAATTGAACTTAATACTTTTGGGTTTATTTTCTTAAAGAAACAAACCATAAGTGCTCCAAGTGCAGTTACTCCCCAAGTAAAAGTTGTGGCTATTAGTGCTTGAATTACTGGATTTAAATTTTCAAACCAATTCAATTTTTTTCACCTCACATTACATAATATGTTTTTAGGTGAATTTGTGATACATTAAATTGTCTTAATTTGTCGAATTTTATATATCTTTTTCTCCCAAGTCCTCTGAAAGTCTTAATAAATATCCATCTGGGTCTTGTACTAAAAACTCTTTATTTCCAAGTAATTTATCTCCTTGTCTGTACCAATTTTCTTCCATTTCAAATGTTATATTGTAATTACTTTCTTTCAATTTATTATATACTTCAGAAACATTATCCACTTCGATTTGAAAATTAATTCCATTTCCAAAAGGATACTTTAATGGTGCTATATCCCATTTTTCGTCATCTGTAATCTCTTGTAACATAAATTGGATTTTATCTAATGATATAAATGAAAACTTATTTTCTGGTCTTTCATACTCAATTTTAAAACCAATAGTTTTATAAAATTTTAAACTTTGCTCTAAATTAGTTACTGAAAGCTCTGGAATATTTTTGTTAAATTCCAAATATCCATCATATCTTATAATTTCACTTATAAAAAATCTTTCTTGAAATTCTGTTAAAACTTTTATTTCTTCATCTGAAAAGTCTCTTCCATCTGGCACTATAATTAATTTATCATCTTTATCATTTATTCTATGTATTACTGCTATACACCTTCCTTTATACTCCTTTAATGGCTCATATATTCCTAAAACATAACAATCTAATTCCTCTCCATCATAACTTTTAGTATTTGGAATATATCCATAATTTACAGGATAAATAAAACCATGTTTAGGATGTAGACTTCCCATTGGTCTGTCTATTTTTACATCTAATATGTTATTTAGATAATTTGTACTATTCACTATCATTTTTTAACTCCCTCATTTAACTTTACATTCTCTAATTAAGCAAAAATAGTATGTGGTAAATATTTTTTATATTACCACATACCCTGGTATTTATCAACTTTCTAAAACAAATTATTTATCCCTTATATTGTCCCCCATTTATATGCATAACTTGCCCTGTAACATACGAAGAATCATCACTTGCCAAATATATAAATAATGGAGCTATTTCATAAGGATGACCAGCTCTTCCCATTGGAGCATCTGAACCTAATGTTGGTATCTTTTGTTTTTCCCAACATGCTGGTTGTAATGGTGTCCAAAATACTCCTGGTGATACAGCATTTACTCTTATGTTCTTACTAGCTAAATTTGTTGCTAATGACCTAGTAAATCCTACTATTGCACCTTTACTTGTTACATAATCTATCAATTCTGGTTCTCCTTGAAAAGTTGTTATTGATGTAACATTTATTATACTTGAACATGGCAACATATATTTTAATGCTCTTTTAGTTAGATAAAACATTGAATATATATTTGTTCTCATTGTTAAATCAAACTGCTCATCAGATATATCTAATAAACTTTTTTGTTGATATTGAACTCCTGCATTATTTACTAAAATATCAATTTTACCAAAATTTCTTATAGTTTCATCTACAATTTTGTCACAAAAACTACAATCTTTTATATCTCCATGTATTAATAAACATCTTCCTCCTAGTCTTTCTATAAATTTTTTTGTCTCTTCTGCATCTCTATGTTCATTATAGTATACAATTACTACTGTTGCTCCTTCTTTAGCAAAACCAACAGCTACTGCTCTTCCTATTCCTGAATCTCCTCCTGTGATTATTGCTACTTTGTTCATAAGTTTTTGAGCTGGTCTATAATATGGATTATTAAATATTGGCCTCGGTGTCATTAAATATTCCATTCCTGGTTGAGTGTCTTGGTGTTGTTCTGGAAATTCAATTCTATATTTTTTACATATTAATCCATATCCTTTGTCATTTACACATTTTAATCCATAATCATCTTGACCATTATTATTTGAATTATAATACTTGTAATTCACATTTATCACCTCAATTATTTATATTCTAAATAATTGATTTTAGTGAATTGAAAAAGATGCCTTAATTTATAAGACATCTACATTTTTTATTTTTTCTTAAATCTTTCTTTCATCTCTTTTATATTTTCTTTAGTATAACCTAATTTAATATTACTATTTTTACTTATAATTGTATTCCAAATTTCATCATATACTGCCTTTTGTGCTTTTGTCATAGCTGTAATTGTTGCTATTGTATATGTTTTTCCTTCATTATTCATTACTCTTATTGCTTGAGATGTTTTTATTCCATTTGTTCTTTGTTCATAAGAATACATCCAAATTATATCTTTATAATCAATAACTGTAAATTTACCTAAAAAATTAATTATATATTTATTTGTTAAATACATATGTGTTTTTTCATAATAAAAAGCCTCTGGATTGTTCATTTCGTCATCTAATTCGCTAATTAAACTATTATCCATTTTTTCAATTGTTCTTCCAAATGCAATATATCTCCATAAAGCTGCTATAAATCCTATTACTCCTACAAATAGTAACATGAAAAATCCTAATCTTACCATTATAGTAGTTGAACTTTCTGACACAGCCATATTTAAGTATATACTTCCGAAATATGAATAAAATTCTTGGTCATTTTTTATTTTATATTCATCTTCAATTCCTTCATTATAAACTTCAATAGCTATTTCTTTTATTTCGTCTGGAATTTCTTTTGTAATTCCTTCTATTCTTACTGGTGTTTCCTTTATTTCTTCATTATTTAACTTTTCGAATTCTGTATTATCCATATATGCAATATATAAGAATTCGCCATCTGTTACTATATAATAACTTTCGTCTACACCATCTGCTACTGCAAACTGGTATGGTATACTTTTTACATCTAAATATCCTTTTTTGTCTTCATTTTCTCCTTTACTTAAAATAAGAGTATTTAAATCTGTGATTTCAGAATCTTCTTTTTGTTTGATTTCGTTTTCCCATAATTTTAAACCAAATGCAAGTATAATTATTACAAAAAATATTGCAATATTTCTTATCATTGAATTCTTTTCTTTTTGAACATTTTTATTTGTAAACTTTTTCATTTTTTTGTTCCCCTTTTATTTAATATTAATTATTTACTGAATGTCTTACCATTGGCGTTTCATCTGTTATTTTTCTAAACACATACCCATTTTCTATGCCATAATCTATAATTCTCTCTAATGCATTTACTGTTTTTTCATTACCTGCAAAATCATGCATTAAAACAACATTGCTTCTGCTTTCTTTTATTTTTGATGTTACATTATTATATATATCTTCACTGTTTTTTGCATGGCCTGCATCATCAGAGTCGACATTCCAGTCAAAGTATTTAAATCCTTCTTCTAATACTCTATTAGATAATTCTGTCATAACCCCTTGGCAATACTTTCTACTTACTGTATTTGAACTTCCTCCTGGAAATCTTATTATATTGGATTTTATTCCTGTTGTTTGAAATACTTGCTCTTGTATTTTTCTAAAATTTTCTATACATGTATCTGCTGAACTATATACTTCTGAATATGTATGAGTATATCCATGTAAAGCTATTGTATGTTTCTTTTCTACTTCTTTTTTTACAAGTTCTGCATTTTTATCACTATAGTGTAAAACAAAAAATGTCGCTTTTACATTTTTTCGCTCTAATATTTCTAATATTTTTGGAGTAGTATCTAAACTTGGTCCATCATCAAAAGTAAGATATATTATTCCTTTTGCATTTTCTTCTTCTTGCTTTTCTCTTGCTCTTTCTTCCTCTTCTTTTCTTTTATTTTCAAGTTCTACTAACATAATATTCTTTTCTTCTTCTTGTTTATCTGCAATAATTTTGTCATTAATATTTTTATTATTATTTACTTTAATTATTACTACTATAAATATTATTAATAAAATTATAATTATTGCTAATATTGCTATTAATATATATCTATATTTTAGTATCTTTTCTTTACTATCATTTATTATTTCATTTACAGACATATTTTACACCTAATTTCATGTAATTTTATTTTATAATTTGCTTCATTCTTCCATAAACCAGGCTCACCCATGTAGTTGATGCTGGGCAGAATTTTGTTTTTACAGCTGATAAAGTTTTTCCATAATAAAATTTACCACCTTTAGTTAGGTAATTTGTATGTAACTTTCTTGCTGCTTCTCTTAATCCGCTCTCAACTGATGGATAATAAATTAATTTGCCATTTGACATTAAACTTATATAATTGTGTGTTGCTCTATGATTTTGCGCTATATTCCATCCTGACTCCGCTGATATTAATCCACAGAAAAATATTTCATTTAAAGAATATTCTTCACATAAATCATAAATTGTTCCTGCATTTTGCTTAAAAAATCCTGATGTATCCTGTTTTACTCCTGCCATTAATTTTATAAAGTCTTCTCTTGATAAACCTGTTCTTACTGTTAAATCCATATTTTGAGATATTTTTACTTCACTTATTGAAATAGTCTTTTTTTCTTCTATAACTATTCCGTCTGCTGCATTTACTATGTTTTCTACTGTTTTCTCTTTTTCTTGATTATTTTCTTCTAACACTTCTGTATTTTCACTTAAGTTATTTTCTTGTTTTCTTGATAGATTTTCCCCTCTTGATGTTGCTCTTTCTTGTTCTGATTTTCTACTTGCTATATTAATGTTTTCTTGTTTCATATTTTCTTGATTGCTTTCAGCTATTTGTACAACTTCATTGTTATTAAAATATTTTATACCTTGAGTAATTCCAACTATAAGTATTACAAAAAATAATATTACGTAAATTAATCTTATAGATATTACTTTTCCAGTTTCTTGTTTCATAAAATTTATCAATCTCCTTTTTTTCATACTTATCTATTATACCACTTTTTGGCATATTTTGTCAAATTACTTGATATCATTTGAGCTTCGTGTTAAAATAGTTATTATTAGTTTTTATGTTTATTACTAATATTTATTGTTCGGTTTATAGGTATATCCTCTATAAAAACCTAAATATATTTATAAAGGAAAAAATTCGATGGCATTTGATGGAATTGTTACAAAATCAATTACTCATGAATTAAAAAATATTGTTGGATATAAAATAGACAAAGTTTATGAACCTGATAAAAACACTATTGTTTTAGGTTTATATGGTAAAGGTACTAACCTGTCTCTTCTTATGTGTATATCTTCAAATAATTGTAGATTACATCTAACTACACACAATCAAAAAAATCCTTTAGCTGCTCCTAACTTTTGTATGTTACTTAGAAAACATGTAATTGGTTTTAAAATAAAAAATATTTATACTATTGATTTGGAACGTATTGTATTTATAGATTTAGAGAATAATGAAAACCCTAATAAACCAATTTATAAAAAACTTATAGTTGAACTTATGGGGAAACATAGTAATATAATTTTATGTAATGAAAATAATATAATTATTGATAGTATAAGACATACAAGTGTTGAAGAACATTCAAATAGAGATATTTATCCAACAGCTAGATATTTCTTTCCAGAAACACAAAAATATAGTTTTTTAAATTTAAAAAATTTTGAAGATTTTTACGCTAAAATAGAACCTAAACTTACAGAATATATAGTAAATCAATCTCTTAATATTGATAATCTTAATATTTCTAATTTTGATATTGATAAAATAATTTCTAACACTTTTAATGGAATTAGTACATCATTTGTTCAAAATGTTATAAAACAATTAAATATAACAGATATTTCAAAGGAAGCTCTTGAGATTATTTATATTAAGATAAATGAATTATTAAATTCTAATTGTTTAGATATATTTTTCTATAATGATGAAAAAGATTATTATTTATATAATTCCTCTAATGAAAATTTAGAAGCATTTCATATTAATTTTGTAATTGATGACTTTTATTCTAAAAAGGAAACTTCTGAATTATTTAAAAATTATAGAAACAGTATTTTAAGTTTAATTTTGGCAACTTTAAAAAAATATGAAAAACGCCTTGAGAATATAGATAATAAACTAGATGAATGTAAGAATATGGATAAATTTAGGCTTTATGGTGAGCTTATAACTTCTAATCTGTATAAAATACCAAATAGAAACCTAGATAGTATAACTTTGGAAAATTATTATAACAATAATGAAACTATTACCATTCCTCTAGATCAAAAATACCTTCCCTCTTATAATGCTAAAAGATATTTTAAGAAATATTCAAAGTTAAAAAATGCACTTGAAGTTGTAAATATTCAAAAACAAGAAACTATACAAGATATTAATTATATTGAAAGTGTTATTTATGAACTTGAAAGTTGTAAAACTTTAGAAGATATTGAAGAAATATATGATGAAATCTCCGAAAATGGTATTTTTGCTGATAAATTAAAGTTAAAAAAAGAACCTAAAAATACCAATAAAAATAAAAAAGCTAAATCTTTAACTAAAAATAAATTAGCCTCTTTTAATCCTCTAAAATATGTAATTGATAATTATACTATTTTTGTTGGTAGAAATAATAAAGAAAATGATTATTTAACCTGTAAATTTGCTAATAAAAATGACATTTGGTTTCATACAAAAGATATTCATGGAAGTCATGTTATTTTGAAAACTAATCCTAATGAGATTATCCCAGAAGAAATTTTAATAGAAGCTGCTAAACTAGCAGCTAAACATAGTAAAGCAAAAAATTCTTCTCATGTCCCTGTTGATTACTGTAAAGTTTCATTTGTAAAAAAACCTTCTCGGTAGTAAACCAGGTTTTGTTATTTATACTAATAATAAAACTCTATATGTATAAAAATTTTTGTTACGATTCACAGCTATTGGAGTTATCTTTATATTAAAATGCAGTGACGCGCAGTTTGGGAGGGCACTCTCCTTCTAAACATTAAATTACACAAAATAATTTATATTGGTACAAATTTTATATAGGGTTTGCCCGACCAGTAAGGAACGAAATTTTAATATAAAGATAACTCCAATAGCTGTGAATCGTAACAAAAAAATCACACTAACTTATTAGTGTGGTTTTTTCTTTATTCCTATTAAACTAGCATTAAAACAGCCATTGGAGCGTTATCTCCTCTACGAGGTTCTGCTTTAATTATTCTTGTATATCCTCCAACTCTGTCTGTATATTTTGGAGCTATTTCGTTAAATAGTTTTGAAGGTAAATCAACATTTTCACCATTCATTTTTACTTTATTTATTTTTGTCATTATTTTTCTTCTTGCATTTAGTCTTGATGGCATATCTTTTTGTCTAGATTCTGTTGTTTCTTCTTTAACTACTTTTAAATATTCTTTACCATTTTTGCTTTTAGCAATTTCTGTCATTTTATTTCCTTTTGAGTCTAATTTTGCTTTAACAACTTTTACATCTACCATTTCGAAGTTATCTTTTTCTTTAACAGCTAAAGCTATTATAGAATCTGCTATTTTCTTTACTTCTTTGGCTCTTGTTTCTGTTGTTGTTATTTTTCCATACATTATTAAATCTGTTGTTAATGTTTTTAACATTGACATTCTAATGTCTGTTGTTCTTCCTAATTTTCTGTTAGCCAATTTGTTCAACCTCCTTGTCTTACTTAAGGGTTATTCCCTATTTTTATTATTTTTTTCATTATTCCTCTTCTGGTGCAAAATCTAATCCTAGAGCATGTAATTTGGCCACTACTTCATCTAAAGATTTTTTGCCTAAGTTTCTTACTTTCATCATATCTGCTTCAGTTTTATTTGCTAAATCTTCAACAGTTGAAATTCCTGCACGTTTTAGGCAATTGAATGATCTTACTGATAATTCCAATTCTTCAATTGATTTTTCTAGAATTCTTTCTTTTTTATTTTCTTCTTTTTCTATCATTATTTTTGTATTTTTTGTTGCTTCTGATAGATCTATAAATAACTCTAGGTGACCTGTTAGTATTTTTGCAGCTAAACTTAATGCTTCATAAGGTTTTAAACTTCCATCTGTCCAAACTTCTATAACTAATCTGTCTAAATCAACCATTTGTCCAACTCTAGTATTTTCAATTTGATAATTTACTTTTTTTACTGGAGTATATATTGAATCTATTGGAAGTACTGATATATCTTGGTTAGCATTTTTGTTCTTGTCTGATGGCACATATCCTCTACCTCTATTTGCTGTTAATTCCATAATTAAGTGTCCACCTTCACTAACTGTTGCTATATGTAAATCTGGATTTAATATTTCAACAGTTCCATCTGTTTGAATATCTCCTGCTTTTACTTCGCCTTCACCTTTAAAGTCTAAACGTAATACTTTTTCTTCTTCTTCATCGAATTTTAGTCTTACATTTTTTAAGTTTACTATAATTTCAGGAACGTCTTCTACTACATTTGGGATACTAGAAAACTCGTGTAATACTCCATTTATTTTTACACTTGTTAAGGCACAACCTGGAAGTGATGACAATAAGATACGTCTTAATGAGTTTCCTATTGTTACTCCATAACCTCTTTCTAATGGCTCACATACAAATTTTGAATAATTGTTTTCATCATCAATTTTTATACATTCAATATTTGGCCTTTCGAATTCTATCATTATTTAACCTCCTAATTATTTAGAGTATAGCTCTACTATTAAATGCTCTTCTATTGGAATATCGATATCTTCTCTAGCTGCTAATCTGATAACTTTTCCACTTAATTTTTCATCGTCTTTTTCAAGCCATGCTGGAACTGGTCTAACATGATTTACTTCAGCATTTGCTTTTATTGTAGTATTGTCTTTTTTATTTTCTCTAACAGTTATAACATCTCCAACTTTTACTAAATATGAAGGGATATTAACTTTTTTACCGTTTACTTCAAATTGTCCATGGTTTACCATTTGTCTTGCTTCACTACGAGATACTCCATATCCTAATCTGTAAACAACATTGTCTAATCTACTTTCTAATATTTGTAATAAATTTTCACCAGTTATACCTTTTCTATTTGAAGCCATTTCAAAATATTTTCTGAACTGCTTTTCTCCTACTCCATAACATGATCTTGTTTTTTGTTTTTCTCTTAATTGTGTACCATATTCAGAAAGCTTAGAATTTTTTTGACCATGATCTCCTGGTGCATAGTTTCTTCTAGATATACTACATTTATCTGAATAACATCTTTCGCCTTTTAAGAATAATTTACATCCTTCTCTACGGCAAACACGACATTGTGCGTCTTTATATCTTGACATTTTAAATTTCACCTCTTTATATTTTTATTATACTCTACGTCTTTTTGGTGGTCTACAACCATTGTGTGGTATTGGTGTTACGTCCTTAATTGAGCTTATTTCTAATCCTGCTGTTTGAAGAGCTCTTATTGCTGCTTCTCTACCTGATCCAGGACCTTTAACATATACTTCAACAGTTTTTAAACCATGTTCCATTGCTTTTTTAGCTGCTAATTCTGCAACTTCTCCTGCTGCAAATGGTGTGCTTTTTCTAGAACCTTTAAATCCAAGTCCTCCAGCACTTCCCCAAGATATAACATTTCCAGCAACATCTGTTATAGATACTATTGTATTGTTAAAGCTTGAGTGAATATGTGCAGCTCCTCTTTCAATGTTTTTTCTATTTCTTTTTGTAACCGTTTTTCTTGTTACGTTCTTAGCCATTGTCTTAACTTACCTCCTCTTTAAATTCCGTTTTTCGGATAAGATAAAAGTTTTATTTTATTTATCTTTTTTGCTTCTACTTACAACTTTTCTTGGACCTTTTCTTGTTCTACTATTTGTCTTTGTTCTTTGTCCTCTTACTGGTAATCCTCTTCTATGTCTTATACCTCTGTAACATCCAATTTCTGTAAGTCTTTTTATATTTAAAGCAACTTCTCTTCTTAAATCTCCTTCAACTTTATAGTTTTCGTCGATTTCTTTTCTTATTAAGTTTACTTCATCGTCTGTTAAGTCTTTTACTCTAGCATCTGGGTTTATTCCAGTTTTTGCTAAGATTTTTTGAGAACTTGTTAAACCTATACCATATATGTAAGTTAGTCCTATTTCTACCCTTTTTTCTTTAGGTAAATCTACTCCTGATATACGAGCCATGTTTTAATTACACCTCCAAATTTTTTCTAAATCTGTTTTAAAACTTTTTCATAAGCTTTTACCAATATACTTAAAGGTGAAATGCATTTAATAAAATAAATCGCTCTAAAATATTTTATTAAATCTTTAAGTTTTTTTGGTAAATATATATATACACAAATAGATAATTTTCAGCCGCTACCTTATTTGTGTTATAAACTGTAAAAACTAAAATACTGTATATGCATTTTTGCATACACAATTCTTAAACTTCAATCGCATATAAAATTTCTATTCAGCTTTAATTATTTATTATAATTTAAAAATATACGATTAATTACCCTTGTCTTTGTTTGTGTTTAGGGTTTTCGCAAATTACTCTTATTACACCTTTTCTTTTGATTACCTTACATTTGTCGCACATTTTTTTTACTGATGGTCTTACTTTCATTTCACTCATTCCTTTCTATATTTGATTGTTATTTAGCTCTCCAAGTTATTCTGCCACGATTTAAATCATATGGTGACATTTGTACTTTTACTTTATCACCAGTAAGAATCTTTATATAATTCATTCTTAATTTACCAGAAATAGTTGCTAAAATTTGATGTCCATTTTCTAATTCAACTTTAAATGTTGTATTTGGTAATGTTTCTACAACTTTTCCTTCTAATTCTATAAGATCTTCCTTAGCCAATTTCTCGCCTCCTTAAAGAGCTATTCTTTCTATGAAAATAAATTAAGGTAAAGCTTTTGTAATTTGAAGCTTTTATGTAACTCTTGATTTGTTACACATTTCCCCTATTATCCACAATAGCTCTACCATTATACATTATTTTTATTTTATTGTCAAGATTTTTGGTTCATTTTCTGTAATTAAAATTGTATTTTCATAATGTGCTGCTAAACTACCATCATCTGTAACAATTGTCCACCCATCATCCATTTCCCAAATGTCTGGTTTTCCTTGAATAACCATGGGTTCTATACATAGTGTCATGCCTGGTTCTATCCTTATTCCTTTTCCTGCTTTACCATAATTTGGTATTCCTGGATCTTCATGCATTTCCTTTCCTATTCCATGACCTTGAAATTCTTTTAGAACAGAATATCCTTGTGATTTTACATATTCCCCTATACTGTGTGAAATATCTCCTATTCTATATCCTGGTTTTGCAAATTTTAAACCTTCATAAAATGCTTGTTTTGTAACATCTACTAATCTTTTTGCTTCATTTGATGCTTTTCCGACTATAAATGTACGTGCTGCATCACCATGAAATCCATTTTTTAAGGCTACTGTATCAACACTTACTATGTCTCCTTCTTGTATTATGTGGTTTTTATGTGGTATTCCATGTATTACTTCATCATTAACAGATATACATGTTGCAGCTGGAAATTTAGGAATTCCTCTTATTCCTGGATCATATCCTATTTGTGCTGGAATTGCTCCTAATTCTCTCATTATTTTTTCTGCTTCTTTATCTAATTCATATGTTGATATTCCTGGTCTTACCTTTTTTTCTAATTGTTCATAAAATTCTGCAACAATTTTACAAACATCTTTCATTAATTCAATTTCTTTTTTTGATTTTATTGTAACCATCTTCTGCCTTCTTTCTAGTTTTGTTCACTTTTTTGGTTATTTTACCCGTCTTATTTACTAATACTTTTTATATATTCTACAACATCTTTTGCAGCATCTATTCCAAGTCTATTTATAGCTATACTTACTTCTTCATCTTTTACTATTCCCTTTTTCTCATAAAATTCTATTACTGGTTTTGTTTGTGTAAAAAATGTATCTAGTCTTAACTGTAATTTCTCCTCTGTATCATCAACTCTTTTTGTTAATGGTACTTTACAATCATCACATAGTTCTCCAACTTTAGGTTTATTTAAAACCATATTGTATACTTTTTTACAATTAGGACATTCTCTTCTTGCCATAACTCTTTCTATTATTTCTTCTGTTGGTGTATTTAAGTTTACTACTATTTCAACTTTTTTGTTTTTTTCTGCTAACATTTTATCTAATTCTTCTGCTTGAGCTAGATTTCTAGGATATCCATCTAAAATGAACCCTTTTTCACAGTCTGGTTCATTTAATCTATTTTTTACCATTTCATTTGTTACTTCATCTGGTACTAATTTTCCCTCATCTGCATATTTTGTTGCTATTTTTCCAAGCTCTGTTCCTTCTTTTATATTTTTTCTAAAAATTTCTCCTGTTGATATATGTGGGATTCCTAATTCATCTTTTAAAAACCCTGCAACTGTTCCCTTTCCTGTTCCTTGAGCTCCCATCATTACAATATTCATAATTAATTACATTCCTTTCTTAAATCTGGAATATGATTTTAAAAGTCATATTCTTTTAATTTTCATATTACCTATTTTTTACACAGGTATTTTATTCTATTTTGGCTTAAAAGTCAATAGAAATGCCTTTGCTTTTATTTATAAAACTTCTCCCTCTTTATAACATGCATATAAATATTGTGGACTTTCATAATACATACTACTATTATAATTATCTATTTTTTCTATTATCCAAGATGATAAAACATCAATTAGAGTATCTATATAATTTTCTTCATTGCTGTCCACCATTACTATTAATCTCTGATATATTCTTCCTAATTCCCAAAAAGATGGAACTCTATATTCACAAACAGAAATCATATCATAATCCCCTTCATTTATCTTTGCACTCTCTATAAACTCATCAGATACCTTTTCTATATTCTCTGAATGATATACCTCTGCTAATTCATAAATCTTTTTTATGCTTTCTTTTCCTAACCTATCTACTACTTCCCTTTTAGTATTTTTTGTCTTTCTAGCAATATATTCGATTAAACTACATGTAAAAAATAAATCATTATTCTTTTGTGTCTCCATTTAAAATTCCTCCGAACCTATAAAATTTATACTCTTTAATGCCTTTTCATTGCAAAAAACAATTTGATGTGTTGGGTGATTAAACTTAGCTAATTCCCAAAATGCCTCTCTTGTAATTTCTCCTGACATTAATGCTGAAATATAATTATAAACTTGATCATCTGCCATTGCTCCAATTACAATATCATATTCATGTTTCTTTCCACTCCTGCAATTTATAATAAAATCTAACCATTCTTCTGTCATTACAGTGAATTCTTTTATTTTTAAATTTGAATTTTCATTATATTCATATTTATTTAGGAAATGTCTTTCATATTTCTTTGCCCACTTTACTGCTTGTTCCTCAAGTATAGTACAATAAAATCCGACTCCAAAATCCTTATTATATTTTCCTTCTATTATTTTTGGTTTTTCTACTTTGCAATAACTTCCATGATATATTATTTGTTTAGACATATTTTTCCTCTCTTTCTTATAGGTATATTGTAACAAATTATAAGATAAAATACAAGTTTTTCACTACATTATATAAAAACGCAACAATATATGCAAAAAAACAACCATTAAATCTTAATGATTGCTTTTTATTATATATTCTATTCCAAAAATCCCTTATAATGTCTCATTACTAATTGAGATTCTAACTGTTGAATTGACTCAATTGCAACTCCAACGACAATTAGAAGCGCCGTTCCTCCAAATGTTATATCTAAAGATGTAAATCTTAATAACATTGGTAAAATAGCAATTATTGCTAAATAAAATCCACCAAATAATGTTACTTTAGAAATTACATTTGATAAATATTCAGTTGTAGGTTTTCCTGCTCTTATTCCTGGTATAAATCCACCATTTTTCTTAATATTTGCAGATATTTCTGCTGGATTTGTCATTGCATATGTCCAGAAGAATGTAAATCCTACTATTAATAATAAGTAAATAGCAGCATTTGCTATTGTATATCCCCATCCAACACTTGAAGAAGATGTTGCAGTAGAGAATTTATACAATACTGACCAGAATCCAGTAGCTGTCGCTACATCTGGTTTAAATATTTGTATTATCATTCCTGGGAATGTTAAGAATGATGATGCAAATATTATAGGCATAACTCCTGCCATTGCAAGTTTTAATGGTATATTAGTATTTTGTGCTCCAACCATTTTTCTTCCAACTACTCTTTTTGAATATTGAACTGGTATTCTACGTTCAGCTTGTTGCATATAAACAACTGCTCCAACTAATACAATTGCTCCAATAACAATTCCAATAGCTGTTAAAAATCCTGTTGTGCTAAATCCATTTGATGTTATCATTAAATTATACATTGTAACTAACACTGATGGTAATCTTGAAATAATACCAATAAAGATTATTAAAGAAATTCCATTTCCAATACCTTTATTTGTTATTTGTTCTCCAAGCCACATAAGAAGTGATGTTCCAGCTATAAATCCTGTAATTATTAATGCTCCTGTAAGAAAACTAGAGTCTACGAAAACTCCATAAGATTTATAAGATAAATATACTCCTATTGCTTCTACAAAAGCTAATATTATAGTTAATATTTTTGTGTATTTATTAATTTTTTGCTTTCCATCTTCTCCACCTTCTTTAGTTAATCTCTCTAAAGATGGTATAACCATTCCTAAAAGTTGTATAACTATTGTTGATGTAATATATGGTGTAATACTCATTGCAAATATTGAGAATTTAGAGAAAGCTCCACCTGAAATTAAGTTTATCATACCTGCTAAGCTAGATGAACTATCATTCATTAAATTATTTAATGCTGTTACATCTACTCCAGGAACTGTTACATAACAACCTAATCTAAAAAGAACTATCAAAAGCAATGTATACCAAAGTTTTTTTCTTATCTCAGGTGTTTTTAGTGCGTTTTTTATTGTTTTAAACAACTAAATCACCTCTGCCTTTCCGCCTAAAGCTTCGATATTTTCTTTTGCCTTTGCTGTAAATCTTACAGCTTTAACATTTATTTTTTTCTCTAATTTTCCTGTTGCTAAAACTACTATTCCATCTTGGATTTTTCCAATTATTCCTTCTTCTAATAAACTTTCAGCTGTAACATCTGTTGCTTTGCTTTTATTTAACATTGTTAATGTTACTTCTGTATAATTTTTAGCATGAATATTTGTAAATCCTCTTTTTGGCAATCTTCTATATAATGGTGTTTGACCACCTTCAAAACCACGTCTTACTCCACCACCAGATCTTGCTTTTTGTCCTTTTTGTCCTCTACCTGATGTCTTTCCTAGTCCTGAACCTATACCTCTTCCTACTCTTTTAGATTTAACTTTTTTCATAGCTGGTTTTAATTCTTCGATTTCCATTTTGCACCTCCTTGAATTTAATGTAAGGTAAACATATTTTTTAATGTTTTATAAAAAATATTTAATTCCTTTTTATTTCATCATTTATTATTTAAATTTAGATATTATAAAAAATTACATAATATCTTCTGGTTTCTTTCCTCTTTTTGCTGCAACAGATTCTACTGTTTGCATAGATTTAAGTCCTTCTATTGTAGCATAAACTACATTTCTTGGATTATTTGTTCCAATTATTTTTGTACGAATATTTCTATATCCTGCAAGCTCTAATACTGGTCTAACGCTTCCTCCTGCAATAATTCCAGTACCAACTGCTGCTGGTTTTAACATAACTTTTGCACTATCAAATTTTCCAACAAATTCATGTGGTACAGTAGTTTCAACTATTGGAACTTCAATTAAATTCTTTTTAGCGTCTTGAATAGCTTTTTTAATTGCTTCTGGAACTTCTGCTGCTTTACCATTTCCAACACCAACATGACCATTTCCGTCTCCAACAACTACTACTGCTGAAAATCTCATATGTCTACCACCCTTAACAACTTTTGTAACTCTGTTAAGAGCAACTACTTTCTCTTTTAATTCATTTTCTTGTCTTTCTTCCATGTTATTAATACTTTACCTCCTTTTCTCTTCTAAGGTAGGGGACACATCTTTTTTCACGGGTCTTTCTTTAGGTCATTAAAATATGTCCCCACTCGTGAATCAGTGATGTTACCCTTTTATAGTAACTACCTATTTTTTAGAATTCTAAACCGCCTTCTCTTGCTGCTTCAGCAACTTCTTTTACAACTCCGTGATATATGTATCCACCACGGTCAAAAACAACTTCTTTTATGTTTTTTTCAGTAGCTCTTTTTGCAATTAAAGTTCCAACTTCTTTAGCAGCTACTTTATTGCTATGTTTTTCTTTTACTTCTTTATCAAGAGTTGAAGCTTGAGCTAATGTATTTCCTGCTACATCATCTATAATTTGAACATAGATATTACTGTTGCTTCTATATACACATAATCTTGGTCTTTCAGCTGTTCCAGATATTTTAGCTCTAACTCTTTTATGTCTTCTATCTCTTTCAAATTTTCTATTAGTATTTGAAACCATTTTTTTCTCCTTTCATAACTAATTTTCATTTTTATAAGGAATATCTATTTACCAGTTTTACCAACTTTACGTCTAATAACCTCTTCAGCATATTTAATTCCTTTACCTCTATATACTTCTGGTGGTCTTTTTGTTCTTATAACAGCTGCTGTTTGACCAACTAATTCTTTATCTATTCCTCTTACTATAATTGTATTAGCATTTGGAACATCAAATGTTATTCCTTCTGGTGCTTTAAATATTACAGGGTGTGAATATCCAAGAGAAAGATTTAAATCATTTCCTTGTTTTTGAACTCTATAACCTACACCATTTATTTGTAATTCTCTAGTAAATTCATTTTGAACACCTGTAATCATATTATTTATTAATGTTCTTGTTAAACCATGTAAGCTTTTGCTTCTTCTTACATCTGAATCTCTTGAAACTGTTAATATTCCATCTTCTAATTTCATTGAGATTTCTGGTTCAACTGTTCTTTCTAGAGTTCCTTTTGGTCCTTTTACAGTAATATGTTGTCCTTCGATTTTTACATCTATTCCAGCAGGTACTGTAATAGGTTTATTTCCTATTCTTGACATTTGGATTTTTCCTCCTTCTTTTCTACATTTTTTATTTTCAAGGTATGTACTACCAAATATAAGCTAAAACTTCTCCACCTATTCCAGCATTTCTTGCTTCTTTATCAGTCATTAGTCCTTTTGATGTTGAAATTATAGCTATACCTAAACCATTTAATACTTTAGGTAATTCTTCTTTTCCAGCATAAACTTTTAATCCTGGTTTACTTATTCTTTTTAATCCATCTATTACTCTTGTTCCTTTTTCATCATATTTTAGAGTAATTCTTATAACACCTTGAGTGTTAACATCTTTGATTTCTTCAAAAGATTTTATATAACCTTCTTTAAATAAAATCTCAGCTATACCAAGTTTCATTTTTGAACAAGGTACATCTACTGTTTTATGTTTAGAAGTATTTGCATTTCTTATTCTTGTTAGCATATCTGCTATTGGATCTGTAGTATTCAATTTATACTTACCTCCTTTTTTATTTATTTTTTCTTGCAACCTTCATTATTCTTATTGTTGCTTTCTATTTTAGTTTATATATTTTTACCAACTAGCTTTCTTTACACCAGGAATTTCTCCCTTATGAGCTAATTCTCTAAAACATATACGACAAATTCCATATTTTCTAATATATGCATGTGGTCTACCACAAAGTTTGCATCTATTATATTCTCTGGTTTTATATTTTTGTGGTTTTTGTTGTTTAACCTTCATTGACATTTTTGCCATAGAATTAATTCCTCCTCTTAATTTAGGTATGGGGACACATCTTTTACACAGGTGTTTCTTTTGGGACAAGATATGTCCCCACTTGTGAATAACTGATGTTACCTCATTGTTATTTATTCCTTTTTGTTATTACTGACTAAGCATGAAAAGGCATACCTAATAATTTTAATAATTCTCTTGCTTCTTCATCAGATTTAGCAGTAGTTACAAAAATTATATCCATTCCTCTTAATTTGTCTACTTTGTCATATTCAATTTCAGGGAATATTAGTTGTTCTTTTATACCCATAGAGTAATTTCCCCTACCATCAAAAGAATTTGATGATACCCCTCTGAAATCTCTAACTCTTGGAAGTGCAGCATTCATTAATTTATAAGCAAAGTCATACATTTTATCACTTCTTAATGTAACTTTACATCCTAAATCTTGCCCTTCTCTTATTTTAAATGCAGCAATAGATTTTTTAGCCTTTGTTATAATTGGCTTTTGTCCTGTAATTTGTGTTAAATCATTGATTGCATTTTCTAAAGATTTAGGATTATCTCTTGTATCTCCTAAACCAATATTTATAACTATTTTATCTAACTTTGGAACTTGCATTATTGATTTGTATCCAAACTTTTTCATTAAAGCTGGAACTACTTCTTTTTGATATTGTTCTTTTAAGATTTCCATTTAGATTATTCCTCCTTTCTAAATACAAATTAGTTTATTTTAGCTTCACATTTTTTACAAATTCTAAATTTCTTTCCATCTTCTATAACATATCCAACTCTTGTCGCTTTTCCACATTTTGGGCAAACTACGTTAACAATTGATGAATGAATTGGAAATTCTATAGCTTGTATTCCGCCTTCTTTATTTGGTGCAGCTTTAACATGTTTCTTTCTAATATTTATACCTTTAACTATAACTTTTTCTGTTTTTGGTATAACTTCTAGAACTTCACCAGTTTTACCTTTATCATTTCCTGATAAAACTTTTACCTTGTCACCTTTTTTTAGTTTCATTAAGGTCTTCCTCCTTTTTCTTTATTTCAGCTTTTATTTAGGTTCTTTTTATAGAACTTCTGGAGCTAATGAAAGTATTTTCATATATTCTCCATCTCTTAATTCTCTAGCAACAGGTCCAAATATACGTGTTCCTTTTGGTGTTTTGTCATCTCTTATTATTACAGCAGCATTTTCATCAAATCTTACATAAGAGCCATCTGCTCTTCTTATTGGATTTTTAGTTCTAACAACTACAGCTTTAACAACTTCACCTTTTTTAACAACTCCACCTGGTGTTGCTTGTTTTACAGATGCAACTATTATATCTCCAATACCTGCTGTTTTTCTGTATGAACCACCTAAACATCTGATACACATAATTTCTTTAGCA
This sequence comes from uncultured Eubacteriales bacterium, assembly GCA_948468315.1. Taxonomy (GTDB): domain Bacteria; phylum Bacillota; class Clostridia; order TANB77; family CAG-508; genus CAG-269. Next base: position 44,516 of record CAOKHL010000013.1, read on the forward strand.
CCTGTATTATCAGCTACTTTTAATATAGTTTGTTGTTGTACCATTTGATTTATATCTCCCTTCTCACAATTATTTTATAACTGCTTTTTCAACTATTTCAACTACTCTCCATCTTTTATCCTTTGAAAGAGGTCTAGTTTCCATAACTTTTACTTTATCTCCAATTCCACAGCTATTGTTTTCATCATGTGCTTTTAAAGTATATGTTTTTTTAACTATTTTTCCATAAACTTTATGTCTTACATTTCTTTCAACAGCTACAACTACAGTTTTATCCATTTTGTTAGATTTAACTGTACCAATCATTGTCTTACGAAGATTTCTTGTTTGTTCCATTACTCATTTACCCCTTTCTTTTCAGCAATTTTTCTCTCTGTTAAAACAGTGTTAATTCTAGCTATATCTTTCTTTACATCTCTAATTTTCATAGGATTTTCTAAAGAATTTGTAGCTAAACTAAATTTTAATTTAAATAATTCTGTTTTTAATTCACCTAATTCTTTTTCCAATTCAGGTGAAGACATTTCTTTTATTTTATTAATTTTCATTATTTTCACCCTCCTCGATAGCAACTTCTTTCATTACAAATTTTGTTTTTACTGGCAATTTATTTTTTGCAAGTCTTAGGGCTTCTCTTGCTGTTGTTTCTGGTACACCTGCTATTTCAAACATAACTCTACCAGGTTTTACAGCTGCTACCCAAAATTCTGTATTTCCTTTACCTTTACCCATACGAGTTCCAGCTGGTTTTCTTGTAATTGGTTTGTCTGGGAATACTTTTATCCAAACTTTACCATCTCTTCTCATATAACGAGTCATAGCAACTCTGGCTGCTTCAATTTGGTTTCCTGTAATTAATCCTGCTTCAACAGCTTGTAATCCATATTCTCCATTTGAAACTATAGTTCCTCTTGTTGCTCTACCTCTATTTCTACCTTTTTGCATTTTTCTATGTTTTGATCTTTTTGGCATTAATGGCATTATGCTTCTCCTCCTTCCATTCTTTTAGTTGGAAGAACTTCTCCTTTATATATCCAAACTTTAACACCGATTTTTCCATATGTTGTATTTGCTTCTGCAAATCCATAATCTATATCTGCTCTTAAAGTTTGAAGTGGAATATTTCCTTCTTTATAGAATTCAGTTCTAGCCATATCTGCTCCACCTAATCTTCCAGATACTGCTGTTTTTATTCCAGCTGCTCCAGATTTCATAGTTTTTTGCATACATTGTTTCATGGCACGTCTGAATGAAATTCTTCTTTCTAGTTGTGAAGCTATATCTTCTGCAACAAGTGTTGCATCTAAACTTGTATTTTTAACTTCAACAACATTTAAGTTTACATCTTTTCCTATTAATTTTTTAATATCGGCTCTTAAGCTTTCAGCTCCTGCTCCACCTTTACCAATTAAAATTCCAGGTTTAGCTGTGTAAACATTTACTTTAACTGATTTAGCTGTTCTTTCTATTTCGATATTAGCTATACCAGCTTCATATTGTTTTTTCTTTAAAAATTTACGGATTTTTTGGTCTTCTACTAAATAATCTGCAAAATTATTATTGTTTGCATACCATTTAGAGCTCCAATCTTTGATTACTCCTAATCTCGCTCCTGTTGGGTGTACTTTTTGTCCCATAGCCTTTTATTCCTCCTTCTTGACTAATCTCTTTCCTTCAATACGATTGTTATATGACTTGTTCTTTTTCTAATTCTTACTGCTGAACCTTTTGCAGCTG
>CAOKHL010000014.1 GCA_948468315.1 uncultured Eubacteriales bacterium
ATCCGGGTAATAAGGAGGTTCAAAAATTTATGAGTGAAAACAAATACCTAAAACAAGCTAAAGAAGAACTAGCTTACTTAAGTGATGACCCTGATTTCCAACTTTTTGTAGAGTCTCGTGCTGGTATGCTTAGAGATATTGAATGTATGAAAAGATGTGGATATAGAGATGGTAGAGAAGATGGATTAAAAGATGGCAAAATCGAAGGCAAAATCGAGGGTAAAATGGAAGGTAAAATGGAAGAAAAAATAAATTTAGCAAAAAAGATGAAAGCAAAAAAGATGCCTTTAGATGATATCATTGAATTAACTGGTTTAACCAAAGAAGAATTAAATAAATTAAATGTTTCTTAGTTGTACAAATAATAAACTATATAAAATTTATATAGTAGCAATATGACATAAGTAAGGTTTTTAAGCAGAAAAGTGTGTTAATTTTGTTTTATCAAAGTTAGCACACTCTTCTTTTATCTTTTTAAATTAACAATCATCTTTTCTTTCAAAGATAATTTAAACTCTCTAGGTTCATCAATATCTATTTTTTTATTTTCTAAAACCAAACTTGGATTTATAGTTGTAAGTTCTTCTAGTTTATCTTCTCCTATTATAATTTTCATTTCACTTAAAGCTTGTGATATTCTTGGATAAATTGAATTCTTTTTGTGAACATCACTCCCAAGAAAATGAACCATATCATTTTCTAATAATTTTCTTACAATAAGCTGAGCTTTCTCTCCATATAATCCAATTATGCTTCCATAGTTAGATTGCATTAGTACACCTTTTTGAATTAAATCATATATTAGTTCTGGCTCCTTCTGTATAAATGAATATCTTTCAGGATGTGCTAGAACTGGTATAAGTTTATATTCTAACATATCATATATGATGTCATACATATTCATAGGTTTACTATTAAGCGGAAATTCAAAAAGTACATAATTTGTATTGTTTATACTTGTTGCCTTTCCTGTCTCTAAAAGATTTATGATATTTTGTGTTATATAAATTTCATTTCCTAAATATAATTTTAAATCAATATTTTTCTTATATAAGTTTTCTGAAATTGCTTTAATCCATACTTCTCTTTCTGCTACATTTACTTCATAATATTCTTCCATATAATGTGATGTTGAAATTACAGAATCAAATCCTGCTTCTTTTGCTTCTTTTAATAATTCAAATGTTTCTTCTACGCTTTTAGAGCCATCATCAACACCTGGAAGTATATGTGAATGAAAATCTATCATTTTTTTGCTCCTTTAATTGCTCATTTTCTAAAGTTTTTTCTTCTCTTTGTCCAAGTAATCATTAATTTGCTTTAATATGTCATTAGTTTTATCTAATGGTACCTGTTCTTTATTTATTTGTTTAACAGGCTTTTTGTCTTCTATAAATAAATCATCTGCATCTGTAAGAAAATCGTTATCATCCTCTTCTTCAATCTTTTTAGTACTTATTTCATTTTTCATAATTTTACTAAAGTTCACTGGTTTTGATGTTTGTTTTTTTAACAAATTTCCTGGTTCCTTCTTATTCTTTCCTGATAAAATCTTATCTTCTCCATAATAATAATATCTTTCTCCATAACGTTTAGCAGATACTGGAACTTTATTAATTACTACTCCTGCAATCTTTCCTCCAACATTTTGTATATTTCTTACAACTCTTTCTAATGCATCTTTTTTGGTTATTTTATGTGCTGTTACAACTATTGTAGAATCTGCTAATCTTGATAAAATTACAGAGTCTGTAACTAATTCACTAGGTGTTCCATCTATAATTACCATATCACAAGCTTCTTTTAGTTCGTCTAATAATCTAATCATTTGTGCTGAAACTAAAAGTTCAGAAGGGTTTGGAGGTACATTTCCTGCTGTAATTACATATAAATTTTCTACTTCTGTTTTTTGTATATAGTTTTCTATATTTTCAGATAGTCTACCTTTTTCATCAATTTCTACTTGTGATAAAAAGTTTGATAACCCTGGCTTTGGAGATAGTCCAAATATTGCATATTGTCTACCTTTTCTCATATCTGCATCTATTAGTACTACCTTTTTTCCTGCTTGTGCAAATGTAACTGCTAAGTTTGAAGATACCCAACTTTTTCCCTCACTTGGAAATGTTGATGTTAAAAGTAAAACTTTCATTTTTTTATTTACATTCATAAATTGGATATTTGTTCTTAATGTTCTAAATACTTCTGAAATAGGAGATTTTGGATTTTTATGTGCTATTACTTCTTTTTTCATTTTCTTTTTCCTCCTTTTTCAATGTTAAAGTTTTCTAAAAGTGGAATTGATACTAGTACTGGTAATCCAACTCCTTTTTCAACATCTTCTGGTGTTTTTACTGTTGTATCTAACATGTTTGCTACTAATATATACATTATAGCTATTACTAATCCTCCAAATGCAAATATAACTATGTCTTTACTATGGTGAATATTAGATGGTGTACTTTCAACTTCTGCTTCATCTAATATATCAATATTATTTATATGATAACGATTTTGGATTTCTTGTATAAAAACTTTTGCAATTTCGTTTGCAATTTTTGCAGAATATGCTGCATTTTCATTTGTTACTGTTATGTTAATTATATCTGTGTCTTCTTTATTTTTTACACTTACATTTTTTCTTAAATTATCTTCACTTACATCTATACCTAAATTTGAAATAACTCTTCTTATAACTGTATTACTTTTTACAATATCACTATATGTAGAAACTAATTTTGAATTTAATGTTACATCTGTTGTTGTTATAGCATTTTTAGTATCTCCATTAGATGATTGCTCAGAACCAGCTAATAAAAGTGTTGTTGTTGAACTATATTTTGGAGTTGTAAATCCAAATGTATAAATAATTCCTATTCCAGCTGTTATTATTACTATTAATATTATTTGAAAAATTTTGCTCCAAAATAAATTTAATAATTCTTTTAAATCTAATTCTTCCATCTTTCTCCCCTAACTAATTTTCTGGTGTATATTGCTCTTTTTCTCTTTTTATTTTCCTAATACTTTTTATTAAGCCATAAATAACAATAAGTATAATTCCTATACTTAACAATACACTTCCATATTTTAATACATTACCTAATATGTCATTTAATATACTCCTTAGTACTTCTGATGTACCATCATTCAAAATTGTTATACTTGAAATTCTAACTTTTGAATTTATATAGTTTTGAGCAAATAATAAAAGTATACCATCAATTGTAAATGCTATTCCTATTCTTGCAATTACTCTATAAATTCTTTTTAAGGTTAACAAAATTATTAATACTATACATACACCTATACCAATTAATATACCTTTTTTTGCTAAATTAATATATCTTTCAATTTGTTTATATCCTGTATGTATTTTTTGTTCATAATTTGTATGAGAAATTGTAGCTTCATATTCTTTGCAAATTGTGTCAACAAATGTATCTATTGATTTTCTTTGAGTAGCTGATATTTTTCCATTTAAAGAATTATTTATATTTTCATTTAATCTTTCTTTTATTTCTTCTGTATTTATTTTTTCATCCATACCATTATAAATATTGTTTATTATTATTTTGGTATCTTTTTTTACTTTTTCTTTTGCTACAATATCATTTAAAACTTCTTCATCTAATCCTGATTGATGTATATAATTTTCAAAATTAGACTTAGTATCTTCATATATTTTATCATAATAGTTTTGTTCATCTAATTTTGATAAAACATAGTCTTTACTAAGTATAGAAGAGGAAAATATATTAATTAAAATTAATAAAAGTATCGCTAAAGCTAAAATTGTAGCTACTATATATTGTATTATATTTTTTACTACTTTCATTTTTTCCTCCTAACTTTCTAATTCTGCATATACTACATACCTTTGTGTTGCATATCCTATGTTGTTAAATGGATAGCATGTGTATACCATTAAAATTTCTTTTTCTTTTTGAATTGGAAGTTTGTCTACTTCGGTTTCGTTTATTAATTGCATATCATATATTTTATAATTAAATTCTCCATATGAAGTTGTAACTTGGATTTTATTTCCAATTTGTAATTCTGAAAATCTTCTAAAAACTTTCTTTGAATTATGCCCCATATAAATTATAGAGCCTCCTTCTCCTGGAAAATAACTACCACTTGAATGTCCTACTCCTTTTTTTAAGATGTCTAATGCATCTCCATAATATACAGGAAGATCTATATCTATTTTTGGTATTTTTATTGTACCATATTTGTTTCCATATTCTGGATAATTTATAATTTTGTTTTCTTCATTCATTACTGGATCAACAGCTTCTTTTCCTTCACTAACACCTATTGATACTTTGTTTATTAGTGACATGGTTTCTTCTACTTTAGCCCCAAATAAAAAATAACCTAAGCCTAAAATGATGGCAGTAATAAATAAAGCAACTATTAATTCAATAATAGTTGCTTTTATTGTATTTATTACAAAATTATGCATTAGCTAATTTCTTTCTAGCAACTACTGAAGCTAGGGCTATAACTGCTATTGAAGAAACAACTAAAACTATGTTATTATTTCCTGTGTAAGCAAGTTTTCCATTATTGTTGCTAACTGTTTCAATTAATTTTCCGTTTTTGTAAACTTCAACTGCTTTAGTTTTGAAAACTAATGTAACGTTTACAATACTTGCAGCTTCGTTAGCTATTGATTTTAATTGGTCTTTTTGAGCTTTTGATAATTTTGTGTAATCTGTAACACCAGCATCTTCCATAACTTTTACAGCTTCTTCAGCTTTAGCTACTATTGCATTAGCTTCAGATTCTGTAACTGGGTAATCAGCTAAATATCTTTCGATTTTTACTTTATCAGATTTTGTCATTCCGTATTTAGCTCCCATATTGTATAGAGTTTCTGCTAAATTATCATTGTTTGCAGCGTTAACTCCTGTTACAACCATTAATACTAACATTACTGCTAAAATTGAAATTGTTAAAACTTTTTTCATTTTAAATCCTCCCTTTTTATAAAACTGTCTTTATTATATCATCTTAAAATCAATTATGCAATACTTTTTTTGCAATTTTTACACTTTTTTTCTGTTTTTTATTTTGTTTATATTGATTTGTATTTTATTAGAAAAATCATACCTGCTATAATTAGTGAAACTGCTGTAATTGCCATTGTTTTGAATCCTGTTTTGGGTAATATTTTTGATGTTATTGTGTTGTCTTGATTTTGAGTTTGCTTTTGGTTTGCGTTTTCCATTATTTTTTCATTGTTGTTATTTTTTAATATATCATTTGTTTGATATTGGCTTTTTTCACTTTGTTCAGGTTTAGGTTCTTCTTTTTTTTCTATTATTATAATTTCTTTTTCTTTCTCAAAATTTATATCTAAATCATCATCATTTATAGTTAATAATCCTGATTTTAGTTTTATAGTAGTTTTTCCTAGTTCTACATTTTCTTTTAATGTAAAAGTAATTTTTGCTATTGCCTCATTTGGGTTTGCTGTTGTTTTTGTCTCTCCAATTAATCTTCCTGTACTTTTGACATACCCTACTATCCAATTTTCTTGTGCTTCTACTTTCACTTCACTAAATATGTTTTTATCATATTCTAATATCATTTCATATCCTATCATTGCATTTTGTGGAATTTCTATAAATTCTCCTAACTCTATTGTAAATGTTACATTTTTTGTATCTTGTGTTATATTAATGTCTCCTGTAAAATCAATCTGTATACTTGGCTCGGTTTCCTCTTCAGTAGCATATGATGTTTGAAATATGGATATTGTTATTAATAAAATAATAATACTAGTTAGTATTTTTCTCATTTTCTTCTCCAATTTTGTCTATTTTTTATTATTTTATCATTATTACCTTTTTATGACAATATAGTTTATTTTTCTTTTAAATTACAAATTTATTACATTTATATGACATTTTTCTTGTATATAATTATTTATATTTTATTTTTAAATTATAAAATTTAGACCCAAAGTATTTTTTTATACTTTGGGTTGTTTTGAAACTTATATTATATCTCTTTCTAATACAATTAATCTCATTTTGATTAAATCTCTAGTATTTATACTTTTTCCATCTAAATCACAGTCAGCTGCCAATAATGATATTTCATCTAAATTGTTTCTTTTTAGTAAATATCTTCTTAGTTTCATTACATCTTTTATATTTACATCTCCGTCTTTGTTTATATCTCCATTAACAATTAAAGTATATTCTTCTCCTCCATCTGTTACTAATATATCTCCTGTTGCTATTTTATCAGTTTCTGTTAATTTAGTTTCATTTCTAATAATTTCATATTTTATTGGTAAATTTAGGTTTTTATCAAAATTATATCTGTTTGTATTATTTTTTATATTCAAAATATAATTATCTCTTATTTTATATTCCTTGTCCATACTTTCCATTATTGCAAATTCTGTTGTTGTTTCATTTCCTGCATTATCTGTTGCAATTATCTTGTAGAAACCTTCTTCTGAAAGTTGTACTCCTGTTGTATAATTTTCTACTTCATATGAATTTAAATATAGTTTTATTTCTTTTAAGTTTTCATCTTGAATTATTGGAGTTGCGTTATCTATATATAATTTTCCATTTTCAGCTCCAGTAATTGTTGGCGGTATTTTGTCTATATTATTGACATGTGCTGTTAATCTTAATTCTGTTCCTTTTATTTTAAATTTGAATGTAAATTCTCCATTTTCTGTAAATGTGTATGTTGTTTTGTTTTCATTGTTTGTTTCTTCTATTTCATATTTAGAGTCTAATGTTACTATTACATCTTGATTTGTTAATTGTTCTGCTGAATATTTTATTGTTGCTGGATTTTTGCAAATGTCAAATTCTACTGTTGTTTGATTTCCGACTTTGTCTTCTGCAATTAATTTGTAACTTCCTTCTTCTGAAATTGTACTATTTATTTTATAATCTGGTATTAATTCTAAGTCTTTGTATAATAGAACTTGCTTAAGATTTTCGTCTTGGATTTTTGGAGTTATATTTTGTATGTATAATTTGTTATTTTGTACTCCTATTATTGTAGGTGCTTTTTTGTCTATATTGTTGACTTCTACTGTCTTTTTGAATGCTCGTCCTTTTACCCTGTATTCAAATGTAAAACTTCCATTGTTTTCAAATGTGTGTGTTTTACTATTTGAATTGTTTGTTATTGTTATATTGGCATTTGTTTTAAGTGTTGCGGTTACATTTTGGTTTGTTAAGGTTGTTGTTGTGTAGGTAATTTCTACTGGGTTGTTTGTTATATATTCGTCTATGTATAGGTTAGCAAATTGTATTGCCCAATCTGCTAGTAGTTTACTGTGTAGGTTTTTACTTATTATTAAACCTGTTTTTATGTCATTTTCTTCTTTTAAACTGTTTATATAATCTGCTTTTTCGTAGTAGTCTTGGCTGAATTGTAGTATTTTATTTGGGTATATCATTTCTAGCTCTGTGTCATTTGTTAAAGTTTCTGCTTCTGTAATTAGTTTTTGTGTTTCTGTTAGGTTTGCATTCCTTGTTTTTGTACTTACTGTTACTAGGTCTTCATAGGAGTTTCCTATATCATTTAGTGCGTCTAACATTGAACTTAAGGTTACATATTCTATTTGTAGTGCTTTTGATTTGTAACTTTGAATTATTGCGTTTCCTAGATTGTAGTGTTGTTTCATTAGGTTTATTGCTGTTGTTTCGTCTAGGCTCGATACTTCCGAAATGTTTTGCATTCTTTGTTTTAGTGTGTTTATTGATGATTGTAAGCCTGGTACTTTTGTTATTTCATTTTGGAAGTTTGTTTCGAATTCTTCATATTTGGGAATAGATGTGTTTGAGATTGCTCGGTAGAAACTTTTTGTTGATATGTTGTATAAATATACTGGGGATGTTGTTATTGTTATTTTGCCTGTTTCGTCTGGTTGGATGTCTTTACCATATATGTCTTTTGCAGTCATGTTATTTAGTGAGATATTATATGTGTTGTCTGTGTTGTCTGACCATGCTATTATTAGTGGGGTGCCGTCTTTGTTGTAGACATGGGTTTCTAGGCCTTGTTTTATATTTAAATTTCCTATGTATTCTGAGCCATTGGTGTTTTGGTAATAGTTCTTCATAGCATAATAAGATAATTTTGGAGTATAGTTATTATTTATCAATCCATAATTGTGTTCTTTATTTGTTGTATCTTTTCCAATATTCCATAAATTATATATTAATGCAACTTCTGCACTCTGTTCATCTAAAATAACTGTTTGTTGTATTAATTTATCAGCTTGAATTTCCTCATTTACATTATATTGGTTATATGATGGTATCCCATATTCTGTTATATATTGCTTTGTAAAACCTCCAAAAGTGTTAAATAATTTATTATGAATATCTATTTTTTTCAAAAACACTTGATTTTGTATTTTATTATTATAAATATCATATGGATGATATGCATACCCACTTGAATATCCATATACTTCTGTATTTATTTCTTTAAAGAAATTCTCAGACGATATATATGTATTTCCATCATTTAGAGAAACAGCTGTTGCTCCTGTTATTACTTGTATACTATTATCAATACTTTTTAATTTTTTATATGTTCTTTTTATTACCTCCTCATACCATTTAATATCTTCATCACTCATATATGCTCCATTCGAATTGCTGTAATTGGGTTCATTTAAGATTTGGTAATATTTTATAAATGGATATTTTTTAGCTACTTCTTCAACAAACTCTATAAATTGATTTAATTCGTCTTCAGTATTAATCTTTAAATCATTTCCTGCCAAATAACCTGCTTTTTGTTCATTAAAAATTCCAACAATTTTTTTATTGGTATTTGTCAAATATGAATCATATCCGGAAAAATCATAAGTTCCATTATTTTTATCTATAACATTCCAAACAAATTCTATACGTAGATAATTTGTTCCTAAATTATTATTTAATTCTGAACTTTTTCTATATTTTTCCCACGTTCCATCTTTATAATGACATGAGACTCCTTTATTAGATAATTGGTCTAAAAATTGGCTTTGATATGGCTCAACATAATATACATTTCTTTCAAAATTACCACATTCTGTACTATCTTTATATAATGTTATATAAATTATCTTTTTACCTTCATCTTTAAATTCTAAAGAAAATGTATTTTCTTCATACATTATGTTCTCTTCTTTAACAGTTTCATCATTAACTTTTATTATAGCTCTATATTTACTTTCATTATTAAAATTACTAATTTTTAAATTAAAATTCAAATTATTTTCGTAAATTATCGCATCATTATTTAAATTTATTGAATATTCTCCATTTGAACTATTTTGTTTTTCTTTATTTGCTTTAGATTTTTTTATTCCATATTGAACTATTGATATTAGTACTCCTAATAAAAATACCATAAGTGCTAATGTTATTATTGTTCTTTCAATTTTTTTTACTTTCTTTTTATATTCTTCTATTTTTTTATTCATAAGTACTCCTACTTATTTTTAATCATTTTATTTTTTATAACTTTAATACCTTGAAATAAAAATTTATCTTTTATAATAATTAATCCTCCGACATATATACATATGCCTACTAAGCATTGAGATAATATTGAAACAAAATTATTATTTATCATATTACCTAACAATGCTGAAATAATATACATTATTATACCAATTATTAAATAATTTTTTGATATCATTATCATTTCCTTAACATTTATTTGTTTTCTTATAAAAAACATTTGTATTCCTGTTACTGTTAATTCTGCTAATACTGTTGCTATTGATGCTCCTATTGCACCATATAAATTAATTAAAATTAAGTTAAAAATAAAATTAACTATTGCTCCACTTATAACAGATATCGTATATTCTTTCTGATGTTTTGTTGGTATTAAATATTGGGTTCCTACTACATTACTTATACCTATAATAATTATTATAGGACTTATTACACGCATTAATATTGACACCTTATCATACCCATTACCATAAAATATAGGAACAAATTTGTTAGCAACACTTATTATTCCAAATACCATAGGTATTGATATAATCCATACAAAATTAAATGATTTTTTCATATATTGCTTTAATTCTTCTTTTTGTTTATTTATATATATAACTGCCATTCTAGGTACCATTACTGTTCCAAATGATGTAATTATTGTTAAAAACATCTTTATGATTTTCTGTGCCTGTTCATAAAAACCTACTTCAGATTTATTTATTACTATTGTCCCTATCATAGTTTTATCTAAAACTGTATATATCTGAGTTGCTATCTGTGGTAAAAATAGGCTTATTGTTGGCTTTAGATGTCTAAGAATTTTTAATTCTTTTAGTTTACATTTTCTTACATATTTAGGTAAATAAAACCATAATGTTAAATTTCCTAATAATATTGACAGTACATATATCATAAAGTATTTTATTAAATCTTCAGCAGTTTTAACAAATATAAAAATACATATTACACTAATAAATTTTACAATCATATTTCTTATAACTGTTTTCTTAAATTCTTCTAATCCTTGAAAAAGCCATGATATATCAATACAATTAGCTAATAATTCTAATAATAAAATTTTATAATACTGGCTATATTCTCCTTGTCTTATAAATAAAAAGTAAAAAGATATCATTCCTATAGACATTGTTATAAATCTAAAAATAATAATTTCAAAAAATACCCTACTTCTTTTCTTTATATCATCTTGTACATAAGCAATCTCTCGTTGCCCATACATTGCCACACCTAGAGATCCTAATAATATAAAATATGTAGTTATTGACAATGTATAACTATATATTCCAATTGCTTCTGCACCTAATACTCTTGATAAATATGGTGTAGTTATTAATGGTAATATTAATACTAATAACTGATATGTCAAATTATACATATAATTTTTAACTATTCCTTTTTTTTTCACATTATCAACCCTATTCTTTTTCTTTAAACTCTTCTTTTACACAATTTAATGCTGCTAAAATTACTTTATCCATATCATAATATTTATATTGACCTAGTCTCCCTCCAAAAATTACATTTTTATCTTCATCAGCTAATTTTCTATATTTTTCATATAATTCATTATTTTTTTTATCATTTACAGGATAATAAGGTTCTTTTGTTCTATTCCATTTATCTGAATATTCTTTACTAATTACAGTTTTAGGTTGTTTTCCAAATTCAAAATGTTTATGTTCAATAATTCTGGTATATGGAACCTCATATTCTGTATAATTAACAACCGCATTCCCTTGATAATTATCTGTATCCAAAACTTCTGTTTCAAATCTTACACTTCTATACTCAAGTTCTCCAAAGCAATAATTATAATATTGATCTATTGGTCCTGTAAATATTATTTTTTTACATATATTATTTAATTTTTCTTTATTATCAAAATAATCACATTCTAATCTTACTTCAATTCCATTTAGTAATTTTTCAATAATTTGGGTATATCCCCCTATTGGAATTCCTTGATAAATATCATTAAAATAATTATTATCATATGTAAATCTTACTGGTAATCTTTTTATAATAAAACTTGGTAACTCTGCTGCTTTTCTTCCCCATTGCTTTTCTGTATAACCTTTTACTAATTTTTCATATATAGTTTTACCAACAAGTTTTATAGCTTGCTCTTCTAAGTTTCTTGGTTCATTAACATTTGCTTCTTTTAGTTCTTCTTTAATTTTTATTTTTGCTTCATCTGGAGTAATTACTCCCCAAATTTTATTAAAAGTATTCATATTAAAAGGCATATTATAGATTTCGTCTTTATATCTTGCAATTGGCGAATTAGTATAACGATTAAATTCTGCAAATCTATTTATGTATTCCCATACTTCTTTATTACTTGTGTGAAATATATGTGCACCATATTTATGTACATTTATTTTTTCTATATTTTCTGTATATATATTTCCCCCAATATGGTTTCTTTTTTCTATTACCAAACATTTCTTTTCTCTTTTTCTGGCCTCATATGCAAATATAGCACCAAATAATCCAGAACCAACTATTAAATAATCATATTCTTCCATTTTTCCTCCCTATATTCCTAATATTGATGAAGTATATGGATATACCTCACTAGAACCGTATACTATAAATTTCATATACCAATACACTATAAAAATTATGCAAGAAATAAAATATATAATATTAGCATTTCCCTTTCTATTATTAGAAACTTTTTCAATCATTTTAGGTATAAATAAAATTGTAGTATATCCAAAATATAATGATATTCTATCTGCATAAACTAATTTTGTCCTACAGAAAAAGAAAATTAAATCTAACCAAAGACACATTCCATAACAGTTATTTATACTTTCTTCTCTTCTAAGCTTCTTTCCAAATATCATATAAATAATTATCCATATTACTCTATAAATTACATCAATAAAAGAGTATCCTCCTGTTGTATTTACAAACCTGTATGTATATGCATAATATCTTTCTGGAACTATACCCATTTGATATAGTACTTTTAAAACATTACTTATATTTAAAGTTACTCCTATTACTGCTAATAATATTATCCCCTCGTATAAAGTTCTGTGTTTACTATTTGCAATATATTTTAATAAATATAGCGATATTGCAAAAATAGCCGTTGGATGGAATAATTCTGCAACTAATATACATAATATATACTTCTTTAATTTGTCTTGTTCTATATATTTTGTTGAATATAGTACTATGGCTAATGCTATCGATTGTCTTATATAATTATAAGTTCTACAATAATATACAGTAAGATAAATTAGCATGGAAAACCACATTGGAACTTTCTTTTTATTGTCATAAATAGTTGCAAACATCAAACCATTAATTATCAATTGTAATATTAAGAAAAATATATTAACATTACTTGTAAATCGTGATATTATAAAATTTAAAATTGCATATCCTATATCAGTTTGAACAACACTCTGATAATAAGTAAAACTACTGCTATGTACTGCTTGTTCAAAAAAATCTTTTCCATATATAAGTACATCTGTTCCTATTGTAAAATCACGCATTCCACCTATAAAAGATGGAATAAATACTATTAAAATTATACAAATATTTTTGTATATACTCTTTTTTTCATTTTTTTGTACTATATATGTTAATAATATTGTTATTGCAAAAGTTATAATATATATAATCATTTGTCTTTTTTCTCCTCTGTTTTCTCTATTTTTGGATCAAAAAATATTCCTGCCCAAAATCCTTTTGTAATAATCCATAATCTTTTAAATTTCTTTTCTTTAGCTCTAAATACTATTTTTACTTTCATATAAAAATATCTTAATAAATATTTAAATACTTCTTTTGTTCCATCTTGTTTTGCTATATAAAATCTATTTCTATAAGTATAATAGCTTCTATCAATTCTTTCCTTTTCAACATGTACTATATCAGTATTAGTATTTGTTTTCATCTTATGATATACAATACTATTTATATCTATGAATGCATTTTTACATTTAGATAATCTTTTAGTATATTCTACATCATCCCCATAAATAAAAAATTCTTTTATTGGTAACCCAACTTTTTTTGCATACTCTAAGTTTATATAACATGATACAAAAGAGCATGTTTGAATTGAAATTAATCCTTTCTCTATATTTTGATAATAATCTAACCATTTTCTGTTTATCTTTGGAATGTTCATCTTACATAAACTTCCATCAGTAAATTTTACTAAACTACATAAATATGAAAAATTATTATTTAATATTTCTTTTTTATTCACCAAAGATTCTAATGCCCCTTCTGTTGGAATCGTATCATCATCCATAATCCAAGCATATTTATAATTATTCTCTAGAGCTTTTTTTATACCATAATTAAAGCCCCCAGCACCTCCTAAATTTTTACTTGTATTATAATAATAAACATTATTTTTTACATATTGATTTATATAATCTTTTGTCCCATCTGTGCTACCATTATCAATTATTAATATATCAAAACTATTATATGTTTGTGCTAATAATGCTTGTATATTCTCCTTTAATAATTCCTTTCTATTATATGTTACAACAATTGTACAAACTTCATTTTTCATTTATTATTTCTCCTCTTTCAAAGCTACATTTCTCAGGCAAAATAGTTTCAAAAGCATTTATTATTTGCTCTTTTGCTTTTTCGAAATCAAAATTGTCTTTTACATCATTTATACATATTACTTTATGTTTTTGCTTCTTTATCTCCTCTATTATTTTTTTATTATCATCTGTTACAAAAAAATACTTTCCAAACTTTTTAGTTCTTCTAGGTTTGAATTGCCCGTTATTTAATTGCCAATATCTCATTACCCATTCCGTAACATCTTCATTATCTCTAAACTTATGTCTTGATGTATTACTTAATATCTTTTCTTCTTTACTCCAAACTTCTTTGAAAGTTGACTTTATATATGAATTAGGTATATGTGGATCATAAAACCCTGTAAAACTATACCATGGTAATAAAAATAAGGTTCTCAACATTCTAAATCCATATCTAAAATTGAAAATTTTAAATATATTTTTTATAATTACATTATACTTTTTAAAGTGTCTGTTTATTATATCTATATTATTTAATAAAAAATGACAGTGTTGTCCTCTTACTCCATATGCAGTTATAATATTATGAACACATTCATCTCTTGGAGTTCCATTTTTATCAAAAAAATCAGTTTGTTTTACTGGTCTTAGTAAAAACATATCATCATTAAATACAACAAAATTTTCTGATAATCCTTTTATCTTATGTAAATTTATTAATATAGCATTAGAATTAAATGTAGGTAAATCTTCTTTTGGCATAAAATCTGCATGTTTGACAATTTTTAATTTAGGGTTATTCGTATCTAACCATTTTGGAATATGTCCATATGTTACAAAAAATATTTTATTAACCCAATTTGCATATTTTTCTATTCCTCTAAACCAATATTGTAAATTGTCCCAATCCCTAAATCTACTTTTCTCAACAGCTCTTTCATTATTATTACTAGCATACCTTTCTTTTTCTTCTATCCATATAGGATCATTTCCATCTACCCATAATATTACAAAGTCAATTTTCTTCATTATTTTACTCCCATTCCAATATTAATGTTTTTTTCTATACCTATTCATTTTTAATTTTTCTAAAATTCCTAATTTATACATCCATTGTTTTATATATGTATTTTTATTAAATGTCAACTTTTTTATATTTTCTACCATCTTTTCATCACTTATATCTATTAAGTCTTCAAAAAACTTCTGTCTATTATCGTTTTCTTCTACTGGTTTAATTATAGGACTATTCTCTTTTATTACATCCTCCAAAACTTCTTCATTAATAATATAGTGTTCAGATATTTTATCAAATAACCTTTTTCCTTTTTCATTATTAATAAGAACAATTGAAATTCCTTTATTATGATTGTTTTCTAACAGCTTGCTTGGACACCCCCAAAAATCTCCTATTATTACATCTGATAAACTCTTTTTTCCCTTGTATATACAATTATAACAGGATTTTCTATAAAACAAACTTTTACTAAATCCTTGTAAATATACATCTTCATTATATGTTAAGAACCTTTTCTCTTTTCCATTTTCAAAGTAATATTTAGAAAAAGGTGTTATCCAACCATATTTCCCTTTAAATCTAAAATTAACATTTTTTATTTTTGATTTTGTTTTTTTCTCCATATAACCAACATATTTTCTCCATACTTTAGGTGAAGGAACTCCATGACATACAATTTCACAAGTATAAATCAAATCATTATCTTCTAATACACTTTTTACTGCTGCAATCTGGCAAGCTGTCCCTGTAAATAGAACCTTTATTTCATCTTTCGTTAATTCCTTAATTCGCTTAATGCAGTCTTTTAAGTTACTTTGTACATATTTAGATGTTTGCATTTTTTCTATTTCACTAATATTATTTGTTAAAATATGTTCTGCCTCCATATTGTCATTCCATATACAACCACATACATATCCATTTTCTTCAATAATTTTTTTGGCTAATTCTATAAAAACTCCTCCAGAAGTATAGTTTTTATAATCTTTACTATTCTTTTTATATGCTGAAATTACTTTTAATGGATTGATTTTTTCTTTTTGATTGTAATTTATAGCTGGACATTTTCTTTCACATAACCCACATTTTATGCATTTTTCCTCAATAATTTTTGGTTCTAAAAAACCTTCTTCATTTTCTATCATTTCTATTGCTTGTTGAGGGCATATACTTTTACAAGCTGTACACCCAAAACATTTATGTCTTTTATCAAATTCTAACATCTTATTTTAAACTTTCCTTTATATATTTTAATGATTTATTTCTTAATCTTTCTAATCTCTCTTTAGATTCTTTATAATTTACTTTTAGCATCTCTTGAATATTTATTTCACTTTTTGAAGTATATATTCTATCTTCAAGTCCTAATTCTTTTAATAATGTATATTTTCTTTGTTCTTTAACTATTTTTTCATCTTTCATATCAAACATAGCAACAAATGGCTTTTCAAATATTATTGAAAAAACTGTTCCATGGAATGAATTAGTACAAATCATTTTTGCATTATTTATAAGGGCTAAAAATTCTTCTGGTGCATAATCTATCTTGTTCTCAAACCCTGAAAATGCTGATTTCGGATGTAAAACTAAGTTAATTACTTTTATTCCACCCAATTCTTTTGATATCCTTTTTGTTAAGTCAATAGAATATTTTCTACTATTTACAGAATAATATAAAATATATGGTTCATTTATTTTTACATCTTTTATAACTTTTTTCCATTCTTCTTTATTCATTAAAAGTGTTGGATCTAATGTTAGTTCACTTATTATTCCATTTCCATTCAAAAATTCTTGAGCATCGTTTTCTCTTACTGAAATATTTGAGAAATCCTTTAGTAAAGGTAAAAAACGTTCCTTCTCTTCTTCAATATCTTTTATACTGTCTCCAAATGATGCTGCATATGAAATCTTTTTAAAGTTGCCTTTATAATCTAAAAAATAACACATACTTTTATCATCAACTTTTTCAGATATATTCCATATTTGATCACTTCCACAAACAACAAAATCAAATTCTTTTATTGTATTCTCTAATGATTCTTCATCAATCCAATTTTTAGGATATACATCTAGACTATTTCCAATGAATTTCTCAAAATTGCTGTTTCTTTTTTTTATTTGCTTTGCATAAAATATATTTTGTATATTCTTAGCTAAAGTTGCTTTATTAATTTTACTTGTATTTATGACAGAATACTTTTTTATTTGTTTTTTAGTCCTAAAATTTATAATTCTGCAATCATATCCTAAGCTTTTTATTTTTTCTTTTAAAGCATATGCCTGTAAAACAGCCCCATAATTATATGCTGCATGAAATGTTAAAATTCCTACTTTTCTCATTTTTCCTCCAATATATTTATGAATTCTTTATAATATTTTTCTATTGAATATTTTTTTCTAATACTTATTGCATTACTATAAAATTTCTTTCTTAAATCTTTATCAACTAATACTTTTTTAATTGCTTCCTCAATATTATACACAATATCTTCATTATTTTTAATTATAATTGCATAATTGTTATCTATATATTCTGGTATTCCACCAGCATCAGTTGTAATTACTGGCACTCCTACAGCTGCAGCTTCTACTATTGTTAATCCTGCTGGTTCTTGCCATATTGATGGTAAAGCCACTATATCTGCCATTTTATACATATTATATATCTCTTTATGTTCGATATATCCAGTAAAAATCACATTATCTTTTATTTTATCAGTCATACATATTAATTCTTTCTCAAATGAAGATTCTACTTTTGTTTTATAAAAACTTTTTCCTATAATAACTAATTTGATTCTAGGATTATTGAGATTTATTATAGCTTGAATTAATTCTTTAATTCCTTTTTCTTCACTTAACCTTCCTACAAACACAATTTTTATATCATCAGGATTAAATATTATCTTACTTTCTGTATTATCTTTTTCATTTAATTCATTGCCTACTCTTTCTATATCTATACAATTTTTTAATACCGTTGTTTGAGCTTTATTTATACCTTTTATTTTATTTGTTATAGAATTATTAATATAGTTACTAACTCCTATTATTTTTTTCGATTGTCCTATTAATTCTTGATTTCCAAATGTTTGTATAACTTCATTATGCAAATGAAAATAATATTTATCTTTATATTTTATATAATTTTTTCTTAATTTTAGTGTTGAAAATAAAGATGCATTATTTTCAATAATAATCTTATCATATTGATTTTCTTTTAAATCTTTACTAACCTTATTTATATAATATAATCTTTTTATTATATACCTATAAGATATATTCTTTTTCTTTTTTAAAACTTTTGAAAAAAATTTAAAAATTATTAAATCTATTAAATTAAATATTTTAGGTGTCTTTATGCAAATAAACTCACTTTTTTTATATTTCTTACTTTTTTCCCATGCTTTTTTATCGTAATCAGTGAATATATATATATCATTATTATCTTCTATCTTTTCCCTTTCATATATGATATTTTCAACTAAAGTCTCAACAGCACCACCTTTAGTCGCTGGAACCGGCATATATCCAGATGTAATAATGGCTATTTTCATAAGTACTCTCCTTTTATTATTTATTTCCAAAAACATTTAAATATTTTTTAGTCTATATTTTAATTTATTAATTAAATATGACACAATTACTGAAATAATAGTTAATATAAATGTTATTATTATTACTTGCAAAAAACTTTGTCTAATTAAATCCCCATTCTGTTTTATTATTTTAGAATATAAAACTATTACAATTCTTTTTATTGGTTCATGTATGCACATAATATATAAGGAATTTTTTCCAATCCACTCAATAATTCCACTACTCTTAAATTCACATAACCTATTTGAAAGCAAGTATATTGTATATGTTCCAATTATTGCTGCTATATAAAAAATTGTATAATAAGTAAATCTTAAATTAGTCATATCAGTTCCATTTTCAATAATAGCTAAGTAAATAGTTATACATACTCCTATCAAGATTATTATATTTTCTTTATATCTTATTTTTTCTTTTGTTTTAAGTTCTATATAATTCTTAAATATATATCCTATATAATAAAATACTATTGATGTAAAAAATATATCTATACAAAATGGCAATCTAAAATCTACAATCTTTGGATAAATAAAACCGATTATTGAACTTAAAAATACTATTATCCCTATTTTCTTTGTAGAAAAATTCTTTTCTAATATCCAAAAAATAGTTTCTGTAATGAATAAGCAAGGTAAAAACCAAAGAACCACATTAAATATATAGTTGTCAGATCCTCCTTTAGCTATAAATATATTAGAAAAAGCATCTAATGGAGAAATTGATTGACTTCGTATATGTCTTTCTATAATAAGCCAATATAAAAAAGAAAAAATGGAAAAAATAAAATATGGTATTAAAACTTTTTTTACCTTATTCTTAACAAATTCTTTTTTATTTTTATATAAATATCCTGAAATCATAAAAAATAGAGGCATATGAAATGCATAAATAACATTATTTATAATTTTTATTTTAGATATATGCCCCATTAAAACTAAAATAATTCCAATACCTTTAGAAATGTCTATCCATTTAATTCTATTTTTTATCATTTTTTTCTCCTAATATATATTCTTCTTTATATCTCATACACATTTTTTTAGTATTATATATTTCTAGTATATTGTCAAAGGCATTTTTTCTCATATCTTCAACTTGTTTCTTTTCCTCTTTCAGATTTGATATAATCTTATTGAATTCTTTAACTTGTTTGCAAATAAAACCATTCTCTCTATTAATAATAACATCACTATTTCCAATAACATCACTAACAATACAAATTTTCTTTAAATACATTGCCTCTAATAAAGAAATAGGTAATCCCTCCCAAAGAGATGTCAATAAAAATATATCATTATTATTTAAAATTTTCAATACTTCTTGCTTTGATTTCCATCCAGTTATTAATATATTAGATTCTTTTAAATTATCCTTTAATTCTCCATCACCTATCCAAGTAAATTCTATATTGGGAAAATTTGTGGCAATTTCATTAAACATTTGTGGATTCTTTTGAAAAGAAATTCTTCCAACTGTGCAAATTTTTATATTATCATAATCAATTTCTTTATCATTCAATTTAGCTGTTTCTTTATTTAACTTGTCTATATCTACCCCATTATTAATACAAATAGAATTTTTATTCAATTTCTTAGCTTCAAGATATTCTCCTTTTGAACATCCAACAATTGTACATTTTCTATTAAATATTGCTATAATTTTCTCTATCATCCAATAAATACATCTTTTTAATTTCGAATCATCTTGCTTTAAAAAAGAAAAGCCATGTGGATTATAAAACATTCTAATTTTATTTCCATTCACAGCTAACCTTCCTAATACTCCTGCTTTAGAAGAATGTAAATGTACTATATCTGGTTTTTCTTCTTTTACAATTCTTTTTATCTCCTTTAGTGCTTTTATATCTTTTTTTGGATTGATACTTCTGGTAAAATTTTTTACTTCAATAAATTTTACTTTACTATCAAAAAATTCTCTGAAATTCTTTGGTGTTTGTGCTCTTAATGAATAAGCAACAACAATTTCATAGTCATCACTGGTTCCATTTATCAAATCATTTAATACAGTAAAAACTCCTCCCCCAAAGGCTTCCACAATATGTAGTACTTTTTTTCTCTCTTTCACTTATATTGCTCCTTCACGTTTAACTAACTTTTCTACTGTCTTTCTCAAAATCTTCATATCTGTTTTCAAACTATTTCTTCTAAAATAATCCATATCCATATGCATTCTTTCATCAAAAGTAACTTCACTTCTTCCACTAATTTGCCAAAGTCCAGTAACCCCAGGCTTACAAGAAATTATGTATTTATAAAAATATGTCATATCTTCTTTTTCTCTTTCCAAATATGGTCTTGGACCAACTAAACTCATATCACCTTTTAATACATTAATAAATTGTGGAAATTCATCCAAACTTGTCTTTCTAATAAAATTACCTATCTTTGTCACTCTTGGATCATTTTTCAACTTCTTATATTGTTTATATTCTTTCTTTGCTTCTTCATTTTCTTCTAAATATTCTTTTAATTTTTCATCTGCTCCTACAACCATAGAACGAAATTTATACATTTTAAACTTCTTTCCATTTTTTCCAATTCTTTCTTGTGTGTAAAATATAGGACCTTTGTCTCCTGATATTATATTTGCTATTGAAATTATTAAAGTTAATGGAATTAAAGATAATACTCCAAAAATTCCTCCAAATAAATCAATAGTTCTCTTTAATGTTCTTTCAACTTTTGCTTTTACTTTGCTCTTATATATAGAAACATCTTGATATGGTACTAAGGCTGTTGTTATATTTCCATTTGAAACATATTCTATATCTTTAGATTTAACGTCCATAAAATTTACCCCCTAATAAATTTCTTTTGAAAACCGTCTTATTTATTATATCATTATCCTATTCCAAATTCAATACTTTTTGTCGAATTTTATGTAAATTTGTCATTAATTTTTCTGTATACACTTCCTACTAGTTACCACCTTAAATGCCTTCAATACTAACACCACTATTACAATTCCAACAAAAACACCACAAGAGTCAATAAAGACATCTATAATAGACGAACTTCTATCAGGGATAAACATCTGATGAAACTCATCAGACATAGCATATATCACTCCTACTCCTAAACTTATTCCCAATCTTTTAATCTGTATTAAATTATAAGTACTCATCAAACTCATCATTAAAATTCCCACAACAGTATAAAGAGAAAAATGAGCCAATTTTCTAATAAAATGTTCTATTTTATCTAAAGTTTTTTCTTTCTTACTTTTTTCCATTCTTTGTATAGTCTTAACATTTTTAGTTACATTTTCTGTAATCTCTCTACTTAAACTTCCAGACTTTTCTCCATCTTGGTTTGAAAATCTAAATATTGATACAAACATTATTAATAACAATATTACCAATACTGCTCTCAAAACATTTATTTTCGCATTCATTTTAGATTTAAGTCATCTCCAAACTACCTTATTTATTTTTCTGAATATAATTCCAAGAATCTCTACACATATCTTCAATTGTTTTAGTTGCTTTCCAACCCAATTCATTTTGAGCCTTAGTTGGATCAGCATAAAATTCATCTAAATCTCCTGCTCTTCTCTCTCCATATTTAAATGGTACATCTATATTATTTACCTTCATAAATGCTGTTACCAAATCAAATACACTTACAGGTGTTCCTGTTCCTAAATTATATATATATACCCCATCTTCAGAATTATCTAATTTCTCCAAAGCCTTTATATGTCCAATTGCTAAATCTACAACATGTAAATAATCTCTTCTACATGTACCATCTGGAGTATTATAGTCATTTCCAAATATTGTTAACTCTTTTAATTCTCCAATTGCAACTTTTTGTACAAAAGGCATTAAATTATTTGGTATTCCATTTGGATTTTCTCCAAGCAATCCTGATTCATGTGCTCCAACAGGATTGAAATACCTAAGAATTGATATCTTCCATGTATTATCAGCTCTATAAATATCTTCTAATATCTGTTCTATCATAATTTTTGTAGTACCATATGGGCTTGATGCTGTTTTTCTTTCCATAGTTTCTACATACTTTGGAGACTCTTGTTCACCATATATCGTTGCTGATGAACTAAATACAAATTTTTTCACTCCATATTTAGCCATTGTTTGAAGTAAAATTATTGCCCCTGAGACATTATCATAATAATATTTTAATGGCTCTTTTACAGATTCTCCAACTGCTTTATATCCTGCAAAATTTATAACTGCTTCTATTTCATTTTCCTCAAAAACTTTTTCTAATTTTTCTCTATCCATATAATCTATTTCATAAAACTTGAAATCTCTTTTAGTTATTTCTTTTATAGCCTCTATGGCCTTTATATTACTATTCGAAAAATTATCTATTATAACTATATCTTTTCCTTGTTTTAATAATTCTACTGCTGTATGACTTCCTATATATCCAGCTCCACCAGGTAATAATATTGACATTTTTGTCCTCCTCCTAGATCATTTTTTTGGTAATTGTATCATTTAATAGTTTAATATGCAAGTAATTTTATGGTACTTTTTCATTTTTTTTACTTTGATATTCTTTTAATTTTATGTTAACATATTTTATAGAATATTAAATTTAGAAAGGTTTTGATTTTATGGATAAAATAAAAAATTTATTTAATAATTTAGATAAAACTGATTTAAAAATTATGAAAATTGGAATAAAGTTTTGTTTCGGAATTTTGCTAATTGCTATAATATTATTGTCTTCTTATTTATTTTTTGTACATAATTTCTTTCTATATGAATTAGGATTAGCTATTTTTAAATTAAGTGCATATATTGCAGTTGAATTTATTGTCTGTGGTATTGTCGCAGATAAAATAAAAAAGCAAATTGAATAACAGGAAAAGAGAATTATACTCTTTTCCTGTTATTACTTTTTAAAACAAAAAAAGAATAGCTTTAACTACTCTTTTAATCTCTAATTTTATTATATTGAATATATAGCTCCTAAAATAATACAAAGCACAACAAGTACAATACCAAAAATAACTGTCCATTTTTTTTGTTTTCCTTCTTTAGTGTTTCCTTTATTTTTCTCAAAGAAATTATTTGTTGATGTTCCAGTTATTGTTGAAGATAGACCTGCATCTTCTTTAGATTGTGCCATTGCAAGGATTATTAAAGCTAAACATACTATAAAATAAATTACAATAAATATACCTTTTACTATTTGCATTTATTTTTCCTCCCTGATGGATTTAATTATTCATTATTATCTTTTTTTACTACAATTTGTTTTCCATCATAGTATCCACAGTTTGAGCATAGTGTGTGTGGTAATACTGGTTCACCACAATTTGAGCATTTTGCAAATTTTGGTGTTTCTAATTTCCATGTTGATCTTTTGCTATGAGTTCTAGCTTTTGACCATCTTCTTTTTGGTTGTGCCATTTTTATTCCCTCCTCTTGTTAATTAGATATATATGTGTTATACCATATTTTCATCTTTTTTTCAAATTCATACCATAAGATTATACATTCTTTTTTCGTATTTGTCAACCTATGGTAAAAATTTTTTAGTAAATACTGTAAATTCAAATTATGTATAGTAACTAATCCTCCAAAATTGAATATACTATTAACTAATAGGAGGAAATTTTATGTGTGGAATTGCAGGTTTTGTAAATTACAAAAAAGATTTACCTAATAAAAAAAATATTTTAAATAACATGGTCCAAACTCTAAAACAACGTGGACCTGATGAAGAAGGACTTTATCTAAATAAAAATGTTGCATTAGGTCATAAAAGACTAATAGTAATCGACCCTCTAGGCGGAAAACAACCTATGATAGAAAAATTCTCGCTTGGAGAATATGTAATTGTCTATAATGGTCAAATTTATAATACTGAAGAATTAAAAAATACCTTATCAGAAAATGGTTTTACTTTTTACAGTAGATCTGATACAGAAGTTCTTTTAAAAGCCTACATATACTATGGAAAAGATGTAGCAAAACATTTAAATGGAATATTTGCTTTTGCAATTTGGAATTCAAAAACTGAAGAACTTTTTATGGCAAGGGACCACTTTGGGGTTAAACCTTTATTTTATACTCAATTTGACGAAGCACTTATTTTTGCATCAGAATTAAAATCTATTTTTGAATATCCTAATATGCAAAAAATAATTGACGGTCAAGGTATTTCAGAACTATTTGGAATTGGCCCAGCTCATACTCCAGGTTTTACTGTTTATAAAGATATATTCGAGATTAAACCTGGTCATTTTGCAGTATATAATAAATCTGGTCTTCATATTGAGCAATATTGGAAATTAAAATCTAAACAACATACAGAAGATTTTGAAGAAACATGTCTTCATCTTGAGACATTATTAAAAGATGCCATTTCAAGACAACTTGTATCAGATATGCCTATTTGTACATTTTTATCTGGAGGTCTTGATTCTAGCATAATTACTAAATTTACAGCAGATTATTTAAAAGAACAAGGTCTTAGGCCTTTAGACACTTACTCTGTAGATTATGTAGATAATGATAAAAATTTTGTAAAATCAGATTTCCAACCAAATTCAGATAATTATTATATTGACCTTATGAATAACAATACTTACTCAAAACATCATCAAGTATTATTAGATACTCCTGAACTTGCAAAAGCTTTAGAAGATGCTATGATTGCAAGAGATGTTCCTGGAATGGCTGATGTTGACTCTTCTTTATATTTATTTTGTAAAGAAGTTAAAAAAGAAAAAACAGTTAGTTTAATGGGAGAATGTGCAGATGAAATATTTGGAGGTTACCCTTGGTTTTTCCGTGAAGATAGCTTAAGCTCTGGAACTTTTCCTTGGTCAATAGCAATTAACGAACGTCAAAAACTGTTAAACCCAGCTATTGCTAGTAAAATAGATTTAAAAGATTATATAGATTTTAGATATAATCAAAGTTTATCAAATGTTGAAATTCTAGATACAGATTCATATGATACTGCTGAAAAACGTAGAATTTCTTATCTTACAATAACTTGGTTTATGCAAACTCTTCTAGATAGAGCCGACCGTATGAGTATGGCAAATGGTTTTGAAACTCGTGTTCCTTTCTGTGACTATCGTTTAGCCCAATATATGTATAATGTACCATGGGAAATGAAAGCTTATAAGGGTAGAGAAAAAGGTATTTTACGTTATATAATGAAAGATTATCTTCCTGATGAAATTGTTAATAGAAAGAAATCTCCATACCCGAAAACCCATAATCCAACTTATTTGAAAGCTGTTAAGTCTATGCTTACTACTATTATGAAGGATTCTTCTAGTCCTATTAATTATATACTTAATCGTGATTATATTTTGGATATTTTGAATACCGATGGTAAAGCCTTTACCAGGCCTTGGTTTGGCCAGTTGATGACTGGGCCTCAACTTATGGCTTATCTTTGTCAAGTTAATATGTGGCTTGAGAGGTATCAACCTAAAATTAAATTATAGTTACAATATTATAAAAACTTGAGGTTGCAAATTGCAACCTCTTTACTTCATGTTATTTTTCTTTATTTTCATGTTCTTTTACTATTTTGACTGCTTCATCAATATCAAATCCATTATCTTTCAATTTAATTTTTTGTACCATTTTATTTATTGCATTTAACTGTCTCTGTTGAGATTTTTCTCTTTCTTTTTTATAGTCTTCTAATTTTATGCATAATTTAAATCCCATTATAAATGTTCCTAATAATCCTATTATTACCATAATTATATTAATGGATGGTTCACACATTCCAGCTTCCATAAAGCTTAATCCAAATCCGAAAATTATAGTAAAGATAATCAATAAAGTTAACAACATTTTTTTCATATTTTTCCCTCCCACCAATTGGCTTATGCTTGTTTATAGTTTAATTTATATATTAAATCTACCTTGATGTTTTAAGATAGAAGGATTTTCTACTAAATTTATGCTATTATATTAACATAATCTTATTGATATTTCAATAGTTTGAAATCCATTTATTTTCTTTTAGGCAATTTATTATTGTTTGCCATTTTCTTATTTTCTGATTTCACTCTTCTTTCTAACTTTTTCAAATCCTCTGCTGGTTTCAAATTTTCTGGCTTTATTCCTCTTTTATTTAGCATCTTTCTTACACTCAAATTATTATCTATATGTTCATCTGTTATGTTTTCTTCTCCATACATATCTTTTTCAGTTACATTATAATTTGTCATTTCTGTTGCCAAATTTTTTGCTGCTATTGTAAGTGTTGGTAGGAAATCTGCAAGTGGTCTATTTTCTTTTACTCCATATTTTGCTTTCATTTGCATTGTATTTAACCCACCAAATAAAGCAGAATCTCCTTTTGAACGAATTCTTGCAAATCCTAAATCATCTACTCCTCTTTCATAGATGTTTTTTGATAATTGTTTTTCTGATTCTTTTAGTTTTTCTCTTGCTTCTAATCGATTCATTAGTTTTATTCTATCTTCTATTATTTCTTGTTTTCTAGTTTGTACTGCAAAATATGTTTGTGCAAATGCTATTTCTTCTTTTTTAGAATCACCATTTTGAGCAATTAAATAACAAGCATATCTTGTAAGCATATAATCTTCTACTTCTCTTTTAGCTCCTTTAGCTAAACTTATCATTTTCGTAATCTCACGAAAATGATTTTCCTTTGGTATTTCAGCATTTTCACATGATTGAATTGCCTTTTTTATTACCTCAATAAAATTTTCCCATCTTTTATAACCAAGTCTAATTTGCAAATCTCTAGCGTACCAAAATTCTATATTTTCTTTTTCTTCTGTATTAATAATAGAATCAAATTTTTCTTTTAATTCTATTAATTTTGTTTTTTCAAATTCCATGAATATCACTTCCATATAAATACTCATAATAGCATATTAAGATTATCTTTTAGTTCGTTTATTGGTATATTTATTTTACTAATTCATATGATATTATTGTGATACTATTTTAAAACATTTGTTCTTCAAAGTCAATAGTTTTTTTATATAAATTCACTCTATTCTCAATGTTTTCAATAAATTCAATGTCTTCCATTTTATTAATTGCAAAGCATTTTTTTCCCAAATCTTTAAGTGATGCACCACAATGATATAATTCTTTATTATCTATTACTATAAATCTATCATGGAATTTGTCACTTCTTGCAATTTTAAGTATTGGATATTGTCTATTAAATTTATTAATATCCAATTTACTTATATCACAGTTTTGCGATGTTAATATTGCTACTTCTACATCTTTATTTTTCTTTGCTAACATCTTCAAAATACTGTCATCTATATAATTATCTATAATTAAAATTTTATTTTTAGCAGTTTTAATGATATCAATTATTAAACTGTAACTATCATAAATTTGTCCATCAAAAAATATTTTTTCATTAAATTCTTTTTCTTTTTTACTTTGTAGTTCATCAAATACCATATCAAATTTTTGATCATGTTCTAATAATTTATTTTTCATGGTATTTATTTCTTGAAATACTTGTCCATTGTAAAATAGAAAATTTCTCATTTCAATAAATGCTTTCATAATTTGAATACTGACATTGACTGCAATATCGCTTTTTAATAATGCTGAAATCATTGCTATTCCTTGTTCTGTAAATACATATGGCATATATTTTCTATGATGTCCTCTTCCATTACTTTTAAAGGTGACAAATTGGCACCTTAAAACTTGAAACTCGCTTTCGGTTAACTGAAAACAAAATTCCTCTGGAAATCTTTCAATATTTCTTTTTACTACACGATTTACATACTTTGTTTCACAATTATATAGCTTTGCAACATCACTATCTAACATTACTTGCTTTCCTCTTATTGTATAAATTAAATTTTTAATATTTTCTATATCATATTCTATTACATCTACTTTTTTATCCGCATAAATTATATTATTTTCTTCATTCATAATTTTCACATCCTTTTAGGTTGTGTCTATTATAAAACATTTGTTTCCAAAAGTCAATCGATTTTTATATAAAATCACCATATATTTTTAAAGAGATTCCGAATTGGAATCTCCTTTTTCTCATTTTAACTTCTTAGACATCTCTTCATCTACTAATATTCTCAAATAACTTTTATTATGTTTTTTATCATATCTATATTTTATTTCTCCTGCTATTACTGTTGTTAATATTAGTATTCCAACATATCCAAAAATGCTCATTAGTTATCCTCCTTGCCATTTGGCCTTTCTTGTTGCTTTGTTAATAGTTACTGTTACTTAATTAGGAAATTATAGAATTATATAAATCATATCCTTTCTATTTCTGCTTATTTATGTTAATTTTAATATTAACATAAAAATCTTCAAATTTCAACTACATTTTCTATTTAAATCATTATTCATACCAAATTTGAATTTTTACTTCTTCAATTCAAACATATCAGACAATGTATCTTCCGAATTTCCCCCAACAAACACTCTAAAATCTCCTTCTTCAGAATTAAATTCCAAATTTTCATTCCAAAATTTAAGCATATCTTCAGTAATATCAAAACTTACTTCTTTTTCTTCTTTTGGTAAAAATACCACTTTTTTAAACGCTTTCAATTCCTTCACTGGTCTTACAACTCTTGCTATTAAATCTTGAATATATAGTTGTACAACCTCTTCGCCCTTTACATTACTATCATTTCTTATTTTTACAGTTATAGTTATCTTTGATTTCTCAGTTAATATTTTATTACTTAATTTCAAATCATAATATCTAAACTTAGAATAAGATAATCCATATCCAAATGGATAATAGCTTTCTGTTGGAACATCTTGATAACGTGAAACAAACCTAGTATTGCTTTTATGTGGTCTTCCCGTATTATAATGATTATAATAAATTGGACATTGACCACTAGCTTGAGGAAAGCTCATTGTTAATTTTCCGGCTGGATTAACATCTCCAAATACTACATCTGCAATTGCATTTGCACCTTCTGTTCCTGGAAACCATACTTCTAGTAAACTATTTACATGTTCAGCAATATCCTTTAAGACTATAGGTCTACCATTAAATAAAACTGCAACTATTTTCTTATTTAACTTAGAAAGTTCCATTAACAATCTTTTTTGTATATCAGAAATTTCAATATTAGCTCTAGAGCAGGCTTCTCCACTTTGTTTATAATGTTCACCTATGGCTAATACAATAGTATCAACTTGTTTAGATATTTCTATTGCTTCTTTTATATAATTTTCCAACTTTTCCTTTTCGTTATCTATATGAATAATATTGCCCCCATCTGCTTGCAAAATCTCATTTATCTCTTTTTCCTCTAAAATCTCACTTCCTTTTGCATAAATTACATTTTCTTTTCCAATTTTATTTTCAAAAGCTTCTTTTAATGTCGTAATTCTAGATTTATCTGAAAACATTGACCACGAACCTAATATTGCAATATTATCTGCATATGGTCCAATTAAAGCTATTTTCTTTTTCTTATTTAAAGGTAATACTTTATTTTCATTTTTTAATAATACAAATGTTTTTGATGTTAAATCTCGTGCTTTTTTAAGATTTTCTTTATTTAATAAAGTTTTTTCTTCCATTTTATTATCTAAATTTTTATACGGATTCTCAAATAATCCCAATTTATTTTTTAATTTTAAAATTCTTAAAACCGCTTCATCTATTATTTCTTCTGATATCAACTTTTCTTCTACTAAATACTTTAAATTATTTGCATACACATCAGACATCATATCAATATCTACTCCTGCTGTAATGGCTTTATATGCTGCCTCTTTTTTATCTTTTGAAACTCCATGTTTAATTGTTTCTTCTATTGCTGAATAATCTGAAATTACTATACCTTCAAATCCTAACTCTTTTCGCAATAAATCCTTTAGTAACCACCTATTTACAGTAGCAGGAATTCCATTTACAATATTAAATGATGACATTATCATTTCAGCACCACTATCAATTGCCTCTTTATATGCTGGCATATAATATTGTCTAAATTCTCTTTGTGACATATCGACAGTATTATAATCTCTACCTGCTTCTACCGCACCATATGCAGCAAAATGCTTAACACATGATATCATTCCTTCTCTTTTATTACTATCAACTTCTTTATGTGCTTTGACCATAGCTCTTGCATATACTTTTCCTAAATATGGGTCTTCTCCTCCAATTGATTCCATTACTCTTCCCCATCTTGAGTCTCTTACTAAATCTACCATTGGAGAAAAATTCACATTTACTCCGTGCAATTTTTGCCTCTTTTACTGCCAATTTTGTACATTCATATACAACATTACTATCCCATGAACATCCGTGTAGCAAGTGGTATAGGTAGAACAGTTTTATATCCATTTATTATATCTGCCATAAATAGTAATGGAATCTTTAATCTATTTTTAGATAAATATTCTTCTTGTACTTTCCTTATTTTTTCTACTCCCACTATATTTAATATAGATCCAATATTATATAGCATTTCATTTGACAAACCTAAACTTTTTAAAGGACCTGTTGTAACTTCAACATTATCCATCAAAAATGTTTCTCCTGCTACTTGAACAAGTTGGCCTATTTTTTCTTCTAATGTCATCTGCTTTAATAATCTATATAATTTTTCGTTTTTCATATTTTTATGCTCTCCTTTTCTTTTTCGAACCCTAATAATTCTAGACCTTTTTTTACATATTGATTTTTCATAAAATATTTCCAAATAATACCTGATAAATAATTTTCAATCATTATCATAGAAATTCCTTTATCTATACCTATACATTCTTTTGCATACCATGGTTTATCCATATCCAAATTGTAAGCATCTTTAAAACCATATTTACCCCAAATTTTCGGAAAATTATTATAATAATTCTCTACAGTTTTTATACTTAGTTCTGGCGTAAATACTATTGAACCTATTGCCCCACATGGTGAAACAGTTCCATCATTTTCTTTTTCTATATCAGATAAACATGGTTTTGCTCCAAACCCCCCTGAATACCCTTTAGGACCTACACATGCTGTCAATCCCCATGAGTTTTCATTAAATGTTTTAAATTTATTACTATTTTTTATACAATATTCTCTATTTGCAAGTGTTGCCTTTTTAGAATTCTCAAACCAATTAATTCCATCTTCATCTTTTATATTTCTAAAATCTATCCATGCATGTGAAAATTGATATGTAAATAATGTTCCACAATATGTATATATTATATCTTTGATTTCTCCATAATCAGCTTTTTCTTTTTTCATATCCTTATACATATCTTTATTAATCGGAAAAGTTGGTGATGCTATACCTAAGACATATAACATTAATTGTTCTGCATACATATCCCAATGTCCCCAAAAACCTCTTTCTGGATTATATCCCATATAAAAATAATTATTTTCCTTATTTCTATACCATTCCCAATTTACTTTTTTATATAATATTTCTGCCTTTTCTTTTACTTCATCTTTAAAGTATTCACCTGCCACAATAGCACCACATAAAAATATTGCAGTATCTATTATAGAAATTTCACAATTCCATTCTCTTTTACCATTTTCCATATTTATAAAATGATAATAAAAGCCATTTTCTCCTTCTACATTATTTATTACTGTATCTAATGTTCTATTAGCTCTATCATAAGCATTTTTGTAACTAATCCATTTATGTTCTACACCTATAATTAATCCTGCTAATCCATATCCTACAGATGCAATACTTGCTATATCATTTGCAAATATAGATTTATCTCTTATAAGACCATATCCTTTGCTTTTTTCATTATTATTTGATTCTTTAATAAAAAAATTATAGCTTCTTTTAAGTTCCTTTAATATAAGACCTTTTCCACAACATTTAAATATTCTCATATCTCCACCTCTTATAATTATTTTATAAAATTACTAAATAATAATCAATGGTTTTTTATGGTAACAAAAAAAATAGCTAAGCCTAAACTTAGCTATCATCTATAATTTTGGGAATTATTATGTTAAACTATTTTAATTATTTGCCCATCTTAGCATTTTGATGTCTTTGTATTTATCAAGTACTGTTTTATATTTCTCATATTCGTCTTCCCATAATGCATTTGGTACTTTGTCAAAAGCATTAAATATTTCTTCTGCTTCTTTTAAATATATTATTTGTTGTTGTAAAGTCATTCTTTCATATTTTTTTGAAAATTCATACAATCTATCTAAATTTTGGTTAGCTTCTATAAAGCTCCAAAAATCTTTTACATTCATTCCAAACAACTTAATTTGTAATACTGCATATGCTATCAATGCAAATATTATAAATATTAAAATATATATTAAAATTCCTATACCTTTCATTTTAATCACCTCTAAAATCCTTTGTACATTTAAATTATACCACATTTGTAAAATAAATGCAACTTTTTTGTAATATTTTTGTAATATTTCTGTAATTTTTGATATTTTTATTCACATTTCTAACTTAATATGATATAATTTTTTCTAAATTTATAATTAAGAGGATAAAAAAATGGAAGATAAACGTTTTACCCAAACTAAAAAGGTCGGAATTTTAGGTATTTTGGGGAATATTTTTTTGTTAATAATAAAAGGATTTATTGGTTTTTATACAAAAAGCCAAGCTATGATTGCAGATAGTATAAATAGTGCTGGAGACATATTTGCCTCTTTTATGACTTTCATAGGAAATAAAATATCAAGTGTACCACAAGATGAAGATCATAATTTCGGTCATGGAAAAGCAGAATATATATTTTCAATGTTTATAGGAATTTCTATGTTTGTAGTAAGTTTCAAATTGCTTTATGACTCAATTTGTGCATTAATTTTTGGGAGTGAGTTAACTTTTTCGTGGTTACTTGTAGTCACATGTTTTATAACAATTGGTGTTAAATTATTTTTATTTATATATACTAAATCTGCTGCAAAAAAATTTGATAATATATTATTAAAAGCAAATATGAATGACCACAGAAATGACTGTATTGTAACAACTTTTACATTAATTTCCGTTCTACTTACATTAAAAAACATATATTGGTTTGATAGCTTAACAGGTATTGGTATCTCTATATGGATAGGATTTACTGGGATTAAGTTTTTTATTGAAAGTTACAATGTGCTAATGGACATCTCTGTTGATGACAATACTAAAGATTTAATATTAGATATAGTAAATTCATATCAAGATATAAAACAAGTGCATAGTATTACATCTGCACCTGTTGGATACAAATATATAGTTGTTATAGTTATCTGTGTAGATGGAAATATGTCTACATTTGATAGTCACGCTTTAGCAGATAGTGTTGAACTTAGTGTTAGCAAATTAGATAAAGTTTATAGAACCATTGTACATGTTGAACCAATTTAGAATAAAAAAGACAGGGATTTTTATAAATTACCTGTCTTTTTGTATTTCTTTTATTTTACAATTATTTTCTCGTCCTCAACACCAACTTTTGCTAATCTTCCCTTTTGTACTACTCCATCTAATATAGCTTCTGCTAATTTATCCTCAATCAGATTTTGTATTGTTCTTTTAAGAGGTCTTGCTCCAAAAGATTTGTCTATACCTTTACTTGCAATTAATTCTTTTACTTCTGGTTCAAATTCTATTTCATATTTTTGTGTTTTCATTCTTGTTTTTACTTCTTTTAGCATTATATCTATTATTTGAGATATTTCATTATCATTTAATTTATGGAATACTATTATTTCATCTATACGATTTATAAATTCTGGCCTAAATTCTCTTTTTAATTCTGACATTACTTCTTTTTTAGTATTTTCATATTCTTTTTGTTCATTACCCGATTCTTCTGATTGTGAAAATCCTAAAAGCTTCTTGTCTGTAATTATTCTTGCTCCAATGTTTGAAGTCATTATTATTACTGTATTCTTAAAGTTTACTGTTCTACCATTTGAATCTGTTAATCTTCCATCATCTAGTATTTGAAGCAACATATTCATAACATCTGGATGTGCTTTTTCTATTTCATCAAATAAAATTACTGAATAAGGTTTTCTTCTTATTTTTTCTGTTAATTGTCCACCTTCTTCAAATCCTACATATCCTGGAGGTGAACCAATTAATTTTGATACAGAATGTGGTTCCATATATTCTGACATATCTATTCTTATCATTGATGTTTCATCTCCGAATAAGCTTTCTGCTAATGCTTTTGAAAGTTCTGTTTTCCCTACTCCTGTTGGTCCTAAAAATAGAAATGAGCCTATTGGTCTACTTGGATCCTTTAGACCTACCCTACCTCTTCTAATAGCTTTTGAAACGGCTTCTACTGCTTCATTCTGTCCGATTACTCTTTCATGTAGACTATTTTCTAAATTACGTAATCTAGAATTCTCATCTTCTGTAATTTTTTTTGCTGGAATTGCTGTCCAAAGTGCAATTACATCTGCTATATTTTCTTCTGTAATTGTTATCATTGTTTTTGTATTTTTATTTTTCCACTTCTTTTCCTCTTTTTCGAACTTTTCTCTTAAAGCTCTTTCTTCATCTCTTAAAGCTGCCGCTTTTTCAAACTTTTGACTACGAACCGCTTCTTCTTTATCTTTTGACATTCTATCAATTTCTTCTTGCATTTCTTTTAAACTATCTGGTTCTGTATATGTCTTAAGTCTCGCTTTTGATGATGCTTCATCAATTAAATCTATTGCTTTATCTGGCAAAAATCTATCATTTATATATCTTACAGATAAACTTACTGCTGCATCTATTGCTTCATCTGTAATCTTAACATTATGATGCGCTTCATATTTATCTCTTATTCCTTTTAATATTGTTATTGTATCTTTTTCTGTTGGTTCACTTACAGTAACAGGGCTAAATCTACGTTCTAAAGCTGTATCTTTTTCTATATATTTTCTATATTCTTCAATTGTTGTTGCTCCAACTAGTTGTATCTCTCCTCTGGCAAGCATTGGCTTTAAAATATTTGCTGCATCTATTGCTCCTTCTGCTGAACCTGCTCCAACTATTGTATGAATTTCATCTATAAATAAAATAACATCTCCTGCTTTTTTTACTTCTCCAAGAGCCTTTTTTATTCTTTCTTCAAAATCTCCTCTATATTTAGCTCCTGCTACCATTCCTGAAATATCCATACTTACTACTCTTTTATTTTTTAATATTTCTGGAATATCCCCTGAATTAATCTTTTGAGCCAATCCTTCTACAATTGCTGTTTTTCCTACTCCAGGTTCTCCAACCAAACAAGGGTTATTTTTTGTTCTTCTTGATAAAATCTGAATAACTCTTTCAATTTCTTCACTTCTT
Organism: uncultured Eubacteriales bacterium; assembly: GCA_948468315.1. GTDB lineage: Bacteria > Bacillota > Clostridia > TANB77 > CAG-508 > CAG-269. Next base: position 35,946 of record CAOKHL010000014.1, read on the forward strand.
CCAACAACTGGGTCAAGTTTTCCTTCTATTGCTTTTTTAGTTAAATCTTCTCCAAATTGATTTAAAGTTGTGGTTGAATTGTAACTTCCATTTGCTCCTTTTGTAGATGTTTTATCTTGTTTTACATCTTGTACTTCATTTATAACATTTACAATTTCATTATAAAGTTTTGGTAGTTCAACATCTAAATCAATTAAAATTCTAACGGCAATACTATCTCCTTCTCTTAAAATTCCCATAAGAAGATGTTCTGTACCAATATAGTCATAACCTAATTTTCTTGCTTCTATAAAGCTGTTTTCAATAACTCTTTTACTTCTTGGTGTAAAACCTAAAGTTTCTGTACTGGTTACAACTTCTTTTCCTATCATTTCAATTATTTTATTTTCAATATCTTCAGCTGTTATATCTTGATTAGCTAAAACTTTACTTGCAACTCCAGCACCTTCTTTTACTAAACCATATAAAATATGTTCTGTTCCTATATAGTTATGTCCAAGTGAAATTGCTTCATCTTGAGCTAATTCTATCGCTTTTTTTGCCCTGGTTGTAAATTTATATATCATATTATCAACTCCTTTTTACTTTTTATTTATTATCTGTTTAATCACTTCTGCACGCTTTATATCTCTATCATATCCATCTAAACTTTGTCCAAAATATTTTTGAAGATTAGCAGGATTTATATAAAAATAAATTTCAGTTACTTTTTTGTCATCAATTTCTTTTATCAATCCCATGTCAACACCTAGCTTTACATCAGACATTAATTCTATAGCTTCTTGCCATTTTAATTTTCTTGCATTTGTAAGAATTCCATAACGTCTATAAACCATATCTTCTAATTCAATATGATTTTTTCCTAAAATTTTTCTTGCTTCTCTTTCTTGCTCTATTATTTTATCTGTAATAATTTTCAAATTATTAATAATATCTTCTTCTGATATTCCTAAAGTTTGTTTATTTGATATTTGATAAATATCTCCTATATTAGAAGAATTACTTACATACAATCCCCAAAAATTCATACCAAAATTATTTATAGTTTGAGATATTTTTCTTATATTTCCAGTTTTAGTAAGACCTGGTAAATGCACAGTTGTGGCTGCTTTTAATCCAGTTCCAACATTAATTGGAGAAGTTGTTAAATATCCATACTTTTTACTTTTAGCTATATCAAAAGTTTTATCAAATTTGTCATCAATTTCTTTCGCAAGATTAAAAGTGCTTTCAAGCTCCATTCCAGAATTAAATGCTTGTATCTCAAAATGGTCTTGTGAATTTAAAATTATACATATATTTTCATCATCATTTATTAATATTGATATATTATTATTTTTATCTTCTAAGGCGTTTCCATCAACTATGCCCTTTTCAAGAAGTACCTCTTTTGTTATTGTATCCATATCTTTCATTTTCAAAAACTTTAAATTATATCCTAAACTTGGTATTTTTGATTTCACTTCATCTTCTATCTCTTGAATTTCTTTTAAATTGTCTGTACCAAATTTAAAATTTCTTAAATTTCTTGAATAAATAATTTTACTATTTAATACAACATCACTGTTTTTTCCTGTTTGTAAATACCAATTCATCTCATCATCTCCTATTCTTCATATTTCTTTATTTCATCTCTAATTTTTGCTGCATCTTCATATCTTTCTTCTTTAATAGCATTTTTTAAATCTTCTTTTAATTTATCTATTTTATTTACTTCTTTGCTCTCAACTTTGTCATCTAAGTTTTGTTTCACATTATTTCCGCTTCTTACTTCTCCAATTCGTCCTATATGTGATGTTGCTCCCTGTAAGCTTCTTAAAATAGGTTCTATTCTAGATGAAAAATCATCATAACAATTGCTACAACCAAATTGTCCTGTATGTAAGAAATTATCCCATGTTAGCCCACATTTACTGCATTGTAACATGTTTTTTTCTCCTAATGTTGGAATTAAATTTATTTCATTCATATCATCAAAAAAGTCACTTAAAAAACTTGTAAAGTTTATTGGCATATTAAAATGAATATCATTTATTCCTAATCTTTCACTACAATCTTCACATAAAAACATCTGCTTTTTTTCTCCATTAATTATTTGTGTATATTTTACATTTGCCTCATTTTTTCCACAATTTTCACATTTCATATTAATCATTCCTTTCTTCTTCTCTACTTTCCTTTTTTGTACTTTGGCTTTTATTCTGCCAAATATAAATTTCATTTTAGGAAATAATAAATTTTTAATCAGTTAAGTTTAATAACATATTTTTAAGAATATTTGCCCTTATAAAGTCCCTATATTGTTTTGGAAGGTCCAATACATTGTCACTTGTTGCAACTTTTAATAGTTTTGCTTCTTTTGTGTTTACTAAATCATATGTTAAAAAATCACTTATTAGGATTTCTGCTTCACTATTAGATATTGTGTTTCCTATATTATTGATTATATGCATTAAATAATCAGATTTAGTATTACTTACTTTTCTAATTAATATGTGTCCTCCGCCTCCCCTTCTACTTTCTACATAATATCCTTGTGATGGTTTAAAACGTGTTGATATTACATAATTTATTTGAGATGGTACACAGTTAAATTTTTGTGCTAAGTCATTTCTTTGTATCTCAATTTCTTCTTCTTCTTCAAACAATTCTTTTATAAATTCTTCTATTATATCTGAAACTCTCATATATTACTGTTTAAGTTAGCATATACACTAACTTTCCCCTCCTTACTTTTTATATTTTTGTTTTATATTCTATTTTATTTACTGTTTTTGATTTTGACTTTCTTTGACCTTTAATGGTATTATACTTTCTTTTATTTAAATTTTCAACATTAATTTTTATTTTATATCAATAACTTTTCTTTTGTTTTTTATATATTATCTTTAATTTTGTTAGTTTTTCTTATTATTTTTCCTTTTTTCTTTCATTTTTACTATTTGTCATACTTTCTAACTCTTCTGCTTTTTCTTTTTGTACAGATATTGGAATCCATGCAAAATATGATGTTATAAATTCTCCATATTGAGTTGCATCTTCCCCTATCTCATATTTTTTTGAAATATCATCTTTTCCTTCCATTTTCTTTACACCTCTTTTTTAGTTTGTACTTTTATTTTATTTTTATACATGTACAAAAAATAATAAACTATATATAGGATTTTTTTAATTTATATATAGTTATAATTCATATCTTAAAATAAAAAGCTTTGTGAATTGTAACATATCATTTTTCCTATATATAGTTTATATCTTTTACATAACTTTATTTACTAAGCTTATATAGAGCATATTGATTTAATGATACTCCCTCTTTCTTTGCTTCAACTGTTAATTTATAATGTAATGATTTTGGAATTCTTATAACAAATTTACCACTAAAATTATCATATCCTATTGGCAATGGTATTTCAAAACCTCCTTCTAGTTTCGTTTCAATCCAGCCTTCCATTGCCTCTTTTATATTCGTATATGCTTCTTCAAATGTTTCTCCTGTACTTTGGCATCCATCTAATTCTAAAACCCTTGCATAATAATAATAACCACTTTCATCATTTATTGGCTGTATTATATAATTATAAGGTAAATTTATATAATATTTCACATCTTTCATTAATAAAACTCCTCCTTTTAAATTAACTAGATTTTATGCTCAATTCTCTTAAGTACATCTTTATTATACCCATTATATTCTAATATTTTAACAATTTCTTGAAATCTAATTCCATTTGGTTGTCTTTTCATTTTTAAAAGTATTTTTTCTATTGCAGACATATTTACATTCCTTCCTTTAGATATAAATAGTATTTTGAATATAAATTGTGTCCATATTTATAATACTATATCTAATACTATTTTGTCAACACAAATTAATTCAATAAAAAAATTCCTACATTCCTGTTAAAGGCAAAATTTTATATACTATTGTTTTCCACTTAGAATTTTTGGTTAATTTATATCCATTGTATTCACTTGTTAAAGTTACTTTATTCTCAAATATGTCTTGGCTTTTCACATCTGAATTAATTATACCATATATACATGTTTCTTCTTCACTTTCAAAACCAATATCCACTGTCCCAAAATCAATTTTTATATTTGTTATATATTCATTATCAGAAAGTTCTTTTGAAAAATCTATTTCTTCTGACTCGTTTGTACTTATATCTTCAAATAATAAAATATAATCCCTACTGAAGTTTGTTTTATAGTATACTTTATATTTATTTTCTTGATTATATGTTCCTAATTTAAGTTTTGTAACTCTTATATAATCTGTTGGTAATTCATCTTCCCAAATAAAATTATTTAAAACTACATTTCCTGTATTTTTAACCTTTACTTTGTATTCTATTTCTTCATCAACATTTGCCGAGTCTGGTCCTGTTTTTTCTATTTCTTCATCTGGAGTGACTGGTTTATTTGATAAATTTAATGTTGCAACTTGTTTATTTTCTTTTATCTCCACTGTATAATAATTTTCATCTAAAATATACCATTTATTAGTTTCTACTTCTTTTACTTTATATTTTCCTTTTTCTAGCTCTTTTGATTTAGCTGTTCCATCTGAATTCGTTATTATCTTATCTACTAAATTTCCTGAAAAATCATATATTTCAAATTTTACACCTTCTAAAGGATGACCTTTTTCTATACCTGACAATTCACTTGATTCTGATGTTGTTTTTATTATTTGAATATTTCCTTTTATCTTTTCATTTTTAATAATCATTTTTATTATTTGATTTTCTGTTAATATTATAGATTTAGCTTCTTCTGATAAAATATATTTTTCATTTGTTTTTGTTTCTTTTAAGAAATATTGTTCATCTATTGGCAATCTTTTACTTATTGCTTCGCCATTTTCATCTGTAATTAGTGTATCTAAAACTTTTCCCTCATTATTTAATATATCAAACTCTACATTTTGCAATTTTATTTCATTATTTTCACTATCAACTTTTACTACTTTTATTTGACCTTTTTTCTTTTCGTTTTTTAATATTATTTCTGATATTTGATTTTCAGATATATTTGCTGTTTTTGTCTCATCAGATAAAATATAATTATCTTTTGTTTCTATTTCTTGAATAGTATATTCTTGGTCTATTGGTAGCATTTTACTTATAGCTTGTCCTTTTTCATCTGTTATTAAAGTATCTACTATTTGACCATCTTTATCTAGTATATTAAATTTTACACCTGATAATTTAACTTCCTCATTATCAAAATCTTCTTTGGTTATTTTTATTTGGCCTTTTTTCTTTTCATTTTCAAATATTACTGTTTTTGTCTGATTATTTTCAAGAGTTATTTCTTTTATTTCATTATTTATATTGTAATATTCATTTGTTTCTATTTCCTGTAATCTTATCTTCTGGTAATCTCTTGTTGCATATTGTTTAGTAAATGCTTCTCCTTGCTCATTTGTTGTTATTTTTTCAAGTACATTTCCTTTTGTATCTAATATATTAAATGTTACATTAGGTATCTTTATTTCATTATTATCTTTGTCTACTTTTATTACCTTTATTTGTCCTTTTTTTAATTCATTTTCTATTTTCTTTTCTGTTGTCTCATTCCATTTTATTTGTAATTTAGTATCTTCAGCTAAATTGTACCACTCGTTTGTGCTAATTTCTTTTAGTTTATAATTTCCTGTTCTTAAATCTTTGATTTCGATTTTTCCATTAGCATCTGTGTAATATGTGCCTATTAACTTTTCTGTTTCATCATTATAAAGTTCAAAACCAACATTCCCCAGTGAAATATTATTATTTTCTTTATCTACTTTATATACAATTAAATCTCCCTTTTTATGCTTGTTTTCAATATCTATTGTTGTAGTTTGATTATAATTTACATTAATAGTAAATTCTGAGTTTTCATCTAAAACATAATCTTTGTTTGATTTTGCTTCCTTCAATGTATATTTTCCTTGATATAATTCGCTAAACTCTATTCTTCCTTTTTCATCTGTTGTGGCTGTTTTTATAAGTTCTTTTTTTGAATTATAAAGTTCAAATATAGTATCTTTTATCCCTTGTTTTGTTTCATTATCATATTTATTTATTACTACCCTTCCAGTATTTAATTTTAAATTTGTATTTATTTTTGATGTTATATTTTGATAAGAATTTGCTGTTAATAAATAATCTTGTGTTCCTGATATTCTAGTTTTTCCATAAAACATTGGATAATTTTTTAAGTTTGCTTCTACCTCGATATTTATATTTTTGTTTGAATCTAAATTTGATTTTAAAATTTTGACTTTAAATCCTTCTCCAGAACTAAATTCTGTTTTTATATTTCCTTTTTCATCTGTAACAATGTCTCCTTCAGATAAACCTGAAATTGATTTGATTTTATATTTTGATATTGTTGAACCTGATTTTACTTTATATTTTATTGAGTAATAATTTCCATCTTCTTCTAATTCACTTGTTTTTATTACTTTCAATTCATCTGAAAATGTTTCTGTTCCATTTCTTCCAATATCAACTAATTTATGCAAAGCTCTTATCATAGCCTGACCTTCTGTATCTTCTTCATCTGCAATATATAAATTAATATCTGCTTGTCCTGTTAAACAATATATTGCAAATTTCGTGACTGCAAATGCATTAAAATCTGATGATAATCCCATTTCTAGAGCTGTTTTATATGGATATCCATTCTTTACTGCTCTCCATACTTGTGGATTTTCTATTAATGAGTCTACATCTACTGTATAACTTTCTACTGCTCCTACTCCGTGTAAGTCTCTATTTAAACAATATGATGGATAAAATTTATTACCTTCATAATGACCAACTATACTACATGTACAATAAGTATATATCCCTTTGTCTTCTTTATAATATTTTAAATGATATGGTGCTTCTCCAATTTGCACTATATATGCTTCTGTTATTTCATAAGCAGCTCTAATTATATTTGAAACATATGAAATAAATATTATTGATAACAATAATATGATTAGTGTTTTTTGTAAAATTTTTGACATTTATTCCTCCTGATTTTTTAATATTTTTTTGAAACAAATTTTTTTTATAAATTTTTTTGAAAATAAATATGAATTAATATCTAATATATTATACTATTTCTTTTGTTATGTCAAGTATTTTGGTGTATTTTTATTTATATTTAATAAAAATTTAATTGTATTTATATCCTAATTTTGAATGAATTTCCTTATGACAATTTGAACAAACAAGCATACATTTTAGCGCTTCTTCTCTATAATCTCTCCACGACATGGTATTTCCTGAACCTAATTTAAACTCCTTTTCATTAGGCTCTTTATGATGAAATTCCAATGCATCTACACATCTATTATATCCACATAAATTACATTTTCCACCTAGCAATTTTATAGCTTGTATTTTCATGCTTCTTCTTAAAATTGTTTTTTGGCGTTTTCTACTTGCATTACTTGTTCTTGTAGAATCTCCACTACATAAATAACAATAAATCCTACTTGAACTATTCGTCTCAAATTCATTGTTACAAATTTCACATTTTTTTACCATATAATATTCCTCCTATTAGTTTTTAATTTATAATAAAAATAAATATTTATTTTTAAGTTTTCAAGCGAACAAAAAATAACAGATATACTTGAAGTAAATCTGCTACTCTTTATGGCTCCTCGTGTTGGACTCGAACCAACGACCTATCGGTTACGCACTACATTAACTTTCATTAACATTATATTTATAATATAATTTGTAGTCTGGACTTTCTCTTTACCTTATTTTTCAACTTAGGTAGGTGGTGTAAAGTCTCTACACACGGCTTACGCCTTGCTCGGTATTGTCGTGTAACTATTGTTACTTACGAGTTTCACCGAATTAGCCACCTTTTACATCTATATGTTTCCATATAGAGCTGCTAACTCTTTAGTCTTAAGACTTGCTCGACAGCCGAGCGCTCTACCAACTGAGCTAACGAGGAATATATAAATCTAGCGACAACCTATCTTCCCAGCAGGGTAACCCGCAAGTATTTTTGGCACATTTGAGCTTGACTTCTGTGTTCGGTATGGGTACAGGTATTTCCTCAATGTCATCATCACTAGAAAATTTTTGTATACTCTTTTTATATTTGGTATTATATATCATTATTCCCTTTTTGGCAATAGTTTATTCTCTTTTTCTTATATTTTTTCTTCTTTACCAAATATTTTTAGCACACTCAAAAATACATAGATGAATTTCTTAGTTTTAGGTCTTAACTTCC
>CAOKHL010000015.1 GCA_948468315.1 uncultured Eubacteriales bacterium
AAAATGTTGGCTAAATTTAAAAAAATAGTCATAACGGAATATTAGGACAATAATAGTGTTATTAATATTATCGGGAATAAGCATAGCAATGTTAACAGGACAAAATGGAATTTTAAATAGAGCAGAAAAAGCAAATAGTGAAACGAAAAAGACAGAAATAATAGAAAGAGCCAAATTAGATATATTAGAAAAGCAATTATTAAATGAAGGAAATATAACAAAACAAGATCTAAGAATAATATTAGATAACTATTTCACAGGAGTACCAGCAGAATTACCAGAAAGTGTAGCGGAGTTAGAAGCTCTGGAATTAACATCAAAAGAAGGTAAGTATAAGGTAACAGTAGGAGAAATATATAAAGGAACGTTCAGTCAAGGAACAGGAGGAACTAATGGATTAGAAAAAGGAAAGAAAGTAACTGGAAGCAATGTTGAATGGGCAGATGATACAAATGAATATCCAGCAATAATACCAGTAGGTTTTTGTGTAGTAAAAGGAGCAGGAACAATAGACGAAGGATTAGTAATATCAGATGTAGAAAATGATGATATGGCAAATACAAAACATGGAAATCAATTTGTGTGGATACCAGTAAATGATTATAGTAAGTTTCATTTGATAGAGGGGTATTATGATGGGGCATTAGATGAAATGCTTAGTCAAGAAACTAATCCTTCAAGAGAGGCAGGAGATACCTTAAATATAGCAGGAAGTCCTATGACTAAAAATAGTACAGAAGGAACAGAAGAAAGTGTAGCAATGTACAATAGTGTAAAAGTTAACCATGGATTTTATATAGCAAGATTTGAAGCAGGAATAGAAGGAGTAATTGATAATTATAATTTATCTTCAGAAAATGAAAAAGTAGCAGATGGAAAAACAAAACCATTATCACAAAAAGGTGTTGGAGTATGGAATAATATAGCATGGGAAGGAATAAAATCAGATGACTTGCCAGAAGATTACACAGCAAATGGAGCAGTAAAAGTAGCCCGAAGTATGTATACAAAAAGTGAAGCATGTGGAGTAACAAGCACATTATGTTATGGAGTGCAATGGGATGCGGTGATGAACTTTATAGATCCAAAATATGAAACAGGAGAATGTAATACGACAACAAGTTTTGTTGCAAATAGCCAAGGTAAAGGAAATTATAAAGAAAATATAGAGACAACAGGATATTATGTAGAAAAAAATATATATGATTTAGCAGGAAATGTTAGGGAGTGGACAATGGAGGTATGTCTTACTGAACAACAAGTTATACGAGGTGGTGGCTTTTTCAATGATCGAGATTGGTATTATGCAGCTTCAGTTCGCGATACAAATCTTCCATTTGATGCAATAGATAGCACAGGTTTTCGTGTAGCTTTGTATGTATGATAAAAATAAAATTTCATATCATAATTATAAAATTAGCAAAAGAACCCTATATATCTTGACAATTTCCAAATAAATATGTATAATAAAATATGTGTAAAAGAGCAATTTTAGATCCAATTGCTTAAAACTCAAAATAAAGGAGAAAAATATGTTATCAAAAGTATGGAAAAAAGTATGTATTTTAATATTAATAATAGCATGTCTTTTCAACATAGTACTAAAGCTAGTAAATAGAATTTCATTTAACAAAGAAGCACTAACATCAGCAAAATATATGCTAGAACAATATCAATATGAAAAAGACAATGAAAATATAATAAAATAATACTTGAAAAAATTAATAAAATATGATAACATAAACAATAGTTTTCTATGGCGGACAGAAATCGCCAAATATAAGGAAGATGAGGTGAAAACAATGAAAAAAGAAATACAACCAAATTATGCTGAAACAACAATAACATGTGCATGTGGTAATGTTATGAAAGTAGGTTCAACAAAAACAGACATGAAAGTTGATATATGCTCAAAATGCCATCCATTCTGGACAGGTAACTTAATGAGACGTGATACAGCAGGAAGTAGAGCAGATAGATTTAAGAAAAAATATGGTCTTGCATAAAGACAAAATACAAGTAGCTGGAGCTACTTTATTTTTTTGGAAAATACTATTGCTAAAACCTACCAAATTTGATATACTTTAAAAAATTGTAATAAATTAAACTAATAATGATTAAATATATATTAAAATACAATAAAATTTATTTAAAAAGTTACACTTTAATATAACATAAATTGTAACCTTAAAAATTCCAAAACTAAAAGAAAAATAAAAAAGAAGGAAATTATGGCAAAAAAAAGTATAGTAAAAAATTATTTATATAATTTAACATACCAAATATTAACTCTATTATTACCGTTAGTAACAGCTTCATACTTAGCTAGAGTACTAGGAGCAACAGGAAATGGGATATATAGTTATACATACACAATAGTAAACTATTTTGTGTTATTTGGTTCTCTTGGAATATCAATGTATGGACAAAGAGAAATAGCATATGTTCAAAATAATAAAACAAAAAAGAAAAGAATATTTATTGAATTAGTAGTATTTAGATTTATAACAATAGCCATTGCATCTGTAATATATTATTTCTCATTTATGAAACAAGGAGAATATAGTCCATATTATAGAATATTATTTTTTGAACTAATTGCAGCAGCATTTGATATAAGCTGGTTTTTTCAGGGGATGGAAGACTTTAAAAAAACAGTTATAAGAAATATAGCGGTTAGACTTATAAGTGTAGGGCTGATATTTTTAATAGTAAAACAAGAATCAGATTTAAACAAATATTTAGCAATATATGCATTTGCGGATTTAATTGGAAATATATCATTATGGTTTTACTTACCAAAATACTTCAAAGGAGTAAAAGTAAGACATATAAATATAATAAGACAAATACCAACAATAACATTACTGTTTATACCGCAAATAGCAAATAAAGTGTATAATATGTTAGATACAACAATGCTTGGAAAAATAATTGCAGACAAAGCTGAAACAGGATATTATGAACAAAGTCAAAAAATAATAAGAGTACTATTAACATTAGTTACATCACTAGGAACAGTATTAGTTCCAAGAATGGCAAATATGTTTGCAAGAGGAGAAAAAAAGCAAATAAATGAATGCATGAAAAAATCATTCAATTTTACATATATGCTTAGTTTTCCAATAATGTTTGGATTGATTGCAATATCAAAAGATTTTGTACCATTATTTTTTGGACCAGGATATACAAAAGTTATTGTATTAATGGATATAATTACACCTATAATACTACTCATGGGAATATCGAACATAATAGGAACACAATATTTACTTCCAACAAAAAGACAAAAAGAATTTACAATTTCAGTAGTAATGGGAGTGGTAGTCAATTTTATTTTAAATTATATAATGATAAACTTATGGAATAGCATAGGAGCATGTATAGCAACAGTTATATCTCAATTAGTTGTGGATATAATACAACTACATTATGTAAGAAATGAAATTAATTTAAAAAGAATGTTTAGATTAAGCTACAAATATTTCTTTACTGGAATTATAATGTTTGCAGCATGTATGTTAGTTCAAGCTTTATTATCAGGAGTTATTTGTATAGTTACCCAAATAATAGTTGGAGCATGTGTATATTTTGGAATTCTTATATATTTTAGAGATCCATTTATATATTTGCTAATAAACAAAGTAAGAGAAAAATTAATAAGAATATAACAAATTAAAGGTTTATAGGTAATCCTTAAAAACCTAAATAAATATACAAGGAAACAAAAATGTATTTAATAGTTGGATTAGGAAATCCAGAGCCAGAATATAGTGGGACACGTCATAACATGGGATTTGATGTTATAAACAAATTATCAGAAAAACATAATATCAAAGTAGAAAAAAGTGGTTTTCAATCACTTTATGGTTCTGGAACAATAGAAAATGAAAAAGTAATTCTTTGCAAACCACAAACATTTATGAATTTAAGTGGAGAAGCTATAATTCAATTTATAAATTATTATAAAATAGATATACAAAATGTAATAATAATTTATGATGATATAGACATAGAACCTGGAATTGTAAAAATAAGAAAAAAAGGTGGAGCAGGAACCCATAATGGGATGAAATCTGTTGTACAAAATCTTGGGACAACAGAATTTCCTCATGTTAGAGTAGGAACAGGCAAGCCCCTGTTTAAATCAGATTTAATAAATTATGTTATAGGCAAAGTTTCAAAAGAAGAATATTTGAAATTATCTAAAGGTATAAATACTGGCTTAGAAGCAGTTGAAAAAATATTAAAAGATGGTATAGATAATTCTATGAATTATATAAATGCCAAGAGCTAAAGGAGTAGAACATGTTAGAATTAATAATAAATAAAGAAAAAGATTTGGAAGATATAGTTTTAGTACAAAATGGAAAAATGATTGAACATTATACAAGTACAGAAGAAGAAAGAAAAAGGAGATTAGAAGGAAACATATATGTTGGACGAGTTGGAGATATAATAAAAGGAATGCAAGCAGCTTTTGTAGAGTTTGGTGGAGAGAAAAAAGGATTTATACATTTGAAAGACGCAATGCCTCAGATAGATGAAACTAAAGAAAAATTAGATACATCATTAAATATAAATAAAGTATTAAAATCTAACCAAAAATTATTGGTTCAAGTAAAAAAAGATAGTGATGACAAAAAAGGTGCAAGAGTATCAACACATATAAGTCTACCAGGAAAATATATTGTACTTATGCCTAATACAACATTTATTACTATTTCTCAAAAAATAGAAAATGAAGAAAAAAGAAAAACTTTAAGAAATATAATAAAAGAAAATTTACCAAAAGGATTTGGTGCAATAATTAGGACATCAGCTGAGAATATTTCTGAAGAAGAAATAAAAAAAGATATAAAAGATTTATTAGAAAAATGGAAAGATATAGAAAATAAATTTAACCAAAGTACAGATAAACCAAGTATATTATGGGAAAGCGAAAATGTTGTAGAAAAGATGATTATAGATTTAAGTGATAAAAAGTTAGAAAAAATTACAACAAATAGTGAAGAAGAATTTAAAAAGTTAAATAGCCTAAAAAATAAAGGAAATATTGAAATTATTTTAGAAAAACAAAAAAACTTACTAGAAAAATATGATTTACAAAGTCAAATAGAAAAATTAGAAAATAGGAAAATATGGCTTAATTGTGGAGGAGTTATTACAATAGACAAAACTGAAGCATTAACTGCAATTGATGTTAATACTGGAAAATTTACAGGAAAGAAAGATTTAGAAACTACAATATTTAAAGTAAATAAAGAAGCTACAATAGAAATTGCTAAACAATTAAGAGCAAGAGATATTGGTGGAATTATTATTGTAGATTATATTGATATGAGAAATAAAGAAAACAAAGAAAATATTGAAAAGCTTTTAAAAGAAGCCTTAAAAGAAGATAGAGCTAAAACTCAAGTAGAAGGATTTACAAAACTTAATTTGATGGAACTTACAAGAAAACATATTTGTAGTCATTTAAATGGATAATTAAAACTCAAAAGTCACTTTACTTTTATTGTAAAGTGATTTTATTTCGGATTTTATAGATAGAATGTCGAACATTGGTCAAAAAAGTGTGACGATTTTACTTGAATTGGTCAGGAAAATGTGATAAAATATAATTAGATTGGTCAAGAAAATGTGACAAAATACACCTAAATTGGTCAAGAAAATGTGAGGAGCTGATTATATGTATAGAAAAATTATAAACGAATTAAAAGAGTGGAAAGATAAAAAAGATAGATTGCCTCTTATTTTAAAAGGAGCTAGACAAGTAGGAAAGACATGGATTTTACAAGAATTTGGTAAAGAATGTTTTGAAGATGTATTATATATAAATTTTGAAAATACAAGCAATATATCAGATTTATTTGAGGGAAACATAGAACCAAAAAGAATTATAGAATATTTATCAGCAATACATCATAAAAAAATTGAACCTGAAAAAACGCTAATTATCTTTGATGAAATTCAAGAACTACCAAGAGCACTTACATCACTTAAATATTTTGCAGAGCAAGCCCCTGAATATGCGATTTGTTGTGCTGGAAGTTTGCTTGGAGTATTTTTGCATGATAAAGTTTCTTTTCCAGTTGGTAAAGTTGAGTTTTTAGAATTGCAACCATTAGATTTTGAAGAATTTTTAATTGCTAATAATGAAGAAGAATTAGTAAGATTAATTCAAAAAAACGGAATGGAAAAATTGCCAGATATAATAGGAGATAAATTAAAAGATTACCTAAAGAAATATTTTGTGATTGGTGGAATGCCAAGAGCTGTAAGAGCATGGATTGATGAAAAAGATTTTGAAAAGGTAGAAACTATTCAAAAAGGAATCTTAGAAGCATATGTTAGAGATTTTTCAAAACATACAGATGGTAGTACTGCTACAAGAATAGAATATGTATGGAAAAGCATACCATCACAATTAGCAAAAGAAAATAGAAAATTTATATATGGTGTTGTAAAGGATGGAGCAAGAGCAAGAGAATATGAAAATGCAATTAATTGGCTTGAAAATTCAGGATTAATAAGGATTGCAAATCGTGTTAAATGCGGAGATAAGCAACCATTAAAAGCATATGAAGACTTGAAATCATTTAAAATCTATTTGATAGATATAGGGTTACTTAGAGTATTGTGTGAATTAGATTATGAAACAATAATAGATAAAGATGCCATATACAATGAATTTAATGGATTACTTACAGAACAATTTGTTTTACAAGAATTAAAAAATATTAATAAAATTAATACAATCTACTACTGGTCAAATGACTTTACAAGTGAAGTTGATTTTGTATTTTCTTACAAAAATTTAATAATACCAGTAGAAGCAAAATCAGGACTGAATGTAAAATCACAAAGTTTAAAGGTATTTATGAATGAATATAATACAAAATTAGCTATAAGATGCTCATTATTAAATTTAACACTTGATAAAAATAAATTAAATATTCCATTATATTGCATTTGGAATACAGAATATTATTTAAATAAAAGTTTAGAGTTATTATAAAACATAGTGTTTATAAAAAATCACTTTACGATAAAAGTAAAGTGATTTTATTTCCATTTTTTTTAATAAAACCTTCTTCTTTTAAATGAGAAAGTTCTCTCATCATAGCACTTCTGTCAACACTTAAATAATCTGCTAAATCTGTCAAAGTAAAGGGAATTGAAAAAGTTTTACTAAAAGTTCTTGAAGAAAGAATATTAAAGTATGTAAGCAATTTATCTCTTATGCTTTTTTTAGTTAAAAGCTCAATTCTAGTGTTTAATTTTATTGCATTATTCATTATCAATATTGGCAGTTTTTGTTCGAATTCTTTGTGAAATTTGCATTTAGGATTACATCCAGATGAAATATGGTCATAAATAAAACTTAAAATTTCACAATTTTCTTTAGCTTCTACGAAAAGTTCATTATTTGTATTTGTAGGATAAAGAACTTCTCCGAAAAATATCATCTTTAGTAAATTGTACTATTATTGTTTTATTACCATTAAAATCATATCTAATAAGATTGGCAGTTCCAGATAATAAAATACACATTTGGTTTCTTTTTTCTATATATGTAGTAATTAATTCTCCTTTTGAAAATGAACGCTTTGTAACCTTTGAACATTTTGCGTTTGCATCTTGAAAAAAATTTGAAATTTCAAAGTCAGCTCTCATCTTTGTTTCCACCTTTCGAAGAAAATATATCATAATTTTGTTGCTTTTGCAACAGATTTTTTAAAATTTAACTATATAATTATTAATGGTTTATTGTCGGTCTTAAAGGTAGACGCCTACTCTTTAAAGGAGGATAAAATTGAAAGTAATAAAAAGAGATGGACGAGTTGTTGACTATGATAGAGCCAAAGTTTCATTAGCAATTGAAAAAGCCAACAATGAAGTTTTAGATAAAAAAGGAAAAGCAAGTAAAGAAGATATAAAATTAATAACAAATTTTATTGAAGAAATGAACAAAAAAAGAATTCTTGTTGAAGACATGCAAGATATTATAGAAGAAAAACTAATGGAACTTGGAAAATATGAATTAGCCAAAAAATATATTGTTTATAGATACACAAGAGCATTAGTTAGAAAAAGTAATACGACAGATGAATCAATTTTAGGTTTAATAAGAAATGAGAATAATGAATACTCTAAAAATAACACAAATGGAAAGCTAATTGTTTCAACACAAAGAGATTATATTGCAGGAGAAGTATCAAGAGATTTAACAAAAAGACTATTATTACCAGAAAAAATTTCAAAAGCTAATGAAGAAGGAATTTTATATTTTCATGATGCAGATTATTTTGTTCAACCAATATTTAATTGTTGCTTAATAAATTTAGAAGATATGCTAGATAAAGGTACAGTTATAAATGGAAAATTTATAGAAACACCAAAAAGTTTTAGAGTAGCATGTACTGTCATGACACAAATAATAGCATCAGTAGCAAGTAATCAATATGGAGAACAATCAGTAAATTTAAATCATCTAGGAAAATATTTAAGAAAAAGCAAAGAAAAATTTGAGAAACAGTTAAAAGAAGAATTTGATACTGAATTAGACAAAAAAACAATTGAAAAGTTAGTCGAAATGAGATTAAAATCAGAATTAACTTCAGGTGTTCAAACAATTTTGTATCAAATAACAACATTGATGACAACAAATGGACATCTACCATATGTTACACTATTTTTGCATTTAGACAAAGATGATAAATATATAGAAGAAAATGCAATGATAATAGAAGAGATATTAAAACAGAAAAATCAAGGAATAAAAGATGAAGAAGGAAAATATGTAATACCACAATATCCAAAATTAATATATGTATTAGATGAATGTAATTGTCTAAAAGGTGGAAAATATGATTATTTAACAGAATTAGCTATAAAATGTACAATAAAAGGAATGTACCCATATTACATATCAGCTAAAAAAATGAAAGAAATTTATGAAGGAAACATATCTATACCTATGGGGCAAAAAAGTTTTTTATCTCCATGGAAAGACAAAAATGGAAAATATAAATTTGAAGGAAGATTTAATCAAGGAATAGTAAGCATTAATTTACCACAAATAGCTATAATAGCAGATGGGGATGAAAACAAATTTTGGAATTTGTTAGATGAAAGATTAGAATTATGCAAAGAGGCATTAATGTGCAGACATTATGCTTTACTTGGAATAACATCAGATATAAGCCCTATACATTGGAAATATGGAGCAATCGCAAGACTAAAAAAAGGTGAAAAAATAGATGATTTATTATATGGAGGATATTCTAGTATATCTCTTGGATATATTGGTATATATGAAATGACAGAACTTATGAAAGGTATGTCACATAGTCAAGAAGAAGGAAAAAGATTTGCATTAAATGTAATGAGACATCTAAAAGACATAGTAGATAGATGGAAAAAAGAAACAAATATAGGATTTTCATTATATGGAACACCTGAAAATATGATATGTTATAAGTTTGCAAAAATCGACAAAGAAAGATTTGGAACAATCAAAAATGTAACAGACAAAGGATATTATACAAATTCATATCATATAGATATTCGCGAAAAAATAAATCTATTTGACAAATTAAAACTAGAAAGTGAATATCAATCGTTATCAACAGGAGGAGCAATATCTTATGTTGAGGTTTCAGATATAAATGATGATGAACTAAAAGAAATTATAAAATTTATATATGATAATATTTTTTACACAGGATTTTATAAAATGACAGAAGATTGTAAATCAGAAGGAGAAAAAGACTATTACATTTATAGTAATGTATTATAAATGTA
This sequence comes from uncultured Eubacteriales bacterium, assembly GCA_948468315.1. Lineage (GTDB taxonomy): Bacteria > Bacillota > Clostridia > TANB77 > CAG-508 > CAG-269. The sequence goes on from CAOKHL010000015.1 coordinate 9,811, forward strand.
AAATTTGGATAAGATAAATAAAAAACAAGGAGGATAAAAATGTTAAAAAAAGTAGGAATATTAATTAATGGTGGAGATGCACCAGGTTTAAATGCTGTAATTCGTGCAATTGTTAGAACTGCAGAAAGAAACAATGTAGAATGTTATGGTTTTATAGATGGGTTTAATGGATTATTAAACAATAATTATATAAGATTAGATAACAGCCAAGTTACTTCAGGAATTTTACACAAAGGAGGAGCAATAATTGGTTCTTCATTAAATTCAAATGTATTTAATTACAAAGTAATAGAAGATGGAAAAGAAGTTTATAAAGATTTATCAGAAAACTGTATACAAAACTTAAAAGATGATGGAATAGATTGTTTATTCACATTAGGAGGAGATAGTACACAAAAATCAGCAAGAGATTTTTCTTTAAGAGGAATAAATGTAATAGGAGTTCCAAAAACAATTGATAATGATGTTGCATGTACTGATACAACTTTTGGTTTTAACACAGCTGTATCTGTTGCAACTGATGCATTAGATAGACTTCATACAACAGCAGAAACACATAATAGAATAATGGTATTAGAAGTAATGGGAAGATATGCAGGTTGGATAACATTAGAATCAGCAATAGCAGGAGGAGCAGATGTTGCTTTACTTCCAGAAATACCATATGATATGGATAAAGTAGTAGAAAAAATACAAGCAAGACAAAAGGCAGGAAAGAACTTTAGTGTTGTAGTAGTATCAGAAGGAGCATTCCCAAAAGGAGGAAGTATTTCTGTAAAAGATACTCGTGAAGGAGGAAAAGGAGTAATAAATATTCAATTAGGAGGAGCTGGAGATATAGTTGCAAAAGAACTTGAAAAACGTACAGGATTAATTTCAAGAAACACAACTCTTGGATATATGCAAAGAGGAGGAACTCCAACATCTACAGATAGAGTATTATCTACCAAATATGGAGCAAAAGCTATGGAACTTGCTTTAGAGGGTAAATTTAATGTATTAACAGTATTAAAAAACGGAAAATTAGATTATGTTTCATTAGAAGATGTTGTAGGAAATAACAAAGAAATAGGCGCAGTTGAAGGCGGAACTGAAGATAGTAATATGAAAACAGTAAAATTAGATGATGACTTAATAAAAACTGCAAGAGATATAGGAATTTGTTTAGGTGATTAGATGAAAAAAAATATAATACCAAAAATAGTTTTTGGAATATTAATTATAATATTAATTGTAACAATAGCCATTGCTTTAACTCAAAAAGAGAAAGATATGACAGTTAAAATGTATAAGGATATATGTGAAAAAACAAATTATACTTTTTCTATGACAGAAGAAAATTTAGATATAGATTATAATTTAACAATATCAAAAAGACAAGATGATATGAGTATAGAAGCAGAATCAGATAATGAGCATACAACTACTCTAGTAAAAGATGGAGCAGCATATTATGTAATGCATTTAGAAAAAGAATATTATTTATATGATAGTAGCCAAATAGAAGCAGATATTATAAGAAGCGGATTAGCAGGTATTGAAGATGAAAAATATGTAACTGGAAATGAAAAAATAAATGGTAAAAGCTATTATTATGAAGAATATGAAGGAATTCCTACATTTATTATATGGTCAAATTATGATGATGAAAGTTCTATAAAAACTAGATTTTATTTTGATAAAGGAAATATTATTTATATTAAAACTATAATAGATGACATAGAAGAATTGCTTAAAATTGAGTTTACAGATGAAGTAGATGATAGTGTATTTGAAATACCTAATGATTATGCAGAAATGTAAAATATAGGAGAACAAAGTACAATGAATAAATATATGCAAATTGCAAATGAATTAGCAAAGAAAAATAACATAACAAACAATGGTGGACCTTTTGGAGCAGTAATAGTGAAAGATGGACAAATAGTGGGAAAGGGAAATAATCACGTAATAAAAAATAATGACCCAACAGCTCATGCTGAAATAGTAGCAATTAGAAATGCATGTCAAAAATTAAATACATCTGATTTATCAGAATGTGAATTATATGCTAGTTGCTATCCTTGTCCTATGTGTTTATCAGCAATTATTTGGGCTAATATAAAAACAGTATATTATGGAAATACTAAGGAAGACGCTGCTAGTATTGGATTTAGAGATGATATGATTTATAACTTTATACAAGATTTGACAAATGGAGATGCAGATAAGTCAATTTTAAAAACTATTCCTATGGATAGAGATGAAACTATTGAAGCATTTGAGGAGTTTAGGAGGAAAGAAGATAAAGTTATATATTAATTAAATTTGGGTTATTAATTATAATAGAAATTTCCTAAAATGATATGCTTAAAATTACAAAAAACAAGTGTTATAGACTTTTAAGACTTTATGTGATATAATAAAAAAGAACAGCAAATAGCTGAAGCAAAATAAAAGGAGGAAATTTCTAATGAAAACTACCAGAATTACATCTGACAAGGGAAAGATTATAATAGCAAGGACACACCAAATCCCTTGTACAGGTAGAAAGATCAGTGCATTTCGGGTTGATGAAAAGACCCAAAGAAGTGTAAAATATACACTTCAAAACATTGTCAAAACCATATATGTGGGTGATAATGTATTTTGCGTTGAGGATGAAGAACAACAAGGGTTGTTCTTTGTTGTGGTGAAACAGTAAGATAGAAATTTTCGAAAATACCAGTATATTCAAAAATATGCTGGTATTTTTCTTTAAAATAGTATATAATCTTCATATATAAAAGATAAAGGAAAAATAAAATGGAAAGATATGAACAAATAGAAAGGTCAATTATAACTACATATAGAAAGAAAATTTGGGCAAAATTTATAAAATCGATAATTGAATATGACATGATACAAGATAATGACAAAATAGCAGTATGTATATCAGGAGGAAAGGATTCAATGCTTCTTGCCAAATGTTTTCAAGAACTAAAAAAACATGGTAAAAACAATTTTGAGTTAGAATTTTTAAGTATGAACCCTGGATATAGTGAAAAAAACAAACAAAAAATAATAGAAAATAGTAAACTACTTAATATTCCAATAACAATGTTTGAAACAGACATATTTTCAAGAGTAGACAAAATGACAGACCATGAATGTTATTTATGTGCAAGAATGAGAAGAGGATATCTATATGAAAAAGCTAAAGAATTAGGATGTAACAAAATAGCACTTGGACACCATTTTGATGATGTAATAGAAACAGTATTAATGGGAATGATATATAGCCGGAAAAATGCAAACAATGATGCCCAAACTAAAAAGCACATCACATCCAGGGATGGAATTAATAAGACCATTATATTTAGTCAGAGAAGAAGACATCATAAACTGGAAACAACACAATAACTTGGAATTTATAAAGTGTGCATGTAAAATTACAGAAAGACAAGAAAAATTACAAAATGATGAAGTATCATCAAAAAGAGAAGAAACAAAAGAACTTATAAAATATATAAAAACAAAATATGAAAATGCAGACATAAATATATTTAATAGTACGCAAAAAGTAAATTTAGACACAATTATATCATATAAAAAAGCCGGAAAAATAACAAATTTCTTAGATGAATATTAATTTTTTGCTAAAAGGAACTGTCCTTTTTGCAAAAAATTGGGTCCTGATGAAAAAAGGAGGAAAATATGAATAATCAGTTTTCAAGAACAGAACTATTAATAGGAAAAAAAGGTGTAGAAAAATTACATGCTTCAAAAGTAGCAATATTTGGAATAGGCGGAGTAGGCTCTTTTGTTGTAGAAGGTTTAGTAAGAAGTGGTGCCCAAAATTTTGTTTTAGTTGATAAAGATGTAGTAGATATAACCAATTTAAATAGACAAATAATTGCAACAAGAAAAACATTAGGTATGCCAAAAGTTGAAGTTGCAAAAAAGAGAATTTTGGATATAAATCCTAATGCTAATGTAGAAGTATATCAAGAATTTTTTATGCCAGAAAGTACTGGAATTTTAGATAATACAATTGATTATATAATTGATTGTGTTGATACTGTTACAGCTAAAATAGAGTTAGTTATAAGGGCTAAAAATCTTAATGTACCAATTATATCAAGTATGGGTACAGGAAATAAATTAGACCCCACAAAATTTGAAGTAAGTGATATTTTTAAAACAAGTGTATGTCCTTTAGCAAAGGTTATGAGAAAAGAACTAAAGTCAAGAGGTATAGATAAGCTAAAAGTTGTATATTCAAAAGAAGAACCTATAAAAATAAATAATAACACAGGTGAATGTAATAAAAAGCAAACACCTGGAAGTATTTCATTTGTACCATCTGTTGCAGGACTTATTATTGCAGGAGAAGTTGTAAAGGATTTGATAAAATATTGAAATTATTTAATTGAAAATGAAAGAGAACAGTGTAAGCATATAAAAATTTCATGCTTTACTCCTGTAAAAAGTGAAAAAAATATTGACTTTATATAATATTATGTGGTATTATGAATATAATAATTAAGAACATCATTGTTTTTAATAAATGTGTTTATCGCCGCTTCTTTGGCGAACTATAAATGAGAGAATGAATAAATGTGTTTGTCGCCGACTCTTTGAGCGACTAAAAAATGAGAGAGTGAATAAATTTATAGGGCTTACCAGAAATGGTAGGCCTAAAATAATATTATAGGAGAAAAGCAAAGCGAATAAAGTTTTAAGTCTATATAATCATGGGATGAAAAATATAATTTTTCCCGATATTGATAAAATATTAAATCAATTAATAATGTCTTGATATAAAGAGTTCAATATGATAGAATAAAATCAAAAAATATAAAAACAGATATAATATAAGGAGAAGCAAATGGGACAATTTGTACATTTACACATACACAGTGAATTCAGTCTATTGGACGGAGCAAACAGAATAAAAGACTTGCCAGTTCGAGCAAAAGAACTCGGAATGGATGCAATAGCTATAACAGACCATGGAGTAATGTATGGAGCAATAGATTTTTATAAAGCATGTAAAAAAGAAGGAATAAAACCCATAATAGGATGTGAGGTATATGTAGCACCACGTTCTAGGTTTGACAAAGAACCAGGAATAGACAACAAATATAATCACCTAATATTACTTGCAAAAAACAATCAAGGTTATCAAAATTTAAGTAAATTAGTATCTTTAGGGTTTATTGATGGATATTATTACAAACCAAGAATAGACCTAGAAATTCTAGAGCAATATAGTGAAGGTCTAATTTGTTTAAGTGCATGTTTAGCAGGAAGTGTAAACCAAGCACTTCTAAATGGAGAAAATGAAAAAGCTGAAGAAATAGCACTTTGGCATAAAAAAGTTTTTGGAGAAGACTATTATATAGAAATTCAAAACAATGGAATAAAAGAACAAGTACTAGCTAACCAAAAATTAGTTGCATTAGCAAGAAAATTAGACATTCCACTTGCTGCAACAAATGACGCACATTACCTAAAAAGAGAAGACGCATACAATCATGAAGTATTACTTTGTATTCAAACAGGAAAAAGAATGAGTGATGAAGACAGAATGAAATTCGAGACAGAAGAATTATATGTAAAATCACCAGAAGAAATGATAAATTATTTTAAAGCATTTCCAGATGCAATAGAAAACACTGTAAAAATAGCCGAAAAATGTAATGTTGAATTTGAATTTGGACATACTATACTTCCAAATTATCAAGTACCAGAAGGATTTGAAACACACTATGACTTCTTGGAAAAACTTTGTTTTGATGGAATGAAAAAAAGATATGGAGAAAATATACCAAAAGAATATTTAGAAAGAGCAGAATATGAGCTTGGAGTTATAAAAAAGATGGGATATGTAGACTATTATTTAATAGTATGGGACTACATAAATTATGCCAAGACACATAATATCCCAGTAGGTCCAGGGCGTGGTTCTGGTGCAGGTTCGATACTTGCATATTCAATAGAAATAACAGATATAGACCCAATGAAATATAATTTACTTTTTGAAAGGTTTTTAAACCCAGAAAGAATTAGTATGCCAGACTTTGATGTTGACTTTAGTGATGAACAAAGGCAAGAAATAATTGATTATGTTTCTAACAAATATGGAAAGACCCATGTATCCCAAATAATTACATTTGGAACATTAGCAGCAAAAAATGCAATAAGAAATGTAGGTAGAGCATTAGATATATCTTTAGCAGAAACAGACAAAATCGCAAAAATGATACCAAATGAATTACACATAACAATTCAAAAAGCAATAGACCAAAATATAGAATTAAGAAACCTTTATGAAAATGATGAAAGAATAAAAAAACTTTTAGATGTATCAATGGCTTTAGAAGGAATGCCAAAAAACACATCAACACATGCATGCCGGAGTTGTTATAACAAAAGACCCAGTAGATACATATGTTCCTTTATATGTAAGAGATGGCCAAAATGCAACTCAATATATAATGACAACACTTGAAGAACTAGGACTATTAAAAATGGACTTCTTAGGACTTCGTACATTAACTGTTATAAAAGATACAAAAGAAATGGTAAAAAAAGACTATGGAATAGATGTAGAATTTGACCAAGATATGAATGACCCTAAAGTTTATAAATTATGGCAAGAAGGAAAAACATGTCGGAGTATTCCAATTTGAAAGTCAAGGAATGAAAAACTTCATGCAAGAACTAAAACCAGACTGTTTGGAAGACTTAATAGCTGGAGTTTCATTATATCGTCCAGGGCCAATGGACCAAATACCTCGTTATGTAAAGGGAAAACAAACAGGATTAAATGAATATACACACCCAAGTTTAGAGCCAATATTAAATGTAACATATGGTTGTATGGTTTACCAAGAACAAGTTATGCAAATAGTACGTGACTTAGCAGGATATTCACTTCGGAAGAGCAGATTTAGTTCGCCGTGCGATGGGAAAGAAAAAGCTAGATGTTATGGCAAAAGAAAGAGAAGTTTTTATAAATGGACAAATAGACGAAGAAGGAAATGTAATAGTTCCAGGATGTGTAAGAAATGGAATAGATAGCGAGTCAGCTAATAAAATTTTTGATGAAATGGCAGAATTTGCAAAATATGCATTTAATAAATCACATGCTGCATGTTATGCAGTAGTATCATATCAAACAGCATACTTAAAAGCATATTATCCACCAGAATTTATGGCTGCCATGCTTAACAGTTATTTAGGAAACCTAGATAAAGTACCAGTTTATATAGATGAATGTAAAAGTTTAAACATAGAAATATTAAAACCAGATATTAATATGAGTGAATTAAAGTTTACAGCTATCAATGGAAATATAAGATTTGGTTTAGGAAGTGTAAAAAATGTTGGAATAGCTCCAATAGAAGCTATTATAAAAGAAAGAAATAAAAATGGAGGATATGTATCATTTACAGACTTTTGTGAAAGAATAGCAGATGAGGCAGTTAATAAAAAATGTATAGAAAGTTTAATAAAATCAGGAGCATTTGATGAATTTGAGCAAACAAGACATACACTTTTAGAGTCTTTTGAAGGAATTATAGACACAATTCAAAGCTCAAAGAAAAAAGGTCTAGAAGGCCAATTTTCAATGTTTGATTTAGGATCAAGTGATGATGATGAAAATAATATGAATGATATAAAATATTCTTTTGTGGAAAAAGAAGAATTTTCAGAAAAAGAATTATTATCACAAGAAAAAGAAATGCTTGGAATTTATTTATCAGGACATCCACTTAGCAAATTAAAAGAAGAAATAGAAAAACAAGCAACAATAAGTACAAGAGATTTAAATGTAATAGATAACAAAATGAATCCAGAAGATGAAGAAAACATAAGTGAGATAGAACTACAAACTCAATATGATAATCAAAAAGCATTAAAATTTAAGGATGGACAAGAAGTTAGGTTTGTGGGAATAATAACATCAATTAAAAAGAAATTTACAAAAACTAACAGAGTAATGGCTTTTGTAAGTATAGAAGATTTATATGGACAGGCCGAAGTAATTGCATTTGAAAATGCATATTTAGCAGCAAAGAACAGTTTAATGGAAGAAAATATTGTTCTTGTAAAGGGAAGACTAAGTATAAGAGATGAAGAAAAAACTACAATTATTGCAAACGAAATAACTGATTTTGGAGTTCATAAAAAAAGAATTTTAAGTATAAATATTACAAATTTAGATGAAACTATAAAAAAGAAACTTAGAGGAGCGATAAAATATTTTAATGGTGAAATGAACAATATTCCTGTTGAAGTACAGGAAGGGGACAGTATTCTAAAATGCGGAGCAATTTATTTAACTGAGAATATTTTGAAAGTGTTTGAAGATATTGTAGGCAAAGAAAATGTAGTAATTAAAAGTGAAGATTAATAAGTTTTAATTAAAAGGGATTAAATAGAGAAAGGAAGCAATATTTAAGCATGTTAAAAAATAAAGACATATATATTATACCTTTTTTGGGTTTTTTAGCAATAATACTTGGAGGCTTTCTTATCCTTATGTTACCATTTTGCAATAATGGAAATGTAAGTATATTTGATGCCTTTTTTACTTCCACATCTGCAACTTGTGTAAATGGTTTAGTAACTGTTGATTTATCTCAAGAATATACATTTTTAGGACAAATTGTAATTGCGATTATTACTGAAATTGGAGCAATCGGTTTTGTTACATTTATTTCATTTATATTAAATTTAAAAAGAAAGAAAATGGCGTTATCAGAAACATTATTACTAAGTAGCGCTTTAAATGATAACAATTATAGTAAATTAAGACTTAGATTAAAAGAAGTTATAAAATATACTTTAGTTATAGAATTAATAGGAAGTATATTTTTATCAATAGCATTTGTTCCTATGTATGGGGTAAAACAAGGTGTATGGTATAGTATTTTTCACTCAATAACAGCTTTCTGTAATGCGGGTTTTGATTTGTTTGGAACATCTGGTTTTACAATATTTACAGATAATATATATATTAATGTAGTATTTATAATATTGATGTTTTTAGGTTCAGTTGGTTTTTTTGTTATTGAAGATATAATAAACTCAATAAAGGAAAAACGTTTTATACATTTAAGTTTTAATACAAAAATAGTATTAACAACTACTTTAATTATATATTTATTATCAGTAATTTTAATAAAAATTGCTGAGCCAAATTTAACAATATTACAAGTATTATTTTCTAGTGTGACATGTAGGACAACAGGTTTTTCAACTATAAATATGGGAGATACAAATTCAATTACTAAAATAATAATATCATTGTTGATGATGATAGGTGGAGCTCCTAGTTCAACTTCGGGAGGTATAAGAATTACTTCTATTGCAATTATATTTTTAACTATACGTTCAGCATTAAGAAACAAAAAAGATGTTATATCTTTTTACAAGAAAATTGATTTTCAGACAATAAAACAGGCACTAACTAATATTTTTATAAGTAGCATAATTGTGTTTATAGCTATTTTATTATTTGTAAAAATACAAGATATTGAATTATCAAATGTTTTATTTATGTGTGTTTCTGCTTTTTCTGCAACTGGGTTATCAGTTGTAGATGTAAGTAATTTAGAATTTATTTCAAAAGTAATACTTATGATATTAATGTTTATAGGAAGAGTTGGACCAATATCAATACTTTCAATATTTATATTTAATAAAAAAGAAAATAAGAATATTGAGTATGTATCAGGGAACATTATGTTATAGGGAGTGATAAATTAGTATGAAAAAACAATGTATTGTTATAGGACTTGGAATTTATGGTATGAATGTTGTAAAAAAATTATCTGAAGAGGGAATGGAAGTTCTTGCAATTGATAAAGATATGAGATTAGTTGAAAAAGCTGGTCATTTTGCAACTAAAGCAGTTTGTATAGATATAACAAATATTGATGCTTTTGAGCGGAATTCCTATTGATGATTTTGATATTGGAGTTGTTGGTATTGGAGAAAATGTTTCTGTTAGTATAATAACTTGTTTGGCTTTAAAGGAAGCAGGGGTAAATTATGTTATTGCTAAAGCAGGTGATAAGCTTCATAAGAGAATTTTGGAAAAGTTGGATGTAGATGAGATTGTTTTACCAGAGGAGCATTTGGGGATTGTTACTGCTGAGAATATCTTAAGTGGGAAAGAGTAATTTCTTTGATTTCTTAATGCGAACAAAAATTTTTATTTTTTTTGCAAAAAAGTATTGACAAGTTGAAAAATTGGATATATAATTTCAACATACAAAGCGAACAACAATTTGCAAAACAAATGAACGTATTAAGGGAGGAAATTATAATGATTAGTTTATTAAATAGAAAAAGAAAAATGGAAAAAGATTTAAAGAAAAGTGCAAAAATATTTGGAGAAACAATTGAAGTAAAAATTATATATAGTAAAGTAAAAAATCCTGAATTAGATTTAGTAGGCAATATTATAAATGTATATCTTCCTAGTAAATATAAAAGAACAGGAAATATGGCAATAGTAAAACTTGCAATAGATAAAATGTATGAAGAAATTGCAAGAGTAGAAATAGAAAAGGTTATGGAAGAAACAAGAATAATGCTTAAAGGATTAGCACCAGAAAATTATGTAATAAAAAGAATACCAAACAAATTTGCGAAAACACTTCAAGATAAAACAATAATTATAAATCCAGAAGTTGTTAAATATGACAAAAAAGTATTAAGATATGTAGTATTACATGAATTTTGTCATTTAAAATACAAAACACATTCAAAAGGTTTTTTCGAAATGATGGAGAGATATATGGATAATTATGAGGATTATGATTATATATTAAATGTAGCATAAAAAATATATAAATAATTGTACCAAGAAATTTTTTTATTTCTTGGTTTATTTCATATTTCCTCTTGACAGTTCCAAACCTAAAATGATATACTAATGGAGTAGAAAAATATATCTAATAAAATAAAAGACAAGTTTTAATATATATATTTATTCGCACATTGAAAATTAAATAAGAAAGAGGTGTATGATTATGAATAGTTTAATCATAATCGCTACTTTCTTAATCTCACTAGCAATCGGAATAGTTGTTGGAATGGTAACAAGAAAAAAGGTTGCAGAATCTAAAATTGAAAGTGCTGAACAAGAAGCTAAAAGATTAGTTAATTTAGCTAAAGTTGAAGCTGAAAATATGAGAAAAGAAGAGATATTTAAAGCTAAAGAAGAAATAATGAATAACAGAAAAGAATTAGATCAAGAGATTAAAGAAAGAAGAAGCGAGATTCAAAAACAAGAATCAAGAATCATTCAAAAAGAAGAAAACTTAGACAAACGTTCAGAAAATTTAGAAAAGAAAGAACAAGAAATAGACAGAGAATATCAAAGTCTAGAAAATCAAAAAAGTGAAGTAAATGGACTTTATGAAAAACAAGTTGAAGAACTTCAAAGAATAGCTTCTCTAAGTAAAGATGAAGCGAGACAATATCTATTAGCAGAAATGGAAAAAGAAATAACAACTGAAAAAGCCAAAATAATTCGAGATTTAAATCAAAAAGCTAAAGATGAGGCAAACAAAAATGCAAAAGAAATCATATCATATGCAGTACAAAAGTGTGCAGCAGACCATACATCAGAAACAACTGTATCAATAGTTAGTCTTCCAAGTGATGAAATGAAAGGAAGAATAATAGGTAGAGAAGGAAGAAACATAAAAGCATTAGAAACATTAACAGGAATAGACTTAATAATTGATGATACTCCAGAAGCTGTAATTCTATCAGGGTTTGACCCATTAAGAAGAGAAGTTGCAAGAATTGCCCTTGAAAAATTAATTGATGATGGAAGAATACATCCAGCAAAAATTGAAGAAATGGTAGAAAAAGCAAAAGAAGAATTAAACACTATCATTAAAGAAGAAGGAGAAAGAGCAGCGCTAGAAACAGGAGTAAATAATCTACATCCAGATATTATTAAACTACTTGGAAAGCTTAAATATAGAACAAGTTATGGTCAAAATGTATTAAGCCATTCAATAGAAGTATCTAATCTAGCAAGAATAATGGCAGAAGAATTGGGATTAGATGCTAAAAGAGCAAGAAGAGCAGGATTACTTCATGACATAGGAAAAGCATTAGACCATGATATGGAAGGTACACATGTTCAAATAGGTGTAGATGTATTGAAAAAATACAAAGAAAATCCGCTTATTATTAATGCTGTTGAGGCACATCACGGAGATGTAGAACCTCAAACAATGGAAGCAGTTTTAATACAAGCAGCAGACGCAATATCAGCATCAAGACCAGGAGCAAGAAGAGAAACCTTAGAAGCATACATAAAAAGACTAGAAAGCCTAGAAACAATTGCAGACTCATTTGATGGCGTAGAAAAATCATTTGCAATACAAGCAGGACGTGAAGTAAGAATAATAGTAAAACCAGATAAAATTTCAGACGACCAAATGACAGTTTTAGCAAGAGATGTTTCTAAACGTATTGAAGATGAAATGGATTATCCTGGACAAATAAAAGTTAACATTATAAGAGAAAAAAGAGTAGTTGATTATGCTAAATAATTAATTTAAATAAAAAAATTCCTAGAATAAATTTCTGGGAATTTTTTATTTACAATTAACCTTTTTTGTTATATAATAACCCCAAAAAAGATAAAAATTTATTTATCAGAACGGAGGAAAAAATGTTTTTTGACAAAAGAACTTTATATGTAATTATGGCCATAATGGTATTATGGGGGTTATCAAGTTATCTAACAAATACAAGTGCTTTATTAGGATTATTATATACAATACCAGGAGTGTTAATTGCTATAACATTTCATGAATTTGCTCATGCAAAAGTTGCTGATATGTTAGGAGATGATACACCAAGAAGAGAAGGAAGAATTTCATTAAATCCATTATCTCATATAGATCCAATAGGTTTTATAATGTTATTATTTGCAGGATTTGGATGGGGGAAACCAGTAAATGTAAATCCAAGAAATTATAATAGAGATATAACTATGGAAAAAGCAGATAGTATTGTATCAATAGCAGGTCCAGCAACAAATATAATATTAGCAATTATTTTCACTATGATTTATTTTTTAATATATAAAATAAAAGGAACAGCAATATTTGCAAGTACAGTAGGAAGCATAATAATGCAAATGATAGTATATACTATAACTATAAATGTAGGACTTGGAATATTTAACTTAATTCCGCTTCCACCTTTAGATGGCTCAAAAGTAATAAAACCATTTTTACCATACAATGCAAAAGTTTGGTTTGAAGATAATGAAAAAATGTTTTATTTGATATTTGTAATATTATGGATAACAGGAATTGCGGGAACAATAATTTCTCCAATAATAAATTTAGTATTTAATGGAATATTTAAATTAGGAAGTTTAATTTTTAGAATTTAAACTATAATATATATTGAAAAAAAATATAAGTTATGATAAACTTTTCATATAAAGTAGAAAGAGGTGACACAATGATAAAAGCATATGCTAAGTCCGATGTTGGAAAAGCAAGAGATATTAATCAAGACAGTTTTTATATTACTGAGGACCAATTTCCAAATGCGCATTTATTTATATTAGCTGATGGAATGGGAGGATGTAATGCTGGAGAAATAGCAAGCAAACTTGCAATTACATGTAGTAGAAGTTATATAGAAAATAATATAAAAGAAACACCAAAAGATAAAGAAAATCTTATTCAACTTATCGGGAGTAGTGTAGAATATGCCAATATGGTTGTGTATGAAAAATCTTTAGAAAATAAAGAATTTGAAGGAATGGGTACTACTTTAGAAGTTTGTCTAATAATAAACAGTAGAGCATATATTGCTCATATAGGAGATAGTAGAATTTTCAGAATAAGAAAAGGAATAATTAGACAATTAACACAAGACCATAGTTATGTTCAAACTTTAGTAAAAGAAGGAACAATAACAAAAGAAGAGGCTAAACATCATCCAAAGAAAAACATGTTAACAAAAGCAGTTGGATGTAATGCCTTTGTTGAACCTGATGTAATGGTAAGAGGTTTCCAAAAAGGAGATACATTAGTTATGTGTTCAGATGGTTTAACAAATATGGTAAGTCAGGAAGAAATATTCAATTTAGTTACAGAAAATTTTGAAACAGCCCCAAAAGAATTAGTAAATTTAGCAAATCAAAATGGTGGAATAGATAATATAACAGTAGTAACAATAAAAAATTTGTAAGGAACTGTAATATACAAAATATTATAGAATAAACATTCAAAAGAAAGGAATGTAAGAAATGGATTTAGAAGGAAGATTGCTAGGAAATAGATATGAAATTATAGAAAAAATAGGAAATGGCGGAATGGCAATGGTCTATAAGGCTAAATGTCATGTGTTAAATAGATTTGTAGCTGTAAAAATATTAAGAGATGAATTTACAACAGACCAAGAATTTATAAAAAGGTTTGAAGTGGAAGCACAAGCAGCGGCCAGTATAACACATCCTAACATAGTATCAGTTTATGATGTTGGAAAAGAAGGAAATCTTTATTATATAGTAATGGAACTTATCCAAGGAAAAACATTAAAAGAAATTATAGTAGAAGAAGAGGGCCCATTACCTTGGAAATGGTCTATAAATATTGCAATTCAAATAGCATCTGCTTTAGAAGTTGCACATAAAAATAATATAGTACATAGAGATATAAAACCACATAATATCATAATTACAGAAGATGGAGTTGCAAAAGTAACTGATTTTGGAATAGCTAAAGCTGTTTCAAATTCAACAATAACAGCATTTGGTACAACAATAGGATCTGTGCATTATTTCTCTCCAGAGCATGCAAGAGGTGGATATACAGATGCTAAATCTGACTTATATTCTTTAGGTGTTGTAATGTATGAAATGTTAACAGGAAAAGTACCATTTGATGCTGATACACCTGTATCAATTGCCTTAAAACATATGCAAGAAGAACCAAAAGCTCCAAAAGAATTAAATGAAAAAATTCCAGTTGCAGTAAATGATATAATTCTAAAATCAATGAGAAAAGATACAAATTTACGTTATCAAAATGCGGCATCAATGTTAAGTGATTTAAAAAGAGCTTTAAAAGACCCAGAAGGCAATTTTGTAGATAATCAAGATTATGAAGAAAATATGCCAACTCAAAAAATATCAATAAAAGATATTGAAGAAGAGGCAAACAAAACTGAAACAAATAGAAACAAAAAAGAAAATAAATTTATAGGATTTATAAAAAAACATAAAGGAGCATCAATTTTTATAGCATTAGTTTTATTGTTTGCTTTAAGTTTAGGAGGTACAATTTTATATTCTAAATTAACTAATCCAAAAGAAGTATTGTTACCAAACTTAGTTGGAATTAGTGAGGCAGATGCTAAAAAAACAGCTGAAGAATTAGGATTGGTATTAGAAGTTTCATCTAGAGATTATAATAGTGAATATGCAGCAGACTATATAATTTCACAAGACCCATTATATAGTGACAATTATAATGTAAAAAAAGGTTCAAGTATAAAAATTGTAGTAAGTAAAGGAATTGAAGAAGCGGTAGTTCCAAATGTAGCTGGAAAAGAAAAAGAAGATGCCATAAAACTAATTGAAGAAGCTAAACTAAAGTATCAAATAGTAGAAGAAGAAAGCAAAAAAATAGAAGCAGGATATGTAATAAGTCAAGAAACAGAGGCTAATAAAACGGTTTATGCTGGAGATACAATAGTAATCCATGTAAGTAAAGGAACAAAGAAAGTGTCAGTTACATCTGTAATAGGAAAACAAGAAAATGACGCAAAAGGAATATTAAGTCCTCTTGGGCTAGATGTAAGTGTGACATATGATGAAGATACATCAAAAGAAAATGGAGTAGTATTAAAACAAAGTATAGATGCTGGAAAAGAAGTTGAAGAAGGAACTAAAATTACATTAACAGTAAATAAATTAACAGAAACAAAATCTGCAACACTTACTGTAAATGTTAAATCTTTATTAGGTGGAAAAGTTGAATATGAAGAAAACAGCTCATCTACTAATAATACTAATGATACAAATACTACAACACCAAATAAAACAGTAAAAAATGTAGAAGTTAAAATAACAGTAGGTACAGATACTGTATATAAAAATAAAATAGATCCAACAACAACAAATCTATATCAAACTATATCTGGAAAAGGAACTGTAACTGTTAAAGTTTATATAGATGATGTATTAAAATCAACAAAAGATGTTAATTTGAATAATACAAATAGTGTTGTTATTGAGTGATTTAAAAGTTTTAGTGGAGGTGGAGAATAAATTATTTTCTCCACTTTAGCTAGTTTAATAGTTATAGAAAGGGATGAGTTTATATGTACGAGATATCAACCTCATTATTAAATATAGAAAAGGGAAAAGAATCGGATACAATACTAAAATTAGAAAAAGCAAGAACAGATTATTTCCATATTGATGTCATGGATGGAAAATTTGTAGAAAAAAACACTTATAAGAAAATGTTAGAAATATCATCATATATAAAAAGAATATCAAATTTACCATTAGATGTACATTTAATGGTAGAAGATGTAATTTCAGGTGTTGAAGATTTTTCAGCAGTTGGAGCAAATATTATAACATTTCATTTAGAAGCATGTAAAAATGATGAAGAAGTATTCAAAATAATAAATATGATAAAAGAAAATCATTCGAGAGTTGGAATAGCCATAAAGCCAGAAACACCAATAGAAGAAGTTTATAAATTTTTACCATATATTCATGTATGTTTAGTTATGACAGTAGAGCCTGGTAAAGGAGGGCAAACACTATTGACAGATATGATAAATAAAATAGAAACATTAAAAAAATATATAGATGAAAATGAATTAGAAGCTCGGGATAGAAGTTGATGGAGGCATAAATCTAGCAACTCAAGAAAGAGTAAAAACAGCAGGAGCTACAATGTTGGTAGCTGGAACTGCCATCTTAATGGCAAGAGATTATAAGGTTATTATTGATGAAATGAAGGAAGAGATTTAAAAAGTACTACAAATATTGTAGTACTTTTTAAATAGAATTATTGCTACTTTGCACTGATGAAGTATTAGTAATATTATTATCTGTTGTCAAATTCTGAGTTGTAGAGTTAATATTTATTTCAGAGTTTCCGAGAGTTTGAGTTTTTATTAGGAGATTTATTACTATTATTTTTATTTAAATTACTTCCAGAATGCTGTGTGCAATTGCCAGGGATAGTATCTTTTAGAAAATACTCTGTAAAAGTATTTGGGCAATTAGAATTGGCGAGTTTTCCAGAATCTTTACATATGGTTCTAGTAAGTACACTACTAGGCATTTCAAATTTTTTATTTGGAAGACCTGAATGAATATTTTTCATAACACTTGACCACATAAGTCCAGCAGGATTTTTTCCATTAAAATTAATTGTTTCATTCATATCAAATCCATACCAACAAACAGCAGTATAATAAGGAGTAAAGCCTGTTAGCCATCTATCGTAATTTTCGTTAGTGGTACCAGTTTTTGCAGCTACATCAATACCAGAAATATTACAATATGTTGCTGTACCATATGTACCAGTAACAGGTTCTGTTAAAAGTTGTTTTAAAATGCATGCAGTATCTTTTGATATAACACGAGTTTTTTTCTGTCTAGACTTTAATATATTAGAACCAGATATAGAATCTATTTTTGTATAGAAAGTTGGTTCAATATACACACCATCATTTGCAATTGTAGCATAGCTACCTGCAAACTCAAGAGGGGAAATGCCTTGGTCTAGACCCCCAAGAGAAAGAGCTAAATTTACATCATTATCATTTAAAGTAGTAATTCCCATTTTCTCTAAGTATTTTATAGATACTTGGGGAGTAAGCTGTTCCATAATTTTTACAAATGGTATATTTTGAGAAGATTCAACAGCTTGTCTTAAAGTAATAGAACCTTTATAATCATCATAATCAGTTGGAGAATAAGGCTTACCATTATAATCAGTAAATGTTGTTGGCTCATCTGCAAAAACAGTTACATTTGTTATAAGTTTTTTTTCAATAGCAGGAGCAAGTACTGCAATTGGTTTCATACTTGAACCTGTTTGCCTTTTCATTTGAGTAGCTCTATTAAAGCCTCTAGAAGTAGTTTTTTCACCTAATCCACCAGTACAACCAATAACATATCCGAGTAAAATGGTCTATTATTACAATTGCTGCTTGGGAAGTATCTTCATTATTTGAAGATTTTAAAATATATTTTTTATTTTTAGATTCATTTTCTACAATTTTTTGAATTTCGCTATTTTGAGTACTATAAATACTACTACCTGACAGATAGAAATAATTTGTTGCAAAATCATGAGAAATGTTTTTTCTATTTGCTAAGTCTGAAATTATTTCATTTATAAGAGCATCAGTGTGATAAGAAGTTATAGATGAATTATTTGCAATTTCACCTTTATTAAATTCAAATCCACCATCTACTTCTGAAATTGCTGTATCATATTCAGTTTGGGAAATATAATTTAGTTCTAACATTTTCTTTAAAACAGTTTTGGTTCTTTTGTTAATTTTTTCAGTTTTATCAGTATTTGAAAAAGGATTATATGAATTAGGGGCATTATTAATACCTGCTAAAAATGCACATTTAGCTAAACTTAAACTACTAATATCTGTATTAAAGTAATAATGAGCTGCTTCTTGAACCCCATAAATATTAGGTCCAGTGTAAATAATATTTAAATATGCCTCTAAAATTTCTTCTTTAGAAAAACTAGTATCTAAAGTTACAGCATAAAACCATTCCTTAACTTTTCTAGAAATAGAGTTAGAATCATCTCCTGTCAAATTTTTAACTAATTGTTGTGTTATAGTACTTCCACCAAAAGAAGAGGAACCTTTTTTTACTACATAAGATAAAATTGCAGCTCCAGTTCTTTTTATATCAACACCATGATGTGTATAAAAACGTTGGTCTTCAATTGAAACATAAGCATTAACCAATTGTTCTGGGATATCAGAAAATTTAACATTTTCACGATTTCTTTGGGTTCCAATTTGTGAAATCATATTTTTGTTAGTATCAAATATGGTGGAAGGAGTATTATTAAACATTTCCCTAGCTAAGGTTTTAAATACATAAGATTTGAAACCTAAAAAGGAAAAAGCAGCAATTAAAGTTAAAATTAATATAGAAATAATAAATTTTAAAAAGCGATGTTTAGACTTTTTTTGTTGCTTTCTTTTCCTTGGGGTTTTTGAAGGAATATCTTCATTTTTTAGTTTTCTATTTTGTTTAAGATTTTTGTCTTTATTTTGCCTCATTAAAAAGTACCTTTCTATTCATATTATTTTTCATCTTGATGTTTTTCAGGAAGTAGTGATTTAATAAATATACCAAATCCTAATAGTACAAGTATTAATGTTATAATTGTTCCTAAAACAGGTATTAATTTAGAAAGTTTATAAATAATGCTTAATAGTGTTATAAATAATATAGTTAATAAAGTATTATTTATAGTAATTTTCTCTTTCAATTTTTCTGCAAATAATTTTGAAAGAACAATTATAGTAATACAAGAAGCCACAAACATAAAGCCTAAATAAATTGCAAATAGTATAAATGCTAAATTTATAGTAACATTAAGCATCAAAAGAACAAAGCAAACAAAAGGAGTAACAATTAATCCTAGTAATCCATATAGAAAATATTTAGCTAAATTGTGAGTAAATTCTGTATATTCA
Source organism: uncultured Eubacteriales bacterium (assembly GCA_948468315.1). GTDB lineage: Bacteria > Bacillota > Clostridia > TANB77 > CAG-508 > CAG-269. The sequence continues at coordinate 29,548 of CAOKHL010000015.1, forward strand.
TTAATAAGTTTGCTATTAATAAATTTAAATATAATAAATAGAACTATTGCAAGTATAACATAGGAAATAGCTGAATATAACCATTCAATCATATTATTAGTAGTATTATCTTCAAAAGCTGTAGAGTCAATGAAATTAATATTTCCACCAACAACAGAATGATCAATATTTACTTTTTGTTTAGATGTATAATTAAGATCTTTTTCAATATGAGCATTTTCTGAGATTTGGATTTTGTCACAAGATATATTAGCATTTCTATTTATTTCTCCATTAATAATAGAGTTATCAGAAGTTAAATTTAAGTCATAATTTATATATGCTGTTTCTCCTAATTTAAAATTATTTGCAGCTGAATAAACATTACCATAAATAGTTCCTAATATGTTCAAATTATTTGAACAACTAAATAAAGCAGTATCTATTTGAGCATTTTCAGTTATCTCAATATTTCTTGCGAAAATAAAAACATTACCAGCAATTAAGCAATCAATTTTTGCTGTTCCTGATGTACAAATAAAAACATCTCCAAATACATTTTGATTAATAGTTACATCATTTGAAGTAATAGAAAAGAAATTATTTTCTACTTCAGGACCATTTGGGATATCTTCATCATCTGAATTAGCATAATTCTCGTCTTCTTCATATTCATCTGGGTCTAGATCTTCGTCAAGAAAAGTAGGTTCTTCATCAAATTTAGGTACATCAGAAGATTTTGGCTCTGCATTAGATATAAGATTAATATTAAGTATTAATAAAAAGGTAATAAAAATAATTAAAAATTTTTTTGAAATATTTTTCATAAAATATATTTCCTCCTTTAAAAATAAGATTTACCTTAATATATATTTTTTTAGGTTATATGTCAAGTTGATTTTTGTGAGTATTTGTAATATAATAAGAAAGATTGTTATAATTAAAAAATAGGAGAATTTTATGAAAAATATAAAAGATTATAATATAGAAGAATTAAAACAAGAATTTGTTGAATTAGGAGAAAAACCATATAGGGCAGAACAAGTATTTAAATGGATATATCAAGATAATGTAACATCTTTTGATGAGATGACAAATTTATCACTTGATTTAAGGGAAAAGTTAAAACAAAATTATAGTTTATGTATATATAAAATATTAAGAAAACAAGTTGCTTCTGATGGAACAATGAAATATTTGTTCGATGTTTTGGATGGAAATGCAATAGAAACAGTTTTAATGAAATATCATCATGGTTATAGCTTATGTGTATCATCTCAAATTGGATGTAAAATGGGGTGTAAATTTTGTGCATCAACAGGTATAGCCTTTATAAGAAATTTAACATCAGGTGAAATTGTAGAGGAATTATTAGCAGTACAAAGAGATGAAAATATAAAAATATCAAATGTAGTATTTATGGGAATAGGAGAACCATTAGATAATTATGATAATGTTGTAAATGCTATTAGGATTATGAATAATCAGAAAGGAATAAATATAGGAGCAAGACATATAAGTATTTCTACAAGTGGTTTAGTTCCAAATATATATAAACTAGCAGATGAAAATATTCAGTGTACTCTTTCTATTTCATTACATGCAACAACAGATGAAAAGAGAAGCAAAATGATGCCTGTAAATAATAGATATAATATAGAAGAATTAATTAAAGCTTGCAAAGATTATATAAATAAAACTAATAGAAGAATTTCTTTTGAATATGCTTTAGCTAAAGATAATAATGATAATTTAGAAGATGCAAAAGGCCTTGTTAAATTACTTAAAGGTATGATTTGTCATGTAAATTTGATACCAATAAATAAAATTGAAAATGGAGAATTTGATAAAAGTTCAAATGAGAATATTTTGAAATTTAGAGATTACCTAAATGACCATGGAATTGTTGCAACTGTTAGAAGAGAATTAGGTTCTGATATTGATGCAGCTTGTGGACAGCTTAGGAGGAAGAATTTAGGGTAAGATTTATTGTTTTTTATAATAAAAATAAGCATTAGCAAGACTAATGCTTATTTTTTCGATATAGATAATTGGTAGGTCTGCCAAGTCCCTACATCTCTTAAACCTTTTCAGGTGTGTGGAAGGCAAAATCGTCCACCTCAATTATCTACTTTTATTGTATATTAATTATATAACATTTATTCGTTTTTGTCTAGTTTTTTATAAATAATTGTTCCTCTATTTTTTATAGTTTGTTCCCAACTTTTATCTCTTTGACGCATTATTGTTATTATGGAGTTTTTATTATAAATTTTATCATTTTTATTTGTTGCTAATTTTATTACAACTCTAGCTTTTTTATTGATTTCTTCAATGTGTTTTAGATATATTAGAGTATCTATGTTTTTATTATCTTCAAGTATATAATCAGGATTATCTATAATATATTTTATATAGCTTTTTATCTCTATATATTCTTTTTCATGATATTTATAAATATGATGATTTAATCTTTCTTGGGTTAGAATTAATTCTGTTGTAATAATTTTCTTCTTATATTTGCCAATTTTTTTAATATCTATTTTTCCTATATTGGTGTATTCGTTCATCAAATAACCTTTCTATAATTTTATGTACAGATATATAATTTTAATAAAATATTGAATTTGATTTAATAATTACAAAAATAATTTTAAATTTAAAAACTATTATTATTATAATTTCTTTTATGAAATAAGTCAAGAAAAATCGTTCGACATTTTTCGCCTTAAAAAACTTAAAAAGTTGATAACTAACAAGTTACCAACTTTTTTCCAAATCCAACAACTTCTTAAGACTAAGAATAAAATTCAAAATCTCACTAGCAAATACAGAAGCAATAAAACCTTTGATTCCAAACACAGGAACAAAGAAAAATATAAAACTAATACTTACAAGTAAATCAGCAATATTTATAAATAACACATTAACTTGGGCATCCAATCCTTTTAAAATATTATCAACAACAATATCTACATACATAAAAGGAATAAGAGGTGCAAAAAGTTTAATATATATACCAATACTAGCATCATGGTAAATTGCTCTACCTAAATTATCTCCAAATATAATAAAAATAGTTGTCAAAACACAGGCAAATAAAAAAGAATTTATAATTAATTTATCAGAATATTTTTTTATTTTAGCATAATCTTTTTTCACATAATATCTTGAAAATTCTGGAATAAGCAATCCCGATACAGCAGTTAAAAATGTTGCTGGAAACATAACAATAGGCATTGCCATACCAGTTATTGTACCATATTCTGCTAAAGCGGTTTCACAATTAATTCCATTTTTTTCTAAACTGTTAGGAATAATAAGTTGCTTTAATGTAGAAAGTCCTGAACGAATATATGATGTAAAAGCAACAGGCAGAAGTATTCTAAAAATTCTATATAAAAATGAACTATTTTTACTTATAGTGTTATTTCCAATTTTGTTATTTAAATCAAATACAAAAACAATTATATTATATGTAAAAGAACAAACTTCTGATAAAACATCTCCTAAAATTAATGCAAAACAAATACTTTCTATATTTCCACTTGGTAGATATTTTTTTAATAAAAATATAGTTATTATTATTTTAGCTACATATTCTAAAAAATTAGCGAAAACAGACTTATATACACGTCTAACAGCAGTAAAATAGCCTGAGATACTTGCTGATATAGCAATCATAGGAAGAGCAACTGAAATTAGATATACAATTGATTCACTAACTTTATTATGAAAACATACTTTAACTATTAATGAAGCATTTAAGCAAAAAATAATACTTGCAATAATTCCAAATCCTAAACTAATTAAAATACATTTTATAATAGATTTTTTAATTCCATAACTATTTCCAACAGCCATTTCTTCTGAAACTATACGTGTAGATGTTATATTTATTCCGAGAAGCGGCAAGTGTAATTCCGAACATATATGCGGTCATAATCAATTGAAATACACCAAGTGCTTCTCTTTCTATTTGGTTTGAAACATATATATTAAATACAAGTCTAATTATTTGTAAAAAAAGTGAGCTCCCAACCATCAGCAGAGAGTTTAATAAAAATACTTTAAATCTTTTCATAATAGAATAATATTAGTGTTTAGATAAAAAAAGAACTAAATGTTAGAAATCATAGCTATTGAAGTTAGACCTATAATAAATAAGCCAAGAATTTATTTATACTCAATTCTTGACTTATCTTTATTTCCAAAATTATGGTAAATTCTACAAATATTACAATCTTTACAAATACTAATCCTATTACCAAAAATAAGTTCTAAAGTAGTAATAAATTCATCTGCTTCTTCATCAAGTAAATGAATATAGATTTTTTTAGGAATAATATTAAGTAATGTATTAAGAACCATATCAGAAGAAGAGAAAGTAATATCAGATAGGAATTTTGCATTTAATAAGTTAATATCAGTTTTAATAACATTTTTATCTTTATCTAATAAAACAGATTCTTCATTATGATAAATCAAATGAACTAAATCTGTTTGACTATCTTCTGAATTAACATATAATTTCAAAAGAGAGACAAATTCCCAATATTCTTTTTCGATTAAATATTGATTAACAGCATCATCAACTATTTTTTCTAATGCTTCTATATATTTTTTTAGTCTAAAAGAGATAAAGCCTTTTAAATAAAGCTTATTATCATATTTAAAAAAATTATAAAAAGTATTAAATAATATATTTTCTTTAGTTTCGAAATTTTCAATATCACTAAGACATATATTTCGAAATTTTTCTAAAACTTCTTTTCTTTCAACATTGTCAAAATAAAAATATTCAGTTTGTAAAACTTTTCTTGTAATAATATCTTCATAAATATCTACAACTAGAAATGCAAGAATATTTGAAATAGTACTTAAAAATAATTCTAAATTATTTCCTTTATAATGTATTACAATATTATTATAAACTTTGAATTTATGACATGAAAAATAAACATCATCTAATTTTATTTTTTTCAAATTGGTTAGTAGATAATCTATTGCTTTTTGGTTATTGGTTTTTATACATAAAGTTTTCATTTCACAAACTCCTTTTCTAACAAAATTATTATCTACTAAAAGTGCTTAATATATACATTAAAATATATAACTAAAATATATTATGCAAATTATTGTTAAGAGGTGTATTGATATTTTTTTTCCAATGTAGTACAATGTGTACCAAAGATTTAATTAAAAGAAAGGAACAAAAATGGGAAAAAAGTGGCAATATTATCAAAATGAGAACATAGAGGAAGCTTATAAAATAGAAAAAGAGTTTAAAATTAATAGATTATTATCTACAATACTGGCAAATAGGGGAATTACATCAGATACAGCTGAAGTGTTTTTAAGTCCAACCAGACATAATTTTCATAATCCATTTGAAATGCCAGATATGGAAGATGCAGTAAATAGAATATTACAGGCTATAGAGAAGAAAGAAAAGACAATAATTTATGGTGATTATGATGTAGATGGAATAACAAGTATAACAGTTTTAAAAAGTTTTTTAAGAGATAGAGGATTAGATGTAGGAAATTACATTCCAAATAGACTAAAAGAAGGATATGGATTAAACAAACAAGCAATTGATAAAATTGCAGAAGAAAATTATACTTTAATGATAACAGTAGATTGTGGAATTACTGGAATGCAAGAAATAGAATATGCAAAAACTTTAAATATTGAAACAATAGTAACAGATCATCATGAACCAGCAGAAACTTTACCAAATGCAATTGCAGTTGTAGATTGTAAAAGAAAAGATAATAAATATCCTTTTAGAGAACTTGCAGGTGTAGGTGTTGTTTTTAAGCTTATACAGGCAATAAGTATAAAATTAGGATTAGAAGAAAGAGAATTCTTAAAATATTTAGATATTGTTTCAATAGGTACTATTTCAGATATAGTTCCTCTAGTTGATGAAAATAGAGTAATAACAAAATTAGGCTTAAAATTGGTTAGATGTACAAAAAATATAGGATTAAGGGCAATTTTAAACGAAACTGGATATAATAAAATAGATTCAGGTTCAATTTCTTTTGGAATAGCACCAAGAATAAATGCTTGTGGAAGAATGGGTTTTGCATATAAAGCCTTAGATTTACTTTTAGAAACAGATTATTATAAAGCTTTAGGACTTACAGAAGAAATAAGAGAATTTAATAATAAGAGACAATTAGAAGAAAAGAAAATATTTGAAGAAGCAAATTCACAAATTAAAGAAAAAAATTTAGAAAATGTAGATACTATAATACTTGGGGGCAATGACTGGCATAGTGGAGTAATAGGAATTGTAGCCTCAAAAATAACAGAAATATATTATAAACCATCTATATTAATATGTTTTGAACAGGAAAATGATATAGGAAAAGGTTCTGGAAGAAGTATACCAGGATTTGATTTACATGAAGCATTAATGAAATGTGGAGAAACTCTATCAGGATTTGGTGGACATAGTATGGCTGTTGGAATTAGTGTAGCAAAGGAAAAATTTGAAGAATTTAAAAATCAATTATTAAGTATAGCTAAAGAGGCAAATATTTCTGATTTTACACCAATTCTAAATATTGATGAAGTTTTAGATATAGATGAAATTGATAAAGAAATGGTTCAAAGTTTATCATTATTAGAACCTTTTGGTGAAGCAAATAAAATGCCAATATTTGCATTCAAGAATTTAAAAATAGATTCTATTAGAAGTTTAACAGATGGAAAACATCTAAAATTAGGATTGAAAAGTAATAACAATAATTATGTGAATGCTATTGGTTTTAATTTAGGTCATCTTGCAGATGATTATAAAATAGGAGATAGAATAGATTTAGCTGGCAATTTAGAGATTAATTCTTTTAATGGAGTTGATAATATTCAAATTAATATAAAAGATTTGATGAAAACAGTTTAATTATTTGAAAAAGGGGGGATTTATGTGGAAGAAATTGAAATAACAATATATGATGTAATATCTAAGAAAAAAGAAATAACAAAAAAAGCTGATACCAAACTAATTATGAAGGCTTATAATTTGGCAAATGATAAACATAAAAATCAAAAGAGAGGTTCAGGAGAACCTTATATTATACACCCTTTAAATGTTGCTTATATTCTTGCAAGTATAGGATTAGATGACAATACCATTTGTGCAGCACTTCTTCATGATGTAGTTGAAGATACAGATGTAACAAATGAGGATTTAAAAGACATTTTTGGCACAGAAGTTGCAGAAATGGTAGCAGGTGTTACTAAATTGAGTTCAATTCAATTTGCAACAGTAGAAGAAAAGCAAGTTGAAAATTATAGAAGAATGTTTTTAGCAATGGGAAAAGACATAAGAGTTATATTAATAAAACTTGCTGATAGACTTCATAATATGAGAACATTGAAATATCTAAAAAGAGATAGACAAATTGCTAATGCAAAAGAAACTCTAGAATTATACGCACCTCTTGCTAATAGATTAGGTTTATATTCTATAAAAGCGGAACTAGAAGATTTAGGATTTAAATATATGTATCCTGAAAAATACTATGAATTAGTTGAAAGTATAAATAAGAAGAAAGATGAAAGATTGAGCTTTATAGAAAAGATTATGGATGATATTAGGGTTCAATTAAAAAAACAAAGAGTAGATGCAGAAGTAACAGGAAGAGCTAAACATTTGTATTCAATATATAGAAAAATGAAAAGAGATAATTCTACTATTGACCAAATCTATGATTTATTTGCTATGAGAATTATAGTAAATTCTGTAAAAGATTGTTATTCAGCATTAGGTGTTGTTCATGAAATGTATAGCCCAATGCCTGGAAGATTTAAGGATTATATTGCTGTTCCTAAACCTAATATGTATCAATCAATTCATACAACATTACTTGGAGAAAAGGGAACTCCTTTTGAAGTTCAAATTCGTACATGGGATATGCATAAAGTTGCAGAATATGGTATAGCTGCTCATTGGGCATATAAAGAGGCTAATTTTTTAGGCAGAGGCAAAAAGAATGTAGTAGTTACAGAAGATAAATTATCTTGGCTTCGTGAAACTTTAGAGTGGCAAAAAGACTTGCAAGACCCAGAACAATTTTTAGAAAATTTAAAAACAGAATTATTTGAAGATGAGGTATATGTTTTTACACCAAAAGGATTAATAAAAGTTTTACCAAAAGGTGCAACTCCAATAGATTTTGCCTATTCTGTTCATGCAGAGATTGGAAATCATATGACAGGTTGTAAAATTAATAGTAAAATGATGCCTATAATTACAGAATTAAATAGTGGAGATATAGTTGAAATTATTACTTCTGAAAATTCTAAAGGTCCAAGTATGGATTGGCTTAAATTTGTAAAAAGTACTTCTGCTAAAACGAAAATAAATGGTTGGTTTAAAAAAGAGAAAAAGGCAGAAAATATTGAAAAGGGTAAGAATTTAATTGAAAAAGAAATAAAAAGATTAGGTCTTTCTTATGATAAGATATTTAAAACTGATTATATAAATGCAATGCTTAATAGATATAAATACAGAGATTTAGATGAGATGTATGCAGCAGTTGGGTTTGGAGCAAATTCTGCAACAAAGGTAATTGCTCGTATGCTTATAGAATATAGAAAATATAATAAGGAAGAAGATATTGAGAAAAAACTAGAAGAATTATCATCTGCTAGAGAAGAAAAGAAAACTAAACCTTCTAGTAATGGTATAATTGTTAAAGGTATTGATAATTGTTTGGTGAAACTTTCAAAATGTTGCAATCCACTTCCTGGTGATGAAATAATTGGTTATATTACAAAAGGAAGAGGTGTTTCTATTCATAGAAAGGATTGCGTTAATGTCAAAGATTTACTTAAAGAGGAAAATAGAATTATTGATGTTTCATGGGTAGATGAAAGGCAAGCTTCTTATAATGTTGATATAGAAGTTTATGCTAATGATAGAAGCGGTTTACTTGCTGATGTAATAAAAGGCATTTCAAATACAAAAGCAAATATGATAGGAGTAAATGCAAAAGCAGGAAAAGATAGAATAGCAATAATAGAATTAACAATAGAAACTAAAAATCTTGATGAATTAAATACAATTTTGAAAGCTATTCGTAAAGTTGATAGTGTATATGAGGTAAAAAGGAAGAAGGTTTAATAAAATGATACTAAAGAGATTAAAGGTTTTGACTTGGATTGGTGATGAAACTAACTGTTACATTGTGTTTGACCAGAAATCAAAAGAAACAATGGTTATTGACCCAGCAGGTGATGTAGATAAAATTATTGATATGATAAATATTTTACAGGGAAATTTAAAATATATATTTTTGACACATTGCCATGGTGATCATATAGCAGGAGTAAAAGAGCTAAAAGAGAAAAAAGGTGGAAAAGTTTTAATTCATAGGGAAGAAATGGATGGCTTAAATAATAAAGAAATAAATTTAACAGAATTTATGGATGGCCTTCCAGAAATAGAAATAGATGCAGATTCAAGAGTTGATGATGGAGATTTAATACATGTGGGAGATTTAGAGTTTAGAGTAATCCATACACCAGGTCATACTAAAGGAGGATGTTCTTTATATTTGGATAGTGAAAAATTACTATTTTCAGGAGATACTTTATTTAGAGGAACATGGGGAAGAACAGATTTACCTACATCAGATTTTAATCAAATTATGGATTCTATTGTTAATAAATTATTAGTTTTACCTGATGATACAATAGTATATCCAGGTCATGGGAAATCTACTATGATTGGAAATGAAAAACCTATTTATTTAGAATTAAAACCTAGAAAAATATAAAACAATATTATTGTTCAAAGGGATTAGCGTAGAGTCTGTACCCCGCAAGATGCAAAATATGCAACTTGCGGCTTTTTCCTATATGTGTAAAAGTTATAATTGCTAATGTTCTAGGAATAAATAATAATAGTTAGAATATATATCTAATTAAGGAGTAAGATATATGTTCAATGTTACGGTAATAAGATTAAAAGATATAGTAAAAATAGTTATTATAGTAATTACTATCTATATCTTAAGTAAATTTATTTTTAAAAACATATCTATAAAAGATTATTTAAATCAATCTATTAATTTTAATACAAATGAGTTTATAAAACTTGGAATAAACACAGAAAGTAATATAATAAAAAATATATCAAAAAACGAAACAAAAGTAGAAAATGAAGAAACAGAAGAAATAGAAGAAGATATAAAAGAATTTTCTATAGAATCAATTTTTCAGATAGGTTCTAATCTATTTAAAGTAAAAGAATTAGAAAAAGAATTGGGACAAGATGAAAATACTAATCCTACAGAAGAAACTGAACAAAAAACAGCAAATACTAAAGAAGTAACAACAGATGTTTCAACACAAGTAGTTACAGCACATCCAATAGCGGAAAAATATAATAAAGAATATAATGGAATAAAAATAAAAAATGAAACATCATATGAATTAACAGATGAAATTTTAAATCCAAATAATCTAGATATAAGAAAAGATAATGTAACAATTTTTCATACACATACATGTGAAAGCTATACACAAAGTGAAAATTATAAATATACACCTTCTCGGAAATTACAGAACAACAGATTTAAATTATTCAGTTGCAAGGGTAGGGGATGAATTAACAAATTATCTTGGAAGTTATGGATTTAATGTTAATCATAATAAGAATTATCATGATTATCCAGCATATACAGGTTCGTATACAAGGTCACTTGCAACAGTACAAAATTCATTAAAAGAATTTAGCTCAGATATAATAATAGATTTACATAGAGATGCTATAGGAAGTGATGAAAACTATGCTCCTCTTGTGAAAATAGGAGATGATTATTGTGCTCAATTAATGTTTGTAATGGGTACAGATGGAGGAGGTTTGTCACATTCAAATTGGAGTTCAAATCTAAAGTTTGCAGTAAAAATACAAGAAAAAGCTAATGAATTATATCCAGGACTATTTAAACCAATTATTTTAAGAAATTCTAGATATAATCAGCATCTTGGAAAAGCAGCTTGTATAATAGAAGTAGGGGCAACAGGAAATACTTTAGAACAAACTATTAGCAGTATGAAATATTTATCTAAAGTTATGAGCGAAGCTTTAAAATAATAAACTTAAGTATAAATGACATTTTTTAGCATATACTAATTTTAAGGGGATTTTATAAATAAAGGACAAGGAGGAAGGATGTGGCTTTATAAAGCTAACATCTGCTTAAAAAATGTCAAAAGAATTTACATATTGGACAAGTGTTTGTAAAAGATTATTTTTAGTTATTTTAGCAATTATTGTGACTATTGCTTGCTTTAAATTAGCGGTATTTTATATGCCGTTTGTTATTGCTTTTGTTATATCATTAATTATAGAACCAGCAATAAGAAAATTAATGAAAAAATTTAAATTTACACGTAGATTAAGCTCTATAATTGTTTTTATTATAACTTTTGGAATAATTATAGGATTATTGACATGGGGAATAGCTACTGTTGTATCGGAATCCTCAAATTTGCTCTCAGATTTTAATAATTATTATAATAAGGCATATGACCAAGTTCAAAATATAATAAGTAAATTTGATTTGAGTAAATTAAAGATTTCAAAAGAGTTATTAAATATAATAGAAAGTAGTAGTTTTTCTTTACTAGAAAAGGTATCAAGTTATTTTCAAAAGTTTTTAACAAATATTGTAACAGGAATAACTGCAATACCAACTATTGCAATATATGTTGGAGTAACAATTCTAGCTTTATATTTTATTTGTACAGATAAAATTTATATGCTAGATGAGTTAGAACATCACTTGCCTGAAAAGTGGATGAAGGAACTTACTCGGACATATAAGAGAATTAGTAAAAGTTCTTGGGGGATATTTAAAAGCACAAGCAACTTTAATACTTATTTCATTTATTATTTGTTTGATAGGTCTCTATATTTTATATTTTGCTGGATTAAATGTAGGTTTTCCCCTTATAATCGCAATTGGGATTGGATTTGTTGATGCTCTACCGATATTAGGTTCAGGAACTGTTATGATTCCATGGGGGATATTTTCAGGTTTAAATGGAGATTTAAGATTAGGTATATCAATAATAGTACTTTGGATTATTATGTCTGTTGTAAGACAATTTATAGAACCTAAAATAGTAAGTCGGAAATATAGGTATTCATCCAATATTTACAATAGCTGCAATGTATACAGGATTTAAACTAATAGGTGTATTGCGGAATGTTTATTGGGCCAATAGTTCTAATAATTTTAAAAAATGTGTTTTCTAAATTTTTAGATGATGGAATTGTAAAAACAATATTTAATTTGAAATAAGTATTGACATTTGAATTTACGTCTAGTATAATATACGCATAATATTTATTTTCTTTTAAATTAATTAGTTAATTCAAAATTTGTATCAATAAACATTTAGAAAGCAGAGGTATCAAAATGACAGAAAAATTTGAAGAAATAGTTATAGCAGAATTATTTAAATTGTCAGATAAAATAGACAAACTGCAAGATAACATGGAAAAAAGATTTGAACAACAGGATAAAAAGATTGAGGAAAAATTTAAAGAACAAGAGGAAAAAATTGCAAGAAAATTTGCAGAACAAGACGAGAAAATTGCAAGAAAATTTGCAGAACAAGACGAAAAAATTGCAAAAAAGTTTGCAGAGCAGGATGAGAAAATTGCAAAAAAGTTTGCAGAGCAGGATGAAAAGATTGAACAAAGGCTTGCCGAACAAGATAAGAAAATACTAGAGTTGTTTAGACAACAGAACGAAAAAATTGAAAAAAGATTCAAAGAATATGATGAAAAGATAAGAAAACTATTTGATGAAAGATTTGAGCAACATGATAAGGAAATAAGAAAACTGTTTGATGAAAGATTTGAGCAACATGATAAGGAAATAAGAAAACTGTTTGATGAAA
>CAOKHL010000016.1 GCA_948468315.1 uncultured Eubacteriales bacterium
TGTATTATTTGTTGTGTTCGTGTTGTTTGTTGTATTTGTATTGTTTGTATTATTTGTTGTGTTCGTGTTGTTTGTTGTATTTGTATTGTTTGTATTATTTACATTTTTTTCATTTTCTTGTTCATCTATTGGTGCATCTACTTTTCCTACTTTTATTGGTATTTCTTTGCAAGAAAATGTTGATACTATTGTGTAATCTATTCTTGCTCCCATTTCAAAATCATCTATTTTAAATCCTAATTTTGAGTCATTTTCAATGTCATATATAAAGTTTGTTGTACCAACATATCCACCAGTAACTGTAAAGTTCAAGTTATATAAATTAGGACTTGTACCACTTGTTACTAGTTCAATTTTAATTACAACCCCTTCTTCTTTTGCAAAGTTTCCTAGTTTTGTCCATAAGAAATCAATGTCATATGTTTCTAGTTGTGAAGCATAACTTGGATTATTTGATTTTGATAATATTGCTTGATTTTCATATTCAGTTTTACTTTTTTGTAATGTATTGACTGTAGTTTTTAATTTTGATTCCTCTTTATTATAATCAATACTAATTACACTAGATAAATCTGCTATTTTTTGTTCAACTTCATTATCTTTTTCATCTAAATCTAAAAATCCTTTGACATTTAATTTACTTATTCCATTTACCATAAAAAAAGCTGAACCAATTAATAATAAACAAACTAATATACTTATTAATATTTTTCTCATGGTAACTCTCCTTCTATTGTAACTGTTACTACTCCTGCTGCCTTTTGTCCACTAGATGAAATTGTATTATTTAACATTTTATCTAATTTAATTTTGGCTATAAAGTATCCTAATTGATCATACTTATCTGATTGTGCTACAATTTTTATTTTTCTACCAGTTGTATTTACTATTGAAGTAAGTTGTACTCTTTCTGGTATTATATACATTATGTGGTTAAGTAAATTAGGAATTGAGTTTTTCATTTCTGCTATATTACTTATTTTATCATTTATAGCTTTTAGTTCTTGTGTTAATGCTACATATTTTGTATTTTTTGCATTTAATGAATTTGTATTCGCATTTATTTTACTAATTTCTGACTTTTCTGCCACAATTAGTCCTTCTATTTCTTCTTGTTTTTTATTCATTTGTCCATACAAAATTTTTGAAAATACTACAAATATAATGTTGATTAAAATTATTGCTATTACGACTCTTAGTAGCATTACTTCTGTTTTATCTAAAGCTCCTTTTAATGAAAAGTCTATTTGTTTTTTAGGCTTACCATTTTTATCTGTTTTAACTTCTTTATCCTGTTTTTTTCCAAAAGAAATATCTAATTTTAACGCTTGTTTCATTTGCTCTGTAAAATTTGGTCTTCTAAAGTTTAAAGCTTGTATTCCTTCCCCTAATGCTTGCATTGCAAGTCCAATAGCACTATTTACCTCTATATAATCTTTTATATTTATTTGTGTTATATTTCCTTCTATTATACTTGGTTTTAATATTTTGCAATCTATTGAAGGTAAGAACTCTTGAAAATATAAATCTACATTATTAACTACTGCTAGTGTTCCAGTTAAATATACTGCTGAAATTTTTTCTGGTGAATTATTTACAACTTCTTGTACTTTTTGACTTATTTGGTATAATGTTGGAACTATATCTTCTAGATGTGGTTGTTCTTTTATATCATCTATAACATTTGCTGTATATATTGTTGTTCCTTTGCATATTTCATAAGCCTTACTCATGGAATTTTCTGATCTATTTATTTTTTCAAGTACTTCTTGACTTCCATAATCTAAGGTTTCTACATTATATATTTGTCTGTCATAAATTGTTGTAATAGTTGTCTTTTCTTCCATGTTAACAATTAATACATTTTCTTTTTTTTCAAAACTTGTTATACTTGCTATTGCTGTTCCTATTGGTACTATTCCTGCTAGATTATGTCTTTCTAAATATTGTTTTTGTTTGTTTAATTCTATTTTATTTACTACTACTTGTATTGCTTTTATTTTTTCTTTATTCTCAACATTCGTAACTAAAGCATATTTTGTTTCAAAAGCTTTTTGATTATATTTGTTTTCATCACAATAAGCTCCAAATTCTGTCTCTACTGTCTTTTGAATGTCACTTTTTGAAAGTAAGGCAAAAATATCATAATACAAGTATTTTTCATTTGAAAGATTAATGCTTATGGGTATGTTAAAACTATATGTCTCTTCAACAATTTTTTTAATTGCTTCATTTAAGTTTTCAAAAAATCTTATTCCAAATGCTTCTACTTTAAACTCATTTCTTTCTTTAGAAACTTTAGCATATTTAATTAAATTGTTTTCAATATATATCCCTAAACAATTTTGCATTTCTACGCTCCTTGCTTTTATTCTCTTGTTCTAAATTTTTATCTTAATCTTTTTTTATTGTATATGTTTTTTAATTTAAAATCAATAGTTTTGTTTAAAATGTAATGCAATTGTAATATCCATGTAACATTTTTAATTTTATTGTAATATTATATCATATTTTGTTGTTTTAAATATTCTTTGATTTCTTTGATTTTTAAGTGTTCTTTCAATTTTTATTTTATTATTATAGTTTTTGGTAATTTTATTTTATATGTATATTTTTATTCAAAATGGAAATTATATTCTTAGAATTTTATTTTATGTTTGGAGGTCACAATATGAATAGTCCAATAGATACTAAAAAAGACTATCAAGAATATGTAAATCAAAAATCGCCAAATTCTCCTATATGGAGGAATTGTTTAAATGCATTTTTAATAGGAGGCCTTATCTGCTCAATAGGTCAATTTATTTTTTCATTTTGCTTATATAAAGGGTTAGATGATACAGCTGCTGGAGCAATTGTTTCAATTATTTTAATTGCTATAACTGCAATATTAACAGGACTTAACCTTTTCAATAAAATTGGTAAAATTGCTGGTGCTGGTTCTTTTGTTCCTATTACTGGTTTTGCTAATTCTATTGTCTCACCAGCTATGGAATACAAATCTGAAGGATATGTAATGGGAGTTGGTGCCAAAATGTTCACTGTTGCAGGTCCAGTGCTTGTATATGGAATTTCTACTTCAATTATTGTTGGTCTTATATATCTGTTATTTAACGCTCAAGCAGTATTAGTATAATGTAATTTTAAATAAAAAAGGAGGAAAATTTATCTATGCAAAAATTAGGTAAACAAACTATAAAATTTGATACCCCACCAACCATTTTAGAAACAGCATGTATTGCAGGTCCTAAAGAAGCAGAAGGGCCTCTTGCAAAATACTTTGATCAGTGTTTAGATGACGAAATGTGGGGAGAAAAAAGTTGGGAAAAGGCTGAAAGTAAAATAGTAAAAGAAACTGTAAATACTCTAATTTCTAAATCTGGTATTCCATCAGAAAAAATTGAATACTGTTTTGCTGGTGACTTACTTAATCAATGTATTTCTTCAAGTTTTGGACTTCGTGAATTAAATGTTCCTTTTTATGGAATATTTGGTGCATGTTCTACATTTGTAGAAGGTCTGCAACTTGCTTCTGTATTTGTAGAAAATGGTATTAATTATGCAATATGTAGTGCATCAAGTCACTTTTGTAGTTCAGAAAGGCAATTCAGATTTCCACTAGAGCTAGGAAATCAAAGACCACCAACTGCACAATGGACAGTTACTGCATGTGGGAGTGCAATGCTTTCAAAAGAAGGAAATGGTCCATATATTACACATATAACAACAGGAAAAATTGTCGATATGGGTATAAAAGATGCTAATAATATGGGAGCTGCCATGGCACCAGCTGCTTTTGATACCTTAATGACACATTTTTCAGATACTGGTAGAAAACCAAGTTATTATGATGCTATTATTACTGGAGATTTAGGACATCTCCGGAAAAGATATTCTTATAGACTTGTGCCAGAATGCAGGATATAATATAAAATCTGTTTATAATGATTGTGGTGTTTTAATATTTGATAAAGCTACTCAAGATACCCACTCTGGCGGAAGTGGCTGTGGATGTTGTGCAAGTGTATTTTCAGGATATTTATTTGAACAATTAAAATCAAAAAAATTGAATAAAATACTCCTTATTGCAACAGGAGCTTTGATGAATTCAATGAGTTCACAGCAGGGTGAATCTATTCCCGGAATAGCTCAGGCTATTTCAATTGAGATGTAATTTTTTCTCATTGGGGACAGGTCCGTTTAAAAAGGGGACAGTCCCTTTTGCAAAAAGAAACGTCCCCAATGAGAAAAGAACTGTCCCCAATAGAAAAACCTCTGTCCCAAATAAGAAAAAATAGAAAGGATTTGATATTTTATGGATTTTTTGCAAAATTTCGATTGGATGCTTTTATTAAGATGTTTTGTTGTTGGTGGCTTAATATGTATTATTGGTCAAATTTTATTAGATAAAACTAAATTGACTTCTGCAAGGATTTTAGTTCTTTTTGTTACAGTTGGAACTATTTTAGGCGGTCTTGGAATTTATCCTTATTTAGTTAAATTTGCCGGATGTGGTGCAACCGTTCCTTTGACAGGTTTTGGTAATACTTTGGCTAAAGGAACTATTGAAGCTGTAAAACAAAGTGGTCTCTTAGGTGTGTTTACTGGTGGCTTAAAAGCTAGTAGCGCGGGAATTGCTGCTGCTGTATTTTTTGGATATATTGCTTCTTTAATTTCTAAGCCTAAAATGAAAAAACAATAATAAAAAAAGAATTTTCCTGTTCTTCTTATTGGAAAATTCTTTTTTATTTTTATCTACATTGTTTTATTTTTATTTTTTCTTAAAAATGATGGTATATCTAAATCATTTTGTGATGAACTTAAGTCATTTGTAGATGGTATTGAACTTACTTTCTTTTCCCAAGGTTTTGATGTTGCTCCTATTGTGTCTAATATTGGTGTTTTTATTTCATCTGGTTGTTCAAAACCTGTTGCTATTACTGTTATTTTTATTTCATCAGTCATATTTGGATCAATTACTGTACCAAAGATGATATTTGCTTCTGGGTCTACACTGCGTTGAATTAATTCTGCTGCTGTATTTACTTCTTGTAATCCTAAATCTTCTCCACCTGTTATATTTATAATTACTCCTCTTGCTCCTTCTATTGATGTTTCTAGTAATGGACTTTGGATTGCTTCTTTTGCTGCATCTTCTGCTTTGTTTTCTCCTGATGCATGCCCTGTTCCCATATGTGCCATTCCTGTGTTTAACATTATTGTTTTTACATCTGCAAAGTCTAGGTTTACAGTTCCTGTTACTGTTATTAAGTCTGATATACCTTGTACACCTTGTCTTAGAACATCATCTGCCATTAAGAACGCTTCTGCCATTGATGTTTTTCTATCTATTATTTGTAATAATTTGTCATTTGGTATTACTATTAATGTATCTACTTTTGATTTTAAACTTTCTATTCCACGTTCTGCTTGTGCTAAACGTTTTTTACCTTCAAATGTAAATGGTTTTGTAACAACTCCTATTGTTAATATTCCCATTTCTTTAGCTAATCCTGCTACTATTGGTGCTGCTCCAGTACCTGTTCCTCCACCCATTCCGCAAGTTACAAATACCATGTCTGCTCCTCTTAATACTTCTGAAAGTTCTGTTTTGCTTTCTTCTGCTGATTGAGCTCCAATATCAGGATTTGCTCCAGCTCCAAGTCCTCTTGTTATTTTTTCTCCAATTTGAATTTTTGTACTTGCTTTTGATTTTTGTAAAGCTTGTCTATCTGTATTTACAGCAATAAATTCTACTGATTTTATTCCTAAATCTAGCATTCTGTTTACTGCGTTGTTTCCAGCTCCTCCTACACCTATTACTTTTATTGTTGCTGCTCCATCCATCATTGCTAGATTGTTGTTATCTTCATAATCCATCATTTTTTATTTTCCTCCTTTAATATGTAACAACCTCTTTTTTGGTTGCATAACTTAGCTATAAAAAAACTCTTTTATTCTTGAAATTATTGTTTTCCAAAAACTCTCTTTTGAATTTGTGTCAATTTTACTTGAAACTGATTTTGCAAATGGTCTTGATGCAATATATCTAGTTAATGCATAACTTGTTCTAAACTCTGGCTTTACAGTACTTACTGCTCTTCCAGTTGATATTTTGACTGGAATATTAAGTGCTATTTTTCCAGCTACATCGCTTTTATTTATATTGGTAATTCCTTGGCCTGTTAGTATTACATTGTTTATTCTTGATTTTAATCCTTGGTTTGTTATATCTTTATTTATAATTGAAAATATTTCTTCTATTCTGGCTTCCATAATTTCAATTAATTCTGAACTTTTTATTACTTTACTTCTTGTATCATCCATACATGTATTTAACATTATTTCATTGTCATTATCTATAAATGATTTTAGAGCTAATCCATATTGTCTTTTTAGTTTTTCTGCCTCATCCTCAGATATGTTTAAAACAAGAGCTATGTCATGAGTTATATTGTTTCCTCCTAATGGAATTGTATTTGTATATTTGAACTCTTCTCCTTCAAATACTCCTATATCTGTGTTTTCTGCTCCTATATCTAAAACCATTACATTATCATAAAGTTCATTTTTATCTAATACTAAGTTTCTTTCTGCAAGTGCTATTGGAATTATTCCATCTACTTCTATTCCTGCTTTTTTAAATATACTTGTTAATTTTCTTACATAGTCTTTTTCTGCAAGTATTACTTGTGCATTTACTGTAAATGATGATGCAAAACTTCCTACTGGGTCTGCAATAATTCTTCCATTATCTAATATTACTTGATTTATTGCTACATCAATTAATATTTTATTGTCTGGTATATCTATGTCTTTTACTTGCATTATGGCGTTTTGCACATCTTTGCCGAGAAATTCCTGCAAATTTATCTTTTACTTCTTTTACTACACTATTTTGAACTATTGTTACGTATTTTCCTGGAATAGTTACATACGCTGAATTTATTTTTAGTTCTGTTTCTTCTTCTGCTTGCTTGATAGTTTTTGAAATGCTCAAGCTAACTTCATCTTCATCCACTATCTGGCCTTTTTTTAATCCATTACATTTATATGAGGTGCAACATATTATTTCTATTTGTCCAAAGTTGTTTACTTCGCCAGTTGATAAGCAAACTTTGGTTGTTCCAATGTCTATGCCCACTATGATATCTCCTATTGCCAAGATAATTCCTCCATATTTTCAAATTAAATTTTATATGTTTATATATATTACATTTTAAGACAAATGTCAATAGAATTTGTTATATTTTTGTAATAAATTTGTAATAAATTTGTAACAGTATTTTTCCATTTTTTGTAATTTTTATGTAACCTTATTTTTGTTCTTCTTGAATTTTATTTGCTTTTCTTGTTTTGTATTCTTGATATTTTTCAGACCATTTATCTATATAATATTTTCTTATTATTGTTAAATTTATAAACATTCTTCCAACAAAAACTACAATTGCTGCCAAATAAATATCTACATTTAGTTTATTTCCCAAATATGTAAGTAACATTGAAAGTATACTATTACAGAAAAATCCTGATATAAATACTTTAAAATTGAATTCTCCTTTTAGCGTTCCTGTTATTCCACCAAATACAGAATCAAGTGCAGCTATGATTGCTATTGCTAGATAACTTGAATATGAATATGATATTATTGGAACATTAATTCCAACTATTGCTCCTAATATACATCCTATTAAAATAGCTATAAATAACATTTTGTCTTCATTCCTTTCAATTTATTTTTTTGTTTCCAACTCTTTTTCTTGCATATATTTTGTTTCAAAATCCCCTTCATATTTTGAAATCCTTACTCTGTTAGATCTTTCTATTTTTGCATTTATACCTGTTGTATTTAATTGTTCAACATATCCACCTTTTCCAAATATACTACTTTCTAAATATGAACTATTCCCTATTGCTTTTATTTCATATGAATTTGTTCTTAAATATTTACTATTTATTTTTATTATTGATTCTCCAACAATATCTACTATATATGTATTATTTACTATTCTTTCTCCATTTATAGATATCGCTTCTGCTCCTGCATCTTTTAAATAATTTACTATATATATTAAATCTTGTGCATTTATTGGTGTTATTTCTTCCTCATCTGCAAGTTCTTTTTCTGTTTTTTCGTTTAATGTTATTATTACTCCCTCTCCTTCAACATTTGTTTTGCCAAGAGCCATTTCTAAATTTTCCAATTCTTTTTCTAGTGTTTCTTTTGTCTGATTATCAGATGTGCTTTCTTCTTTATATGTTTTAAGTGTTTCAGATGTTTCATCATATTTTTCTTTTGCCTCTTCATATTTAATTTTCCAATTTGCAAGTTCTTGTCTAAGTTCTGCTTCTTGCATTGTATTTATGTTTGTTTCTTCTGATTGCCTAACTACCTTAAATTGCATAAATATAATCATTACTAGCAGAAAACATACTATACCAATGGTAATTGTCATACTTATTTTACCTTTTTTCATATACTTTTCTCCTTATTATTTTACTGTTTTTGCATATTTAAAATTTAATACCCCTGTATACTTTGGTATCTCTAAATTAGAATTTTTCTTAAAGTCTACTATTTTCCCATTATTTTTGAATGTTTCTAAAGTTGAACCAGGTCTATTTAAATTAGATAGTAATTCTACGAAACCTATTGCTGTTATTTGTATTGGAGAACCTACCTTTTTTCCATTTACTATAATTATATTTCCATCACAAGATATTGCTGTTGTATTTGTAACTCTTTCCTCATTTATTGAAATTGCTTCTGCTCCTGCATTTTTCATCTCATTCACAACTGCTAATACATTTTCTGCATGAACTATCAAATTTTCTGCATCTAAAATTTTAGGATCTGCTTTTCCATCTGAAAGCGTAACTTTTATTCCTGTTCCTGTTACATTTGTATTTCCTAATAAAAGGTTAGCTTTTTTTATTTTACTTTCTAATTCTGCAAGCTCTGTATTACTACTTGCTATATTTTCTCTCTCTTTTTCAAGTTCCCTTTCTGCTCTTTCTAATTCCGCATATTGATTTTCATATTTTTCTTTCATTTTTAATACTTGAGATTTCAAATTGTTTTCTTGTTGACTTCCTGAAACTGTTGAACCATTATTATTTACTGTATTTATTTGAATACATATTCCTATTGTTAATATAAAACACATTATTGCAAGAATGATTGCTTCTACTTTTTTATCCATTATAAAATCACTCCTCTCTAAAATATGGTTTAAAACCTGATCTTATATCTCCATTCACAAATGCTGAACCCGACTTTCCTTCTTCATTTTCTAAAATCCTTTGTACATACAGCATTTTGTTTGTTAGATTTGTTGTATCTCCTATATATATTTTTTTACTTTTGCTTTCTATATATATAATATATTCATTTTCGTTTTCTGTATTTATTTCTGTAATAATATTTTCTATATTAATTGCTTTTGCTGCTTCCATTATTTTTGATGTTTTGTTTAATTTTTCTAAATCTTCTGTTTTTAGTCTTTCTTTACTTAACATTTCATCTTCTTTTATTTCTAAACCTACTAAAACAGGTACTTCTTTTTTTATTGTAGAATTTTCTAATATATATCCATTTTTGTCAATATAAGTATAACTATTTATTAAATTTATTTGATATTTTATATCTCTTTCTTTAATAGAAATTAATACTGTCCCTGGTAATTTTCTTTTTACTTCTACGCTTTCTATATATGAATTTTCTTTGATATTCTGTATTACTGAATTATTAAATCTAAATATGTTTTCTCCCTTTTTCAATCCTGATAAACTTAAAATTGCTTGTGCCTCTATTTTTTCATTTCCTTCAATTTGTATATTTGTTATATTAAATATTGGAGCTGTAAGAGCAAATATTACAACTATACCTATTAATGCAATACTACTTAAAAATACAAATATTTTCTTCTTTGATTTTTTCTTTTTATTCTTGCTTTTTTTTATCTTCTCTTTTATGCTTTCTGAATTGTTTTTATTTATTTTTTTGCTTTTATTTTTTCTTTTATTTTGTTTTTCTTTCTCTTTATCTTCTACTACATTTACACCTATTACTATTTCATTATTAAAGTTAAATGTTTCTTCTTTATTATCTACTTCTTGTTTTTTTCGCTTCTTTAAATTTGTTTTTTCTGCTTTTATATGACTCTCTTTTCCATTTATTCTTTTTGTTACAAAAACCTTTTTCTCTCCATTTGTTTCATTGTCTATTTCCTCATCAGAAAAATATAAGGTTCTTCCATCTTTACTTATATTCATTTCTTTCACCTTCTTTTGCTTAATTATTTTACAATAAACCAAAAAAAATAGCAAGATTTTTCTTGCTATTTTTTTTGGTTTAATATTTTAAAGTAAAGTTTCTATATTACCAATAGTAGTTTCTATCTTTTCTCCATTTAAATTATTTTCTAATTCTATCTTTTCTCCTTCTTGTTTATCTCCTATTACTACTATGTATGGTGTTCCTAGAATTTTAGCATCTTTTATTTTGGCTCCTATTGTAACATTTTCCCTATCATCTAAAATCACATTTATATCTTTTTTCATTAAAGTCTCATATAAATTTTGGGCTAATTTTTGTTTTTCTTCATTTTCTTGTTTTACTATAATTTGTAATTTATATGGTGCTATTTCTTTTGGAAGTACAAATCCACATGCCGCTCCATTTTTATCTTTTACAACTGATTGTTCATATAATGCTGCAACAGTTCTACTTACTCCTATACCATAACATCCCATATAATATAAACTTTCTTTTCCTTCTTTATTTATATACTTACCATTCATCATTTCTGAATACCTTGTTCCAAGTTGGAAAATATGACCTAATTCCATTGTTCTTATTTCTTTAAAATTAGATATATCTTCTATATTATATTCATTTTTTAGATATTGTTTATAATCTTCTCTTTCTAATATTTCTGTATTTAATCCAATTCCTGTTTCTTCATTATATAAGATTTTGTCTTCTCCTTGGCTTGATATTAACATAAATTCTTCTGATTTTTTTCCTCCCATTGCTCCATTGTCTGCAACTATTGGTATTACTTTTAATCCTATTTTTTCGAATATTTCTAAAAATGCTTTTCTTACATTTTCATAGGATTTTTCCATTGAACTTTCATTAATGTCAAAACTATATGCATCTAGCATAGGGAAAGCTTTTCCTCTTAGTAAATATCCTCTTGTTCTTATTTCATTTCTAAACTTTTCTCCTATTTGATAATATGTTACTGGTAAATTTTTGTATGATTTTAGCTTTTCTCTTGCAAATTCTAGCATTGCTTCTTCTCCTGTTGGAGCTAAGCAAAATGTTCCTTTATTTGATTCTGTAACTAACATTGTTCCATCATCTACATAATGGTCATATCTACCTGAGTTTTTCCAAATTGTATCTGGTTGTAATGTTGGAAGCAATACTTCTATACATCCATATTTATTTAAAGTATCTACTATAATTTTTTCAATATTTCTTCTAACTAATAATGGAACTGTATTATATCCAAATAAACCTGCTCCATATTGCACAAGTTGCCCTGTTTGTAATAATATGCTTTGACCTGGATACATTTCATCCAAGTTATTTAATTTTATTGACCCCATTCCTGTTTGTGATAATTTCATTATTAATTCATTTCCTTTCTGTTTTCAAAATTTTCTTCACTTTCTTCTATTAATTCATCAATTACGATCTGATTATTAGAATCTAACTTGTACTTTGGTAGATCTGGCAATTCCTTTAAAGTTTTATAACCAAATATTTTTAAAAATTCGTTAGTAGTCTTATAAGACATTGGCTTTCCTGGTAAATCTAATTTTCCTGCTTCTTCTATTAGACCATATTCTAATAACTTATACATTGTTCCATCAACATTTACTCCGTCTAATAGCTTCAATTTCTGCTCTTGATATTCTTGGATTATATGCTATTATTGAAAGTGTTTCTAACGCTGCATTTGAAAGCTTGGGTTTATTTCTTTTATCTATAATTCTATATATATAATCATAATATTCTTTTCTTGTTGCTAATTGAAAATTATCTTCAATCTGTATAATTTCTATTCCTCTATTCTTATCTTTATACTCTAAATTCATTTCTTTAATGATTTCTTCTATTTCATCTTTTGATTTTTCTAAAGTTAAACTAATTTCTCTTACATTTACTTCTTTTCCAGCTGCAAAAAGGATTGCTTCTATAATTCCTTTTATTTGTTCTTGCTCCATATTTCTTTTTTCCTTTCAGTTCTTTTTATTCATGTATATGGAATTCATGTTCAATTTCACCTGCAATTTGAGCATCTTCTTCTACTTGTTCTTTAATTTCTTCTATATCCATACCTTTATTATGATATTTTTTAACTTTCTTTTCCATATCTCTACGATTATAATAATCTCCATATTTCTCAACAAGTTCATCTACTAGTTTTTCAAATTCTTCTTTATGTTCTTTTCTAACTGTTATAGACTCATTTGCATCTTTTTTTCTTAATTGTTCCATTTGTTTTTCTTCTTTCACACTTAAAGGTGGCTCTGTTATGTCTTCTAATTTATATTCTAGAGATTCTCTTGTTCTTGCTTGAGCACTATCTCTACTATATATTTTATCTGTTTCTCTTGGTTCTTGTATAAAAGAAATTTCTTTAATCTTTCCTACTGTTGGTCTTGACCCATCTTCCTTATACTCTCTATTTATATCTACACCTAGATACCATTCTTCATTAACTGCAAATTTTGAATCCGCATCAGGTATTCTCCACTTAGAAGTTCTTGTTAGATTAAATTCCGTATTAGGTTTTTTAACTTCATCTCCATCTGCATAACGCATTCTATTATTTTCTTGTATCATTCTCTCTTGTCTAGTACCTAATTTTTGTGGCTCTAAAACCTGTTCATCAAGCTCAATTATGTCTCCACTAAAAGTACATACTGCAAAAGTATCTTCTGCTGGTCTTATTTTTCCATCTTTTGCTTCTAATAGTTTTGAATCTATTATTGTTAAATACCCACTTCTAAATGATTTTTCACTTAACCCCTCTGGCACTCTCCCTTTTAACTTTTCTTCTATTTGTAATATTTCCCATAGATGATGTCCATTTATAATTTGATCTAATCTTACTTTGGGTACATAATCTATATTTACATCTCCTTTTAAATTTTTAAGTTGACTTTTTGGGGGTTCTATATCTATATTATAATTGTTTTTGTTTACCTCATTTTTTTCTTCTTTTTCATTTTCTTTTTGTTCTTTTGGTAAATCTCTTTCATTTTCTATTTTCGATGTACCCTTATTAGATGATGCATTTGGAATATTTTTTTCTCTTGTCCTTTCTTCTAACATAAGTTGCCTTCTTAAATTTTCTTTATTTAACTCAATATCATTAGAAACTTCTAATTCTGTTTTTCTTTTTCCTTGTTTATCAAAACTTTCCCAAGCTAAAAATCTTCCTTTATCATCATATATTACATTTACTTCTTCCCCATCTTGATCTTCTTTTATTAGAAATAACTGACTAACTCTTTTTTTTCCTGTTTCTTTTATTTTGTAATTAAACAAACCTATTGCTCGGCTATTCTCCCTATTTACTACTATGTTTCTAAAACTTTCACGTTTTGCATCTTCTTCTCTTAAATGAATTAAAAGATATAATATTTGCTCATTTGAAATTTCTCTTTCTTTTGACATATTTTACACATCCTCTCATCCTTATTATAAACTTTCTGCAATTAAATCATAATCACTTACATCAACAATCTTGCAATCTATAAATTTATTTATAGAATTTTCATTTTCTTCATTTATTTTTATATAAACAATTCCATCTTCTTCTGGTACATCTTTAGCTGTTCTTACAATTAAATATTTTCCATCAAAAGACTTATTCTCCACTAAAACTTCTATATTTCTTCCTACATTTCTTTCTAAGATTTTCTTAGAAATATCTTTTTGAAGGCTCATTATTTTATTTAATCTATATTCTTTAGTTTTATAATGAATTTGTCCTTTCATAATAGCAGCTGGTGTATTTTCCTCTTTAGAATATTTAAAAACCCCTAATTTGTCAAATTCTGTTTCTTGTACAAATTCATATAATTGCTCAAAATCATCTTTTGTTTCACCAGGGAATCCAACAATTAAACTTGTCCTTAGTATAACATCAGGTATTTCTTTCCTGATATGTGATATCAAATTTTTTACATGTTCTTTTGATGTTTTTCTATTCATTTTTTTTAATATGTCATTTGAAATATGTTGTATAGGTATATCAAAATATTTACAAATTTTATCATTTTGTTTTACAGTTTGTATCAGTTCTTCTGTTATTCCTTCTGGATAACTATATAAAAATCTTATCCATTTTATTCCATCTATTTGACTTATCTCTTCTAAAAGCTTTGGTAACATTTGCTTTCCATAAATATCTATTCCATATTTCGTTGTATCTTGTGCTATTACTATAATTTCTTTTATTCCTTTTTTAGCTAACATTTTTGCTTCTTCTAAAATCTCTTCCATTGGTCTACTTACAAAAAGTCCTCTTATATATGGAATTGCACAATATGTGCACATATTGCTACATCCTTCTCCAATTTTCAAATATGCATAATTATCTCCTGTTGAGATTGTTCTTTCTAAATATTCACCTTTTGCAAACATAGGAAGCTTTTTCATTTTAAATTTTTCTATGCAAAATACTTTTTCACTTTTTTCATTTAATAATTCTTCTATTTTATCCCAAAGTTTATCATAATCTTCTATTTTCAAAAATAAATCTACTTCTGGAATAGACTTTATTAAATCATTATAATATCTTTGAACTAAACATCCCATGGCAATTAAATATTTGCATCTTCCATTTTTATATTCAGCCATTTCAAGTATCGTATTTATAGCTTCTTCTTTGGCAGATTCAATAAATCCACAAGTATTTACAACTATGATATCCGCTTCCTTTGGGTCATTTACTATATTAAATTTATGACTTTTAAATTTTCCTATTGTAACTTCTGTATCTATCAAATTTTTGCTACATCCTAATGATATAAAACCTACATTCATTTTTTGCTCCTTTTTGCAATTCCTCTTTTAGGGCCGGTTCTTTTTCAGGGAATTGTGTAAATCCCTATTTGGTGCCGGTTCTTTTTTAGGGAATTAGTAATTATTGCGTACAATTTTCATCTTTTATATAATACTTTGTTCCTAACATCTCATCAGGTAAATATTGTTGTTCTACATAGTGTCCTGGAAAGTCATGTGGGTATAAGTACCCTTTGCTATATCCTAGATTTTCCATTTCTTTTACTGGTGCATTTCTTAAATGCATTGGAATTTTTCCAGTATCTTTATTTTCTACATCCTCTATTGCTCTGTTTATTGCTAGATATGATGCATTTGATTTTTTTGAAGTTGCAACATATACAGCTGCTTCTGCAAGTATTATTCTTCCTTCTGGCATTCCGACCATATTTATTGCTTGCATTGCTGAATTTGCAACAACTAGAGCTTGAGGATTTGCCATTCCAACATCTTCTGATGCTGCAATTACTATTCTTCTTGCTAAAAACATTGGGTCTTCTCCCGCTTTTATTGCTCTTGCTAGATAAAATATTGCTGCATCTGGGTCTGACCCCCTCATTGATTTTATAAATGCACTAATGTTATCATAATGTGAATCTCCATCTTTATCAAATACTGATTTTTTTTCTTGAATACAATTTTTTAATACTTCATCTGTTATATTAATTACTCCATTTGAATCCATTTCTGTTGTAAGAACAGCTATCTCTAATGAATTTAATGCTGTTCTTACATCTCCATTAGATATGGTACATAATTTTTTAAGTGTTTTATCTTCTATATTTATATTATATTCTCCAAGTCCTTCCGTTTTTTCTAATGCCATTTTTAATACTTTATAGATATGTTCTTCATTTAAAGGTTCTAATTTTACAACCATAGAACGTGATATTAAAGCTTTGTTTACTTCAAAATATGGATTTTCTGTTGTTGCTCCTATCAAAATTATCATTCCATTTTCTACATATGGCAAAAGTGCATCTTGTTGAAGCTTATTAAATCTATGTATTTCGTCAATAAATAAAATTGCTTTTCCAACTGGATTTATCATAAAGTTTTTTGTTTCTTCTACAACTGCCTTTATATCTGCTACTCCAGCTGTAACTGCATTTATTTTATAAAATTTATATTTAGTTGTTTCACTTATTACTTTTGCCAAAGATGTTTTTCCACATCCTGGTGGGCCAAATAATATTAAACTTGATAATCTATCTGCTTTAATTGTTCTATATAAAATTTTATCTTTTCCTAAAATATGTTCTTGTCCAACATATTCATCTAAATTTTTAGGTCTAACTCTATATGCTAATGGTTCATTTAAATTCATATCCTTCTCCTTTTCCCTGAAAAAGAACCGGCCCCTAACAAGGAATTAGCAATTCCCTAAAAAAGAACCGGCACTGGGCAGGGAATTACTTTATAAACATTGCATCTCCAAAACTAAAAAATCTATATTTTTGTTTGACTGCTTGGTTGTATGCTTTTAATACAAATTCTTTGTCTGCTAATGCTGATACTAGCATTAGTAATGTTGATTTTGGTAAGTGGAAATTTGTTATTAATCCATCAATACATTTAAATTTGTAACCTGGATATATATATATTCCTGTGTCTGATTCTGTTTCTTTTACTAAACCTGTTTCGGGATTTGCTATTGTTTCTAGCACTCTGCATGATGTTGTTCCTACTGCTATAACTCTTTTTCCATTTTTCTTTGTTTCATTTATTTTGTCTACATCTTCTTGTTTTATGTAAAAATGCTCTGTGTGCATTTTGTGTTCTTCTATGTTTTCTTCTTTTACTGGCCTAAATGTTCCTATTCCTACATGTAATGTTACATTTGCTATTTTTATGCCTTTTTGTTCTATTTGTTTTAGTAATTCTTCAGTAAAATGTAGTCCTGCTGTTGGCGCTGCTGCTGAACCTTGATATTTGGCATATACTGTTTGATATCTGTTTTTTTCTTTTAGACTTTCATGTATATATGGCGGAAGTGGCATTAGTCCAATTTGATCTAGTATTTCATTAAATATTCCTTCATATTTAAATTGTACTTTTCTTGTGCCTCCTTCCATTATGTCTAATATTTCTGCTTCTAATAAGCCTTCTCCAAATATTACTTTTGTTCCAGGTCTTAATTTATTTCCAGGTCTTACTATGCTTTCCCATGTATCTCCTTCAATTTGTTTTAATAATACAAATTCTACATTTGCTCCTGTTTCTTTTTTTCCATATAGTCTTGCAGGTATTACTTTTGTGTTGTTTCTGACTAAGCAGTCTCCTGGTTCTAAATAATCTATTATATTTTTAAATACTTTATTTGTAGTTGTTTTTTCTTTTCTATCTAATACCATTAGTCTTGATTCGTCTCTTTTTTGTATTGGTACTTGTGCTATTAGTTCTTCTGGTAAATCATAGTCAAATTCTTCTAATTTCATTTTGGTTTTATGTTTTCCTTTCTCTTTTATCAATGGTTATATTTTACTACAAAAATACATTATTGTCAAAATTTTGTTTACAATATTATTTTACTTAATTATAAAGAAAAAATAAAAATAGGAAAACCATACTTTCTTTTCCTATTTTTATTTTATTATAATCAAGTAATTAGTCGCTAATTTATCCCGTTTTACTCATTATTTCTCTTTTCATCTTTTTAATAATCTTTTTTTCTAATCTTGATATATAACTTTGTGAAATTCCGAAGTTCGTCTGCTACCTCTTTTTGAGTTTTCTCATTTCCTCCATTTTTAAGTCCAAATCTCATCTCCATTATATTTTTTTCTCTTGCATTTAATTTATTTATAGATAATTTTAATAAATTTTTATCAACTTCATCTTCAAGGTCTCTAGATGTTATATCCCCTTCTGTTCCTAATATATCTGAAAGAAGTAATTCATTTCCATCTGCATCTTTGTTTAGTGGTTCATCTAAAGA
The DNA here is from genome assembly GCA_948468315.1 of uncultured Eubacteriales bacterium. Lineage (GTDB taxonomy): Bacteria > Bacillota > Clostridia > TANB77 > CAG-508 > CAG-269. Next base: position 18,030 of record CAOKHL010000016.1, read on the forward strand.
TACTTCTCCTTTTAATTTATTTGTCCTTCTTAAATACATAAGTATTTCATTTTCAATACATCTTGATGCATATGTTGCAAGCTTTATTTTTTTATCAGATTTAAATGTATTTACTCCTTTGGCTAATCCTATTGTTCCTATTGAAATTAAATCCTCTATTCCAATTCCTGTGTTTTCAAATTTCTTGGCAATATATACCACTAATCTCAAATTTCTTTCTACTAAAATTTGTCTAGCCTCCAAATTGTCTTCTTCTGATAATTTTTGTATGTAAATTTGTTCTTCCTCTTCTGGAAGTGGTGGTGGTAGTGTCTGAGCCCCTGCTATGTAAAAAATGGGTTCTTCAATAATTTCTTCATTTTTTATATATTTAACATATAATGAATTCATATTATTTTTTAATACTTCTACAATGTTCATATTTTTAACTTATGTTAGTTTCTTAAGTTACTAACATAATTTCCTCCTTTCTAATTAATTATATCAATCCCTAATAAAGCACTATATTCATCTTTTTTGCTAAGTTTTTTGTTGTACATTCCAATTATCACTTTATCCACATTTTTTACATTATTTTCTTCTTCCACTTTTAGCTCAGTTGCTTTTAATCCAAGTAACATCCCATTTTGTTTTCCTAAAGATGTAAATGGAATAATTTTTAGTTTTGACATATATTCGTTTTTTATGTTTTCTGGTATTTTCTCTAAATCACCTCCTAATATATTTTCTATATTATCTAAAATTTCTTTTGGTACTACTTCATATAACAATTCATGTTCAACTACTACAACAGGTATATTTGTTATTGGATCTTTAAGTAAATTTCCCGTATCTAACATTGCTTTTGTTTTTATTTCTTTGTTGTTAATTTTGATTGTAATACTGCAAAATAAGTCACTTTTATTAAATTTTGATTTCACAAATTTAAATGCTAAAATTACAATTATAAAAGCTACTATTGCTCCTATTGCAATTGTTTTCATTGTATAATTTCCTATAATCATTCCATTTTGAATTGATACTTTTCCCATATTTACCATATATATCATTCCTAATGCTGCTCCTCCAAATACAAATGATGTTAAATAGAAAAATATTATCATTTTAATTAATTCTTTAAAACTTTTGGGAGTAAAAGATATATATATTATTACAATTGATAATATAAATTTTATTATAAAATTCAAGTACATATCGCTTTTCATATAATAATATGCTACTACATAAATTGCTCCTATTATACTTCCGAATACTAATTTTCAAATAGTTTACTTTGGACTTACTTATTAATCCAGTTGCATATAAAATAATAAAATTTAATATGAAGTTTTCAAAAAATATTATATCTATGTAAATTGTCATTGTCTCACCTTGGTTTATATTGTACAACTTTTCATTTAAAAAATTTGTCTTTTCTTATTGTAGAAAAAAAGAAATATTCTACAAAATTAGAATATTTCTCTTATTAAATTCATTATAAATTCTTGAGCTCTTATACTGATATTTCTATCGTATTCTTCTTTCAATATTTCATTGTCTGATATTACTCTTATATCTATTGCTGGTATTCCATACTGATTTGCAATTGTATATACTGCAACTCCTTCCATATCTTCACATAAAATATTATATTTTTTATTTAAATATATTATTCTATCACATTCTTTGTTCCAAATATCTCCACTTCCAATAACTCCATAATGAATATTTCCAAATTTATATGTGTTTTCTACTTTTCTTACTTTTTCTATTAACCTTTCATCTGCCTTTTGAGGAACCAATCTATCTTGCTCTCCTGCTATATAGTTTATTAATTCCCAATCATCTAAGTTATATCCTTGACCCACTTCTTTGAATTTTGTCATTATTGATGTTATATTTATACATTGAGTTCCAACAACTATATCAGATTTATGTATATTTCTTCCAAATCCTCCACTACATCCTTGATTTATTATATAATCTGGATTGTATTTTTCTATTGCTAAAGTTGTTGCTGCTGCTGTGTTTATTAATCCTACTTTTGCATCACATAATATTACTTCATTTTCGAATAATTTTCCTAAATAAAATGTACATATATTTGTCTTTTCTTTTCTTCGTTCTTGTAATTCTTTTATTAGATAATTTAATTCCACATCTGCCATTGCAGATATAATTAATATTTTACTCATTGATATATTTCTCCCATTATTTTGAAAAAACAACCTTTCTGATAAAAAGGTTGTCTTTTTTATATTTTTATGTATGTTCTTAAGCGTTTTTTGCAATGTTAGCTAATTCTGTAAATGCTTTTTCATCATTTACAGCTATTTCAGCAAGCATTTTTCTGTTTATTGTAACATTTGCTTTCTTTAATCCTGCGATTAATTTGCTATATGTTGTTCCATTCATTCTTGCTGCTGCATTTATTCTTGCTATCCATAATTTTCTGAAATCACTTTTTCTATCTTTTCTTCCTACATATGCATAAGATAAAGATTTTAATACTGCTTGATTTGCATTTCTGAATCTATAATGTTTTGCACCAAAGTATCCTTTAGCTTGTTTTAAAACTTTTTTATGTCTTCTTCTTGTTATTTTTGCTGTTTTTACTCTTGCCATTTTCTATTTACTCCTTCCTTTTAGTTACCATATGGTAATAATTTCTTTATTGTATTTTCGCATGTTTTATCAGCATAAGCACTTGGGCGTCTGCTATTTAATTTTTGTCTTTTTGTTTTATTTGCTAATAAGTGTCTTCTTCCTGATGTTGTTCTTTTTACTTTTCCTGTTGCTGTTAAAGAATATCTTTTCTTTGCAGCTTTATTTGTTTTCATTTTAGGCATAGTTAAAACTCCTTTCAAATTTTTAATTTATATATTTTACGCTTTTTTTGATAGCATAATAAACATGTTTCTACCTTCTAATTTAGGCCTTTTTTCAACGTTTGCTATATCTGATAAATTTTCTATAAATTTATTTAATACATCTTCTCCTAATTTAGAATTGTTAACTTCTCTTCCTTTAAATCTTACTGTTATTTTTAGTTTATTTCCATCTTCAATAAATTTTCTTGCATTTTTTGCTTTAAATCCAAAATCATGTTCTTCGATATTTGGAGTTATTCTTATTTCTTTTACTTCAACCACTTTTTGTTTTTTCTTTGCTTCTTTTTCTTTTTTTGCTTGCTCAAATTTATATTTTCCATAATTCATTATTTTGCAAACTGGTGGATTTCCTTGTGGTGCTACAAGTACTAAGTCAAGCTTTTTTTCTTCAGCTTGTGCTAACGCATCTCTTAAACTTAATACTCCAAGTTTTTCTCCATTATCTCCTATTAATTGAACTTCTTTTGCTCTTATTTGACCATTTATTGGTAACTCTTGTTTTATAAAAAACACCTCCTAAAACAATAAAAAATTGACTTTTCTTTGTTACAAGATAAGTCAATTAATCCACGCAAAATAACTTTATAATTATTTATAGTTTTCTACCTTTTCCTTGATTAGTTAAGGTGAGAAGTGGACACTTCTTCTTGTAACGCATTTTATTATATTATTTTTTTGTAGTTTTGTCAATAGTTTTGTTTTAAATTTTTTACACTTTTTTCTCATTTTCTCTTGTAATTTTCTTCATTTTGTAGGATAATATAAGGGATTGGAAAAAAATATTTAAATAAGAGGGATTAATATATGATGAAATTAATAGATAAATTATTGAAAAAATTAAATGTTAATAGAAATACTTTTTTTACATATATATTAACATTAATTTCTTTTTATATTTGTATAGATAGAATTGTAGAAATGTTATTAATGATTTTTTCTGGAGTATCTACTTCCTATTGGGGACCATTTAGATACACATTAGCACTAGCTTGCCCAGCTTTCGCTTTTGCTTTTTCAGGTAAATCAAGTTTTGCTAATAATAGAAGTAAAAAAGTAACATTATTTTATACATACCTTGTTGCAATTTATATAATTGTAATTTCAATGTTTACTCAATGGTTAAATGCTGGGCTTTGGATAGCTTTCACATCTGTTCCAAATTATGCAAATATTGTTACAGAGTTTCCAAGTTTAGTAAGACATGCTTTTTCAGCTTTAGCCTTATATATTCCTTTAGTAACTTTTTACCCATTTATAAAACATATTATTTTTGATATTGATGACTCTCAAGAAAAAATCAAATCTATATGGGACTATACAGGAATAAACTTATCAGACCCTTCTGTAAAACATAATTCATATATGTGTGATATAAGTTTTGTATATGATTATTATACTGGAAAAAAAGTAACATTTGCTGAAAGTTCTAGATATAGGTCACTTTTAGTTTGTGGTGGATCTGGTACAGGAAAAACATCAAGAGTATTTGAGCCAATGATAGCACAAGATATTGAGAAAAAGTTCTTCTTTAAAGAAGCGTCAAAAGAACTTGGGTTTACAGCTTTAAAAACAGGAATTGCAACACTATCAGGACCATATAGTAATGAATATTTAAATGAAAACTTCAATTTAAATATGTTAACACCTGCATTTGGAAAAGAAACATTATATAAAACATTTATGCAAAAAATGATACTTTCTAGTTCATCAAAAACAACATATAGAGACATTGGTATCACATACCTATCTCCTGATGATGAAAGCATTTTTAAAATGATTGATGTATGTAATAATTATGGTATATCTTATACATTACTAGATCCTTTAGACTCTGCAAAATCTATTGGACTTAACCCATTTGTATATGATGATCCAAATACAATAGCAGTTACAATATCTTCTACATTAAATGGAATAAAAGCTCCAGATAATGATAATTTCTCAGAAGATATCGTAATACAAATTTTAGAAAACTTAACAATACTTTTAAAATTAATTTATCCACAAATGAATGACGGAATACTTCCTAACATGGAAGATTTACTAAAACTTTTAAATAACTTTAGTCTAGTACAAAAAATGTGTGAAATTCTAAAAAAAGATGTTGAACTATCTGAAGAATATTCAATACAAATTACATTTTTTGAAAAGAATTTCTATCCACAAAGTACAGGACTTGAAAATATGCAAAAATATGCATTTTATATTTCAAGTAGACTTGAAAATCTACTTCGTTCTTCAAAAATTAAAAATATTTTATGTAATAGACACAATAACATAAATTTTGATAAAACATTACAAAATGGTGACTTCATCTTTGTTTGCACTCGTAGAGGTGATTCAGGTAAATTTGCAAGTACAGCATTTGGTTTATTCTTCTTATTATCAATGCAAAATGCAGTATTAAGAAGACCTGGAAATGAAAAAAATCGTATCCCTCACTATCTTTACATTGATGAATTCCCTGACTATCTAACCAAAGATACTGAAACAATTTTTACTATGTACAGAAAATATTGTGTAGGTACAACAATTTCAGCACAAAGTATTTCTATGTTTGGTACTGGTGGGGTTACAAATGTAAGTCTTGGTGATGTTGTTAAAGAAAACTCTGGCATGGCTAAATTTAATAGTACTATACTTTCAAACTGTTCAAGCAAAGTATTTACAGGTGGTGCAGCACCAATTGATGAATTACAATGGTGGCAAAAAGAAATTGGCCAATGGAAACAATGGCAATATAAGGCTCGTACTTTTGATGCTAATTCTGGAAAGCTAAAAGCTGATATGGGCGAAATGAAATATGATTACAAAGATAAAGTTATGGCTGGAAACATGCAATTCCTTACAGATGAAAAATGTGCATATAAAATAATTGGAGATAATGGAGCACCTCAAAACAGTGATGGTATTATAAACTTTATGGCTCCTAAATATAAAGAAAGACATAAAGGTAAAAAATACGATTTTGCAAAATATACATCTAGTGATGCAATTTCAGAAGGAGACGAAAACATATCTTCAAATAATAAGAAATTTAATCCTAAAAAGGTTAGTTTTAAAAACGCAAAAAGTGATGAAATTGACCCTATTCAGTCTAATACTTCTTCTAATTATTTAATTGATAATGAGGATGCAATTGTGGTTAATTTGAAAAAAAATAATAAAAATTGATTTGATATAAAATAGAAGGGAAAAAATCCCTTCTATTTTTCATTTCTCTTGACTTTTTATGTCTTTTATGCAATAATGGAATTGTAATCCACATTTGCATAAAAGGAGGATATAAATGAATAATTATATAAAAAGATTACTAGAAAATGATATATTAGAAAATAGCAAATCTTTTCCTGTAATTTTAGTTTGTGGGCCTAGACAAGTAGGAAAAACTACAATTTTAAATAAACTTTCTAATAAAAAAATAAATTATGTAACTTTAGATGACCCTTTAATACGCAAACTAGCAAAAGAGGATCCTGCCCTATTTTTAGAAAATAATAAACCACCATTAATTATTGATGAAATTCAATATGCAACAGAATTATTACCATATATAAAAATACAAGTCGATAAAGCAAGATTAAATGCTTTACAAAACAATTCTGATAGTAATGGCCAATATTATTTAACAGGTTCTCAAATGTTTACACTTATGCAAAATGTTAGTGAAAGCTTAGCTGGTAGAGTTGGAATTATTGACATGTATGGTTTGTCTTATAGTGAAATTATTGGAAAAGATCAAGATTACTTTTTGCCAACCAAAAGTAGATGTGAGAAAAGAGAAAATAATAAAAGACCTGAAACTTTAGAGGTTTTCGAAAAGATTATAAGAGGTTCTTTTCCTGCATTATATCAAGATGAAAATATTAGTACTGAAAAATTTTATAGCAGTTATTTAAGGACTTATTTAGAACGAGATATTAGAGATTTAGTTACTATTAAAGAAGAAACAAAATTTCTAACATTTATGTCAGCATTAGCTGCAAGAACAGGTCAAGAACTTAATTATGACAATATAGCAAAAGATGCAGAAATAGACAATAAAACTGCCAAAAATTGGATTTCTTATTTAAGAACATCAGGTTTAATATTTTTATTACAACCCTACTCTAATAATCCTACTACAAGAGCCATTAAAACTCCAAAAATGTATTTCACTGATACTGGTCTTGCCTGTTATTTAGCTGGATATTCTGATGCCAAAACTTTAGAAAAAAGTGCTATAAACGGAAATATGTTTGAAACCTATGTAATAATGGAAATTGTAAAATCTTTTGTTAATGATAATAAAGATCCGCGATTATATCTAAATTTTTACAGAGATAGCAATCAAATTGAAATAGACTTAATAATTACTATTAACAATACTGTCTATCCAATTGAAATAAAAAAATCTAAAAATCCTGACAAAAACATGATTAAAAATTTCAAGATATTAAACAAAGGTGAAAAACAAATTGGTGAAGGTGGAGTTATTTGTATGGTTGATAAAATTCTTCCTTTAGATAATAATAATCTTGCTATACCTATACAATGTATATAAAAATAAAGAAGATACTAAGAAAACCATTCCTAGTATCTTCTTTATTAAAATATTTCTTATTTAGTCAATTTATATAAGTTATCATAAGATTACCTGTAACACCAATCCTGACCCAACACCTATAATATACAAAAGTGCCATAATAAGTAAATTTTCCTTTAAATGTTTCTTATTAGTTCTAAATAACACTATCAATCCTACTCCTGCTCCTGTAAGTAAACCTGCAATAAGTGAGGCCATATTTATAACATTTTGTATATACAAGTTAGTAATAATAACAGAAGCTGCACAATTTGGAATAAGCCCTATTAAACTTGCTATAATTGGTCCTAAAAATACATTATTCTTAATAAATATTTCAATTGTTTCTTCTCCAACTATTCCTATTATTGAATTTATTACTAATGTTATTATAAATATATAAATTGTTATATTTAAAGTATGTATCAAACTTGCTTTTATAATTCCATTTTCATGACAATGGCAATGTTCATGTTCACATATATCTGTTATTTCTTCTTTTTCTTTATTTTTCTTTATCTTTCTAAAAATAAAATCTATTATAAATCCAAAAAGAACTCCTAATGCCAATTTTATTGCAAGTATTTTAAACATCAAACTTATTGGCATTGCTTCTGATATAAATATTGGTATCATTTCATCAGATGTTGATAAGTATACTGCAATTAGTGTTCCCATAGATATAATTCTTGAAGCATAAAGGTTAGTAGCTGATGCCGAAAAACCACATTGTGGTACTATTCCTAATATTCCCCCTATTAATGGTCCAAACTTACCTGATTTTTCAATTTTTTCCTTTATTTTGCCACTTGTTTTGTTTTCTATATATTCCATTATTAAATATGTTATAAATAAAAATGGAATTAGTTTTATTGTATCTAAAAATGCATCTAGTAATATATCTAACATAAAAATTTCTCCTTTAAATTTCGAATGCTTCATATTTTAACACATTTTTTCGTTTTTGGCAAATGTAAAGTTTTTATCCTTTAGTTGGAACTTTTATAACAACCTCTGTTCCCTTTCCTGCTTCACTTTTCATATCGATACTTCCACCATTTTTATCTAAAATTTCTTTTGCAATAGAAAGTCCAAGTCCTGTTCCTCCATTTTCTCTACTTCTAGCCTTGTCCACTCTATAGAAACGTTCAAAAATTCTATTTAAGTCTTCTTCTGAAATTCCTATTCCATTATCAATTATTTTAATATATGCATCATTATAAACAAATCCAACATATATTTTAATTAATCCTCCATCTGGTGTATATTTTATACTATTTGTTAAAATATTTAAAACTACTCTTTCAATATCATCTTTATCTGCAAATACAGGTGGTACATCTGCTGTAACAAAATTCTCAACCTGATGATTTTTCTTTTTTATTTCTATTGCTAATTTACTTTGACATTCTTTTACCATTTTTCCTAAGTCAAAGCTTTCTTTTTTCACCTTTTTCTTATTACTATCTATTCTTGAAAGTTCTAATAAATCTGTAACTAATCTAGCCATACGTCTTGCTTCTGTTGCAATAACTCCTAAAAATTCTTTCTGAGTTTCTGTATCATATTCCCCTTCTAAAAGAGTATCTGCATATCCCATAATTGATGTAATTGGCGTTTTTAATTCATGTGATACATCTGCAACAAATTCTTTTCTCATATTGTTTAATTTCTCATGTTCTATTGTGTCAGGTATAAATGCTATTACACCTGCTGGTATGTCTTTTTTATCCCTAAATGGTGAAAATAATACATCTAAAGTTACATCTTCAACATTTACTTTTTGTGTTGTAGATGTCCAGTTATCTAGGTAAATTATTTTTTCCATATTTATATTTTTATCGTATTTGTGAAATATATCTTCAAAGGAATTATCTTCTGGTCCTATTTTTAATAATTTTTTTGCTGCTGGATTTATTAATGCTATACTGCCATCTCTATTGAATACAACAATTCCTTCTGTTGTATGCAATATTATTTTTCCCATTTCTATTTGTTCTGTAGATTTTTGTTCATCTTTACTTTTTAGATATTTATTTAAAGGATATACTATTACTTTTGACATATATACACTTAAACCTACTGCTATTCCAACAAATATTAAACTAGAAATTATAAGTATTCCATCTAATCTTTTAGATAATTCTTCTATTTCTATATCAACTTGATTCAAATTCGTTATTTCTTCTGTACTTATTTCTTTATGTATATTTGTTATATTTATTTGCAGCGCAATTCCCAATCCCATTAAAATAATAATTTCAGTAATAAATATTGTTAAAACTATTTTTAATGGTGTATTTTTTTTAAACAATTTTTTTCCCTCTTTCATTTTACTAATTTTTTTATTTCATTAAAAATCTTTTCTTCTACATTTTGGTTAGAGACTGTATATGCAGCATTTCCCATCTGAATACATTTTTGTTTATCTAAAATAATATCTTCTATTTCACGATTTAATATATCTCCAGTTAATTCATCATTTTTTATAATTTTGGCTGCTCCTACTTTTTCTAACACTTTTGCATTATACATTTGATGGTCATTACTTACATTTGGAAGTGGCACTAATATTGATGGCTTACCAAGATTTGCAATTTCTGTAATTGTCATTGCTCCGCTTCTTGCAACTATTACATCTGCAATGTTTTCAACTTCTTCCATATTGTATATGTATGGAACTATTTTACAATTAGGTATATTGTTTATATTTATTGATTTCTTTGATAATTTTTTCTTTATAATATCAAATTGTTTAGGTCCTGCACCACAAATTATTTGGTAGTTTTTGTTTTTCTTTTGTTCTATTATATTGATTAATGCTTCATTTATTTTTTGTGCCCCTTGACTTCCTCCAAATATTAGTATAATCGGTTTTGTCTCATTTAATCCTATTGATTTTATTATTTTTAATTTTTCATTTATACCATAATCTTGTTTTTTTATTTTTACAGGTGTTCCTGTAAATACTACATTTTTACAGTTAGGTATTCTTGTTTTTGCATCTTCAAAGGAAACTAATATTGTGTCAGCCTTTTTTGCCAACATTTTTACAGCTTTTCCTGGAAAGCTATTGCTTTCATGTAAAAGTACTGGTATTTTATTGGCTTTTGCTGCAACAACTACTGCTCCACATATATATCCACCAGTTCCAATTACTATGTCTGGATTAAATTCTTTTACAATTTTTTTAGCTTCTCCTATTCCTTTGTATGTTTTATATAATTTTTTTAGATTGTCTATTGATATTTTTTTGCTTAATCCATAAGCATCTATTGTTTTTAATTCATATCCTGCACGTGGTACTAGATCATTTTCTAGTCCTCTAGTTGTTCCTATAAAAGCTATTTTAGAGTCTTTTTCTTCTTCTTTTATTTTGTTTGCTATTGATAATCCAGGATTTATATGTCCAGCTGTTCCTGCTGCCGCTATAAGTACCTTCATATTCAGTCAGCTCCTTTTTATAAATAAATTTGGGGCTTTATCAAGCCCCTTTCATTGTAGATTTTTAAGCATCACGTCATTCGATCATTAGGCGTCTTTTAGCCCACACAATCGCTTCAAGCTCTTCATCAGATGGTTCATCATTAAATCTTGATGTATGCCAAATCGCTTCAGCAATTTGGTCTAACCTTTCTTTTTGTTTCCTTATTTCCTCTTCACATTTTTTCCGCCTTTGATTTAATTCTACAATATTCATAGCATAACCCTCCTTAGGTTTTTTTATATGACATATTATAACACCTTTTTAACCCTAAGTAAAGTTTTTATCAAGTCTTTCTACAAGCCCTAGAAATATTGAGCAGCACTCCCATTTGACATAGCATTACAAATAATGCAGTTCCACCATAACTAAAAAATGGAAGTGGCATACCTGTTGCTGGCATTGATGATGTTACAACTGCTATATTTATTATTACTTGTATACCTACCAAAGCCGTAATTCCTGTCGCAACTAAGCTTCCAAACATATCTGGTGCTTTCATTGCAATTAAAATTCCTCTCCAAATAAATATTGCAAATAAAATTATTACAAAGGCACACCCAATAAAACCTAATTCTTCTGCTAAAACAGAGAATATAAAGTCATTTTGTGGCTCTGGCAAATATAAGTATTTTTGTTTACTTTGACCAAGTCCTGCTCCAAATAAACCTCCGTGAACCTATGGCATAAAGACTTTGTATTACTTGCCATCCATCTCCTCTAGCATCACTCCATGGATTTAAAAATGTTGTTACTCTTTTCATTCTATATGGTTCAAATATAATTAATGCTATTAAAGCTGGCACTCCTAATCCCAGACCTGGTGCTAACATCTGCCACATTTTACATCCTGCCATTATCATCATTACAACTACAATTCCCATAATTACTATTGAAGCACTCATATGTGGTTCTAGCATTATTAGAACTATAATTGGAGCTAACCATAATAAATGTTTTATCCAACCTTTTACAAAATATTTTAATTCCTCTCTATCCCTAGTTAATATTCCTGCAAAAAATACAATCATACAAAATTTTACAAGTTCTGACGGCTGAAAAGATAATGTTTCAGTTATACCAATCCATCTTCTTGCTCCATTTACCTTTTTACCAATAATTAATACCGCTATTAAAAGTATAATTGATACTATATATGCTATTTTATAAAATTTCTTATAAAATCTATAATCTATTTTAGATATAACTCCCATAGCACATAATCCTAATGCTGCAAAAATTGCTTGCTTAGCAAAATATGAATAACTTTTTCCACTTTCTGAAAGAGATGTTGGAGAACTTGCTGAAAGTACCATTATTAACCCTAATGTTAATAATAATAGTACTGTTATAAGTAGTGTATAATCTATTGGATTATCTAAAAAACTTGAAAATTTCTTATTTTTCTTTACTGCCACTTATATTTTCTCTCCTTCCTTTATTTTATTAAATCATCAATATTCCAATTATACATACTAGAAGAGTTATAACTGAAAATACTCTAACTACTTTATTTTCATTCCATCCTGATAATTCAAAATGATGATGTAATGGTGCCATTTTAAATATTCTATTTCCAGTTCTTTTGTAATATGACACTTGAATTATTACTGATAATGTCTCAAGTATTGGAACAAGCGCAATTATGACTAATAGTAATGGCATTTTTAAATATAATGCAAAACATGCTATAAGACCTCCTAAAAACAGTGAACCAGTATCTCCCATCATAATCTTTGCAGGATTTAAATTAAACATTAAAAATCCTAATACACTTCCGAACTGCAATACTTCCTAGAATTGCTACTTCTCCAGCAGATTTTATCATTGCAATTACTGTTAAACAAGTTATAATTATCGAACATACACTTGAAGATAATCCATCAACTCCATCTGTTAGGTTTACCGCATTTGTAGTTGCAAGTATTACAAAAATTGCAAATGGAATATATATATATGTTGGTAATATTATTTCTTTTTTTAGAATAGGTATAAAAATTCCTGTTCCTTGATTTGAAACATGTATTATAAATAATATATATAATACTGATATTATAAGTAATCCTAGCATTTTATAACTTGGTTTTAATCCTTTTGTATTATGTAATACTAATTTTTTAAAATCATCAATAAACCCTACAATTCCAAATCCTATTGTTAATAGCAACATTGGAATTAGGTTTCTGGCCATTTGAAAATCTCCTTGTGATTTTAAATATAAATAGCTCCCAATTGTACATATTACAATAGATAGCATAAATATTATTCCACCCATTGTTGGTGTACCCTGCTTTTTTAGATGTGACCTTGGTCCATCTTCTCTTTCAATCTGTCCTACTTTTATTTTTTTTAATATTGGTATAATAATTAGTGCTAGTACAACTGATACTGCAAAACTTATTAAAAGTATTGTTGTTTGAAAATTCATCTTTCTAATATATGTTAGGTTTTTACCAACATATTTTCTCCTTCCTATTTACTTTTCTTATTTATGTTGCTAATTAAATCTTTAACTATAATTCTTTCGTCAAAAGGATGTTTTACTCCATTTATTTCTTGATATGGCTCATGTCCCTTTCCTGCTAAAACAATAATATCTGTTTTATTTGCCATTTCTATTGCTTTTTTGATAGCTTCTGTTCTGTCTACTATAACTTCATATTTCCCTTTTGTCTTTTTTATTCCCTCTTCAATTTGGTCTACAATAGATTTTGGGTCTTCTGTACGTGGATTATCTGATGTTATTATTGTATAATCTGCAACTTTTCCTGAAATCTCTCCCATTATAGGACGTTTTCTTGCATCTCTATCTCCTCCACAACCAAATACAGATATAACTCTTCCTTTAGTATATGAACTTACCGCTTGAAGAATGTTTTGTAAACTTTCTGGTGAATGTGCATAATCTATCATTATTGGTATTTCTAATTTATTTTCTACCATTTCTGATCTACCAGGAACTTTTATTTTTTCTAATGCTTCTTTTATTACTGTACTTTCTACTCCTAATTTTCTACATATACAAATTGCTGCTAATGCATTATATACTGTAAATCTACCTGGTATATCTACTTTTACTCTTTCATTTCTGTCTGTAATCTTTGCTTTAAAATCTACGTATGAATTTGTTATTGTTATATCTTTTGCTAAAAAGTTTCCAAAATTGTCTATTCCATATCCTGTAATGTCACTTTCAGGGAACATTGCAGGGATTTTATTTCCTTGTAGGTCATCTATATTTACAAATCCTGTTTTACACATTTTAAATAATTTTAATTTTGACTCAAAATAGTCTTGCATATCAGGATGTTCTTTTTCACTTATATGGTCTTCTGAGAAATTAGTAAATGCTACTAAATCAAACTCACACCCATCCACTCTATGTAATTTCAAACTTTGAGAAGAAACTTCCATAACAACATATTCTACACCTTGTTCTAACATATCCCTAAACATTTTTTGAAGTTCTAAGCTTTCTGGTGTAGTTCTATCTGAATCTGCAATTCTCTTACCATTTATATATGTAGCTATTGTTCCAATTAGTCCTACTTTTTTTCCTGCTTTTTCTAATATTTCTTTTATCATAAATGTTGTTGTTGTTTTTCCTTTAGTTCCTGTAATTCCTATTAATTTGAATTTTTTTGAGGGATTTCCATAAAAATTCGCACTACTTAATGCTAGAAATTTTCTGGTATCATCACTTACTATCAATGTTATATTTTCTGGTATTTTTATATTTTTTAAATCACAAGATTTATCAACTACTACTGCTATTGACCCATTTTCTATTGCTTGGCTTATAAATAAATGTCCATCAACTGAAAAACCTTTTATTGCAACAAATAAAAATCCTTTCTTTACATTTTTTGAATTGCTTTCAATTCCTTCTATCTCTAAGTCCAATTCTCCTTTTGCTTTTAATCCGTCTATTCCATCTAAAATATTTTTTAAATTCATTTTTTCTCTCCTTTTAAGGATATTTTTAGTAAAAAGAAATAGTTATTTCCAATTTTACTAGCTTATTATATATCAAAAATTTTTTTTTGTATAGTTTTTTTGCGATATTTTTTTAATTCTCTGTTGGTAATTTGGTGCTAGTTCTCTTTTTGCCCTTTTGTCTCATTTAATTTTTATGTATAAATATTAGATTTATTCTAAAAACTTTAGCTTATCTATTGCACCTATAATAAAAATGTGATATAAAAATAAAAAGGAGGATTGTTCCTATGAGTGATGAAAATAAAAAAGAAATTAAAGTTGTTAGTGGAGATGGTAAAGATTTAGATATTTCTCCTGTTTATGAACATATAAAGTCTGACAAGGTTCCTAATGATAATAAGAAGAAAGATATCGTTATTCCCAAAAGTTCTTCTGATAAAAATAAATAAAAATCCCTATTAAGTGCCGGTTCTTTTTCGGGGAATTGCAATTCCCCGAAAAAGAACCAGCACTTAATAGGGATTTATATTTCCATTTGACTTCCTAAAAAAGTAGCTGCTGATTGTGCTAATTTATTTTCAACATCATTCATTTTCGTATTTGCATCTTTAGAAAGAAGTATAACTGTTCCAATAGTATCTCCATTAGAAATTATAGGATAAACAACTTGACCATTCGTTTTCTTATCATCTTTTCCATTTTTAGTAATTGGCATTGCTACATCACTATTATCTTTGCTTGTGTATACTTCTTTGTCTTCCATTAATTGTTCTAATTCATCACTTACGTTTTGTTCTAAATATTCCTTTTTTGGTCCACCTGAAACTGCTATTATGCTATCTTTGTCTGTTATAAATGCTATATGACCTGTTGTTTTAGATAATGTTTCGGCATATCCAGACGCGAATTCTGTAAGTTCTCCTATTGGTGAATATTTTTTTAATATTATTCCACCATCTTTATCTGTAAATATTTCTAATGGGTCTCCTTCTTTTATTCTCAATGTTTTTCTTATCTCTTTTGGAATAACAACTCTTCCTAAATCATCTATTCTTCTTACAACTCCAGTTGCTTTCATTAATTTTTCCTCCTTAAAATTTGTATTATAATCTTATTATGACAAATAAGGAAAAATTTATGCATTATATTTTTAGCTTGAAAATTTTTTTCAAAAAAAAACACATACAAAGTTGTATGCGCTTATTATTTCTTTCCTTTAAACAAATTTGCTATTCCTTTAAAAGTAACTTCTTGATGTAAAAATTCGTTTATTTCATCTTCTACTTTTTGTTGATATGGAGTTAATTCAACTTTTATTGGTGCATTTAAGTCAATTTCTTGGAATAAGAAAGCTTTTATTTTTGACCATAAACCATTTTTTGTGATAGCTTTTTCTCTTCCTATTGGTTGGAAATTTGTAGCATTGTCCATAGCTCCTACATTTGATGTTTCAAAATTTCCAAATATGTTTGTTGCATTTTCTTTTTGAACACTTCCATCAAAATAAGATGTATTTTCTACTCCATTATTATCTCCATTAAATTGTACTCCACCAAAAACTCCACTTTGATTTTCATTTAAATCAGACATTTTCTTCCTCCTTTGTATTTTATTAAAATACTCTATATCTTTTATACTACAAATAAAAAAATTAATCAATACATTTTGCCATTTTTATTATTACTTTTTCGTTACACCATTATTACATTTTTATTACATTTATACATTTATTTTCCAAATTGGGACATAATTCTCTTCATTTTTTCCCATTTCTTGTATATATCCATTTTCTAAGTTTAAAGAATATAGAAAGTTTTCTATTTTTTTGTATTCATTTTTAGTAATTTTTCTATTTAATTCTTCTATTTCTTTTGCTCTATATGTAGGAAAATATTGGGCCATTATACTTACCATTATGTCTTTTGGCATATTTTCATCTATCCATTTTAACACCTTTTTACTATTTTCAGTATGATTTGGAAGTATTAAATGTCTTATTATTACTCCTTTTTTTACTATCCCATTTGAGTCAAATTCTAAGCTCCCTACCTGGTTGTACATTTCTTTTATAGCAGATGTTGCAATTTCAAAATAGTTATCAATTTTTGAGTATTTTTTTGCTATTTCATTTTCTGCATACTTTAAATCTGGTAAATATATGTCTACATATCCATTTAATTTTTGGATTGTTTCTACATTTTCATATCCATTTGTATTATAAATTATTGGTATTTTCAAACCTTGTTTTCTTGCTATTTTTATAGCTTCTATTATTTGAATAACATAACTTGTAGGAGATACTAAATTTATGTTATTTGCTTTTTTTTCCTGCTCACTTAAGAAAATTTCTGCTAATCTTTCTATTGTTATTTCTTTTCCTGTTCCTAATTGACTAATTTCATAATTTTGACAAAAATCACAAGATAAATTACAATTAGAAAAAAATACTGTTCCAGACCCATTTTCTCCACTTATGCAAGGTTCTTCAAATTTATGAATTGAACTTAGGGCTACTTTTACAGTATCTTTTGATTTACATCTTCCTATTTTATTATTTGTTCTATCTATTCCACATTTGTGTGGGCAAATTTCACATTTTTTTAATGAATTTAATCTTGTTTCCATTTTTCATATTCTTCTTTTATTTTATTTAGTACTTCTTCTGGTGTCATATTGCTTGTATCTAATACAAAATCATAATTGCTCATGTCATTTCTATGAACATTATATAATTCAAAATATCTTGATAAATCACTTTGAGTTCTTTTAATCATATCTTGTTTTTGTGCTTCTAATGTTGGTAAATCTTCTGATCTTTTTCTATTTGGATCTGCGAATGCTCTTTTAGCTGCTACATCTATATTTACTTTTAAATATACTTTAAATGATTCTGGAACAGCATACCAACCCATTTTTGCATCTATTACTATATTATTATTTGTTTTTGCATATTCTGTCGCACTTTTTTCTATTTGTCTGTCTATTTCTGGATGATCTACTAAATATTCGCAGAATTCTGTTATAGACATTCCATGCTCTACTGCTAATTTTCTTGCATATGCACCATTTCTATATAAATAATAATTTAAATTTTCTGCCAACATTTTTGATACTGTACTTTGTCCACTTGCTAAATCTCCTGTAATTGAAATTATATCTCTTCTTTTCATTTTTTATTTTTAACTCCCTTTATTTCTTCATTATTACTTATTTATTTCAAGAAATGTATATTTTATTCATTTTCTTCTGGAACTTCGTTTTCCTCTTCACTATAAATTTCTATTTTTCCTTCATTAATTTCATTTGCTGCAAGTGTTACAGGAGATTCCTCATCTACTTCTGTTAATTTTTGGTCTCCTTCTGCAATTTGTCTTGCTCTTCTTGATGTTGCAATAACTAGCGTAAATCTATTTTCAGCATGATTTAAAAGGTCATTTACTGTTGGTTTAACTATCATAAAAAATTTCATTCCTTTCTTAAAATTATCTTAAATCGCATAAATAACTGCCAAATATTATTATTACTAATATTTTATTCTTGTGGTATATCTTTATCTATTCTATCAGCTACTGTTTCAGCTTGTACTGCTGATAATACAATATGGTCAGAATCCATTATAAGAACTGCTCTTGTTTTTCTCCCAAATGTTGCATCAATTGCTGTACCATTATCCTTAGCTTCTTGTACCATTCTTTTTATTGGTGCTGAATCAGGACTTACAATAGCAACTATTTTATCTGCTGCAACTGTGTTTCCAAAACCGATATTTACTAATTTCATAATTTATTCCTCCCATTTATAAAATATTTATTATTTTACCACACTTTTTCTTTAAAGTCCAGTAATTTTAGCTATTTTCTTTATTTTCTCTCTTCTTTGCTTCTTTTTTTATAGGTTCATTACTTACTATTTCATGAATGTCACTTAAACTTTTTAAATATTTTCTCTTTTCATTTGTATATATTAACATTGATTTTAATATGTAATATATTGCAAATCCATATGCCGAAAATACTATGTATGTTTGAAATGATGTATTTATCTTATTTATTGCGTTCCATATTGTTAAAGAGTGTATAGATAGTATTAAAATTTCAATCCCATATATAGTTATTTTTCCACTATCTTTATGATATGCTATTTCAAATATTACTATACTAAAAAGCAAAACTATTAAACTTGCTATTTTGGTTACATTTAGTATTATATTTTCTTCTAATCTTAAATAAGAAAAATTAATGATTATAAAATATAACATTACTGCTACTGCTATTATTAAATTTTCAAATATTTTTTTTCTAATTATTTTATCATTTTCTTCCATTGTTTAATACCTAGCTTTTTTACAAGCTATTTCCTCCTTGATTTAAATTAAATAAAGTAGAATAGGGATTCCCTTTCTACTCTAATGCTAATATTTTGGTGACCCCTACGGGAATCGAACCCATGATTTGGCCTTGAGAGGGCCACGTCTTAACCGCTTGACCAAGGGGCCGTTAAAACTCTTATTTATATTTATACCATTTTTTTTATGTTTAGTCAACTCTTTTTAAGCAAAAAAAGTAAATTAGAAAAGAGATGTTTAGTACCTAATCAAAAAATGTCCAATTTTTTGGGTTCAGTACATTTAACATCTCTTTATCTCATTAATTTTAATTATTTCTCTTAATCTTTTATCTTAAATATAAATTTTACAATTCCCCTAAGAGCTTTAGGAACTTTCTTCACTACTATTGTCATTTCTATGTACCTCCCTCTTAACATGCTAGCCATATGAAGCCCACAGCTATTACTGCTAGACCAATAATAATTAACCATCCTGTTATTGGAAGTAATAATACCATAAGTATTCCTATACCCAATCCTATTAAACATACTCCTAATGTTTTTTTCAAAAATCCTTTCATATTCTTACCTCCAACACTTTTACTACTACTATTATATGTTTTTTGTAGATTATTGTTACCTTTTGACAATTTTGTTTATTGATTATATAATATTTTTAGTAGAACTAATAATAAGTAAAATTATATGAAAGGATTTCATTTATTATGAAAAAAAGTGATATTAAAGAATTAATAAATATTTTAAGAAAAACATACCCAGATGCAGAATGTAGTTTAGATTTTAAAACTCCTTTTGAACTTGTAGTAGCAGTTTGTTTATCAGCTCAATGTACAGATGAAAGAGTAAATTTGACTACTCCAGCTCTTTTTGAAAGATGTAAAACAATAGAAGATTTTGTTAGTATCGACTTAACAGAACTTGAAAATTTAATCCACCCCTGTGGTTTCTATAAAAATAAATCAAAAAATATAAAAAAATGCGCCTCACAAATTTTAGAAGATTTTAATGGACAAGTTCCTAGGGATATGAAAAGTTTGATTACACTTGCTGGAGTTGGTAGAAAAAGTGCTAATGTTATTATGTTAGAAGTTTTTGGTATTGCTGAGCGGTATCGCAGTTGATACACATTGTAAACGTATTTCTAATAGAATTGGATTGTCTAAAGAAAAAGATCCAAGTAAAATTGAACAAGATTTATTAAAACAAATCGACAAATCAGACTATAAAGATGTAAATCATTTATTTATTTGGCACGGAAGATATACTTGTAAATCACAAAATCCTTTATGTGAAAAATGTACTATAAAACATATGTGCTCACATTATAAAAATAATGTATAATAATGTCTTTTTTACAAATAATATAAACAATTGGGAGGTTAACTTAAATGATAACTTGCACCGAAAATTGTAAATATCAAAAAAATGGAGAATGCACTTATGAAGAGGTTTCTTCTTCTAAAATAATTTCATTTTCTCCTTCTAATTGTGCATATTTTGAGCAAGAATAATTCTATTCTTGCTCAGTTGCTACTTCTACTTCTGTCTCGACTACCTCTTTTATAACTTCTGATTTTGTATCATCATTTTTATCTTCCTTGCTTTGTTTCTTTTCTACATTAATGTTTTCGCATTTCTTTTTCATATTATTTATTATCTTATCTCCCAAATCTTTTTTATTTTGTATACATTTATTCATCATACAATTTGCTTTTTCTATTAAATCTGGAACATAATCTAAAATTTTATCTAAAGTATTTGAATGGTCTACTGGTAAAAGCTTAACCACATTTGATTGTACAACTAAAAATGCAACTGGATTTATTGATACACCAGCACCTGCTCCTCCTCCAAATGGTAATCTATACTGTATTTGTTCATCTTTATCTTTTTTATTATATTCATCTATTGTTTCTCCTTTAAATTCACTACCACCTGCTGCAAAACCAAATGATACTTTAGATATTGGAATTATTACTGTACTGTTTGAAGCTTGTATAGGTTCACCAATAATTGTATTTACATCGACCATATCTTTTATGCTATTCATTGCTGTGAGCATAAGCCCTTCTATTGGATGTTCTGCCATTTCTTTCTCCTTGTATAATATATTTAGGTTTTTAATAAAGGATTTACCTATAAA
>CAOKHL010000017.1 GCA_948468315.1 uncultured Eubacteriales bacterium
TTGCAAAAATATTATACAACTTAAATTTACAAAATGCAAGAAAAATCGTTCGACAGAATACGACAAACCTCTTTTTTTCTGGTTTTTTTCTGAAAAGCTTGAATATTTATGTATAAATGTGATAAAATTAGCAAAGAAAAATGGGGATTAAAATAGGCTGAAAGATATAAGATAAATGAGACTTTTTCTAAATTTGACAAAGAAGACTTTTATGATATAATAAAAAAATCAGAAAAGTATACAAAATCTAGTATTAACAGTGTGAGAGGAGTTTTTATGAAATATGGTTTAATGTATTTTAAAGATACAGATAACATAGGAGATGATATTCAAACCTATGTAGCAAAAAGGTTTTTACCACATATAGATTACTATATAGATAGGGAAAAATTAAATTGCTTTATACCGAATGAAAAAGAATATGTTTCTATGATAATGAATGGATGGTATATTCATAATAAATGTGCATGGCCACCATCACCATATATAAACCATTTATTAATATCTATGCATTTTATGAGTGTTGAAGCAACAGATGTAGGAGATAAATATCTTCAGGGATTAGGAGGAAACTATTTAAAAATATATGAGCCAATAGGAGCAAGAGATATTGAGACAAAGAAGAGATTGGAGAAAAATGGTATTGAAAGCTATTTTTCAGGATGTATGACATTAACATTAGAAAAATTTGAAAATGTTGAGAAAACAAATAAAATATATTTAGTAGATGCTGAAGAAAGTGTTAAAGAAAAAGTAAAAAAAGAAAATACAGAATATGAAATAGAAGAAATTACACATTGGTTAGAACCATCAGAAGTTTCAAAAAAGAGTATAGATCAAAGATTACAAGATGTAGAAGAATTATTAAAAAAATATCAAGGGGCACATTTAGTAATAACAAATAGACTTCATGTTGCATTACCTTGTATAGCACTAGGAACTCCTGTTATATTAGTTCACCCAGAATATTATGATGAAGACAGATTAGGGGCATTTCTAAAATATATGGACAATTATACAGACACAGAATTTGATAATATAGATATAAAAGAACTGCTAAAAAATCCTAAACCTAATAATGAAGAATACAAACAAATAAGAGAGCAACTTATAGAAAGATGTAAGGATTTTATAAACAAATGTGAAACAAATAATATGGATACATCTAAATTGCCAGATATAAAAGAATATTACGGTAATTATGTATCAAAAATAGAATGGTATAAAGATATATATGAAATTGAAAGACAATCTTTAGAAAGAGTAGAAACAAAAAGAGTAAAAGAATATAAACAAAAAGTGGAAGATATAAAATACTTGAATACTCAAATAGAAAATTTAAATATTCAGGTAGAATCTTTGAAAAAGAATAATAGTGAATTACAAGAACAAAAGGTAAATTTAGAGCAAAAAAACAATAAAACAAAAGAAGAAAACAAAAAAATTAGATAATGAACTATATTTAGTATATAATAGCAAGGGCTGGAAATGTCTAGAAAAATTAAGGAAAATATTAAAAAGATAAATGATTTGAGGTGTAATATATATAATGAGTGAAAATAAAGATTCTATAATAGTTGATAATGTATATAAAACATTTAATGTGTATTTAGATAAAGCAAATACAATAAAAGAAAAATTGTTATTTTTATTTAGTAGAAATAGAAAAGAAAAAAGACAAGTATTAAAAGGAATCAATCTAAAAATAAAACAAGGAGAAGTTGTAGCTTTAATTGGAACAAACCGGAAGTGGAAAATCAACACTTCTAAAATTGATGACAAAAATAATATATCCTAATCAAGGAAAAATTACAACAAATGGTAAACTTACATCTCTTCTTGAGTTGGGAGCTGGTTTCCATCCAGATTTTTCTGGCAGAGAAAACATATATTTTAATGCTTCAATTTTTGGATTAACAAAAAAGGAAATTGATGATAGACTAGAGGATATAATTGAATTTTCAGAACTTAGACCATTTATTGATAATCCAGTAAGAACATACTCATCTGGTATGTATATGAGACTTGCATTTGCAGTAGCAATAAATGTCGATGCAGATATTTTATTAATAGATGAAATTTTATCTGTTGGAGATGAACATTTTCAGAATAAGTGTTTTGATAAAATGTTAGAATTAAAAGCTAAAGGAAAAACAATGGTATTTGTAACACATAGTATGCAATCAGTAAAAAGACTATGTGATAGAGCTGTATGGCTTTGTAATGGTGAAATAAAAATGGATGGAGATACTAGTAAAGTAGTTGAAGAGTATATAAAACAAACAGCATAACAATTGCATTTTAGAGAGGAAGAAAAAACATGTTTAAAATTGATTATAGTCTAAATCCAGGTAAAGAATTGAATAAAATAGAATTTGAGTTAGATGAAAAAAAAGAACCAATAATTTCTATAATTACCCCATATTATAATTCACAAAAATATATAGAAGAAACTGCGAACAGTATATTTAATCAAACATTTCCATATTGGGAATGGATAATAGTAGATGATGCTTCAACTGAAAGAGAAGCAAAAGAGAAGTTAGAAGAAATTGGTAAAAAAGATAAAAGAATAAGAATTTTTCATAAAAACAATGAAGGTCCAGCAGCAGCAAGAGACTTTGGATTAGAAAATACAAATAAATCTAGTAAATATATAATGTTTTTAGATTCAGACGATCAGATTGAAAAAACATATTTTGAATGTTGTTATTGGGCACTAGAAACAAATCCCAAAGCATCTTGGGCATGTACAGATGTAATTAATTTTGATGGACAAGAGTTTTTATGGAGAAAATGGTATAATCCAGAATGGGAAAAAGATGAAAACATATTAATGATGTGTTCATTTATAAGAAAAAGTGACTTAGAAGAAGTGGGCGGATTTTGTTTAAAAGAAAAGAAAATATATGAAGATTGGTATTTATGGTTAAAACTTATAAAAGCAGGTAAATATCCTGTTAGAATTAGTTCATTACTTACTTGGTACAGAATCAAGCCAATAGAAGAAAGTGAACTAAAAAAGTCAAATTCAGAAAATAAAAATAGAGCCATGAAATTAATAGATGATATAAAGAAAGACATTATATCTACTAAACCAGGAATTCAATATCCAAAACAAGATTATGATTGGGAAGAAATACAAGATAAACAACCATCAATTATAAAGTTAAAGACTAAGAAAAACGAAAAAACAAATATATTAATGATTATTCCTTGGATGGTAACAGGAGGGGCTGATAAATTTAATTTAGATTTGATTTCAAGGATTAATAAGGAAAAATATGAATTTACAGTAATATCAATGCTTCCAAGTACTAATGAGTGGAGGCAGGATTTCGAAAAATATGCAACTGTCTATGATTTAACAAGTTTTCTAGACAGAAAAAATTGGATAAGCTTTATAAATTATATAATACAAAAAAGTAATATAGATATTATATTTAATACTAATAGTCAATTTGGATATAATTCTTTACCATATTTGAAAGCAAGATATCCTAAGATTCCAATTATTGATTATGTTCATATGGAAGAATGGTATGAAAGGAATGGCGGATTTTCGAGAGATTCTAGTAATTATGAATCAATAATAGATAAAACATATACCTGTAATGAAAACAGTAGAAAAATATTTATTAATCATTTTGGAAGAAATGAAAAAGAAGTTGAAACAATTTATATAGGTGTAGATGATAAAAAATTTAATCCAGAATTATTAGATAAAGAAAAAATACTAAAAGAATATAAAATAAATCCAAATGGAAAATTTATAATTAGCTATATATGTAGAATTGCAGAACAAAAAAGGCCATATTTATTTATAGAAATTGTAAAAGAATTAAGAAAGAGAAGAGAAGACTTTTTAATTGTAATAGCTGGAGATGGACCATATTTACAAGAAGTAAAAAATAGAGTAAAAAAATATAATTTGAATGAAAATGTTAAATTCTTAGGAAATATAAAACAAACAGAAAAAGTATATAAAATAAGTGATTTAACAGTAAATTGCTCTATAAAAGAAGGTTTAGCACTAACTTCTTATGAATCATTATCTATGGGAGTTCCAGTAGTGTCTGTAGACGCTGGAGGACAAAAAGAACTTATTGATGATACTGTAGGTGTTGTTGTACCATGTATGCAAAAAGAAACAGAAATTTTAAATTACAATTATAAAGAAGAAGAAATATTAAGTTATGTTCAAGGTATAGAAAAAGTCTTAAATAATATAGATAACTACAAAGACAATTGCAGAAAAAGAGTATTAAATGGTTTTACAATAGACAATATGATAGAAAAAATGGAAGAAGAATTTGATAATATTAAACAAAATCCAAATAAAGAAAAAATAGAGAATGGATATGGACTAAAGAAAAATATAAGAATAGCAAAAGAATTAATAACTAGATATTTGATTGAAAGTCAGGCTGAATATGAATGGATGTCAAATAAATTTAACCAAGATAATATTCATATGATACTTAAATATGATAAAAAAGCTAAAAAAGAGCAATTTTACGAACAAACATTAGAATATAAAATAAAACATCCAATAGTAGTATTGTTAAGAAAACTAGGAATTTATGATAAACTAAAACAAATAATAGGGTGGGAGAAACATTGATGGAAAACGTATTTAAAAATTTATATAATTATAGAGAATTGTTAAAAACAACTGTAAAAAAAGAAGTAAGAAGTAAGTACAAAAATTCTTTTTTAGGAGTATTGTGGTCATTTTTAAATCCTTTACTTCAAATAATAGTTTATGCAGTAATATTTTCTTTAATATTAAGTAATCAACAACCACATTATGCTATATTTTTATGTTGTGGATTAATACCATGGACATTTTTTTCATCAGCAATAAATAAAGCAGCATTTACTTTTATTGAAAATGGAAATATTATAAAAAAGGTATATTTTCCAAGAGAAATTATACCAATATCAGTAGTTACTGGAGAAACAGTAAATTTTCTTATTTCGACTTTAATAATATTAGGCTTTGTTGTTTTTGGTGGAATTGGTATATCTAAATATATATTAGTATATCCATTAATTTTAGTAACACAATATTTAGTAATACTAGCAATTTCACTTATTATATCAAGTGTATGTGTGTATTTAAGAGATTTACAACATTTTATTGGGATTGCTCTGCAATTATTATTTTACGCAGCACCAATTGTATATGCACCAACAAGCATACCAGATAATTATCAATGGATATTGAAATTCAATCCAATGACATATATAATTAATGCTTATAGAGATATATTTTATAATCAAACAATGACAGATTTAAAACCTATATTAATAGTATTATTTATAGCAATAATAGGATGTATTTTGGGATATGGTATTTTCCATAAATTACAGAAAGGATTTGCAGAGCAATTATAAAAGATAAAATAAATAATAAAAGGAGAAAAGGATGCTAGAAAAGGTTAGAGGATTTTTAGAAAAAAGTTATTCAATAGCAGTATATTCAATTATATTATTAATGTTAACAGTAATTTCATTTAATAATATAGTTGCTGAAAAATTTTCAACGAGTATTTTACATATAGGTATTATAATAATTGGAATAGTTTTTTTTGTATTGCTAAATAAATTGATTATTAATAAAATAAAAAGCAAAAAAGTAACGAATGTTTTATTAGGAGTAGGATTAGCAATATTCTTAATATTAGAAATAATATCATTAATATTTTTTAAAGTTAAATACAATTGGGACTTTAAATGGTTAATGGAAACAGCTGAGCAAATAGCAAGAGATGGAAAATCTGAATATCTATATTATTTTGTAACATACCCACATAATTTAGCTAGTTTATTACTAGTAACAAGTGCGATAAAAATATTTTTTGGTAATGTATTAGGTGCTTATATACTAAATATATTAGGAATTTTTCTTTCAGCAGTATTTGCAGTATTAGCAGCTAGAAAAATAGGAGGAAATAAATTAGCTTTAAATACATTAATATTTTTATTAATATGTAGCCCAATATATTTATATACTCCTATTGTATATACAGATACATTATCAATATTGTTTCCAACTCTAACATTATATTTATGGACTTTAATGAAAGATAATAAAGAAAATAAAAAAAATTGGTATATTTTATGCATTATAATTACAGTTGTAAATGTAATTGCATGGTGTATAAAGCCAACAGCAGCAATTATATATGTAGCAATAATAATTGAAATGATACTTAGTAATAAAAAAATGATAAAAACTTTAATAATTAGTTTATTAGTATTTATTTCAGTATTAAAGATTTATGATTTTACAACACGAAAGTTAATTTTAAAAGAAGAAGCTAAAAATGATATAGAATGTCCATCTATGCACTATATTATGATAGGGTTAAATACTCCGAAAGAATATGGAGGAACTACTTTTGGCTGGGGAACTTATAGTGATGAGGATCTAGTATACACGATGGAACAGCCAGATTACGAAAGTAAAGTCAGAGTGGATAAAATTAGAATTAAGGAAAGATTAAGTAACTTTGGAGTAAAAGGATATGCAAACTTTTTATGGAATAAATTTAAATATGTTTGGAACGATGGTACATATTATGTGAAATCGGTTATTGGATGGGATACAATAAATACATCTAGTAAATTATATGATTTAGTTTTAGGAAAATATACAAAACAATCAACAGATTATATGAATTATTTTAATGCTATATTAATGATGTTAGTATTTATAGGATGTATTATTGATATTACAAAAGATAAAAATGAATATGTAAAGATTATGGAAGCTTCTTTAATTGCAATAGCATTATTTTTATTGATTTGGGAAGCTAGATCAAGATACATATATAATATTATTCCAATCGTTTGTATCTTAGGTGCTAATGGAGTTAGACAAATATCACAAATTGATTTAAAAAACAAAATATGTAAAAAAAAATCCTTTATAAAAAAGGTGGTAAAAAGTGAAAAAAGTAATTAATCAAACAATAAATATAGTAACAATTATTGTTGCAGGCTTAATATTAATGTTGAATATTGGGGTAACAGCTACATTAGAAAACAATCTAGGAGAAAAAATTAATTTTAATTTATTTAATTTAAAAAATATAGTCATAATGATTTTTATAATAGTTATAATAGCATTAATATCAATACTAATAGAAAAATTAAATAAAAAAGTAAAAAAGATTTTATTGTTTATTGCTTTAGGAATATTTTTTGTAATACAACTAATTGTTATAAAATATTCAATAGCAATCCCAAGAGCTGACCAATCATTAATACTGGTTAGAGCTCAAGCTATATTCAATAAAGATGAAGGTTGGTTATATAAAGATTTTTATATGGGAACATATCCTCAACAAACTACAATAGTTTGGATAATTTCTTTGATTTTCAAGTTAATTCAATGTGATCAATATAAAAGTATTTTGATATTAAATGTAATATCAAATATGATTACAGTAATTGCTATATATAAAATAGTAAAATTATATAAACAAAAGTATGATATAAATTTAGCTGTGTCTATGATATTAATATTAACATTTATACCAATAGTATTATTAACAGTTTTCTTTTATGGTGATTTTATTGGAACTGCATTTGTAATGATGGGAATTTATTTTATATTAAAATATGGAATGAATAAAAAATGGTATAATGTATTAATTGCAGCTATATTAATTTCGATTTCATATATATTTAGGATGAATAATTTAATTTTTATACTTGCTGTTTCTATATATTTGTTTATAAAAGCATTAGGAGAAAAGAAATTAAAATATTATCTTTTTATTATACTATTTATAATTATTACGATTTTACCGCAAAGCATTATAAAAAATTATATGATAAAAAAGTATGATATTGATACAAATAAAGCATATCCAACAACAGGGTTTCTTTATTTAGGAATGAGCGAAAGTAGTAGAGCAGAAGGATGGTATAATGATAAAATTTATAATTTGGCGTTTGAAGAAGGCGTAGAAGACACCAATGGAATGTATGTTAATTTAATAAAAGAAAGATTAAATTATTTTAAAAATAATCCATTATATATGATTAAATTTTATATGAAAAAAATGGCTTCAATGTGGACTGAAACTACGTATGGTTCGATATGGTATAATACACCAATGCATTTAGAGAGTAAGGAAGAAATAGAAAATGAAATATCTAAATCAAAATTAATTAGTTTTGTACAAAATGAAAAAGTAGAGCAATTTATTAGTGTATATCAAAAGGCAAGTCTTATGTTAATTACAATTTGTATAGGTATAGTAACAATAAATAATTTTAGAAAAAAAGATGATGAGGTAATTTTATTATTACTTGCTTTAATTGGAGGATTTTGGTTCCATTTCTTATGGGAAGCTAAGTCAAGATATATTATTCCATATATAGTAGCAGTAATACCATTAACAGCTATTGGATACGGACAAATAGCTCAAAAAATAAAAAATAAAATTTCGAAAAGAGAGGAAATAGTTAAATGAAAAAAGTATCTATGGTTATACCAATGTATTATGAAGAAGAAGTTGCAAAAGAATGTTATAATAGAATGAGGGAAGTTTTAGGAAAAATAGAAGGATATGATTATGAAATAATATGTGTAAATGATGGAAGTAAAGATAAAACATTACCAATACTAGAAGAAATTGCTTTAAAAGATCCAAAAGTAAAAGTTATTTCTTTTGCAAGAAATTTTGGACATCAATGTGCGGTAACAGCAGGATTAAAATATGTTACAGGAGATTGTGCTGTTATAATTGATGCAGATTTGCAAGATCCACCAGAATTAATTCCAGAAATGCTTAAACTTTGGGAAGAAGGAAATGAAGTAATATATGGAAAACGTAAGACAAGAGAGGGAGAATCTATATTTAAACTTTTAACAGCAAAAATGTTTTATAAAACATTAAATGCATTATCAGATGTAGAAATACCAAAAGATACAGGAGACTTTAGATTAGTTGATAGAAAAGTAGTAGATGTTATGAACCAAATGCCAGAACACAATAAGTTCCTAAGAGGATTATGGGGTTGGATTGGATTTAAACAAATGCCTTTTGAATATGAAAGAAAAGAACGTTTTGCAGGTAAAACAAAATATCCATTAAAGAAAATGCTAAAACTTGCATCAGATGGAATAATAGGATTTTCAACAAAACCATTAAAATTAGTTGGAGCATTGGGAATATTATCTATAATAATTTCAATTGTAATATTAATATATTCTTTAATTTCATATATATTTGGTTTAAACAATTTAACAGCAGGTTGGACATCAATTATGGTAACAGTAACATTATTTAGTGGAGTACAATTACTTTCAATTTGGATTATGTCAGAATATATTGGAAGAATATATGATGAAAGCAAAGGAAGACCACAATATATAATAAACAAAACAATAAATATAGAATAATAAGTTTTATAAGTAATTAATAGGAGAAATAGAAAGGATATAATATATGAAGAAAAAAATATCTATAATAATTCCTACATATAATGAAGAAGAATCATTACCTTTTTTACATGAAAAGTTAAATCAAATAATGCTAGAAATGAGGCAATATGATTTTGAAATTCTATTTATAAATGATGGTAGTAAAGACAAATCATTAGAAATTATAAAAAATTTCAGAGAAGCAGATGAGAGATATAATTATGTGGATTTTTCAAGAAATTTTGGACAAGAAATTGCAATGGCAGCAGGTATTGATTATGTAACAGGAGACTGTGCAATATTTATGGATGCAGATTTGCAAGATCCACCAGAATTAATACCACAATTAGTTGAATATTGGGAACAAGGTTATGATGATGTTTATGCTAGAAGAAGAAAAAGAACAGGAGAAGGATTTGTAAAAAAATTCACATCTAAAATGTATTATAAAGTTCTACAAAAAATGACTAATGTTGAAATTCAAAGAGATACAGGTAATTATAGGTTAATTGATAGAAGATGTATAAATGCTTTGAAAAAAATGACAGAGTCTGAAAGATGCTTAAAAAGTATGTTTAGCTGGATGGGGTATAATAAAAAAGAAGTATTGTTTGATAGACCACCTAGAGTTGCAGGAAAAACAAAATGGAATTATATGAAACTAATAGATTTAGCAATAAATGGGATAACATCTTTTACAACTTCACCTTTAAGACTTGCTACATATTTTGCAATTCCTACATTTGTTTTACTTGGAGTATATTCTTTATATGTAATTGGTAAATGTTTTGTAACACATACAATGGTTCAAGCTTTTCAAGCCATAATATTATTAATATTATTTTTCTCTGGAATTCAAATTTTGCTATTTGGAATAGTTGGAGAATATTTAGGTAGAATTTTTAATGAAACTAAAAATAGACCTTTATATTTTGTTAATGAATATAATGGAATTAAAGAAATGAACGAAAAGGGAGAAAAAATAAGAAATGAAAAAGATACTAAATAGTAATCTTGTAAATATATTAGTAAAAATTATATCCATAATTTTATTTATTGGTATTTTTATAAGTTTAATATTTGTAGATACAAATTTAGAATATGAAAATGCAAATAGTATTAAATTAAAAAATTATATATATTTAGGAATAATATTTTTAATATTTATTATTGTAACAATGGTAAAAATATTATTTATTAAAGCAAAGTTAAAAGAAAACAAATTTGTGAAAATAATGAGTAAACATATAAATCTTATTATAGGAATAATGTTTATAGCATTGTTTATTGGACAAGTTACAATTTTAAAAAATATTTATTTTGAGACAAGTTGGGATGCAGAACACATAATTAATACAGCAAAAAATTTTGCTAAAACAGGTATTTTTGAAAATAATAATTATTATGACATATATCCATATTTTAGTGTATATCCAAATAATTTATTTTTAGCAGGAATATTTTCTATGATAGGTAAAATAGTTGTACATTTTAATATTGAGAAATTATATGAAGTATTAATTTATATAGGTATAATTTTAATAGATTTATCTGGAATTATTATGTTAAAAACAATTGATAATATTTCAAATAAAAAAGCATTAAAATTTATTGGAGCAGTTTTATTTATAGTATTTATAGGATTATCACCATGGTTTTTAGTACCATATTCAGATACTTATTCTTTAATATTTCCTATAAGTGTACTATATAATTACACAAAAAAACAAAAAAGATGGTATAACTATCTTTGTATAGGATTATTTAGCTATGCAGGATATTTAATAAAACCAACAGGAATTATAATTTTAATAGCAATAGCAATTATAGAAATTTATAAAGCTTTATTTAATTTCAAAAACAAGGAGAAAATTAAGGAATATTCTAAAAATATATTATTCTTATTATGTGGAGTACTAATTGTTTTTGCTTTAAATTTCGGAATAAAGAAAACAATCAATTATGAAGTTAATAAAGATAATAGTTTTTCTTTGTGGCATTATTTAATGATGGGTCTAAGTCAAGATACAACAGGATGTTTTAATAGTGGAGATGTAACAGAATCTTTAGCAATAGATACATATGAAAATAGAATTGATAAGAATAAAGCTAAATTCATAGATAGAGCAAAAGAATTATCAGGAAAAAAAGCAACAACTTTTTATTTAAAAAAATTATTGGTAAATTATAATGATGGAACATTTGCATGGGGCAAAGAAGGTTGGTTTTATAAAACATTAAAAGAAAATGATAGTAATTTGTCTAAAAAATTAAAATCATTTTATTATAATGATGGAGAAAATTTTAAAATATTTACATCTATAATGCAAACAATTTGGGTTATGATTATTATACTTATAGTTATAACATCAATATTGACTAAAATAGATAATAAAAAATCTGTAATATTTTTATCAATAATAGGATTAACACTATTTACACTACTTTTCGAAGCAAGAGCTAGATATTTGTATTTATATTCGACCTATTATATTATTTTAGCAGTAATAGGAGTAGAAATAATAAACAAAATTAAAATTGGAAAAAATATGCATTGAAATATAAAATTTTTTTTATTATAATATTTATAAGAAGCTTTATAGGGAGAAGAAAATTTATGAATAAAATTAAGTTTTTTAGTATCATTATTTTTTTTACTATTATTTTTAATATTTATTTTAGCGGAGTTAATTTAGCAAATTATGAGGATTTACAAATTAAAGAAAATGATGAAAGTGAAGTAATAGAGCAGGTAGATGAAATAGACATAAAAGAAAAGAACGATAAAACTACCAAAAATAATGAAGATATAAAAGAAAAAAATCAACAAACAGACTTGTCAATAAAAAAAGAAGAAAATATTAATCAAATAATTGAAAATGGTACTTATACAATTTCTTCAGCAATGAATTCAAATTTAGTACTAGATATTTCAGGAAATTCAATGAATTCAGGAGCCAATGTTTTAATTTGGAATAAGAGTAATCAAAATAACCAAAAATTTAATATTACATATTTAGAAAATGGATATTATAAAATGGAAGTCGTAACTTCAGGAAAATATTTATCTGGAACAAGCTTAAATGCTAAAAATGAAGACAATGTTATTCAAAGTACATATAAAGATTTGGATACACAGAAATGGTTTATAAAAGATGCAGGAAATGGATATTACTACATAATATCTAAATCAAGCTCACTTTATCTAGACATATATGGGGGAAAATCAGAATTAGGGACAAATGTACAATTATATGAAGGAAAAAATGGAATTAATCAAAAATTTAGATTTAATAAAATAGATGTAGTCAAAGGAAATAAAGTAATTAGTGAAGGTACATATAATATAAGTTCAGCTTTAGATTTTAACCAAGTTTTAGATGTAAGTTGGGCGTCACAAAATAATAATGCTAATATAGAAATTTATACAAGAAATATGGCTTCTAACCAAAAATTTAAATTTCAATATACAGATGATGGATATTATAAAATAGTTGCAATTCATTCAGGAAAAGTATTAACTGTAAAAAGTTCTTCAATAACTCCAGGAGCAAATGTAGAACAATATGAGGATTTAGGATTAGACGCGCAAAAATGGGTGATTAAATCTGCAGGAGATGGATACTATTATATAATTTCTAAATGTAATGGATTATATCTTGATTTACAAGGAGGATTTTCAAATTCTGGAACTAATATAGAAGTTTATACCCCAAATAATAAAGCATGGCAAAGATTTAAATTTTATAGTACTGAGATAAATGCAAAGAAAACAATAGATTCTGGAAATTACATAATTACATCAGCACTAAATTCGAATAAAGTTATAGATATTGAAAATGATGTAATATTAAATAATGTTAATGTAGATATTTGGGAAAGAAATAATCAAAATAATCAAAAATTTATTATTACATATTTAGATGATGGTTATTATACAATAAAAGCATTTAATTCAAATAAAGTATTAACAGTAAAAAATAAATCTGTATTAAATGGAAGTAATGTTGTACAAGCATTTTATGATGGTTCAGATGCACAAAAATGGGCAATTGTATCAGTGGAAAATGGATATTATAATTTAGTGTCAAAGTCTAGTGGATTAGTATTAGATATACAAGGAGCTACGTCAACAAATGGTTCTAATATAGAAGTATACGAAAAAAATGGCGGAAATAATCAAAAATTTAAATTTGTTAAGACAGAATTTTCTTCAACAATTGAAAATGGAAAATATGCAATACTAGCATCATCAGATATAAATAAGGTATTAGATATAGAATGGGGTTCTAGTGAGGATGGTGCTAATTTAGAATTATGGTCTTCAAATGGAGGAACAGGGCAAAGCTTCAATATTAAATATATTGGAAATGGATATTATACCATAGAAGCAGCATGTTCAAGAAAATTATTAACAGTAAAAGGAAAAAATGTTATACAACAAGAAGATGAAGATTTAGATGAACAAAAATGGGTAATACAAAAAGCAGATGCAAAAGGGAATTATTCTTTTAGAAATAAATCAAATGATTATTATTTAGATATTTATTATAACAATATGGAAAATGGAACTAATATAGAAATTTATCAAGGTAATGATGAATATTCACAGAAGTTTAAATTAGAAGAACTTGAATATAATGGAATAGATGTATCAAAATATCAAAAAGATATTGATTGGAATAAAGTAAGAACACAAATAGATTTTGCAATAATTAGAGCAGGATACAGAGGTTCTGGAACAGGTAAAATAGCCCAAGACCAATATTACAGTAAAAATATAGTAGAGGCATTAGCAAATGATGTAAATTGTGGAGTATATTTCTTTTCACAAGCGATAAATGAACAAGAGGGAATTGAAGAAGCAAAATGGATACTTGAAAAAATAAAAGGATATGATATAAAATATCCAATAGCAATAGATACAGAATGGTCAAGTGATGATAAGACAGGAAGGGCTGATTGGATATCTAATGAAGATAGAACAGCAGCTATGAAAGGTTTTTGTAAAACAATAAAAAATGCAGGATATACACCAATTATATATGCTAGTAAAAATTGGATTAAAGATAAGTTAAATATTAATGAGTTAGAAGAATATGATATTTGGCTTGCACATTATGTAATTGGAGCACCAGATAAAAAATCAGATTATACAGGAGAATATTCTATTTGGCAGTATACAAGTTCGGGAAGAGTAGATGGAATAAATGGAGAGGCTGATATTAATATTTGTTATAAAAAATATATCTAATAAATGAAAGAAGGAAATTTACATGAAGAAAAAAATTTGTAAAATTATATTATATGTTTTAGTATGTATAATAGCAATAAATGGTAAGGCATTAGCAATAGAAGATAGTAATATAGAGCTATATTCAGAAAATAATAAAGAAATAAAAACTGAAAACAAAAGTGCGGGAAATAATTCTGAGATATCAGATGGATTTTATCAAATAATATCTGAAAATAATAAGGTTTTAGATGTACTAGGGGCATATAAAAATGATAATGCTTTAGTAGGTTTATGGGATAATCAAAATAATGCAAATCAAAGATATAAAATACAAGCTCAAAGTGATGGAAATTATAAAATTATTGCAGTTCATTCAGGGCTAGTATTAGAGGCAAGTGGATCAAATATTAAACAGAATAATTCAAGTAATTCTAATTCACAAAAATGGAGTTTTGAAGAGGTAGGAGATAAATATTATATAAAATCTGTAAGT
The DNA here is from genome assembly GCA_948468315.1 of uncultured Eubacteriales bacterium. Classification (GTDB taxonomy): domain Bacteria; phylum Bacillota; class Clostridia; order TANB77; family CAG-508; genus CAG-269. The sequence goes on from CAOKHL010000017.1 coordinate 15,175, forward strand.
ACAGGTTTATATTTGACAGAAAACGGAGATACTAATTTAATTTTATTTAAATTAGATGATATTAAAAACCAAAAATTTAATTTAAATAAACAAGCAAGTCTTTCAGGAACTAAAACAATAGAAGAAGGATATTATGTAATAAAAACATGTTTAGATACAAATAAAGTATTAGATATAAATGAAGTATCTAAAGAAAATGAAGCTAATATACAACTTTGGAGTAAAAATCAGGGGTCAAATCAGATTTTTGAATTAATATATGATAATAAAACAGGTACATATAAAATAAAATCAGCTTTTTCAGGAAAAGTATTTGACTTACCTTGGGCTGGAAAAAATAATGGTACAAATGTACAACTATATGATGATGGAGACAATGATTGGCAAAAATGGGTAATAGAAAAGACAAATAATAACTATTATACAATTAGTTCAATTTGCAATGGTTTATATTTAGATGTTACAGGAAATAAGACTTCAGAAGGAACTAATATAGAAGTATATCAAGGAAATAATGGGAAAAATCAAAAATTTATATTTGAAAAAATAGAAATTCCAAAAGGGGTATCAGATATAAATAATGGATTTTATCAGATTTCAGCAACTTTTAATGAAAATAAAGTATTTGATATATTAGGGGCAAAGACAACAGAAAAAGCATTAGTAGGAATGTGGGAAAACAATAGTAATGCAAATCAAAGATTTAAAATAATACAAAAAACTAATGGTTATTATTCTATAATAAATCTTAATTCTGAATTATATTTAGAAGCAGATGGTTTAGATATAAAACAATGTAAACAGGATAACAATACTATTGCTCAGGATTGGATTTTAATAGATTGTAAAGATGGAAATTATAATATCGTTTCTAGATGTGGAGCTTTATATGTGACTTTTGATGGGAATTCTAATTTAAAATTAAGTAAATTAACAGCAAATAATTTACAAAAATTTAAGTTAAAGAAAGAAGCTAATACTGAAGGAAAGCAAACTATTCCAGATGGATATTATATTATACAATCAGCTATAAATACAAATAAAGCTATAGATATAGAAAGTGCTTCAATAAATTCAGAAGCGAATGTTATTCTATGGGATAAAAGCAGTAGAAACAATCAAAAGTTCAAATTTACTTATGATGGGAATGGTTATTATACTATAACATCAGTAAAATCAAACAAAGTATTAGATGTTGCATGGGCTAGCAAAAACAAAGAAAGTAATATACAACAATATACAAACACAGGAAAAGATTGGCAAAAATGGATAGTTGAGAAAAATTCGGACGGCTCATATTGTATTATATCTGCATATAATGGATTATATATAGATTTACCATATAGTAGTACAAAAAATGGAAATAATATACAACTATATAATGGAAATGGAGCAAAAAATCAAAAATTCATATTAGAAGAGACTTTTGCAGTAGATGGGTCTAAAACAATTGCAGATGGTTATTATAAAATAGAAACAAATTTAGGTAATAATCAAGTTATAGATATAGAAAATGCCTCTAAAACATCTCATACAAAAGCATCAATATGGTCAAACAACAATGGATATAATCAAAGATTTAAAATAAGTTATAGAGAAAATGGTTTTTATACAATAACAGCAGCTCATTCTGGAAAAGCATTAGATATAACAAGTGATGGAAAAGCTGTTGAGCAAGATAATTTAACATATGATGAAGAGCAAGAATGGGTAATAAAAAAGGCATCTAATGGATTATATTACATTATTTCAGCACATAATGGATTATATTTGAATGTTGATGGTTTAGGTGAAAAAGGAAGTAACATAAATTTCTCTAAAACAAGTAATTCTAAAAATCAATTATTTAAATTTTCATCTACAAGTGTTGAAACAGGAGGAAAAACAATTGCAGATGGTACTTATCAAATAATAACAAATTTAGATAACAATAAAGTACTAGATATAGAAGGAAACTCAAATTCTTCTGGTGCAAATGTAGAAATTTGGTATAATAATAAACAAAATAATCAAAAATTTAATATTAAATATCAAGGAAATGGATATTATAAAATATTTGCTGTAAACTCAGGAAAAGCACTTGGAGTTGAAGAGGCAGGAACAGGTAATTTAGTTAATGTAAGACAATATGATGTGTCAGATTCAATTAATCAAGATTGGTTTATAAAATCATGTGGAAATGGGTATTATAATATAATATCTGCATGTAATGGTTTATATTTAGATGTTTTCGATGGAAATACAAGTGATGGAACAAATGTAGAAGTATATACTAAAAATAATGGGGCAGGTCAGAAATTTAAATTTCAAACACCATTCCATTTAGAAGTTACAACAGGAACATATGGTTCAAGTGGTTTAAAAATAAAAGGTGATAATAGAGGACAAAACTTAAAATATTATAAAATAGGAAATGGACCAAATGTATTTTTTGCAACATTTGCAATTCATGGATGGGAAGACTTATATGATTATGATGGGCAAGCATTAACAAAAATAGCAGAAGACTTCAAAAACAAACTAATAGAAATGCAAGATAAAAGTTTAGCAGATAAATGGACAATCTATATATTCCCTTCATTAAATCCAGATGGAGAATATCATGGAAACTCACATAATGGACCAGGAAGAACAACATTATATTCAGCAGCACCAAATCATAAGGGAATAGATATGAATAGATGTTGGAGCACAGGTTATTCAAAAGAAACTAGAGACAGAAATTACAATGGAACAGAACCATTCCAAGCTTATGAAGCAAGAGCATTAAGAGATTTCTTACTAAACAAAAAAGCAACAAATGGACAAACAATTTTAGTTGACTTACATGGATGGCTTAATGAAACAATGGGAGATAATGGAATTGGTTCATATTATCGTCCAAAATATGGAATTAGTAAACATATAGACACATATGGAAGAGGATATTTAATAAATTGGGCAAGATCAAATTTAGGATGTAATGGAAGAGCAGCACGTTCTTGTTTAGTCGAATTACCAGAATGGAATAGGGATAGTTGGAGATATATAGATGCAACAATAGATATGTTAAGAAACATAGTATAATATTAAAATTTGCCATTGAGGATATTCCTCTTTGGCAAATTATTATAAATAGAAATATCTAATTTTTTATTAAATAAGGTCTAAAAAAGGAGAAACATGAAAAAAAAGATAAGTATAGGTTTAATAATATTAGTTTTAATTTCAATTATTATAGTAATTACAATAAAATTAACTAAAACTAAAAGTAATGAAGAAAAAATTTCAAAACCAATTGATTATGTAGAAGAAAATAAAGAAAGCCAAGATAATAAAGAAGAACAAGAAAAAATAAGCCAAATGATAAATAACCAAGGTTTTAAGTCGGATGAAAATATTTATGAAATAGATAAAGAATATGATGGAAGAGAAGTTGTAGTCGTAAAGGCGGGAATTCAATATAAAGTAGCTCTAGCAGGATTACTAAAAAGAAGTATACCAGAATTTAACGAAATAAATGAAATATTATCTAAAGCACCAACTCATACAGGAATTTGGATAGAAGAAACTTCCAGAGAAAAATTTCTTAATATTTTAAAAAATATAACAAATGCAAAATATGAAATAGATGAAAATGGATATTTAATTCAAACAGAAAACTGGAGAATGAATAAATATGACAAAAAAATACAAAAAATACTTTCAGAAGAAAAATTAGTTGTATTTGATATAAGTTCAAAAACATATTTGGTTGATGATGTAACAGGAAAAATCGGGGAATATCCATTTGAGGAAATAGATCCATACAGTGGATATGAACATTTTGAATCAGACAACAAAGGAATGTTTATAATTAGTGAAAATATATCAGGAAAGATTAATCAAGAAGATGTTTTAAAAGGAATTTTTGAATAATTTTTAGAGACATAAATAAAAAAATAAAAATTTTGTAAAAAAAAGAAGGAAAAACAATTTTTTTGAAGAATAATATATTAGTACATAAAAATAGAAAAATATGTACAAAATATTTATATTACTTAAAGAAAGAGGTGCTTAAAATGCAAATAACAGATGTACGTTTAAGAAAGGTTAATTCAGAAAACAGAATGAAAGCTGTTGCTTCTGTAACATTTGACAATGAATTCGTAATTCATGATATCAAAGTTATCGAAAGCCAAAATGGATTATTTATTGCTATGCCTAGCAAAAAAACTCCAACAGGAGAATTCAAGGATATAGCTCATCCAATTAACCCTGAAACAAGGGAAAAGATTCAAAATGCTATATTAGAAGCTTACAATGCTCCTGAAGCAGAAGGATCAGCTGAATAATAATATTTAGTATAATAAAAATAGCAAGGATTTCTTGCTATTTTTTGTGTTTTGATGTAAAATACAAATGCAAATCCCTAAAAAAGAACCGGCCCTAAACAGGGAATTTCTAATTCCTCGAAAAAGAACCGGTACTAAACAGGGAAATAGGAAGGAGCAAATATTATTATGCAAAATAAAATAATCAAATTTCTAGCATATGACAAAAAAGTTGCAGTGATGTGTGCTGATACAACTAATATAGTAGAAGAAATAAGAAAAATACATGACTTAACTCCAACTGTTACAGCAGCAGTAGGAAGAGTTGCTACAGTAGGCGCAATGATGGCACATTTGGAAATGAAAGAATTAACTGATAATATAACAATACAAATAAAAGGAAATGGACCAATAGGTAGTATTGTAGAGAATATTAGTTTAGAAAATTCGAAACAAGGAAATATAAGACTATATGTAGAAAATCCACATGTAGAATTACCATTAAAAACAAATGGAAAGATAGATGTAGGAGGAGCTGTTGGACATCAAGGATATTTAAATGTAATAAAACAAAATGAAGTAACAAATGGAAACTATAATGGACTAATACCACTTGTATCAGGAGAGATAGCAGAAGACTTTACAGAGTTTTTTGCAAAATCAGAACAAAAACCAACAGCACTAGCCTTAGGAGTATTAGTAAATAAAGATGGAGTAAAAAAGGCTGGTGGGTACATAATAAATCCAATGCCTGATTGCACAGATGAAGAAATATCGAACATAGAAAATGCAATAAAAAACGCAAAACCAATATCAGAAATGCTTGACCAAAACTTAAGCTTAGAAGAGATTGCAAAAATAGTTACAGGAGACAAAAACATAGAAATTTTAGAACAAGATTTAGATGTAATGTATAAATGTAATTGTAGTAGGGATAGAATAGAAAGAGGAATTTTATCTTTAGGCAAAGAAGAAATAACAAAAATAATAGAAGAAGATGGAAAGCTAGAAGCTAAATGCCATTTTTGCAACAAAAAATATCAGTTTTCTTTAGAAGAACTACAAAAAATAAAAGAAAACGCAAAATAATTCCCTAAAAAAGAACCAGCCCTAAATCGGGAAATAGCTAAATCCCTGAAAAAGAACTGGCCCCTAACAGGGAAATAGAAAGGATAATAAAAATGATAGTAGATAAAGTAGAAGAATTTTGCTTAAAAATATTAGAAAAAATAGGACTAAAAGCACTTGTATCTTGGTACAGGGAACATCAAGAAGGGATGAGATATCTAGTTTTTGGAGCACTAACAACACTTGTTAATATTGTTATATATTCATTATTATATTATATGTTTAATATAAGTAATGCAACAAGTAATGTAATAGCTTGGATATTAGGAGCTACATTTGCTTATGTAACCAATAAATATTTTGTTTTCAAATCAAAAGTAAGTACAAAAATAGAATTGTTAAAAGAAATTGCATATTTTTATGGCTGTAGAGTATTAACTTTAATAATTGATGAAGCAATTATGATAATAGCAGTAGATAAATGGGGATGGAATGCACTTTTTATGAAAATACTAGCTAATATAATTGTTATAATCTTAAATTTTGTATTTAGTAAAATATTGATATTTAAAAATAAAAAAGCTGAAAGATAAATACAATACCTATTTCCAAAAGGAGGAAATCATAATGGAAAAAAAGTGGTTTAATAAAACTGTGGAAGAAGTAGAAAAAGACCTATCAACTAATATTGATAATGGTCTGAGTCAAGATGAAATAAATAAGAGATTAGCAAAATATGGACTAAATGAATTAAGAGGGGAAAAAAAGAAATCATTATTTGTAAAGTTTTTGGAACAGTTTAAAGATTTCATGATAATAATACTAATATTAGCAGCTATAATATCAGGGGCAATTTCTATTGCACAAGGAGAAGCAATTACAGATTCAATTATAATTTTAATTGTTGTAATTGCAAATAGTATAATAGGAGTAGCGCAAGAAGCTAAAGCAGAGAAATCATTAGAAGCACTACAAAAACTAAGTGGGCATGAAGCAAAAGTTATAAGAAGTGGAAATATTGAAGTAGTTCCAGCAAAGGACTTGGTACCAGGAGATATAGTTATACTAGAAACAGGAGATTATGTTCCAGCAGATATAAGAATTATAGAAGCTATAAATTTAAAGTCGCAAGAATCATCTTTGACTCGGAGAATCTGTACCAGTAGAAAAGCAAGCAAGTAAGATAGAAGAACAAGAAGTTCCAATTGGAGATAGAACCAATATGCTATTTTCTTCAAGTCTTATAACATATGGAAGAGGAAAAGGTGTTGTTGTAGAGACAGCAATGACAACAGAAGTTGGTAAAATTGCAGGTATGTTATCTAGCCAAGAAGATAAAGAAACACCACTTCAAGTAAAATTAAATAATTTAGGAAAGACATTAGGAATAGTTGCATTAATAATATGTGCAATAATTTTTGCAGCAGGTTTAATACAAGGAAAACCAGCTGTTTCAATGTTTATGACAGCAGTGAGTTTAGCAGTTGCAGCAATACCAGAAGGATTAGCTGCTGTTTCAACTATTGTTTTGGCAATAGGTGTTCAAAAAATGGTTAAGAAAAATGCCATAGTAAAACATTTACCAGCAGTTGAAACATTAGGAAGTAGTTCAGTTATATGTTCAGACAAAACAGGAACATTAACTAAAAATCAAATGACAGTTCAAAAAATGTTTGTAGATGATAATATATATGATATGACAAATATAGAAGATATAGTTAAATATGAAAATGCAAACCAAGAAATCAAGCTTTTAGTTTATAATGGAATGTTATGTAATGACACAAAAATTTCTGATGACAATATATTAACAGGGGACCCAACAGAAACAGCATTAGTGGATATAGCATTAAAATTAGGATTTACCAAAAATTTATATAATGAAATGCCAAGAGTAGATGAAATACCTTTTGATTCAGAAAGAAAGTTAATGACAACAGTTCATAAAGTTAATGATAAATATATAGTTTTTACCAAAGGTGGAATAGATGAATTACTTTCAATTTGTACATCTTATATAGAAAATGGTGAACATCGTAAAGAATTAGAAAAATATAAAATTAGAATTAATGAAATAAATGAAGCAATGGCAAAAGACGCTTTAAGGGTTTTAGGATTTGCATACAAAGAGTTAAATTATAAACCTAATCCACAAGATTTGGAAAGCAATTTAGTCTTTGTCGGAATGTATGGAATGATAGACCCACCAAGAGAAGAAGCAAAAAAAGCAGTAGAAAAATGTAAATCAGCAGGAATAAAAACAGTAATGATAACAGGAGATCACAAAGTTACAGCAACAGCAATAGCAAAAAAATTGGGTATTTTAGAAGATGAAAATGAAGCAATAACTGGTATTGAGTTAGATAAATTGTCTGATGAACAATTAGAAAATAATGTTAGAAACTATTCAGTATATGCAAGAGTTGCACCAGAACACAAAGTTCGTATAGTAAAAGCATGGCAAAAACAAGGCGATGTAGTTGCAATGACAGGTGACGGAGTAAATGATAGTCCAGCTCTAAAACAAGCAGATATTGGTTGTAGTATGGGAATTGTTGGAACAGATGTAGCTAAAGAGGCTTCAGATGTAATACTTACAGATGATAATTTTGCAACTGTTGTATCAGCGGTTGAAGAGGGAAGAAGAATATACGATAATATTTTAAAAGTAATACAATTTCTATTATCAAGCAATATAGGAGAAATAGTAGTTCTATTGTTAGCAACATTAGGAACCTCTCTTTTTGCAAAATGGTTTGGAATTTCAGATATTACACATCTTGAAATATTAATGCCAATTCATATTTTATGGATAAATTTAATAACAGATTCACTTCCAGCATTAGCATTAGCATTTGACCCAGCAAATTCAAATATAATGGAAAGGAAACCTATAAAAACAAGTAAAGGAATATTTACGAAATCTTTTGTTTATAGAATAATTTATCAAGGTGTAATGATAGGAATACTAACTTTAGCAGCATTTATGATAGGTTTAGCAACAACAAATACTCCAATAGAGGGATTAACTTTAGATGAGACTAAAATAGAGGTTGGTCAAACAATGGCATTTGTTGTCTTAGCTTTATCAGAATTAACACATGTGTTTAACATTAGAGATAATAGTAAATCTATTTTTAAGACAAATATTTTTAATAATAAAAAATTAATTGGAGCAATTTTATTATCTGCAGCATTAATGTTTGTAGTATTATTTGTACCTGCTCTTAGAAACATTTTTAGTATACCAATTTTACCAGTAGACAACATTTTAGAAATTATTGGGTTAGTTTTTGCACCTATTGTAATAGTTGAACTATTTAAGCTTTTAGGAATAAACTCATTAGGAGATGAAAAGTAAAATCCCTGAAAAAGAACCGGCCCTTAACAAGGAATTAGCTAAATCCCTGAAAAAGAACCGGCCCTCAACAAGGAAATAGAAAAAATAATTGACATTTTTTGATAAAAAGTATATACTGTTCTATGTTAAAATTTCAAAAATAGGAGAATTTTATGAAGCAAATAATAAAAAGAGTACTTATAGTAACATTATATATGGGGTTAATATTAGTAAGTACAAATGTTTATGCAAGATCTGCAAAAGCAAAAGAAGAAACAGTAAGATTAAGAAAAGAACCATCAACAAATTCGAGTATTATAGAATTAATATCTCAAAATGAAGAAGTTGAAATTTTAGAAGAAACTGGAGATTGGTACAAAGTAAAATATCAAAAATATACAGGATATGTTAGAAAAGATATGTTATCTGAAAATACTGACAAAAATGAAAATTCTGGTGAAAAAGCAAATAATGGAAAGCAAGAAGAAAAGCCAGAAGAAGAAAACAATAATAATAACCAATCATCAGAAGAGCCAAAGGAAGAAGATAACAGTAATCAATCAGAAGAACAACAAAATAATGAGCAACAAGAACAAGATCCAAAAGAACCACAAACTAATATGGTTCAAAAAGGATATTCGGGTAATTTAAAATCAAAATTAGATATAAAAATATTACCATTAATAAATTCAAGCAATATTGAAACAATAAATGAAAACACAAAATTTACTATAACAGATATAATAAATAAGTGGTGTTATGTAGAAACAGAAAATAATTCTGGTTGGGCATTAATTAGTAAAGTTAAGACAGAAGAAGACAATAAGGAAGAGACAAATCAAGAAGACAAAAAAGATGAGAAACCATCTGAAAATAAAGACGATGAAGAACAAAACAAAGATGATAAAGAAAATCAAAATAAAGAACCAGAAAAAAATAAAGAAATAACAAAATATGTATCAGCTGAAACATTAAATGTAAGGGAAAAAGATGACAATAATTCAAAAATTATAAGTCAATTAACATTAAATACTAAAGTTACAGTGGTAGAAATGGTAAATAGCACATGGGCAAAGATTACTGTAAAAGGAAAAACTGGATATGTTGCAAATAAATATTTATCAGACAAAAAAGTAGATACATCTTCAAGAAGTGAGGAAATAAAAAGAGAAGAAAACAATAAAACAAATGAACAGCAAAATGAAAATAAGATAGATTCTGAGCCAAAGCAAGAAACACCAAATCAATCGAATACATCAAATACAGGTTTAACAGGAGAAAGCGTAGTAGCTTTTGCTAAAAAATATTTAGGATATAAATATGTATCAGGAGGAGCATCTCCTTCTACAGGATTTGATTGCTCAGGTTTTACATCTTATGTATATAAGAATTTTGGAATAAATTTAAGTAGAACATCAGGAGCACAGGCTTCAAATGGAGTAGCGGTTTCAAAATCTAATTTAAAGGTAGGAGATTTAGTAATATTTAATAATTCATCAAATTCTGCTATTGGTCATGTAGGAATATATATAGGTGGTAATACATTCATACATGCTGCAAATGCGAAAAAAGGAGTAATTACAACATCTTTATCAGATAGTTATTATTCTAGGACATATGTTACAGCTAGAAGAGTTATAAATTAAGGAGGATTATGTTAGAAAACAGAAAAGTTTTAACTGCTAATCTTCGGATATATTATAGGAATAATTATGGGGCTATATTGTAAAATCAGTATAGTCCTTTTTTATGTAGTGATTTATTTAATATATTTGATTTTTTGCAAAGAAAGAGAAAATGGAAAATTTAAGTTATTTTCGTTTAGAAGATATTTTAGGTATTTAAAAATTATATTCAATAATAAAGTTATGAAAATTATTATCATTTTTTCAATTATATCAAATACAATAGTTCTATTTCAAAATTATAAATATGATAATTTGTATAAAAATTTAGATGAGGAATATTGTAATTTAAAAGGAATAGCAGTATCCATACAAGAAAATAAATGTAAAGTAAAAATATTAAATGATAAATATAAAGATACTTATTTATATATTTATTTAAAAGATAATATTAATATAGAATATGGAGATAAAATAGATTTTTATGGTAAGTATTGGGCTCCACAAAAACGTTCAAATTATAAAGGATTTGATAATAGTGAATATTTAAAAACACTAAAAGTATATGGGACAGTTAATGTAGAAAATTTAAAAATAATCTCTAAAGATAAAGGAAATGTAGTATTAAAATATACAAATATTTTGTCTTATAAAATAAAACAAAAAATACAAAATTCAAATATGCCAAGTGATGAAAAGAACGTTTTATGTGGCATTTTATTAGGAGATAAAACAGGTATATCAGAAGATATGATAAATCAATTTTCTAGAAGCAATATATCACATATTTTGGCAGTATCAGGAATGCATGTTTCTTATATAATACTTTTTTCAAGTTTTATTTTTAATAAATTAATAGGAAAATATTATTCAAAAATAATAAGTAGCATAATAATTCTAATTTATATGTGTATGGTAAATTTTACACCTTCTGTTGTAAGAGCATGTATTACAGGGGTAATAGGGGTTATGTCAAATTTCTTTTATAGGAAAAATGATATATGGGAAAGTTTAAGTATATCTCTATTTATAATATTAGTCTATAATCCATTTTTGATTAGAAATATAGGATTACAGCTTTCGTTTGCAGGAACATTAGGAATAATAATATTTCAGAAAACATTTCAAAAAAGTATTAAATATTATTTAGATAAAATAAATAGAAGAGCAATAAGAAAAAATAAAAGATTTATAAAATTGATTATAAAAATTTTAAATTCTAAAATAGGTCAATTATTAGTAGATTTTATAATAGTAACATTTTCTGCAACGATAGTTGTTTCACCTATTATACTTATTAGTTTTAATAAAATAAGTATTTCAAGTTTGGTTATAAGTGTATTAATAGGATTTTTAATTGGTCCGATAGTGATTTTAGGAATATTTTTGGTTATTTTTAAAATAGAATTACTAGAAATAATTCTAACAATTTTATTGAAGATTTTAGTTTCGATTGCAGAGTTGGGAAGTAACTTGCCATTAAGTCAAATATATTTTATAACTCCAAATATTTTACAGATTATAACATATTATATTTTTATTTTGATAGTAAATATAATGTTAAATTTAAATATTCAAAAGAATCCCAGTATGTTTCAGATAAGAATTAAAAATATAATTAGTTTCATTAAATATAAAATAAAGTTAAATAGAAATAAAGTTATTTCAATATTATTGATGATTAGTCTCTTTTATTCATTTATTTTTATTATTCCTAGAAATTTAAAAATACATTTTGTAAATGTTGGACAGGGGGATTGTTCCTTAATTGTAACACCAAACAATAAGACAATTCTAGTAGATGGTGGGGGAAGTGAAAGGGAAGGTTATGATGTACGGAAAAAGTGTTCTAATGCCATATTTATTAGATAGAAAAATCGCTGTTATTGATTATATAATAATTAGCCATTTTGATACTGACCATTGTCAAGGATTACTTTATATTATGGAAGAAATGAAAGTAAGAAATGTAATTATTGGCAAACAATTTGAAGATTGTACAAATTATCAAAAGTTTTTAAAAATAGTAAGGGAAAAGAAGTTAAATTTACAAGTAGTAGAAGCTGGGAACAGAATTAATATCGAGAAAAATGTATATTTTGATATTTTATGGCCTTGTACCAATAAAAAGATTTCAGAGAATTGTATTAATAATAATTCTTTGGTTTGCAAATTAGTATATAAAAATTTTTCATTACTTTTCACAGGTGATATTGAAGAATTGGCAGAAAAGGCGATACTTAATTTATATAAAGATAATTTAGAAATATTAAAAGCAAGCTGCATAAAAGTTGCGCATCACGGTTCTAAAACATCTTCTATATATGAATTTTTAAAAGCTGTAAGACCTAAAATCGCTTTAATTGGAGTAGGAAAGAACAATTTGTATGGTCATCCAAATGAGGGAACTTTAAAGAATTTACATGACATTGGAGCTGAATTTTATAGAACAGATGAATGTGGAGAAATTACGATTGAAAATATTGGGAATGATATAAAAGTTAAAAAATGTAAAGATTAAAAATATATATGTATAACTTTATAAAAAACTGAATAAAAAAGAATAAATATGCCAAAATATGTAAAGAGGTGTATTTATTATGTGGAAGAAGATTTTTTTATCAATAGGGTTAGTAGCTGTTTTAATAGTAGGAATACAATTATTTAATATTTCAAAAAATAAGAAAAATGAGGAAGAGAATGTAAACAATATTGTACAAAATGAAACAGAATTATCTGGGAGATATGTAACAGATGAATGCTTAAATGAATGGTCTGATTATAGTTCAAGAGTTCAAGAAGAGTTACAAGAAGCAAGTAAAATATTAAATGATGAAAATAGACATTATATTTTAAGGGGAAATGATAGTGTTATAAATGTCTATTATATAAATGAAAATAATGAGGAAATTTTATATAAAGTTACAGATATTTCTATAAAATACTTAGGGGAAGAAGATATAAGGGAATTAGAGAAAGGAATTGATGTTGTAGGAATTCAAGAAGTGAATAAATTATTAGAGGATTTTGAATAAATTTAGAATTTAGAAGTGAACGATATAACGTTCACTTTTTATAATTATGAGATGTATAATTTTGTCGAACGATTTTTGTTGACATAAGTTATACAAAGAGTTATAATAAATAGCTGGAATGTTTTTTCAAAGAAAATTTAGAATTATTTTATTTCAGAAAAATTTAAATCTAAAAATTATTAAAAATAAAAAGGTTAAATAATCTGAGAAAATATTGCAAAAAAAACAAATAAATATTATAATGAGGAGGAACTATATGGTAAAAAACAATCAACAAATATCAAATGAAAATATTGATAAAACTAAAGAAAACAAAAAATACAATCTAAAAAATGACATAA
>CAOKHL010000018.1 GCA_948468315.1 uncultured Eubacteriales bacterium
TAAAATTTATTGAAAATCCGGGTAATAAGGAGGTTCAAAAATTTATGAGTGAAAATAAATATCTAAAACAAGCTAAAGAGGAGTTAGCTTACTTAAGTGATGACCCTGATTTCCAACTTTTCGTAGAGTCTCGTGCTGGCATGCTTAGAGATATTGAATGTATGAAAAGATGTGGCTATAGAGATGGTAGAGAAGAAGGTAACAAAGAAGGCAGAGAACAAGGATTAAAAGAAGGTTTAGAAAAAGGCTTGGCTGAAGTCAAAAAAAAGCAACTTGAAATCGCCAAAAAAATGAAAGATAAGAATATGACTTTAAATGATATCATTGAACTAACTGGTTTATCTAAAGAAGATATTGAGAAAATTTAAGAGGAGTTCCTATTTTAGGACCCCCTCTTAAATAATGTAAATCATAGTGTTTATTGATAATTATTCACTCAAAACTAATCCATCCAAAGTTATTACTTATTGCTTCCCCACCTTTTACCAAAACTTCTCCATAATGTTCTTCATCTTTAGCTGGTTCTATTGTACTTACATTTTTTGCAATTAGTTCCTCTGAAATCTGATTTTCTTTTTCATATCCATTTCCATCAAATTTTTTTACATATACTTCTCTATTATAATACAATATCACTTTATAAGACGAACTTCCCATAAATCCACTTGGAGAAGCTTCTGCTACTATTGAACCTTTATTATTTTTTTCATAAACAAGTGTATTTGTTTTATCTTCACTTTGATTAGAACTTGTTATTTCTGTATTTTGATTTAAATCATCTTTTTGTTCATTCAAGTTTTCAGTATTTTCTACATTTGTTTTTTTATTTTCTATATTACTATTTATATCATTTGTTTTTTCATTATTTTTATTAGAAAAAACAAAAATTCCACCTATCATAAAAACTAAAATAACAAATAATATAATAATTATTATTTTTTTATCCATATATATAATCCTTTTATGCTTTATTAGCTGAACCAAATACGTCTCTTATTTTATGTTTAACAGTTTCCTTTATTAAATCTCTTGCAGGTACTAAATATTTACGTGGGTCAAAAGCTGATGGTTCTTCTGCAAAAACTTTTCTTATTCCTGCTGTCATAGCAAGTCTTAGGTCTGTATCAACATTTATTTTTGAAACTCCAGATATTGCTGCAGTATGAAGTATATCATCTGGAACTCCTTTTGCTCCTGGAATATCTGCTCCATATTTGTTACATTGTTCAACAAGTTCTGGTATAACTGTTGATGCTCCATGTAGTACTATTGGAGTGTTTGGTATTCTTGTTTTTACTTCTTTTAATATATCAAAACGTAATTTAGCTTCTCCTTTAAATTTATATGCTCCATGACTTGTTCCTATGGCTATTGCTAAAGAATCACATCCTGTTTCTTTAACAAACCTTTCAGCATCTGCTGGGTCTGTATAAATTGCATCATTTGCAGATACATTTACATCATCTTCAATTCCTGCAAGCTTTCCTATTTCTGCTTCTACCATAACTCCTTTTGAATGGGCATATTCTACTACTTTTTTTGTTAATTCTACATTTTCCTCAAAACTGTATTTTGAACCATCTATCATTACAGATGTAAATCCATTATCTATACACATTTTTGCTGTTTCAAAGTCTGGTCCATGATCTAAATGTATTGCAACTGGTATTTCTGGGTGCTCTTCTGTTGCTGCTTGTACCATTTTCATTAAATAATTTATTCTTGCATATTTTATAGCGCTTGATGATGCTTGTAATATTACAGGTGATTTTTCTTCTGCTGCTGCATCTACAATTGCTTGTATTATCTCCATATTATTTACATTAAATGCTCCTATTGCGAAATTTTCTTTCATTGATTTTTCAAACATTTCCTTTGGTGTTACTAACATATTAAAAACCTCCTATTTTTTCTTTTATTCTATTGCTAATTTATTTTGATGTCAAGTAAAACTTGGAAAAATAGTTCTCCTATTTTCCAAGTTCCTAGTCTTCCATTTACTTCTTTTTCAAATTTATATAGAAATGAGCCCTAGAAGAATTACTACCATTAGTATAATCTAATTCACGAAAATATCTATGTGATGCATATGCATTAGCAGCACTTCCTGTATGATAAGCACTTCCGACGTAGAATTCTAAGGTATGTATCATATACTTCTTGTGTCCATTCATAAAAATTTCCAGATAAATCATATATATTATTACTTTTTGTATAACTTGTCTGTCCAGTTAATAATTTTTGTTCTTTTCCACTTTGTTTTACTACTATTGTTGTCTTTTCATCATTTACCTTTATATCTTCATTTGCATAATTTCCATAACCGCTTTTAGTCTCCCCACTATATCCTACACTATATCCTAACTTTGCAAGCCATCCGCATTGTAGCATCCCAAAGTGATCCATACATCATTCCACTTGTTATATAGCTATTGTCAAAATCCATACATAAATTATATAGATGATACCACTGTACATTTTCAACTGGATTTCCTATCTTTTCTTCTGCTTTTCCTTCTTTTTCAGTTATTTCATATCGTCCTATATAAAATCCATGATATTTGTCTACACTTTCTACCATATTTTCAAAATCTGTTATGTATTGATTTCCTACTCCTTCAACTCCTTCTGCATCTGTGAACTTACTCTTTGTTTCTCTTTTATTTATTAAATTATAATCTTTAGTCTCATTAGCTTTAGATGAACTTGTTAGGAGTGCTGGTTCTCTATATCCACTTGCTTTTGATGGTTTTGATAATTCTGCAGTTGTTGGAGGTTCTTCTCTCGGCTTAAATATTCCATATTCGTCTTTTGTTGTTGCATTTGAGAAACTATATAATTTACTGTATTTTGTATAAATTACATTTTCTGTTCCTTTTAAAATTCCTTGTTCAGTTGTGTAATAGTCATTATTTTCAATAGTACTATTTACAGGCACCCATACCCATTCATTTCCTATACTATATCCTTCATTATCCACCTTATCAGTTATTACTAAACCTGTTTTTGTATCTGTCTTTGTATCAACATAAAATCCTTCTGGTACATATGCTCCTTTATAGCTATATGCCGTTTTTTCATTATTTATTGTTGCTTCTTTTACTTTATCTATTTGTGTAAATTTTTCTATATTACTCACTCTTATATTAGTTTCTGTTGTAGTTACTCCATCTGTAACAGTAAATGTATATATTCCATTTTTTGTTGTATCAAATATTGCATAATTTGCACTATCTACTATATTCTTATTATCATTTACTGGTGTTATTGTTTTTATTGTGTTATCTGGCATTGTTATTGTTATATTTCCAGATGTTATTTTGTCTGAATTTCCATATAAATATATTGTAGAATGTGTCCCACAATCATCTACTAATCCTAATACTAAACTTCCACTATTATCAATTGGCTCTTCTTTCTCTCCATCTTGATTTTTTTCTATATTTAAATTACCATTTTTGTCTATTGTGTAATTTTTGTTTCCAATTTGTATTCCCCATCCTTCACTAATCTCTGTTAATGCATACTCTTCTGTTACATTGTTTTTAATCGCCTTTTCTAATATTTGTGTATCACTTATTTTTCCTTTTCCATATGATAGTGCTTCCATTATTGATAATTTTACTTGTTCATCTAATTGGGCCTCTTTCGTTACTTTACTTGACTCTGCATCTCTATTTAGTATTCCATTTTGCCCTGTTAACATTGTTATACTTATTCCTACTAATATTAATAATAATATAATTGTTACAACTAGTGCTATCAGTGTTATTCCTTTGTTTTGCTTTTGATTCATTTTTTCCTCCCTTTTATTAAGTATCATACTTAATGATAATTCTCTTTTGTCTTTATTCTTTATTTTCCAATACTTTTTATAAATGCTAAAAATTTTTTTAATATGATTTTATATGTAAAAAAAATTAGAATTTTTTCCTTTTTTAGTTGAATTAGTTAGACTTTATTGTTATAATGTTTTTATAAATTTTATCATTAAGTATGATACTTAATGATATTTTCTGACTAAAAAAACAGCTCCATAATTAAAAAGCTGTTTTAAAACCTAATATTTTATTCCCTCATTTCCTTTATCATAATATCTCCAAAAACTGCATATCCTTGTGTTGGGTCATTTACTAAAACATTTGTTATTGCTCCAATAAATTTTCCATTTTGTATCACAGGGCTTCCACTCATTCCTTGAATTATACCCCCTGTTTTATCTAATAATTCTTGATCTTTTACTTTTATCAACATTGATTTATTATCTGTATCATTATTTATAAATATTTTTTCTATTTCAATTTCATATTCTTTAATATTTGTTCCATCCAAATTACAATAAATAGTAGCTTTTCCTAAACTTATCTCATCCCTTCTTGCAACTTCCATTTCTTTTGATAAATCTGTTTTTATTGCTGATAGATTATTTACAGTTCCATATATCCCTAAATTACTATTTTTGTAAATTCCTCCTATTAGCTCTCCTTCATCAATTGACCCTTTAATTTTTCCAGGATTTCCGTTTTTCCCCTTTTATAATTGATAATATTTTTGTAGTTAAAAATTCTCCATTTTGTATTTCGACTAAATCTCCAGTATCACTATCTGTTATTCCATGACCCAATGCTGCAAAGTTTCCTGTTGATGGCTCATAAAATGTAAGTGTTCCAATACCTGCACTACTATCTCTTACCCACAATCCCAGTTTGTAACTTCCATCCGCATATTTTATGGGTTTTATATTACATTTATTAATATCACTATTTTTTACATATTCAATTTCTACTTCTTTTCCTCCTGATTTATTAACTACTTCTATTAAATGATTTGTATCTCTTATTTCTTCATTATTAATTTTTAAAATTCGATCTCCTTCTTCTATTCCTGAATTTTCATATGGTTTATATTTTTTATTATCTTCACCTCTTATTTCACTCATTCCAACTACTAATACTCCATTTGTATATAATTTTAAACCTGAAACTTGTCCTATTGGAATAACAGAAGTCTTATCTATTATATTTACAGATACTTCTTTCACTGTAAAAGTATTAAATAATTTTACATCTACATTAGATATTTTTTCTTTTTCTTCATTTACATTTGTTGAGGCTAATACTGTATTATAATCTTCATTTCCTATTTTTAATGATATCCCGAAAAAATCACCTAAATTTAATTGTTCCCCATTATATAAAATAATACTTTTGGGAATACTATCTATTTTACACCAATATATAAATACACATAATAAAAAAGCAATGATTAAAATTTTTCTGGTTTTTTTCATTTTTCTCACCTTCAAATTTTATTATTGCTTTTTTTCGTTTTTTTATGCTTGATAGTTTGTTATAAATTTTAATATAATGAATCTCCTATATATTCTGCATTTTTAATTATGTTTGACATATTTTTCAAACTATTTCTAGCAAAATCATTGCTTTTGCTATATAATTGGAAAAACAATGAATACATTGAATTCAGCTTTGCATATCCTGCCAACATATTTGTACCATTAATATTACATTCTAAAAGTATGTATTCTACTCCACTTATTTTTTCTATTGTGGCAGCTGATATCATTGCTTCATCATCTCCCAAAAATTGTCCTGCATAACTGCTTATTTGACTTTTATTTTGCTTTAATTGTTGAAAAGAACTTTGTATTATACCTAATTGTGCAACCCAAGTATTCTCAGTATCTCCAATATTTATAACATTATTTATATAATCTACTTCATATTCTAAATTATTAGGTATGTAAAATTCAAAATTTTCAAAATTAACTTTGTATGAAGATTTTTGTTTATTTGAAGAAGAATCTCCATTTTCTGAAATATCTTCTATTATCAATGAATTATTTGTAGAATAATTATTATTAATAACTTCTTCAGCTGATTCAAATATCATTGAAAATAATTTATTTCCCATCATTAATGTTGCTACAATTATAATACTAACAAGTATCATTACTATAACCGAAAAAGTAAATTTATCTCCTCCATATTTTCTAGCTATACTTAATTGTTCTTCATAAGTTAAACCTTTTCTTTGATATTTTTTTATTTTTCTTTTAATATGCCATTTATATAATGGATAATATGAAAATCCAATAGTTAAACCTATTGTAATATTTACTAATATATATATCATTCTAGGTACTTCAATAATGTTTAATACTGTACTTATAAGATAACATATAAATATAAATATTATTGATTCTGTAAACATTTTTCTTGTTATTAACAATAAATCTGATAAAAAGAATGCAACCCAGCTGAAACCTCCATTTTTCATTTTTTCATAATATTTGTCTTGGTTCTTTGTTCCAATCCACGCTCTATATAATTCTTCATTTTCATCTATATAGTCCATTTTGTACCTCTCTATTTTTTATCCTAGTATTTAATTTTAGAAATTATAATTTTTATATTTTTTATAAGTAATTATTCCTCCAGCACCTATTATTAATGCTATTATTATTAAAATATTATTTATTCCTGTATATGGTAATTGTTTTTTTGCAACTGTTTTATCATCATCTGTTTTTTTATTATTATCATCTACTTTTTTGTTATTAGGCTCTTCTCCTTCAGTTGTAAAATCTTTCCAAGTAAAATCATCATTTCCATAGAAATTTAATAAAAACCAATTATTCTTTGAAGATACTTTCGAACATCTTGCTAATGTTACACCTTCTGTCTTTACATACTTTCCATTTTCATCTTCAACAACTACATATAGAAAATAGTATTCGCCATCTGAAACTTCACTTTCTGAAAATAATGCTCCATCTAACTCATATCCCGCTACGTTGCTATTACTTTTTACGGTTTTGTCATAAAAAGCCTTAGAATTTCTTGCATAGTTTAATAAATCCTCAAAAGCATTGCTTTTTTTATTATAAATGTTTTTTAATATTGTATCATTACTTATTTTTCCAACTCTCAAGTGTATATTTCTAATTGTATCATCTCCCCAAGGTGTATTAATATTTATTTTTGTTCCATCTTTTGAAATGTAAGTACTCCAAAATACATCTGTATATTTCTTTTGCTCAGGTTTTTCTATTTTTACTTTATTCAAAACTAACTTATTTACCAATTTCGTATCCTCAAGATATTCATCATAAACATATAAATATTGTTCTGAATTTAGTTCCAAATATTTAGAGATGTTTTTTGTTGAAAACTTATTATTGTTTTTATCATAACTTAAACTAGGTAATTCTTTAGAAAATTCAGGTTTTGTATTTTCGTCTCCAATAAAATAATAATAACTATGTTTATCTTCCCATTTTACATTTGTTATATTTAGATAATATGTCCAAGGAACACTCTGTTCAAAACTTAGTTTAGCATTACTCCAATCTTCTTTTTGTGCTGTTTTATCATCTTCTACTTTTATATCACTTGAATACACTTGAAAATCATAATATGTATCAGTACCATTTTCTATCTTTACCCATAATATAAAATTTACTTTTCCTGTACTTTTAGAAAAATCTAATTCAATATTATTAGAATTATTTGTAGTTTTAGTCCAAGAATTTGTGTAATTTGGGATTAAATTATAAAATTCTTTTTGTAGTTTTTCAGAATCTGCTTTTACTTTATTTAAAAATGTTTTATACTCTGTATCTGCTTTATCATACGCATCTTTAGCTGCTTTTATTTCAGCTTCTGTTGCTTTTCCACTTTTTACTAATTCTTCATGTTTTGTTTTTAATGTTGTTAAATTTGTTTCTTTATCCTTTTGTTCTTTTTCAGTTGTTTTTACATATGTTTCAATTTCTTTATTTTTAGAAGTTATACTTGTAAATGTACTTTCTGAAATATCATTCTTTTGATATGAAATATTATAACCATTAGCACTTACAGAAATTGTTCCTGTTCCTTTACCATTTGTTATTTGTATTGTAGATGGTAATGTAATATATTCTTTTGGGTCTATTTCTCCACTATATGCTTGTACTTTATATGAGTTTAAAATTAATATGATACAAAAAATCATTCCTATAATTATTTTTCTCTTCATTTCTTCCTCCTTGATTTTTAATTTATTTTCATCTGTTTATTATCTGATATACAAATAATACATTTTATTTGCACTATATTTTCTTCTAATCCAAAAGCTGTTGGTATTTTATATATGGTGCAATCAATGCTGTTTCTATATTTTCCTTTGTATCTCTTTTATTAATCATTTTTTCCTCCCCTCTTTTTTTATTAAGTTATATACTTAATGATAAATTCTAATAAGAATTTAGGCTTGATATCAGCATTTTTAACACTATTTCTATGATTATTTTAAATAAAAAAATACAACAAGTTTTTTGTCAATTTTTGTTGCATTCACTAGACTTTATTGTTATAATATGTTTATAAATTTTATCATTAAGTATATAACTTAATGAATTTTTTTGACTGAAATTTTTTCTATTTTAAAATCTTTATATATAAAAAAACCACCTTAAACTTATTTCTAAATTTAAAGTGGTTTTTATTTTAAATTTATTTACGTGCTTTTTCATCTAATGAATCTAAATTATCCAATGCTTTTCCTGTTCCTAATGCCACACATGATACAGTATCTTGTGCTATCATTACATTTATTCCAGTCTTCTCCTGTAAAAGTTTGTCTAAACCATCTATTAAACAACCTCCACCTGTCATATAAATTCCTTTATCACTTATATCTGCTGCAAGTTCTGGTGGTGTTCTTTCTAAAACAGAATGAACTGCATCAACTATCATCATAGCTGGTTCTTGCATTGCTTCTAACATTTCACTTGAATGAATTATAACTGTTGTTGGAAGCCCTGTTGTTAAATCTCTTCCTCTTACATCCATTTCTACATCTTGAATTTTTGGATATACACATCCTACATTTACTTTTAATTCTTCTGCTGTTCTTTCTCCAATTGCTAGATTATATTTTTTCTTTATATATTTTACCAAATATTCATCAAATTTATCTCCTGCAACTTTTATTGATGTACTTACAACTGATCCTCCTAATGAAATTACTGCTATATCTGTTGTTCCTCCACCAATATCTACTACCATATTTCCACATGGTTTTGATATATCTATTCCTGCTCCAATTGCTGCTGCTATTGGTTCTTCTATTAAATAAACTTTTCTTGCTCCTGCATTTGTTGCAGCATCTATTACTGCTTTTTTTTCAACTTCTGTAACTCTTGATGGTATACATATCATAATTCTTGGAGCAAACAATGTCTTTCCTCCAATTTTATTTATGAAATATTTTAGCATTTTTTCAGTTACAGTATAATCTGATATTACACCTTCTCTTAAAGGTCTTGTAGCTACTATATTTCCTGGTGTTCTCCCTAACATTCTTCTTGCTTCCTCTCCAACAGCTACAACATCTCCAGTATTATTATCAACAGCTACAACAGAAGGCTCTCTAAGTACTATTCCTTTTCCTTTTACATACCCTATAACTGTCGCTGTCCCTAAATCTATACCTATATCCTGTCCCCAACCAAATTTAAACATTATGCATCCTTCTCCTTTGATATATTTTCCTTTATTACATTATTATTACATTTTTTTTACGATTATATTACACTTTTTATAATTTATCAATAGATTTTCTAAATTTATTTAAGGATTTTTCACAATAAATCCCTAAAAAAGAACCGGTACTCAACAAGGAATTAAAAAAGTTCCCTGAAAAAGAACCGGCACTCAACAAGGAAATAGAAAATCCCTAAAAAGGAACCGGCACCCAACAAGGAAAAAAAGGAACCAGCTCAAAAGAACTGGCACTAATTTGGTAATTAAAAATGTTTTCCTCTTTTTCTAGATTTAGATGTTCTGAAAAATTCCTCCTCATCATCATCTTCTTCTAGTTCTTGTTTTTCTTGTATAATTGGATTTGATAAATCTTGTTCTGTTATTTTCTCATTCTCTTCAATTATTTTATTTGATAATTCTATTTTCTCATCTTTTTCTTCATTTCTTTGTTTGTTTAATCTTTTGAAGAATTCTTCTTCTTCATCTAGATTTAGTCTTTCTTGATCTTCTTCATCATATTCATATTGGTCATACATTTCATCTTTTTTATTGTACTTTCGTTTTACTATGACAAATATAATTATTGCAACAACAATAAATAGTAATATTCCCAATAATATGTATCTAACTTTATTAGCTTTTTTTACTGCAT
The DNA here is from genome assembly GCA_948468315.1 of uncultured Eubacteriales bacterium. Lineage (GTDB taxonomy): Bacteria > Bacillota > Clostridia > TANB77 > CAG-508 > CAG-269. The sequence continues at coordinate 10,198 of CAOKHL010000018.1, forward strand.
CATTTAGTGTTGGATTTATTTCTTCAACATTAACATTTGCTCTATCAACTATAATCTGATATGTTGTATTTTGTTTTGTTTCTTCATTATATACTAAAATCGTTATTGTGTTTTCTCCATCTACTAGGTCTTCATTTCCAGCTATTTCAATATTGATTTTGTCATTTATACCTTCTGTTTTGATGTCTAGTTTTGATACATCTGAATTAACTTTTAGTGTATATTCATATACATCTGGAGAAAACTTAGGTGTTAATGTGTATCCTGCTATTTCAAGTTTACTTAAGTCAAAATTTGTTTTGTTTTCTTGAGGCTCATTATTTTCTTCTGGTTTTGAAGTCTCTTCAGGTGCTGTGTTTGTTTCATTTGTAGTTACTTTTTCTTCTTCTCTTGTAACATTTATTGTATACGTTTTTTTTGTTCCATCTTCTGCTGTAACTTCAACATTTAATGTATTTTTTCCTACTTTTAATTTTTGTGTACCTGTTCCTGATGTTATTTTTGCTTTTGTGTCTTGGACTTTTGCATATACTGTTACTTTTTCTACATCATTTGGTACTGTTACATCATATGATGTTGTCCCCGATTTGAAACCTTTGAAATCATTTGGGGTTATTCCTAAATTTACTAAATTTGCATTGTTTGACTTTTTTGGTTCTTGTGTAGGATTAGTTGTTGTTGAGCCATTATTTCCATTATTATTTTCAGAACCTTGATTGTTATTTTCATTTGGTTGCTCATTATTGTTGTTATTTTCATCACTCTTTGGTGATACTTTCACAGAAGCTGATGCTCCTGTGTCTACATATGCTCCATTTAATACTGCTGTTGAATCTGAAGAAATTGAAACATTTAAAGTTCCTTCACTAGAGCAATAGAATCTTTCTGAATTTGAATAAGTTCCTACATTTCCTTGTAAATCTCCACCTACAACTTTTATCGTACCATTAGCTACTCCTGAGACATTTGCAGTTAATGATGCTGTATTTACATTAGATATTGTGACAGTTACAGTCACTGTATCTCCTACTTTTGGATTACTTGGTGAAATACTTATACTTGTTGCATTAACTTTACTATTAATACAAAGTAATATTATAAAAAATATTACTGATAAAATAAATTTTTTTATATTTTTTTGTCTTGCTTTCATTTTTTCCTCCTAATTATTGATTATCTTTTGAATAAGTATATACATATCCATTGCATCAATTTTACCATTATTATCCATATCTGCTTTAGTAAAACGTTCTCCTGTTAATATTTCTTTTTCTAGTATATGTTGTATCATAATATACATATCCATTGCATCAACTATATTATTTCCATCTATATCGCCCATTTCTGTTGATGGATTTTCATTTGTATTATTATTGTTGTTGTTTTCATTTTCTTCTGGTGGATTATTTGTATTTTCACCAATTGGTATTAAATATTCTTTATAATTACTTTCATAGTCATATGTACATCTAGCAACATATCCAGTTGTTCCATTATCTTTTAAAATTTTGTCCCAATATGTACCATTTACTTTTGAAGTTGCTTTTTGTATTCTTGTTACTACTTCATCTTTATATAAATATCCTATAATTTTATTTCCATTTGGCTCATTTCTTATTTTTATGCTTCTGTCTACATTCACACGAACTAAATCTGTTTTTTCATCTGGTTCATTAGTAGTACCTGGTTTAGGTGATGTATTGTTTGGCATATTTTCGTAAACTGGTATTATAAATGTATATTGATAATCTATAGCATTTATGCTTTCAAATGTTTCTCTTAATCTTTTTGCTTCACTTTGAGCTGCAAATATATTTTGCATATATTGATGCCAATATAATTTTCCATCTGAATTTTCTACATCAAACTTTTGGAAATATAATGTATTTTGCCCAACTGCAATATATTTTCTTGAAATTTCCTTTATTCCTCCATCTAATGAAAGTTCCATACTTGTCCATTTTTCTTTTTCTGCTCTTTTGAACCCATTTATTATTACTTGGTCCCCTCTTCCTGTAGCTCCTATATTAAATACATTATATAGTCCAACATATTGTCCATTATATCCTTGTCCTTTAGTTAATGTTGTTCCTTCTTTTCTTTGTTCTTGTAGTATTCTTGCTACTATGTAATATGGGTTTGCATTATATTTTTTACATGAATCCATTATTGTATTTATGTATGAATCATTATCTAGAAAGCTTCCACTCACCATTTGTTTTACAACATCTCTTGAATAACCTTTTGATTCATCATATGATAATTCAAAAAATTGGAATACATCAGAATAAGTTAATAGTCCTCTTGTATCCATCATATATTTTATTGTATCAGTTGAAGCACATTTCCAGCTTCCTGTGTCATATGTTCTATCTCCACAATAGCCACACACCCATGGCCCATTATAACTTTTTGGAACCATGTTTCTAGGAGAAAAATTTTCATCTTTATAATCATTTTGGCTTCCATGCCCTATGTATTCATTGGCAATTGCTTCTTCCCAGCTTATCCCTGTATATAAAATTTTAAAATTCCAATTTGGGTGTTGTGCTTTTAAATCTTGTATTTTTTCTTTTATTCCTGGATATTTTGATGTATTAATTGAATCAATATCACTACTAACTGTTTGATACACTGCTTTTATATTGTATTTGAAAAAACTTAATAATATGCTTGATAAAATATTTATTATAATCAAAACTGATAACATTTGTATTTTTTTATTCATATTTGGTACCTCTCTTTAGCTAAATCACTAACTTTTTCTTTTTTATGTAATATTTTCCTTTTACTTTTATAGTATATCATTTTTAGTTTTTATAAGTCAATAAATTTTGTCAATTTTTTGGTTCTTTTTTCCTTATTAAGGGCCGGTTCTTTTTTCGGGATTTAGTAATTCCTTGTTGAGGGCCGGTTCTTTTTCGGGGAATTAGCAATTCCTTGTTGAGGGCCGGTTCTTTTTTGGGGATTAAAAAAACTAAATTATTAAACTTTTATGTCTAATAATTTAGTTTTATTTCTTTTTTAATAATCTCTTCTCCTTTTTATTTTTAATAAGATTGTTTCTAAATCTATTTGGATTTCTTCTTCTGTTTTTAGATATCCATATACTAATGTTGTATTTATTTTGAAATTACTGTCTTTATTTTCTATATTTATGAATCCTCTTTTTTCATCATATTTTATTGTTGCTTCTTCTAATTTTACTTTTCCATCTATACTTTTTTCAAATTCTATTTCTATTGTTGTTTTGTTTTCAAATTCTTTTAAATTCTCAGATAAGTCACTTTCTTTAAATTTTGCCATAGTAATTACCTTCTTTCTTGTTTTATTATTTACTAATAGAAAATTTTATATTCATGATAACTTAATAAGTTTTTTTACTTCTTATCATGAATAGATTTTAGTTTCATCACCTCGAATCGCGAATTTTAATTGTTTGAATAAAATAAGATGTTTGATTGATTTAAATTTGATATTATATTAGCATATTATTTTTGTAAAATCTAGCGAACAGTTTATTTTTTTGCAAAAAAAAAATCGACCTTTATAGTCGATTTTTGACCTATTTATATAGGTTAGTATTATTTTATAAATCTTAAACTTTTTATACTTATCACATAGACTTAATGTACTTTTATTATTAATTTCTTTTTTTGGTATTAAATACATTTCTTTTCCGTGCTGTTAAAATAAAAAGTAATTCTATATTTGTTTGTATAATTGTTTTATATGTTTTCCCAATAGTTCCACCACAACTTTTTAAAGCGACCTAATAATTATTTCCTTTTCCAATACAGCCAGTCGATTTTACTTGAACTCTCTGTAATAAATTTTCTTTTTCCACTATTAAATCATAATCTTGTGTATCATTTAATGGAATCGAAACAGTATATCCATTTGTTGAAAAATATCAATTGCCATTCCCAGACCACTATTTCCTTTTTGTTTATTAGTTATAAAATCCAATATTTATCCCTCCTGTTGCAAATTTTTTGTTCGCATAGTTTATAAAAAATAAAATACAAGTTTCCTTGTACTTTATGGTGGACTTGAATTTTTAATATAAGAACAACTGCTAATAGTTTTTCATACTAAAAAGAGCTATGTTTCCATAGCCCTCATTTTTTGATATTTGGTTGGTGTGCCCTTTCCAACATTTCTTTTGACCTATCTTTTAGGTGGGTAGCAGCACAATCTCTACTTCAAATATCACTTATATTGTACTTTTATTATACCATTTTTATTCACTTTTGTAAATAATTTCATTTTTTTCTCTTAACTTTTTAAGATTACTGTCTCTTATTAGCCATGCTGTCATTATAGAATTATTAGGATGTTCTTCACTATTTGTTGTATTTAATTTTATAACAACATTTAAATTCTTGGTATCAATTTTACTTATAAAAAATAATGTATCCTTATTTTTATTATCTTTTAAGACCTCATTTGGATTTAGAACTCCACCTTTTATATTTTTCATAATTAACTCATAATCTTTTTTATGTTCTTCATATATATGAAGTTTTCTTTCCTCTGTCAATATTATTTCATCATTAGTTATTTTGTTTGCATAGTATCCTATTTTTTGTTTGTCTATTTTTCCAATGTATTGCAAATTAGTTGCTCCTCTTAAATAATTTATCTTTCTCCTTAAAATTACCTCCTATATTATATTCGAATTCTATTTACTGTAATTATGAATTTATACTTATCTACTATACATATTCCAATTATAAAAACCTAAATTTATATATCTTATTTTTTTCCTTTGCTATATCTCCTTTTTACTTCTTCAAAATTCTACCATATCTTTTTACTTTTTTCAACTATAACACTGACTTTTCACAAAACTTTCACATTTAATAGATATAAATAAGAACTATCTCCTTTTCTTTGGAAGTGGTACTGATATAGCAAAACCTCCTACAAAAAAGTAATAGTTCTTATTTGTACAATTTGGTGCCTTAGCAAAGGACGTATGCGAAAAATACCTTGTGCAAAAGCACTCTATTATCCGTTTCAAAATTAGTTATAGCAATAGTTTTATAGATATGTATACCCACATCGGTGTTTTCTTGTCTTTTGCTATGTTTTTAATTTAACATAAATTCATAAATATTTCAACACTTTTTTAAATATTTCTTTCTATGTTCATAAAATTTATCTTTTGTTAAAATATAAACATTCCTACTTGCTCTTGTTAGAGCAACATACAATTGATTATTTGTAATGGTATCCTTAGATAATATAAAATTTTCATTTTCTAACTCTTGATAATCATCTGTTAATATAACACATATATCTTTGTATGTATCACCTTTTGAATAGCTCCAATTTATTGAGTGAAAAGAATAGATTTTACTATTTTTGTTTAGTAATTTTACTATATCATCATTTTCAAGAATTTCTTTTATTTCACTATCATTACTAACAAAACTAACATTTCCTTCTTTCAAAATATCTGATGCTTCAATATCTATATTTAGCTTTTTTCTTACAAAATTGCAAACATTTCTTGAACAACGTCTAGATTTTTTTAAAGTAGTATCATCAACTTTTAAATCTATTTTTTTCAATTTATCAATGTAGTCTTGATATGTTGTATCTTTAAATGGTATTCCACTATTGTTCTGCCCACTTACAGAATGTTGCCAATAATCTCCAACCATTAAAATATTATTACATTTCTTTATTATTTTTTCTAAAACTTTATAATGTTCTTTTCTAAAATCTTGAACTTCATCTATGTAAATATAATCGCAGTAATTATTTATATTACTTATCGCAATATTAAATAAATCTTTGATATCTAAAATTAATTCTGGAATCCTTGAACAATAATATCTTTTATTTATAATATAATGCTCAATATTATCTTTTTTCTTATATTTAGGATTATATCCTCCATTTTTATAAGCTGGTTCTGGAGTATGTAGAATATCCACTCCTTTAGTTTCAAATCTTTCTACTTTAAAATTTTCAAAAATTAGTAATTCATAAGGTCTAATGAAATATCTATATAAAAAGCTATCAAATGTTAATATCTTTGTTTCTTTTGGAATTTCTCCAAATTTGTCTATGACTTCTTTTTCTATATTCTTTATGTTTTCATTTGTATATGCTAGTAAAAAATTCCTTTGTTGTTTATTAATACTATGACACAATTCATAAGTTTTTCCAGCACCTGCTACAGCTAACATAATTTTTTTATCCATTGCATTGCTCCTTTTATATAATTTGGTATTTCTATATTCTCATTTAAAATTTTTATAGCTGTATCAGTTTTATTATTAAGCATCTTACCTAAAGTTTTTCCATAATCAATACCATTAAAGTAATATTTTGCATTATCTTTAACTTGTATTATTCTATCTAGTAACTCTTTATTATCTTCATAAATACAAACTTCTATAGTCCATCTATTTTTATCTTGATCTGTATATATTTTAATGTTTGTACTTTTTTGATTATAATCATTTATTTCCTTAATTTTTTCTTCATTTTTGTCATTATCAGTAATAACTACCATTTCCTTATTTAATATTTCAGCAATATAAATAAAGTTCTTATACCCTAATCCTCCAACGGAAATAATACTAATATTATCTTTATCTATCGAACTCTTATTAATTTTTTCATAGAAGTTAGGAAATAATATGTATTCAGTATTACCTTCTACTAGAATAACCCTTTTAGATAGTATAAATTCTAGTAACTTATTGTTATCACTTTTATTAAAATAATCAGCAACCGTATCATCCAATTCATTAAATCTTTTTGGAATAGAATTATTAAGTAAAATAACATTCTTTAAGTTCAAACTACTTACTATCATACTACTATGTGTTGTTATTATAATTTGTGCTGATTTTTCCCTATCTTCTATTTCTTTTATCATCTTTCTTAAATTATTATAACTCAAATGATTTTCTGGTTCTTCTATAGAAATAATGTCATTATTATTTTTCTTTTCTAATGCCATTTTAGTTTTTATTAGGTTTTCCATTCCACTTCCTTTATTTTCAATTGGAACTCCACCTTCAACTATATTTATTATATTTTCTAATATAACTTTTTTCCTATTTATCCCAAATTTTCTATTTTCGTCAATTGTAAATATTTCATCTTCTAATATTTTATCAATTTTTTCACTATAATTTCCTTTTGCTTTAACTCTATCTAATTCTTGTATCTTATTATTAAATAGCGATTTGTTATAATTATTATAAGTGTTATTTGTTTCAATATTAGATGTGTTTATTCCTAAATATTTTATAGGTTTTATTAAAGAATTATACGGTGTTCCAGCAAATGTCTTCCACTTAAAAGAATAACACTCATATGGTATATTTCCATTACTAATAATATTACTTGCTATGTCTTTTAACTCATCATTAATTTCACATTTAAACGAAATTCCAGTATTATTAGTCTTTCTATCAGTGTCATAATATTCAATTCCACTATATGTACTACTGTTAATACTAGTATCTAATTCTAATCCTACTTCGATATATATTTTGGGCAAATTCTCTATTGATGGATGTTTCTTAAAGTCATTATAATCTTCAATATTTATTAATTCTTTAATAATAGATTTGTCTGCATTTTTGTATAACTGATTAATCACTATTTCTATTGCTTCCACAACTGTACTCTTTCCCGCTTCATTTTCTCCAACTATGATATTTAAATGTTCATTAAATGTAATTGTAGTATCTTTAAATTTTCTAAATCCCATCAATCTTACATACTTTATATTATTCATAAAATCATTTTACCTTTCTAAATATAATCGTATATCAATTATTTTTCTGTTTTCTTCAAACTTTTTTTATTTTCTTTTTCCAACTGTTTTAAGCTCTTTTTAGGTGTAGTCAATTCTTCTGGCATAGTTCCGTCCTGCCTGTTTAATTGCTTTTCTAACTATTTTTCCAATTTTATTATGAGTATCACAAGCTTTCTTTTCAGTATCAACTTTATCTCTTTTTAATCTTGATTCTGTTTGTGTTATACGAAATAAATTAGCTGCAAGTTCTTCACTTCCCATATTGTCTAAAATATCTTCTCTATATCTTAATCCTTTTCTTTTAGCAATGTCATCAGCTGTTTCTCCATTATATAATCCTTTATATCCAGCATTATGAAATTTATCAAAATTCTTAACTCCTGCATTTTTAGCTGTTTGATTAAGTGAATAATTTCCTTTTCTTGTCAAATTTCTTTGATAAAATCTTTTTTCATCTTCTGTTAATGAACTATATTCTTTTTCACTAATTTCTTGTTTTCTAGTTTGAATTGCAAAATATGTTTGTGCAAGAGCAATAACTTTTTTTCTTGTATCTCCATTTTGTGCTATTAAATAACAAGCATAACGTGTTAATTTATAATCTTTTTGTTTTCTTTCAGCTCCTGAACCTATTTGCACCATTTTGTCGACGTCGACAAAATGGTCAAAAACACTAATATCACTATTTTTACAAGATTCTTTTGCTTTGTTTATTACATTTTCAAATTTTCGCCATTCTTTATAATTTAAAACAGATTGTAATTCTCTAGCATACCAAAATTCAATTTCATTTTCATCAATATGCTTTATATCTTCAAAAGTCTGATTTGTATAATTTTCTTTTTTATCTAGTTCATTCATTTGAAATCATCTCCATTTCTTTGATTGTTATTTTATTACAATTTCAAACGAATTGCAACATATTTACGAAAATTCGTTTTATGTTTTTATATTAAATTCTATTAATAATTTTTTTACATCTTCTGCTTTATTTGGTATAATTCTTCTACCCTTTATTCCAATTCTATTTGCTGTTTCATAATTCTTTCCAGAATCATCATCTATAAATAAGCACTCCTCTGCATTTAAATTATATCTATCCCAAAGTAATCTATATACTTTTTCATATGGCTTTTTTATATGTTCTTGTGCTGATATTACAATTCCTGTACATAATCCAAAAAATTCGTCATTTTTAAAATATTCATATTAGAGAGCAATTCTTTACTCATATTGATTTCTTGTTTAATTATATGTAACGCCATCACACAAAAACCTCCTTCTTTCAAAACTTTTGGTCAAAAAAAGACCGCTTCATTTTTTGAAACGGTTTAAAGTTTTTGTGTTGTCAAATTCTTATAATCTTGAAATTAAGTCATATCAAGTATTATAGAGAGTTCGACAAAAACTCGTCTTGGTGGGCAGAGATGGATTCGAACCATCGTACGCTCTCGCGGCCAGATTTACAGTCTGGTGCCATTAACCACTCGACCACCTGCCCAAATATGCTTTATTCAAGCACGTTTTTTATTATAAAGCTTAAATAAAATTTTGTCAATACTTTTTGCAAAATTTTTTTCACATTTTTTAGACAAGTTTACTGGCTCCTATTATTCCTGCGTCATTTCCTAATTTTGCTGTTTTTATAATTATTTCATTTCTATTATTAAACAATAAATTAGACTGAAGTAGTTTTTCATGTAATTTATCTAACAATAAATAATCATATCTTGCAAATCCTCCACCAATCACAATACAATCTGGTTCAAATATATTTACTAAATTTGATATTCCTATAGATAAATCGTCTATATATTCATTTATTATGTCTTTTATTTCTTCTTTTGAATTATCTATTACTAACCTTAACTCTGGTCCTGGAATATCATGTGATAAATTTAATTTTTGTATAACTTTATTTTTAAAAGATAAAATACTCCCATATCTTTCAAAACAACCTCTTTTTCCACATTTACATTCTATTCCATTTTTATTAATAATCATATGTCCATATTCAAAACCATCATAATTAGTACCTTCCAATAATTTACCTTCATAAATATAAGCTCCACCAATTCCTGTGCCTAAAGTTAAAAATAAGATATTGTCATAAAGTTTCAAATCTCCAAATTCATATTCAGCTATTGCTGCACATTTAGCATCATTTTTTATAATTACATTTACTCCAATCCTTTTTTCTAATTCTTTTTTCATATCAAAATTTTTAATTCCTAAATTAACCGATTTTAATATCACTCCATTAGAAACAGTTCCAGCAACACCCAAACCTACTTTTGAAAATTCATATTTTTCTTTTAATTTATTTACAATATCTACAATATACTGAATAGCAACATTTTTTAACTCTTTTTTTTCTTCAACACTAAAATCCTTTTCGAATTTCTCTAAAATCTTCCCATTATTGTCCACTACACCAATGCCAACATGACTTCCTCCTAAGTCAATACCAATATTCATATTATTTATCCTCCATTATATAAATTGTTACAAGTCACAGTTATTAAAGTGACATATATATTAAAATGCAGTGACACGCAGATTGGGAAGACTTTCTCACTTTTAACAGTAATCTATAGCACTAATTTTAATTATATATGATTTTCTTTGAAATGTTTGCTTAGGCCAGTAAGGAATGGAATTTTAATATATATGTCACTTTAATAACTTTGATTTGTAACTATAAATTTTTAAGCCAAACCACAAAAAGGAAAAGGTGTGTCCACCAATTCCTCTTTAGTTTTCTTAATAAAAATTATTATTACAAATAAGCATCGAATAAGAAATTTCCCATATATACTTCTACCATTGGAACAACAACTACTACTACAAAGAATATCAATACCACTCCAACAACTGTATATAAAACTTGTGGTAATGTCTTCATTATTGCTTCAATTGTATTATCTATATCTATATTCATATATTCAACTAATTTATCCATCATCTCTGATAAATCTGTCTGCATTCCTATTTTAAGCATTTCTGTTATCATACTAGATGGTAACCCAGATCTTTCAAATGGTTCAATCCATGATTGTCCAATTAAGATATTTTTTAATGAGTTTTCTATTATTGATAACATAACGTAATTGCTTACAACATTTTTACTTACATCTAATGCTTCTTGTATTCTCATTCCATTTTTTAAGTTTAATAACATAGCTTTAATTAACCTTGAAAAATCAAGTAAAAATATAAGTTTTCCAAAAATAGGCATTGTATATTTAAAATAATGAAATTTATATTTGCCTTTAGGCGTATTTATATATATAAGTATAGCTGCTACAACTCCCACTAAAATAAAGAATGGTATATACCAAAATTTAAGAAATGTATTTACTACTCCCTGGAACCAAATTGTTACTGCTGGTAATGTTGATGATGTTCCAACTTCTACAAATACTTTTTGAATCTGAGGTAATGCATATAATGTTCCAACAAATAACATTACTACTAATAATATAAATTGAACTATATTTGGTATTAATATACCTTTTAATCTTTTGTTTATCTTAGCTGTACTATCTAAATAATCAACAGCTTGAAGTAACGCATTTTCTAATGAACCTGAAAGTTCCCCAACCCTTATCATATTTATATATATATATGGAAATACATTTGAATAATATTCCATTGTTTTATACATATAATCTCCTGCTTCAACACCTGCTAATATATCTTCTAGAATTTCTGCTAAGGTTAAGTTTTCTGTACTCTCTATAATAGTTGCTAATGCATGTACATTGTTAAAATTTGCCTTTTTTAGCAAGTAAAAATTTTGAGTAAAAATTGAAATATCTCTTGGTGTTATTTTTTCCTCTGTTCCAAGATATTTATTAATTTTATCTTTAACAGATAATTTTCTTCTATTATCATTTAGAATAACAGTAGTATTTACGTTCTCTAAAACATTTTGAATATCTGAAATATTTCTTCTCTTCTTTTTTAATACTTTTGTTCTTCTAGCATCTTTTTGTACTATTGAAATTGGATGTAGCCCATTTGATTTCAACTTTTTAATTAATGTTAATCTATTACCTTCTTCTACCTTATTAGAAACTATTCTTCCATCATCTGTTATAGCTTTATAATTAAATGTTGCCATTTATATAATTCATGTTAGTTTTTAGAACCAACATATCCTCCTTTCTCGGATTTTTAATATTTCATTCCACTATCTCTTTTTATTTTTAATTGCATAATAGTTCTATTTAATACTTCAATATTCTTTTCTTCAATTTGAGACTTCGCTTGGTCTAATGTTATTTTTCCATCAACAAATAGAGCTGATAAAGAATTTATTAAACCGATACTTCCTTTTTCTGATGCACTTTGAATTGCATCTTCTATTTCTGATACACTTATTTTTTCTTTTCTAATTATACCTGAAACTATGTTATCTACAACCATTACTTCTGGTACTAAAACTAATTTTCCATCATTTCCTTGAAGTAATCTTTGAGAAACAACTAGTTTTAATATTGATGCTAACATATATTTTACTTGAGCTTGATCTCTTACTTCATAGAAGTTTATCATTCTATCTATTGTTTCAGCACATGACTTTGTATGAAGTGTTCCTATTACTAAGTGTCCTGATTCTGCCATTTCAATTGCTGCTTCCATTGTTACTTTGTCCCTAATCTCTCCAATTACTAATATATCACAGTCTTCCCTCAATGAGTTTTTTACACCTTCATGATAATTTACAGCATCTTTTCCTCGTCCAACTTCTTTTTGAACAATTAGTGATTTTTTAGAATGATGTTTATATTCTACTGGATTTTCAAGTGTCAATATTTTTCTATTTTGATTTTCATTTATTTCATTAATTAATGCATTTAAAGTTGTTGTTTTTCCAGAATTGGTTTTTCCTGTAACTAAGATTAATCCTTGTGGTTGAAATGTCATTCTTCTTACTATATCAGGTACTCCAAGTGATTCATAAGATGGTAATTCCTTCTTTATAATTCTAAGAGTTGCTACAGGTACTCCATCTGTTAAAGAAATATTTACTCTAAATCTTAGTCCTCCATATTCAAGAAGTGTATCTAGTTTTCTTGTTTCTTGAAAAACTTTGTCTGATTCAACATTTCCTTTTATTAAGAAATCATATATGTCATTCATATCATCTTCTGTCAAAACTTTAATATTATCATTTGCAACTAAATCTCTTGCAATTCTCATCATAGGCTTATTTTCTACAATAAAATGTATATCTGATGCGTCTCTTGATATAGCCTCATCTAAAACCTTATTAATATTAATCATTCGTTAGCCCTCCTATAAATTATTGAATATTATCAATTTTTTATTTAATTCATTAAGGTTTGTTTCTCCTTTTATAACCTTGTTTACTCCATCTACTATTAATGGTTTATATTCTTTTCCTAATGCTACTTTTCTTATTTCTATGCTTGATTTTCCTTCCATTATTAGTGCTCTTATATCTTCATCTATATTTAATACTTCAAATATACCTGTTCTTTGATAATATCCTGAATTATTACATTTGTCACATCCGACTGCATCATAAGTTTTGGCACCACTTAAGTTAAATTCAGTATTGTATTTTTCGCCAATCTTTTTGATAACTTCTTTTTCATATTCTGAAAATTCTCTTTCTCTTCTGCAATGAGGACAAATTTTTCTTAATAATCTTTGTGAAATTGTTGTTCCAACCGTACTTGCTATATCATAATCTGCAAGTCCCATTTTTCTAAGTCTTGTTATAACCTCTATGGCATCTATTGTATGAATTGTTGATAATACATAATGACCTGTTTGCCCAGCTTGTACCGCTATTTCAGCTGTTTCTTTATCTCTAATTTCTCCAACTAATATTACATCGGGGTCTTGTCTTAAAATTGTTCTTAAACTATCAGCAAATCTTGTGTTTTTGTCAACTTCTATTTGGTTAACTCCTGGCATTCTTATTTCTACTGGATCCTCTATTGTTGTTATATTTATATCATCACTTTTTAAGTAATCTAGTATACTATATAATGTTGTTGTTTTTCCTTCTCCAGTTGGAGCAGCCATTATTGTTAAACTATTCTTTTTGTTTATTGCTTTATTTAAGTCTTTTTCTTCATATGGAAAACCTAATTCAAATATATTTCTTATATATTCATTCTTTTTTAACATTCTTAAAACAAATTTTTCACCAAAAATATTTTTTTGTGAAGATACACGAATATTGTAATCTTTATATAACAATATTCTACCATCTTGTGATTCTTGTTTTTCTTGGTGCATATTAGATATTGCTTTAAGTCTCCCTATTATTTGTGCTTGCTTGTCTTTTCCAAGATTGGCCATAATGAAAAGCTCACCATCTATTCTGAAACGAACTCTAACAGAATCTACTTGTGGTTCTATATGAATATCTGACGCTCTTTTTTCAATAGCTAATTTTATGATGTTATCTATCAAATCTGTTATAGAACCATTTTCTTCTAAATTTTCTCTTTTTTCTGTTACTTTTTCTTCAAATTTGCCAAAATATTCATCTATATTTGTTTCAAATGCTACATAAGGTTCCATAACTAAACCTTTATTTAATACTAACATTTTAATATTTTTTATATTTTCTTTATTGTTTGCAATATCTGCAAAAGCAATTTTTATTTTACCTGAATTTACATCAAAAGGAATTGCTTTGTAATTTTTCATAATATCTAATGGTACATATTCTGTCGGATCTATATTAATCTTATCTTCTGTCAGATAAATTCCTTTAACTCCAACTACATCTCCCATTGTTTCAGCCAATTTATTTGGGTCTGCTTCTTTTAGAATATATAAAATATCTCCTATTCTTTTATTAGGATTATCCATTTGATATTGAAGTGCTCTTTCTATTGCATCACCATCAACAACACCTCTTTTTACTAATTCAATTCCTAAAGGTTGTTTTCTTTTACTTTCCATAATAATCAATTCCTTTCTTTTGTTTAATCTTGAATTTTAACACTCAATGTCTTAGAAAAATCTTGTTTATTTATATTACAATTTAAATATACTTTTCCCTCTATATATGTGAATACCTTTGAAGAAGTCAAAACTTTATTACATAAAAGAATTTTTTTTTCATTTTGATTGTTAATGTCTAAGTAATAAATGTTTTCATCTTGATATATATATTGATGTTCTATTCCATCATCATATTTAAAAATTAAACAGTCTAGTGGGTCTTCTCCTGATTGTACAAATTTTAATTTATCTGAATTTACATCTTTTGTTAAATATGATAATAATTTTGCATATTGTTCTTCAGCTTTTTGTTTCATTGTAACATCTGATACATTTTTATAAAAGTAACCTGTAAATGTACCCATTAATGCAACAACAATTACAAGACCTATTATATAAATAATTAATGATGTTAAAGTAACACCTTTATTAGATTTCAATTTAAAAATTCCTTTCTAAAAAGCTTAAGTATTTTCAAATATTGTACTAATATCTACTGTTTTTAGGGTATTTCCAACAGGATAAAATACTACCACTTTTATTTTTTTTATTAAATCTTGCTCAGTTTCTCCTTCTGGATAATAATTTTGCAAACCTATTTGTATTTGATAATGTTCATCATTTGGTCCAACTGATGAATAATATATATATTCATAACCTTCTTCTTGATATTCAGCATTTGTATAGTCTGATTTTGTATATTTCTCATCTAAATCTGTAATAAATTTGCTATTATTTAATGTAATTTCATTATATTTTTCAGATTTTGCAATTTCTAAAATATCTACTCCGAATGTCTACTGCTTTTGATTTTCTCTTTAAATCTCCATTTGTTTTTCCTATATTATAAACTATACCAAATATTGTAGGAATAAATATTAATATTATTATCACTGATATAGATATGTCTACACCAGCAAACCCCTGATTTTTCCTAAAATTCATTTTTGCTCCTTATTTGTGATACATAAAATATAGATTTCCTATAAATAAGATAATATTTGTTAAACTAAATAAGTATCCAAATTTATATATTTCTATCATATTTTTATATTCTTTTTTTGATTTATTTAAAGCATTTTTCAAATAATAAACTATTTTTGCAATTCCAATTGCTAAAAATACAATAACTACTGAACTTATTGTAACCAGTTCATTTGTATTTATTAACATTACAACTATTAGCATTAATATTTCAAATAAATAACTTGCCTCAGCTTTTTTTATTTGTGTTCTGCTTTCTATTATTAATAATATTATTAATGTGATTAAATACATCACATATCTATGAATACTCGTTTGTCCCATTATGCATAGATATATTATGTATGAACATGATACCGCAAAACTATAATATAATACACTTTTTTCTATTTTTCTATATTCTCTATCAATTCCTGCAATTAAGAATATTGCAACTAAATATAATATTATAAATGCAAATCTTATAAGTGTCTCTATATTTAGACTATATGCATTTATTTTTAAGCAAAATGCTATTAATATAAATGCTATACCTGATAAAAATTCTAGTATAAAATATCTTGGTCTTATTTTTTGTTTACATTCTTTACATTTTCCACCTAAAAATATATAACTCCAAACTGGAATTAACTCAAAAAATCCTAATTTGTGATTACAATTAGGGCAAAATGAGTGTGTGTGAATTATATCTATTTTTCTTGGTATTCTATATACTGCAAGTGTATAAAAACTTCCAAATAGTGTTCCCATTATAAATATTATTATATATAAAAATAAGTTCATTTTTTGTTTTCCTTTTGTTTGTTATTTTTAATAAAAGCATATGCATATAGCATGCATATGCTTTTATTTTTTAATTAACTAAGCTCCAGCTCCTGCTTCAACTTTTTCAGGTGCACCCCATACAAGTGCTGTTCCTTTAACTGTTCCAACTGCTTGATATCCTTTATATTTTACAGTTATTGTTTTTGTTGCTAATTCAGTATCTTTTAATTCTGCTGTTATAGTTGTTTCAACTGTAACACCATCAGCTACACTTGTTTTAGCAGCATCTATTCCATCAGCAATAGCTTTTGCTAATGTATCAGTAGCATCTGCTGTTTCACTTGTTTCCACATATGTTCTATGGAAATAATCTGTTATTTTGTCTGAAACATTTAATGAGATTAAATCTTCAGCATCACCTATTTTGCTGTTAATTGAAGCTTCACTAGCTCTGTTTAATATACCATTTTGACCTGTTAGCATAGCTATAGATACACCAGCTAATATTAATAGAACTATGATAGTTACAACTAAAGCGATTAATGTTATACCTTTTTGATTGTTTTTCATTTGTTTTCCCCCCTTTCATTTGAAACTTAATAAATTTTATATTTGTATTTATATCAGCTTAAATTAGCTAATATAATGTTAAAATCTAATTATTTGGTACCATTACTTTGATACACATCTGGAGTTTTAGTGTCTAGTCCACTGTTTGTATTTGTTTGTGTTTCATTCCCACTATTATCTCCATTTTCTGTTCCTTGAACTTCCCCTTCTTCTTGTTCAGAAAATTTAGCAAATGGGTTTGATTTTCCTGGAACATATACATTTGTATTTTTGTAATTGTTTAAATCATTTGATGTTACTTCATATGTTAAAATTACATTGTCATCATCTTTTTTTGTATCTATATTATCCTCAAGTAAATCTTGTACTTCATCTGAAACAGTATATTTGGCAATTTCAGGTACAACTTTTCTATTTGGTATATATTGATATAAGATTATTGCTAAAAGTAACATTGTCACTAAACATACTACTAACATTATGATTATTTCTTTTATTGTTTTTGCCATTTTGACCTCCTTAGTTTTAAGAGTTTGTGTTAGTTGTTGTATTAGTATTATTTGTTCTATTTACATTGTTTGTATTATTTGTTGTGTTCGTGTTGTTTGTTGTATTTGTATTGTTTGTA
>CAOKHL010000019.1 GCA_948468315.1 uncultured Eubacteriales bacterium
TTTCTCTTTGCTTGAATAGTCAAAATCTGCGATTTTTCCTATTCAATAAAAAAAGTATAGAATTTTGTGAATTCTATACTTATATTATTATGATTTCTTTATTCTCAACATTCTTAAAGCATTTATTATAGCTATTATTGAAACTCCAACATCTGCAAATACTGCTTCCCACATTGTAGAAAGACCTATTGCAGTAAGAATTAATACCAAAACTTTTACAAAAATTGCAAATATAATATTTTCTTTTACAATTCTCATGGTTTTTCGAGAAAGATTTATTGCATCTGCGATTTTTGAAGGTTCATCTGTCATTATAACTATATCTGCTGCTTCTATTGCACTATCAGAACCTAATCCTCCCATTGCAATTCCTATATCAGACATAGCTAAAACTGGACTGTCATTTATTCCATCTCCTACAAATACAAGTTTTCCTTTTTTACTTTTTTCTTCTAACAATTTTTGTACTTTTTCCACTTTTCCATCTGGCAATAATTCTGTATAAACTTGGTCCATTTGAAGTTTTTTAGCAACATCTTCTCCAACATTTCTTTTATCTCCTGTTAGCATAACAGTCTTATTTACACCTATTTCTTTTAGTTTTTTTACCATTTTCAAAGAGTCTTCTTTTATCTCATCTGAAATAAGAATAAATCCTACATATTTATCATCTATTGAAACATAAAGAATTGTTCCTACATCTTCACATTTTTTATATTCAATAGAATTTTGTTTCATTAATTTCTCGTTTCCTACTAAAACTTTTTTGTTATCAATAGTAGCACTTATTCCTAAACCTGATATTTCTTGGATATCTTTTATTCTACTTTCATCTATAATTTCATTATAAGCTTTTTTTATTGATTTTGCTATTGGATGATTTGAATAATTTTCTGCATATGCTGCAATCTGTATTAATTCCTCTTTTGACATCACATTCGTTTCAATTTTTTGAACTTCAAAAACACCTTTAGTTAATGTTCCTGTTTTGTCAAATACTGCTATTTCAGTTTTAGATAAAGCTTCTAAATAATTACTTCCTTTTACTAATATTCCTATTTTTGAAGCTCCTCCAATTCCTCCAAAAAAACTAAGTGGTATTGATATTACGAGTGCACATGGACATGATACAACTAAAAATGATAATGCCCTGTATAACCAATCTGTAAATAATTGTCCTTTTATAATAAGTGGTGGTACAATTGCCAATATTAATGCTATTATTACAACTGCTGGAGTATACACTAAAGCGAATTTTGTAATAAAGTTCTCTGATTTTGATTTTTTGCTACTTGCATTTTCGACTAAATCTAAAATTTTGCTTACAGTGGATTCTCCATAAACTTTTGTTACTTCTATTTTTAATATTCCTGTTTGATTTATAGAACCACTTAAGACTTCTTCTCCCTCATGGATTTCTCTTGGAACTGACTCTCCAGTTAGAGCTTTTGTGTCTAACATTGATTTTCCTTCTATTACAGTTCCATCTAAAGGAATTTTTTCTCCTGGTTTTACAATTATTATTTCTCCAATCTTTATTTCATCTGGATCAACTTTTTCTTCTTTTGAATCTCTTATTACATTTGCATAATCTGGTCTAATATCCATTAAGCTAGATATAGATTTTCTCGATTTATCAACTGCATAACTTTGAAATAATTCTCCTATTTGATAAAATAACATTACTGCTACTGCCTCAGGAAACTCTCCTATTCCAAAAGCTCCAAGTGTTGCTATTGCCATAAGAAAATTTTCATCAAATACTTTTCCTCTAAATATGTTTCTTATAGCTTTTTTTAATATACTTATTCCTACTATTAAATAACTTATAATATATAAGGTATCTGTTATCCATATATTGTTAAAATTAATTGCAATAGCTATTATATATATAATAAATGCAATGACTATTTTTATTGCTCTTTTTTTCATAATATTTTTTCCTTTCATATATTATACAAGTTTATTTAAACTTCCTTTATTGTACAATCTGGTTCTTCTCTTTTTATTACTTTTTGTATTTTTTTCATAATATCTTCTTTTTTACTTTCTTCACAATCAATTATTAATTTTTCAGCCATAAAACTAATTGTTGCTTCATTTACTCCTTCTACTTTTTGGATTTGTCTTTCTAATTCTAATGCGCAATTTGCACAGTCGATTCCTTTTATTTTAAATTTATATTTCATTTCATTTACCTCCATTTTTATCTTTTATGTTCAATATGTTCTATTCCCACTTCAAACACTTCTTTAACATGATTATCATCTAACATATAAAATACTTCTTTTCCTATTTTCTTACACTTAACAATTCCTGAACGCCTTAAAGTTCCTAATTGATGAGATATAGATGATTTACTCATATTTAATACATTTGCTATATCACATACACACATCTCATTTTTATCAAGTGCATAAAGTATTTTAGTTCTTGTTGTATCTCCTAATATTTTAAAAAATTCAGCTAATTTATTAAGTAAGTCTTCATCAGCCATCTTTTTTATTGTATCTTCTACTACTTCTTGATGAATTACATTACAATCACATATAAATTCATTTTTTGACATTTTTCCTCCCTCCATAATTTTTAGTTTTTATTAGTTGAATGCATACTCAACTTTCTATTTATATTATATGCATTATTATTTTTATTGTCAATAATATTTTTAATTTTTTTATAATATAATTTTATCTTATATAAAAAACGCCTTATACAAATGTATAAAGCATTTTTTAACCTATCTATTAACTTCAAACTACAGCCTTTTTTCTCCTGTTATTAATTAATTTCTCCATAATCTTTACTTTTTCAACATTATAATCTTTAAGTTTTCCTTGATACACTAATCTTATATCTTTTAATTTCTTAAAATCCTCAGGTTTTATCATTTCAGGTAAATTAGTTTCTACTCCTGACTTTTCTAAAACATATTTTACAAATTCTGCACAATAAAACGAATTATCAAAACTTATCCTTTTGTGAAAACCAACTGCAAATAATCCTAAAACATTAAATTTATGTAATTCTTTTGTGTCTTTTATATAATTAATAATTCCTTTTATCTGGTCATATTGTTCATCTGTAACATCTAAAGAGTATATATTTGTCATTGTAGCTTTAAATCTTTTAAATGTTCCTATATCAATACCTTCATGAACAAAACCACCCCAAAATGGATTATATGGATTTAATCTTCCAAAACTGTACATTTCTTTTAACTCATTATCTAATGAAATAGAACAATGAGAAAATTCATCTTTTGTGTAACTTTTTATTATTTTTGATAATGTTGTTCCTGTGTGTGTTAATATTATAAATACTTTTTTCATACTATCTACCCTATTTCTTCTATATTTCTTGTAAATTGCACATCTGTTGCTATAAAATATATTCCATATACTAAAACAAATAATCCATATATAATACATATATTTGTTATAATTTCTTTCATTGTCACTGCTATTGTAAAAATTGAACCAACACTTAATATTACTGGAATACAAACTACAAATGGTAATAACATAGGAAGTGCAAAATAGAAAAATAATTGTTTTAATATAATTCTATTCATTTGTAATTCATCCATTCCTAATTTTTTTAACAACTCATATCTATATTTATATTTTTCAGAATCATTTAATTGTTGAATCGCTAAAAGTGTTGCTGTTGCCATTACAAATATTAAAGCTACATAAAAAGCTAAAAATGATATTATAGCATACATTGATTTTACTTGGCCTATTCGATATCCTCGTGTATAAACCTCTCCAAGAGGATATTGTATATTAAATTGTTGATCTTCTCCTCTAACTTCACTTGTCATAGGTATTTCCTTTTTTTCTATAAGTTCGCTTAATTCTTCGTAAAACTTTTCATCTGTTGTTTCATAAGTTGTTACAACAAGTTTATATCCAAAATCAAAATACCCAATCTTTGTATTATTCTCTTCATTATCTTGTTCTACATTTGTAATAGAATTATTATCAGTATCTTTGCTTATTATTTTACTATCTTGTTTTTTTACAATATCTATTAAATTATCTGGTACTATTATAATATAAGTATATCCATTAAAATTAATTTGTGATAAATTTTCTGTCCTTATTTCTTTTATTTTAAATTCAATATCTGCAATTTTTATTTTATCATTCTTATTTGTATAATTTTTAAATGCCGCTTCTGCTGTTTTTAATGTTTGTATAATTATTTCATCATCTTTCAAATGTACTTTTTCATAACCTAACATCTCTCTTAATTTATTGTAATCTGAAAACATCATAACTTTATCAATATCATCATAACATCTTTCTTCAAAAACGGTATCATCTAAAGCCTTTCGAACATTTGTATTATAAACATTATATAATCTGTATTCATACATATCTTTAACTTTTACATTTTGATTGATATATTCTTTATATTTTGAAAAATCATTTTCTGGAATACTCATCATTATTTCAAAAGGATATCCCATTTCTATTTCATTATTTAACATATTATTTAAAAGTAATGCTACATTTCCGCCTATTAAAATTATTGTAAACATAAATGCTATTGTTCCCATTGTTACACTCATAGTATTAATTTTAGATGTCAAATTTCTATATAAAAACATATTATCTTTTTTATATTTTCTAGACTTATTATCTAAATATCTCTTTACAATAAAACTAGATATACTAATATAAAATAAATATATACCCAAAATCAACATTGTAATTGCAATAAACATATTTCTTCCTGTAAAATCACTTATATCTGTAAATTCTTTGTGATTTATCAATACTGCACAAACTATTAATATAATTGATATTATAAAAATTAATATATTTCCTTTTGGATTTTTTATAACATTATTTTCGTTTTGTTTATCTGCATATAATAAATTATAAACTTTTGTTTTTCTAATTTTTCTTCTACAATTTAATAATACAATTAAAAATATTCCAAAAAAATATATAGCTGTCATTCCAACTGCCATTATGCTAAATGTTATTTTTATTTCATATGGTTGATTAAATAAATTCATTATAATCAAAGTTAATACTTGATATAAAAATATTCCAAAAAATACTCCTATTATAAAAGCTATTATACCAATTATAATATTTTCTAGTGTAAACATTTTGGAAATATCTTTTTTCTCTATTCCAAGTATCTCATATGTTCCAAATTCCTTACTTCTTTTTTCTAGCATAAATTTCATTGTATAATTTATAAGCCAAGCAATAGTTAAAACCACAATTATACTAATTCCTGTTATTGATTTTGAAAAGTTCTCCATTACAGATGATAATTCTTTTATATCTTCAGATACTGCAATTGAATTAAAACTAAAAATTAATGCCACAGATATTATTACAGTAATAAAATAAATTATATAATCTTTAGCCTGTCTTTTAGCATTTCTTATTGATAATTTACCTAACATCTCTAGCATCACCTCCAAGAAGTGCTAAAACATCTAATATTTCATTATAAAAGTCTTTTCTTTGTTTTTCGCCTTTTTCAATTTTATTAAAAATTTTCCCATCTTTTAAGAATAAAATTTTACTACAATAACTTGCTGTAAATGTATCATGTGTAACCATTAAAATTGTTGCCTTCATATTTTTATTCATATCTTCCATAATTTCTAATAATTGTTTTGCCGATTTACTATCTAAGCTTCCTGTTGGTTCATCTGCTAAAATTATTTTAGGCGAATTTACAATTGCTCTACATGCTGCTGTACGTTGTTTTTGTCCTCCTGATACTTGATATGGATATTTATTTAGTATATTTTCTATTCCTAATTTTTTTGCAATATCTTTGATTTTTGTATCAATTTCCTTTTCTGGAATTTTGTTTATAGTTAATATTAAAGCAATATTTTCTTCCATTGTCAATGTATCCAATAAATTAAAATCTTGAAATATAAATCCTAAATTTTCTCTCCTAAATTTTGCTATGTCTGCTTCTTTTATTTCTGTTATGTCTTGATTTCCCAAATAAATATGGCCAGAACTTACATTATCTATTGTTGATATACAGTTTAAAAGTGTTGTTTTTCCGCTTCCACTTGCCCCCATTATTCCTATAAATTCCCCTTCATCTACATCAAAACTAATTTGGTCTAGAGCTTTTGTTATATTATCTTTATTCCCATAATATTTTTGTATTTTTTCTACTTTTAATATTTTTTCCAAAATAATCACTCCTTTTTATATAATTATATAAGATAGTCAATCAAACTTTATTTTAGTTAATGACTATCTTTATTATAATTCCATTTTTAGTTTTGATATATAGATATCTCTTGCATTTATCTTAAAATTTTGTAAGATAAAACCCTAGGTATTAAAATTACTATTTCTGTATATTCTCCCTCATTACTATCTGCAAATATTTTCATACCTAATTCAGTACATAATCTTTTACACAAATATAGTCCTATTCCTGTTGACCTTTTATGATTCCTTCCATTGCTTCCAGTAAAACCTTTATCAAAAATTCTGCCTAATTCACTTTTCTTTATTCCTAATCCATTATCTCTTATTTTTAATTTAACATTATCTTTATCTTGTTCAACTGAAATCCAAATTGTAGAATTATTTAACTTTTTATATTTAATACTATTTATAATTATTTGATTTAAAATAAATTCTAACCATTTTTCATCAGAATAACAGATACAATTTATATTTTCAATATCTACTTTCATATTATTTTGTATCATGATTTTTTTATTTCTTAAAATTACATTTTTTACAACATTTTGTAAATTTATTTCTTTAATCATAAAATCATTTGATACTTGTTCTAATCTTGCATAAAATAAAACTTGCTCTACATAGTTATTGATTTCCTCTACTTCTTCATCTATTTTATTTGTTATATCATTTTTATTATTTTCACAAAGTAATTTTGCAGATGTAATTGGTATCTTTATTTCATGTACCCAGCTCTCAATATATTCTTTATATTCCTTTTGATGGTTTTTGATATCTGTTACATTTTCAATCATAGATTTATTTGCTTTTTTTAATATATTATAATATGCAAGTTTTTCTTCTCTTTTAGGCTTATTTATGATTTCAGATATCAAGTATTTTTCATCTAATTTATCTATTATGTTATTAATATTTTTAAATGTTTTATTTTTATTGTAGAAACTTATAATAAAACCTGTAAAAGCAAATATAAAAGATATTGATATTACTATAATTATTATATCTTTACTTATTTCCATAGCATATAAGAAGAATATTATAATTAAACCATAGACTATAAAACTTAATATATAATTAATTTTATCTTTTACATATCTACCAAAATTCATTTTATCACAATCCTATTTTTAGATTTTATATCCCATACCTCTTTTTGTTTCTATTAGATTTTCAACACCTATTTCTTTTAATCTTTCTCTAAGCCTTGTTATAATTACACTTAAACTATTATCATCTGCATATATCTCATTATCCCATAAATAATCAATTATTTCTGTTCTTGAAATTATTTTATCTGCATTTTTAAAAAGATAATACATTGTCTTTAACTCTGTTTTTGTTAATTCTTTTTTATTTTCCTTATAAATTAATTGGGATTTTAAAATATCTAATGTAATCTCCTTATATTCTAACTTACTTACATCTTGTTCTTTTGAATAAACTCTATTTAATAAATTTTGTACTCTTGCTAATAAAATTGGAACATTATATGGTTTTTCAATATAATCATCTCCACCTATCATAATTCCTTTTAATTCATCCATAGAATTATTTCTACTTGTTACAAATATAATAGGAATTTTAGATTTTGCCCTTATTTTGCTGCATATTTCATATCCGCTTTTATTAGGTAAATTAATATCTAATAATATTAAATGTGGTTCTTGTTCTAATATTTGTTTATCTACATTTTCAAAATCTGTTATTAATTTTATCTCATATCCACTGTTTTGTAATAGTATTTTTAACTCTTCTCTTATCTCTTGGTCATCCTCAACTATCATAATTTTAAACATTTTACTTCTCCCCTGTAAAACTAACATCTTTCTTGTTTGCAAAAATTTTATCCATATATTCATCAGGATAATATTTATCTAGAAATATATGTATTTTATTTTCAGCTTCTATACCTTTTTTTCTTTCTGATTGCCTATTTGCTGCTAAACAAGATATATTTATATCAAATAAAATAAATACAAAAAGAATTAAAGTAACAATTTTTAAACTTATTTTATCTGTCTTTTGTCTTAGCTTTTCCAATAAAGGGTCTATATATGTAATATATAATAATCCTGCTATTCCCCAATATGTACAATGTAATAAACTTGTCCTTCCATTTATATTAAAAAACAAATATGAATAATCCCATGATATAGTTCCAAATGCTTTTTCTTGTATAAACGAACATAAATATTCTGTTATTCCACCTAATAACATTGTAATAAAAAATACTCTTACTTTATTTTTAGTTTTTATATTATGTAATATAAAATAATACATTACTGCACCTATTCCATAAACAGGTGTAAATGGTCCATATATTAAACCTTGTCTTGATTCGAAATATCCTTTTTGAAATAATACTAATACCATTTCATATAAATATCCTAATACGCTCCCTATTATAAATAACCAAAAAATTAATATTAATTCTTTCATTATCTTTTTTTCTTTCATTTTTATTTCTCTCCATTTTTTTATTATATATTTTAACAATACTTTTTGGTATTAACTTTTCTTACATTAATATTACAAGTTTGTAATATTTATAAAAATATAAGGAATACATTATCTTAAATGTACCCCTTTAACTAAATATTCTTAATTATTTACAGAATGTGTTACCATAGGAGTACTTTCTGTAATTTTGTCAAAAGTATAACCATTATTAATTCCATAATTTATAATATTTTCTAATGCATTAAGTGTTTTGGTGTTTCCACTAAAGTCATGCATTAACACAATATTTGCTCTTGATTTTCTTAGACCTCTAGTTACAGTATTATAAACATCTTGTGATGTTTTTGCTTCTCCTGCGTCACCAGAAGAAACATTCCAATCAAAATATTTATATCCTCTAGATACTACCTCTTTAGTTAATTTTGTCATTATACCTGGGTTATATCTGCTAACAGTATTAGAACTTCCTCCTGGAAATCTAGTTATTGTAGAATTATAACCTGTTGAATTTTTTATTTTAGCTTGAAGTTTTGTTATATTTTCCATATAAGTATTTACAGATGTATATATTGTTTTATAATTATGTGAATATCCATGAATAGCAACTGTATGACCCTCATTAATTTCTCTTTGTACAAGCTTTTCTCCTACACTATCATAATTTAGTATAAAAAATGTTGCTTTTATATTCTTTTTCTTTAAAATATCTAAAATTTTAGGTGTAATACTTGAACTAGGTCCGTCATCAAAAGTTAAATAAATTACTCCACTTTTTCCTTTGTTTTCATTTGTTGTAGGTTTTGGTTGTTCTATTTTTTCTACTACTGAAACATTCCTTGTTTTAATTGCTTCGTTTCCACTATTATCTGAAACTTTATATGTTACTATATATTTTCCTGTTTTAGAAGTGTTTACATTACTTTCAATTTGAACCTTCGAAGTTAAATCTCCATCTTTTTCATCTGTTGCTTTTGCACCTTGCTCTTTATATTGATTTCCTACAATTACAGAAACATCTGTGTCTCCATTTAATGTAATTGTTGGAGGTACATCATCAATTAAATTTACTTTTCTTGTTTTTGAAGTAGTATTACCAGACATATCTGTAACTGTATATTTTATTTCTATTTGATTTTCATTGATTTGATTTTTCTCTGTGATTATTTTACTTGTTATATCTCCATCATAATTATCTATTGCAGTAACTCCAGGTTCTTCAAATTCACTTTTATATGATTGGTTTATTACTTCTTCTCCTTGTAATTTAATTTCAGGAGCTATTTTATCAACTACATCTACAATTTGACTTTTACTATATTTTCCTAAAACTGTTGGAACTTCATATTTAATTTCATATCTACCTATTTTATTATAATCAATATTTCCCATTATTTTTACACTACTAGTTACATCATGAAAAATATATGTAGTTTTAGGTTTCTTTAGTCTTTCTCCAGTTTTTGCTTCTATTTCTATTATTTCATTAGTATCAATTTGTGGTTTTTCTTCTACAAATGTAATTAAACAAGCTATTATTAATGCTAATATTATAAGTATTGATATTAATATAGTTTTTTTAATACTTTTTTTATGAAATATTATTATATTTATTACTATTGCTATTATAGCTATTAGTATTTCTATTGTAATTATCATTTTTTATCTCTTCTTTCATTTTTTAGTCCGTCTTTATATGTATGTGCTATTACATTTTATAAATATTAGATTTTATTTCCATATAAAATCATCCATTTCTCCATTTTCTAAATACATTCCATCTTCATATTTTTCTTCATCTCTTACTGGAAGAAAAATAGATAATTTTACTGCTCTATGATTACATTTTGGGCACTCGTAAACAATTATACCACAAGCATAAGTTCCTGTAGGGATATCAGCTTTATAATTTACTTTAATTAAATTTTGCTTATAATAATCCAGATTACTGTGAGATACATAGTGTCCAACCGTCATTGGTAACATATAAAGCTGACGTTTTCTTTCATCCATTTTACTTTGACACTTACTACACCAGTCATCATGAAAAACTGAACAAATTTTACGTATGAATCCCATATTATTTCTCCTTTTTGCGAGCTTCTTCTAGTATTTCGACCATTTTATCTGCTTTAGATATACCTGTAAGTATATAATCACTATCCATGCGCCAACGTTGATTTGATGTAAATGTATTTACTCTAATATTTATATCATCAACTTTAAATAAAAAGCTTACTCTACTACTTCCTGCCATAAATCCCATTCCAGATTTTCCATCATCAACCCAAGTCTTTGTAATACGATTTGCAGGTAATATAAAACTTTCAGTAGGATTCCAGAAAAACAATAATGCAATTTTACCATTTTCTACATCTATTATTACTGTACATCCAGAACCATAGAATGTTTGGTTACGTTTAAATCCACTTTCATCTAATTCTTTTTCTAATTTCTTTTGTTTTTGTTTATAAATAAATCTTCCTGCAAATGTCCACCATATAAATGATAATATGCTTGGTCCCATAATTAAAATTACTGCCATAGTTCCTTTTGGAAATGCAAGATATGAAATCATATAACATATTGCACATATTACTATTGGTGCAAATATGTATCCTAATAAATAACTTAAATTAATTTTTTTTACTTTTTTATTTTCCATTTTATATACCCCTTTTTATTATTTTTTATTCCCATTCTGATTTTGTTTTTTTCTTTGGTGCAAAGAAGTATGGAAATATTCCCATTTTTGCTCCAAGTGAATGGAATATAGGAAATAACACAATAACTGTTATTACTTGTACCATTGTTTTTGGTGTTTCTGTATAATTTTCCTTGCTTACTTTACCACCTTTTCCTAACATGTCTATATAAAAATCTTTACGAGTTAATTCTTCTGAATGTTCTATTTGATTAATAAAATATTCATCTTCAGCCAAATTCTCATAAACTATATGACCTACTGGTAAAATACTATCTCCACTATATATACTTTCACCTGTTCTTTGAACATTATCCATATTTATACATGCTGCTACACGTTCTCCTGATGGAAGTGTTACAGCATACATATAGTAACTCCCGTGAAATCCTGCCCCACGATTAGAATACTGTATTCCTGGAGATACAATTGTGAAAGTTTCATGTGATAACAAGTCTTCTACATTTTGTGCTCTGTAAACATCTTCTTCTGCTTTTCCTCCAATCTCTCCGTTTTCTACAGTATGTTCTTCTACATAATTATCATAGTTTTGTGAAAACATCTTTTCCGCTATTTTTGCTGGGATAAAGCTAATTGCTACACTCAATAACAAACATAACCATATATCAAATCTAAGGTAATGATATCTCAAATTTCTCACCTCTTTTTCGTCTTATTTTTTCATAATTCGTCTTTTTTTACGATATGATTTTACTACTATTAATATAATTTTTCAATACTATTTAATTAATATTAATAAAAAAGTACATACTTTAAATAAAGTATATACTTGTATTTATTAAACTATATCTCAAGGGGATTTTAAAATAAGATATAGGTTTAATCTAAACTTAATATTCTATTTGCTTGTTCATTAGTTAAATATTTATATTTGACCATTTTATCAGCAACTTGTTTTTGTCTTTTTTTAGCAAGATATGGATTTTTTGTTGGTGCATATACAGATGGTGCATTTGGTATTCCTGCTAACATAATACATTCACTATTTGACATGTTATTTGGTTCTTTTCCAAAATATTTATTACTTGCTTCCTTAACTGTATAACATCCATCACCAAAATAACTTGAATTTAGATATAATTCTAAAATCTCATCTTTACTACATTTGCTTTCTATTTTAAATGCCATAAAAACTTCTGCAATTTTTCTTTCCATCTTTTTTTCTTGTGTAAAATAGATATTTTTGGCTAATTGTTGTGTTATTGTGCTTCCACCTTCAACAAAACTCATTTCTTTTATGTCATTTATTACAGCTCTACCAATTGCAATTATATCTATTCCAAAATGTCTATAAAATCTATGGTCTTCAACTGATATTACAGCATCTTTATACATTTGTGGTAATTCTGAAATTTTTGTATAGTTTTCTTTACTTTTTATATCAATTATTTTTTCTTCAATAGACATGTCTTTTAGTGCTGTTTTATACATATTATATCCATTACCTATATATATTAAAGATATACTTAATGCTACTAAAATCATACAAAATAATAATTTAATAAAGTTCTTCATATCTTACCACCTTCTTTTTATATTTATTACTATTTAACATGCTTTTTTTATTATTCTTCTTTAATAATGCTCTTTCCACCCAAGTACGTAGCTATAAAATATAATCCATATATTCCGCCCATAACTATTACTGTAACTATAACTGATGGCAATAATTCTTTTACTGTTGCTAGTCCTTCCATCATTGTGAATGCAAATTGTATACCAAAAATAGAGTGAATAATTGCTAAAATAAGTGGTAACATAAAGAATATTGCTATTTGTCCGAATAATGCTTTATTAATCATTTTTTCGTCACAACCAATTTTTCTTAAAATTAAATATCTTTGTTTATTATCAGAACTTTCTGTTAATTGTTTTAATGCTAATATTGCTGAACTTGCAATTAAGAAAACTATTCCTAAATAAATTGCTATAAATACTATTATTGTTGCAAGTCCTACACTTGATTCTATAATACTTATTTTTGTCATACCATCAATTGTAAATCCATTATTTGCTAAATTTTGAATAAGACCAGAATTATTACTTGAAAATATCTCTTCTATTTTCATTTTTTCTTCTTCTGTATCTGCATTATAATTTGCAATTAGCAAATGTTGTTCTTTCCATTCTTCTTTTAAATCTATACTATCTGGTACTAATATAATCCCTGTATTCGTGTGACTTGTCGACATAATTATAAAACCATCTTTACATTCATTATATTTTGAATG
The DNA here is from genome assembly GCA_948468315.1 of uncultured Eubacteriales bacterium. Taxonomy (GTDB): domain Bacteria; phylum Bacillota; class Clostridia; order TANB77; family CAG-508; genus CAG-269. The sequence continues at coordinate 13,629 of CAOKHL010000019.1, forward strand.
ATATTCTTTTCCATTTATTGTTATTTTGTTTTCATCTTTTAAGGCTATATCTCTTAAATCTTTTATACTATCAAAATCACAAAGAACAATATATTCATCATCATTTAATTCATATTTATTTATTCCATATAATTCTGCTATTTTATTATAATCTGATAGTTTTATAATATTTTCTTCTGTATCATATGCTAACATTGGATACTTAGATTTTATTTCTTCATTTTTTCCTAAGCTTTTATCCCAAGTCCAGTCATTTATAGTATAAACTTCTATTTCTATAACATCTTTTAATTTATTCATATCTAATCCATTATTTTGTAATGTATGACTTATTGGATGTCTTGATTCTTCTCTTTGTTCTTCTGTATAATAAGTTGTTCTTCCTGTTCTTTTATTTGTATAACTTTCTGGTAAATTTGCTGTTTTATATAAGTTTAAATCTACTGGTGTCATATCAATTAATTCTTTTTGCATAGTATTTCTTAATGATAAACTTGCTGATAATACACATATTGTCATAAATAACATTAAACAAATTACACTCATACTTATTACTGTTGTATTTATCTTATTATTAAGTTGTCTTAGTACAAACATATTTGTTCCTTTTAAATATATACTTTTTCTTGTCTGAATTACCTTTAGTATAAATCCTGATAAAGACCAGAATATTAATATAGTACTTACAATTCCCATAATAATTGGTTTTAATAACTTATCAGCAGTGTTTAATTGACTTACTCCTCCTGTTACTATCCAATATGCATATCCTAAAATTATTGATGCGAAAATAAATACTATAACTGATATAATAGGATTTTTTATTTTTATTTCTTCATTTTTCTTAATTGCTGTAAGTAAATTTATTAGTTTATATCTTGATATAGTTATTGTATTGAAAAACATTACAGCCATATACATTACTGCAAAATATATACATGTTTTAACACATGCTGCTCTTGAAAATACAAACCTAAATTCAGTCATATCTGCCTCAAACATTTTAGCAACTAATACAGACATAAATTGTGAAGCAAATATACCTATAACAATTCCTGCGCTTAATGATAAAATTCCAACTAATATTGTTTCAACTAATATTAATTTTGATATTTGCCTTTTTCCCATTCCTAGTGACATATATATTCCAAATTCTCTTTTTCTTCGATTAATTAAAAAGTTATTTGCATATACAATCAAAAAGCCTAATATTACAGCAATAAATATTGATATATAACCTAACATGGTTATCATAAGCTTTATTATTTCTCTTTGAGATTCTGATACTTTTAACATTGCTTGCTGGCTATCTAGTGAATTGAACATATAAAAAATTGCGACACCTAATACTAGTGTTAAAAAATATATTGCATAATCTTTAAAGCTTTTTTTCATATTTTTTACTGATAATTTAAATAACATCGTTCAAATCACCTCCAAGAAGTGTCTGTACCTCTATTATTTTTTCAAAGAACTGTTTTCTTGTATCATTTCCTTTGACTAATTCATTAAAGATTTTTCCGTCTTTTATAAATATGATTTTTTCAGCATAGCTTGCTGTAAATGCGTCATGTGTGACCATTAAAATTGTGCTTCCTAAATTTTGATTTAATAGTTCAAAACTTTCTAATAATTGTCTTGCTGATTTACTGTCTAATGCTCCTGTTGGTTCATCTGCTAAAATAATTTTAGGATTTGTTATAATTGCTCTACTTGAAGCAACTCTTTGTTTTTGTCCCCCTGATACTTGATATGGATATTTGTTTAAAATATCTGTAATGCCTAATTTTTGCGCTACGTCTTTTACTTTTTGGTCTATTTCTTTTGGATTGACTTTTTGGATTGTTAAAGCAATCGCTATGTTTTCATAACATGTTAATGTGTCTAATAAGTTGAAGTCTTGGAAAATAAATCCTAATTCTTCTCTTCTGAATTTGTTTAATTTGTTTCCTTTTAATTTTGTAATATCTTGATTATTTATTATTATTTGCCCTGCTGTTACTCTGTCTATTGTAGAAATACAGTTTAACAATGTTGTTTTTCCACTTCCACTTGCTCCCATTATTCCTACAAATTCTCCCTCTTCTATTTTAAAACTGATTTTGTCTATCGCTTTTGTTAAATTAGATTTATTTCCATAGTATTTTTCGGCGTTTTTTACTTCTAATACTGTGCTCATTTTTTTGTCTCCTTTCTTTTTTATTGTTTACAATCTCCTTTCGTCGATTGCATAAGATATTCGTAAAGCTCGTTCCTCGCTAACGACTATCTTAATTATAAATTGATTTTTTTGTTTGTTCAATTGATTAATCTTACAATAAAATTACAAAAATGTAATAATTGGTTAAATATTTAAACTAAATTTATAAAAATTATATTGTTCGCTTGTTTTATGTCTTAAAATGTTGTACTATATTACCAACCTAACGCTAAGTATGGCTAGTTTTTGTCTAAAAGCGGAAAGGAGGGGTTAACAATTGAATAATTGCGATTTAATTTTGCATTTGGTTGAACAGTTAATAACTGAAAAAGAAAAAAACATCTTATTGCAACAAGAAAATAGGCAGCAAAAACCAGTGCAAGATAACAAAAATGTTAAGACTAAAATGTAGAAATACATAGTCGAAGAAGTAGGGTTCACAGCCTACTTCTTTTTTATAAAAAAAGTATGTGCATTCACAGGTACACATACGATTAACAACTTGAACAATTGCGATTAATGTTCATTTATTTATAATTAAATAATAACATATTCTTTAATCATTGTCAAATAATTTCTAATATTTTTGTAATTAAATCTATCATCTTATTTCACATTAAATTTATATAACTGTTCCTTGGAAAAACAATTCTTACTTCTGTTCCTATATTTTCTTCTGAATTTAGTTCTATTCCTAATCTTAATTTATCACATAATTTCTTACATAAATATAAACCAATTCCTGTTGATTTCTTATTTGTAATTCTACCATTCATTCCAGTAAAACCTTTTTCAAAAACTCTTGTAATCTCACCTTTTCTTATTCCAATACCATTGTCTTTTATATATAATATTACACTTTCATTTTTAGTTTGTGCATATATTTCAATTTTTTTGTCTGTTTTTTTGGAATATTTTATACTGTTTTGTATAATTTGGTTTATAATAAATATAGCCCATTTGCTATCTGTGTAAACATCTTGTTCTAAATCATGTAATTCTATTTTTATTTTATTAGACAGTAAACTACTCTTATTTTTTAATATACTCAAATTAACAATTTCTTTTAGATTTGTTTTAGTAATAATATAATCTTTTTCTACTGTGTTACTTCTTGCATAAAATAATGCTTGTTCTATGTAATTTTCTATTTTATCTAGTTCTTCTTCAATGCTTTTTGTTGCTTCTGTTTTGTTGTTTTCTATTACCATTTTGCTTGCTGCAATGGGTGTTTTTATTTCGTGAATCCATAGTTCAATATATTCTTTATAATCTTCTGTTAAATTCTTATATTTATTCACATTTTCTATCATTGCTTTTCCAGTATCTTGTAATGTTTCTTTTAATATTTTTCCTTCTATAAAATCTGGTGTATTTATAATTTCTGATATTAAATATTTATCTTCAAGTTCTTCCATATGTCTTTTTAAACTATCGTAAAATTTCTTTTTCCTGTAATATTCTAATATTAGTGATATAAACAGCAGTATGATTGGAGCTATTCCTATATATAATCTCATTCCAATTTTCATTTTATATGCTAAAAGTAAAATTTCTATGCTAATTATTCCGAACATGCTTAAACCAATTAATATACTTTTTTCTTTTAAATATTCTCTAAAACTCATTTTAATATATACCCCTGTCCTCTTCTTGTTTCAATTAAATCTTTTGTTCCTAAATCTTCTAGTTTTGTTCTTAGTCTTTTTATATTTACATTTAATGTGTTATCATCAATAAACTCTTCACTTTCCCATAAGTAATCCATGATTTCATCTCTCGAAACAACTTTTCCTTTATGTAATGTCAGAAAATATAAGATATTATATTCATTTTTTGTTAGCTCTATTTTTAAATTCTCTTTTTCTATCACTCTTTCAGCTCTATTTAAAACAAAGTCTTTACAATCTATTTTGTCAGTATTAATTCCTGCATTTTCATTTCTTTTTAATAATCCTACTATTTTTGCAAGCAATATTTGTATATTATATGGTTTTGTTACATATTGGTCTGCTCCATAATTTAAACTCATTAATTCATCTATTTCATTATTTCTGCTAGTTACTATAATTATTGGCACATTTGAAGTTTTTCTAACTTCTTTACAAATATATTCTCCATCTGAATATGGTAAATTTATATCTAATAATATTAAATCTGCATTTTTTTCTAATATATCATTTATTACATTGTCAAATTCTTTTAGTCCTTCTGTCTCAAATCCATTTTTATTTAAAAATGTTTCTAATTCGTGTCTTATTTTTTCATCATCTTCTACTATTAATATTTTTTGCATTTTTATGCCTCCCTGAAATATTATAACATATTTTTTCTATTTTTGAATTACATTTTTGTAAGATTAAAAAAGATTAGTTATTTTTCAAACTAATCTTTTTATAAAAATTATGCTATTTTTCTTTTTCTTTTAGATATTATATTTGTAATAATAACAAATATAATAGTAAATAAAGCTATTACTCCCATATTAATAAAAACCGGTTTTAAACTTTCTATATCAAATTTTTCTATTGTTTTCATAAGTTCATTTGTTTGAATGTACCAATAAGTTGGTAATATATGTGCTACTTTTAGGACAGAAGCGGGTAACCATTCTACTGGTACAAAAGCTCCACATAAAAAGCTTGAACCAAGAGCAATAACATTTACAATTCCGTTTATTGCATTTTTATTATTTACCAAATTTGCTATTAAAAATGCTATTGTTAAAGCACATATTGTAAATATAAATGAATTAACAATATAAATTACTCCTTGTATACTAAACATTGTTTTTCCAACTATTATAAAACTTATTATTACATAAAATATCCATAAAGCAATTGCAAGTAAGGCATTTGATATTAATAAAATTCTATTATGTTTTTTATAATTCATACTACTAATAATTGTTCTTTTTCTTATTTTTGTTTCATTAAAACTAGATAAAATTAAACATATAACATAAATTGCTCCCGCTAAAATACTATAACTTGCAAAATTGTAATAAAAAGTTGCTTTAGATAAACTATCTGTATCTAATTTTGATGTAATTTCTATTTCTGTTTGTTCTGCTAAAGTATTGTTTATTTTTTCAATTAATTTATCTTCATCTTTAATTTCTTTTGCATATATTACTTCTATATTTATGTACCTAGAAAGTAACATTTCTGCATAACTTGCTTGATAGTCTCCTGTGCTTTTTATTTCTATTTCTGGATTTTTTCCATCTAATATATCTTGTCTATAATTTTGAGGAATATATATTATATAATTTATTTCTCTATAAAATAATGCATCATTAATTGCATCTTCATTATTTTTTACATCTACATTATTTGAATTATTAGTGATATATTCTACTAAATTTTTTGTAACTCCTACATTTTCATCATTATTTATTATTAAAACATCTGGTTTACTTGCCACAAAATTTGTAGAATTTTCACTTGTTGTCATATTAAAAGCTCCAAAAGTCAATAAAATTACTGTGTAGAGAATTATTACAAATTTGCATTTATTTAATACTTTTAAAAATGTTTTAAATACTGTCATATTTTTGCCTCCTTAACCCTCTAACAGATATAAGTATCAGAATTCCACTAAAAATAAGTAAACTTGCAATATTAAAGAAATACCTATCAAAAGTATCATAATAATATAATGAATAAAATCCATCTGTTATCATACTTGCAGGATTTAATTTGTTTACAATTGGTATATTTTTATCTACAATATATTTCATCGTAATTCCCATCATTCCAGATAAAAAACAACCAAACATTGTTACAGCTATTAATATTCCTGTTTTTACGTTTTCATTTGATTTTACTAATGTTGCAACTGCAATTCCTAGTGATAGTCCTGCTAAGCTTCCCGTTAATGATAAAAGTATTATAAGTGGCAAATTTGTTCCATAATCTATTTTTAAAGCAAATATTGTATATGCAAATAATATTGCTAAACCTATTAATTGTGTAATATAACTTGCAAGTAAACTTGAGATTATAACTTTTCCTTTACTTATTGGTGCAACTGATGTTCTTTTTCCAACTTCTCCCATATTTGCTAAACTATTATTTATAGATGTCATTCCAAGTATTCCACCATATAAACATGTCATTGCAATTAAAGTGTAAAATTCTATCATTGTGTAACTTAAATTTGTATTTGATATATTTTTTATTTTTACATTATCTTGACTTGCTATATCTAATACATCTTGATAAATTTTTTGATAATCTATTTTGATGTTTCCAGATTGTATTTCTTTTGTTATTTTCTCTGTTGCTAAATCTTCTACTATTTTAGTTGTTTGCATTATTTGTTCTGTTACATATTTTAATATTGTTTCATTAATTCCATTTGTTTTTATAACTGTTTTTGGCTTATTTTCTTCTATTATTAAATATCCTGATATTTCATCATTTTCTAATAACTCTTTTGCTTTTTCTTCTGATACATATTGTGTATAAAAAAGCCTGTCTTCATTTTGTTCATCACTTAATTGTTCAAAAGCTTCTTTTATTCCTTTATTTTCATCTAATTTTAAATCTTCATTATCAATAATAGCAATATTTATAATATCAAGCTTTTCACTATTTTCTATATTTGAAAATGCTAAATTAAAAAATGTCCCTAATATAATTGGAAATGCAAATGTCCAAAATATTAGCATTTTATTTCTAAAAAGTGTTTTAAAGGCATACTTAAAATTATGTATAAACATTAATCTCTAAGCTCCTTTCCTGTTAATTCTAGAAATACATCATTTAGTGTTGGTCTTTCAGAATATATTTTGTTATATTTGATATTTTCTTTTTTCAAATGTTCAATTAATTCTCCTAAATTGTTTTTACCTTTTTTATATGTTATAATTAGGTTTCCAACATTGTAATTTACTTCATCTACATTTTCTAATTGTTTTATTTTTTCTATTTGTTCTGGTTGTAAATTATTTATTTCTATTGTTACCTTTTCCTCTATTTTGGCAAGTTCTTTTAATTTGTCTGATGTTCCAGTTGCTAATACTTTTCCTTTGTCTAATATTATAATTCTATCACAAAGAATTTCTACTTCTTCCATATAATGTGTTGTATAAACTATTGTTGCTCCTTGGTCTCTTAGTTTTTTTATTCCATCTAATATACTGTTTCTACTTTGTGGGTCTACTGCTACAGTTGGCTCATCTAAAAATATTATTTTAGGTTTGTGTGCAATTCCACAAGCAATATTAAGCCTTCGAAGTAACCCTCCTGATAATTGTTTTGGATAAAATTTTTTAAATTCTTCTAAACCTACTAATTCTATTGCTTCTTTTATATATTTTTTTCTGGTTGTTTTATCTTTTATATATAAACCACAAAAATAATCTATGTTCTCATATACTGTTAATTCTTCAAACACAGCTACTTCTTGGAATATAACACCTAAATCTTTTTTTATGTCATAAGAATCTGGCTTCATTTCTTTTCCCAATATTTTTATACTTCCTTTGCTAAATTTTAATAATGAAAGTATACAATTTATTGTTGTTGATTTACCACTTCCATTAGGTCCCAATAATCCTAAAATCTCTCCCTCATGTACTTCAAATGATAAGTCATCTATTGCTTTTAGGTTTCTGTATTCTTTTGTTAAGTTTTTGACTTCTATAATATTTTTCATTGTTATCTCCTTCCATTTTCTAATAACACATGTTATATGTCACTTATTATTATAATATTAAATATTTTTTTGTAAATAGGTTAAATAAAAATATTTTTATTATATAGAAAAGAGGACAACTTTTATTTTAAAGTTCTCCTCTTTTCTATATTAGGCATGTTATTTAAAATTCTTCAAGTCCATTTAACCGAAGAATTTCAGCAATATCTTGACTACTAAATAGGCATACTATTTTTAGTCCTGTATTTGCAGTATCTTCTGCCATTTTGAAATTGATTACTAGTTCACAGTAGTCAATCATAGCCTGCCTAGTAGCTTTGTCATATTTTTCTTCAAATCCCCTAGGTAAGCGCTCAACAAAATGTTCTGCATTTTCCGCATCAAAAACTTCATCTGGATCAATATATTCAAGCAATTGTTCTTCTGAATTTGTAATAATAATATCTGCTAGTCTATATTCGCGAATTTGCTTCAATGAAGCTGTTGAATGTACTAATGCAATTACTAGCATTTGTTCTAATACATTTTTTCTGTATTGACAATCTTCTTTTGCCATTTCAAGTTTTCGTTCAAGTTGTGCATGAAATTTCTCTGCTGCATATAATGCTTTTTTTGCTTTTTCAAGTTGTTCTCTTGCTTTTGCAACTTCATTCTCAGCTGCTAAACATTCATTTCTTTTCCTTTCCAAAAAACGAGTATGTTCTTTAACATCTAATTCTGAATCTAAACATTTTTCTTCTGCCTTCTCAATACATACTTTTTGCATTAAAACCATAGTCTCATTAAATTCAAATTGTTCATGTAAGTCTTTCCGTACCCCTAAAATAACATCAGATACAATATGCATATCTTCTTTAGGTACATCTCCTAATTGTATCTTAGAAATTACTTTTTCAATGTTTACATCAGAACTTTTTGCTAATTTTTTTGCCATAATAACATTTCCTTTCTGATTTTTTGCTTACTTAAGCATGTAGGAATATTATATCATCGGTTTATTTTTATGTCAATTAGTCTATTGCTATATCTATTTCATAGGATATAATTATAATTCATAAATGTTTGCTTTTAATATTAGTTTCTGTATTTTATTTTTTTCTTTTAATGATATTTTCCATATACTACCTATGATACTTCTTTTTATTTTATATTCTTTTGTTGGCTCTCCTATTAGTTTGTTGAGCTGTTTTTGTAAACTTATTTTGTTTGTGTATATTGATAGCATTTTTTCATTATATAATATATTTATTGTTGTTTCTTCTTCTGCTTTATTTGGTTCTTTGTATATTTTCTCCATAACATTCCTCTATTCTATTATTTGTTTTTTTGTCTTTTGTGAATGTTATTTTATTTACATTCTATTTTTTTATAAAAAAAGCTTGCATACCATTTGTTTAATTGTTTTCTATTTTTAAAAATATGTACTTTATTTTTGTCAATTTTTTCATAAAAGTTTTCCTTCTATACAATTTGTTCTATATCTATAAGTTCTTTATTGTTAAATGTAAGTTTTATTAGGCAAGGTGATGTAATAAACAATTTTTTATTTTTATATTCTAACTCTATATTTTCATTTACTTTACACCAGTTTAATGACAAAAATTTTATTGAACCTCCGTGACTAACTATCACTACTCTTTTTTCTTTATACTTTTTTAATACTTCATTTAAAAAATCTGTCATCCTTTTATTAGTGTCTTCTGCACTTTCTCCATCTGAAGTTTTAAATTTAGGATATAATAATTGTTCTTGTGAAGGATCTGTTGTCTTTTTATTTTTCATAAATACAGCTATTTCGTCTAAATTTCCTAACTTTCTTTCATTTAACCTGTAATCAATATTAATTTGTAAATTGTTTTCATTCGCTATATATTTTGCCGTTTGCTTTGCTCTTACATAACTACTACACCAAATAATGTTAATGTTTTTAAGTTCTTTATTTTGACTTAAACTCTTTGAATCTTCCTCTCCTTTTATAGATAAGATTTCTTTTTCATTTATCATTTGATTTGTTTCATTAGTATTTCTTATACCATTTTCTGAAATAGTTTCTGCATGTCTAACTAGATAAATAACTGTACTCATAAATTTCTCCTTATCCCATTGTCTCTTGATTTGAATAATTTTAGTATATCTATTTTTTGTCTCTTAAATTATATTTATTAATATTCTCTATTGTTGCAAATCCATTAGGTTCTTTTACTTTTTCTAGAAATACTTTTCCATCTAAATGATCACATTCATGTTGCACTAATCTTGCAAAAAATCCATTTATTTTTTTAACTATCTTTTTTCCGTTTTCGTTATAATATGTCAATTCAATATTTTTATATCTTTCTACCTTTCCCCTAATCGTTGGTACACTCATACATCCTTCATATTGTATGTCTGTATCTTCTGATAACTTTTCCCAAATTGGATTTATCATAGCAGTTATTGGTATTTCTTCCGCATCATTATATTTTATATTCTCTTTTTTGGCTCCTACAACTATAATTCTTTTATTTATACCTATTTGTGGAGCAGGTATTCCTAACCCTGTTCCATATTCTAATGTTAATTTTAAATCTTCTATGATATCTAGAATATTTTTGTTTATATCTTTTATGTCTATTTGGTCACATTCCATTTCGAGGATAGGATCTCCTACTTCTCTTATTTTTAAAACTTTTCCCATAATAATCTCCTGTTAAATTAAGTATATATTATTTTTTTACACTATTTAAATACTCTTTCACAATATTTAAATCCTCATATGTAGTAATTTTTATATTAGTATAATCACCTTCAATTACTTTTACTTTGTTATTGTTTCTTTCCAGCAATATACAGTCATCTGTTATGTCTTCATTGTTGTATTTTTTATGTAGCTCTAATAGAATTTTTCTTTTAAAGCATTGTGGAGTTTGAATTATCCATGTATTGTTTCTACTTGTTGTTTCAATTACTGTATTATTTTCATCTGTTATTTTTATTGTATCTTTTGATTTTACTCCAATTGTCACTCCTTTAAATTCGTTAATGTTTTCAATACACTTGTTAATATATTCTTGCTTAATTAAAGGTCTTGCACCATCATGTATAATTACAATATCGGAGTTAGTACTTTTTAAACAGTTGCATACTGATTGTTTTCTTGTATTACCTCCAATAATAATATCTACTTTTTTTGAAATTTTCTCTTTTGTTAGTATCTCTTTAACTTTTTCAATTTCTGATGATTTACAAGCAATTATTATATTATCTATATATTTGTTATTGTCAAATTCATTTAAACTATATGTTAATACATTTTTTCCTTCTATTATTTCGAAATTTTTGTTTCTATTTTTTCCAAATCTTGTACTATTTCCTGCAATTAAAATTATAGCTGTGACTGTTTGAGCATCTTTCAAATTTAATCTTCCTTTCTTGGTTTTAGAGAATGTTTTCTTTCTTCAATTTTCTATCATTTTGTGTTGTTCTGGATACCAGGCTGGTGTACATGGCATAACTATTGTACATTGTGCATTCCAATAGTATTTTTCACCTTTATTAATTAAAATTGCATCTCCTTTTTTAAATTCAATAGTTTCTTCTTCTTTATTTAGAGTTCCACTACCATTAATTACATATATTAATTCTTTACATACTTCATTCATACAATATCCTGTTTCTGGATATCTTCCAGTTATAATCGCTGTTGCACAATCAATATCTTTATCATTAAATCCATATTCTAATGTCTCACATGTCTCACTATTTTCGTGTTTTTCTGCTTGTTCTAATTTTATAATTTTCATATTTATATTACTCCTACATTTTTCTATTTATATACAACTATTCCATAATATAATTTTACTTATTGGGTCTACATCATTATAAGCCTGACCTCTTCCATATATTTTTTTAATTCCCAACAATCTAATTTATCTACACCTCTTACTAAAAGTAATCCTCCATATTTTAAGATTTTATATATTTGTTTTGGTTCTATGCATGTATGTCTTGCTACTACAATATCGAATAAATTATTTTGGAAATCTATATTTAAATTATCCATCACTTTAAATTCAATGTTGCTTTTTTTGCTATTCCTTAAATTTTTATAAGCTGTTTTTATCATTTCATCAGAAATATCAGTTCCAATTATTTTTTCTACTTTAGGAAAGTATTTCAATACTTTTTCTCCTCCACCTGTTCCTAAGTCTAGTATATAATCACTATCTTTGGCTTTTTCATTTAATATTTTATACATATCCCAATCTGTGAAATTTTCTTCATACATTTTAATATCTGTAAAATCCCAATTTTTAATTTTATTATAAAATTCTAGTTCTTTTTCCACTATATACTACTCTTCTTTCTTTAAAGTTTCTGTTGTTCATTTTTTTCATACCACTCAGCAAAAACTCTTAATACTTCTACTGAACCATCAATTTTTCTTCTCTCTTCTCTTTCCATACTATCCATTTCAGCAAGTGTTTTTTCAAAATGCTCTGGTTTAAATATATACCATAAATCAGACCATTTTTCTTCTCTATTTATTCCTTGAATCTTTGTTGATAAGTTTCCTGGATGTTTTCCATAGAAATAATGTACCTCTTTTCCATCATGATATGCTAAACATTCTTCAAATCTACACTTTCTATTTTCTTTATTTTCCATTAATTTTAAAATTCCTTCAATCCCTATAGTATCCAATGAAAAATTAACAAATGCTCTTGGAAATCCGTTTAATTCGTCTATAAAAAATCCTGTATCTAGCGCTATGCAAGGTCTCTTTACAATCTCATATGCTTGTTTTACTTTTGCTGTTGCTATTTCTTTTATATCATCGCTTCTAGGTTCGTCTAATTCAAAATCATATGTACAAAATTTTAGATTATTAAAATATTTTTCTGCTGATTTTGCTTTTCCTTTATTGTGTGTTACAAATACTATTTCTTCCATCTATATTTATCCTCCTTTACTTTATTCTTCTATTTAATAAATACAACCAGGTTGCCAATTATCATATAAGAGAAAAGACTTTCTTAATCATTTTAATCTTGAATTTCTATTTTTACCTCTTTATTAAATTCAATTTTAGCATAGCCGCCTATAGGAAATGTAAATATAGGTGTTGTATGTCCAAAATTGGCATTTATTACAATGGGAATATTAACTAATTCCTTCTTATTTTTAAATATATTTGCCCATTTTTCATATGTCATATCACAGTTACTTTCTGCTCTCCCAACTACAATGCCTTTTATGTTTTTATTTTTTGCACAATGTAATAAAGATTGTAAGTTTCTATCAAATTCTTTATTAAATACTTTACCCACTAGCCCATCATCTTCTATAAATAAAATGCTGTTTTCCAAGTCGGGCATATATTCAGTTCCTTGTAATAAATTTAATGTGCATAAATTTCCTCCAATAATTTTTCCTTCTGCTTGTCCTTTATTTATTATTTTCATTCCTTCATTTAAAATAAAGTTCCTTTCTTCTTGGTTTTTAAACCAGCTATCATCGCTAAATTTATCTGAACTATCTATTAATATTTTTTCATCTTTCATAAACATTTTTCTAAAATATTGCTCTGTCAGTACTTACTCTATATCCAACAGAAATTATTGCATCTAAATTGTAATATTGGACTATTCTATTTACTTCTCTGTTTCCTTCTTTTTGAACTACCGAGAATTTCTCGGTAGTTGAATTTTTATCTAATT
>CAOKHL010000020.1 GCA_948468315.1 uncultured Eubacteriales bacterium
TGAAAGATTTGAGCAACATGATAAGGAAATAAGAAAACTGTTTGATGAAAGATTTAAACAACATGATGAAAAGATAAGAAAACTATTTGATGAAAGGTTTGAACAGCATGATAAGGAAATAAGAAAACTGTTTGATGAAAGATTTAAACAACATGATGAAGAGATAAGAAAACTGTTTGATGAGAGATTTGGACAGCATGACGAAGAGATAAGAAAACTATTTGATGAAAGATTTGGACAGCATGATAAGGAAATAAGAAAACTATTTGATGAAAGATTTAAACAACATGACCAAGAGATAAGAAAACTATTTGATGAGAGATTTGGACAGCATGATAAGGAGATAAGAAAACTATTTGATGAGAGATTTGAGCAACATGATAATGAGATAAAAAAATTATTTGACGAAAGATTTGCTGAACAAATTAAAGTAATAGACAAGAAGTTCGATGAAAGGTTTGAACAACAAGTAAAAGAATGTACGCCAATGTTCGATGATGCATACAAATATAATACTAAATGTAGAAAAGATATGGAAGAAAGAATAATGAAAGCAATTGAAGAAAAGCTTCCTATGCTAAAAACGGTATAAATATAAAATGTAAGATATAAGATACTTATATCAAAAAATATAAGTATCTTATATAAAAATTAAAACATATTACTTGTAGGAATATAAGTATCATCAGGTACAGAAACATATTTGTTTTCAGGTTCATCACACTGAGTCATACTTTCTACCTGTATTTGAGCAATATCTCCATAATAATCACCTTTTACAATAGTACCCTTAATATCAACCCAAGTATCATCTTTAAATTCATAAGCTGTGTCATATGTGCATAAAAATCCAACAATTAAACTTTGAGAAGTATTTTCATTTATTAGCATATCTCTAGCTAAAACAAATTCATTCTCATCAAAATCAATAAGACGATAAACATAACCTGTGAAATGAATTTTACATCCAACATAAGAGTCAATATCATTTGTTACAGCCTGAAGAATATTAGTATAATTTTCAGGAGTGATTTCAAATACTTTATTAGTATCTATTGTATCTGTTAATTTAATTACATCTGAACCGAGTATTGGTATTTCCCTTTTTGAAAAAAATATTATAAATTCCAACAGAGAAAATAATCAAAATAATTATAAGCATTACAATAAATAAAAACTTAACAAGTCTATTACCATTTAGTTTAAAATTATATAAAAACATAACATCACTCTTTCCTTCATAAATTTTAAATCTGTTACAAATAAAATATTTTGTGAACAACAATATTTATAATAAAAATTTATTCCAAAATTAAAAGAATATTACAAAAAAACTTGCTAAAAAATAATTTTAGTGGTATATTAAACAAGTAAAAATACATAAAAAAGTTTGAGAGGATGAAAAAATATGAAATTATTTAAATCATACAGTGAAAAAGAAGTTAAAAAGATTGAGCCAATTGTTAGTAAAATTAATAGTTTAGAAGAAGAAATGAGTAAGCTTACAGATAGTGAATTAACTAAAAAAACACCATATTTTAAAGAACAATTAGCTAATGGTAAAACATTAGATGATATACTTCCAGAAGCTTTTGCAGTAGTAAGAGAAGCATCAAAAAGAGTTTTAGGAATGAGACATTTTGATGTTCAATTAATAGGTGGTATAATACTTCATCAAGGAAGAATTGCAGAAATGAAAACCGGTGAAGGAAAAACATTAGTTGCAACACTTCCAGTATATTTAAATGCATTAGAAGGAAAAGGGGTACATGTAGTTACAGTAAATGATTACCTAGCAAAACGTGATAGTGAATGGATGGGAAAATTATACAAATTCTTAGGATTAACTGTTGGTTTAGTTATTTCTGGTCAAAGCCCTAAACAAAAGCAAGAAGCTTATAATTCAGACATAACTTATGGTACAAATAATGAATTTGGATTTGATTACTTAAGAGATAACATGGTAATATATAAAGACCAATTAGTTCAAAGAGGTCTACATTATGCAATTGTGGATGAAATAGATAGTATTTTAGTTGATGAAGCAAGAACTCCTCTTATAATTTCAGGTAGAGCAAATTCTTCATCAGATTTATATAAAAGGGCAGATAGTTTTGTAAGAAAATTAGAAGCAAAAGTTATAGTAGAAGAAGATGTAAAAGATTCTGATCAACAAGAAGATAATGAAAAATATGATTATATAGTAGATTTAAAAGCAAAATCAGCATCATTAACACAAAAAGGTATTGAAAAAGCAGAAAGAGAATTTGGATTAGATAATTTTAATGATATAGAAAATTCAAGTTTAGTACACCATGTAAATAAAGCATTACATGCACATGGGGTTATGAAAAAAGACACAGACTATATAGTAAAAGATGGACAAGTATTAATAGTAGACGAATTTACTGGTCGTATCATGTATGGTAGAAGATATAATGATGGATTACACCAAGCATTAGAGGCGAAAGAAAAAGTAAAAATAGCAGATGAATCAAAAACTTTAGCTACAATTACATTCCAAAATTTCTTCAGAATGTATGGAAAATTATCTGGTATGACAGGTACTGCAATGACAGAAGAGAGCGAATTTGAAGAAATTTATAATTTAGATGTTATAGCAATTCCTACAAATAAACCTGTAAAAAGATTAGACCAAAATGATGTTATATATAAAAACGAAAGAGCTAAATTTAACGCAATTGTAGAAAATGTAAAAGAAGCACATAGTAAAGGTCAACCAATACTAATAGGTACTGTTTCTGTTGAAAAATCAGAATTATTAAGTAAAAAGTTAAAAGAAGCAGGAATAAAACACACTGTATTAAATGCTAAATATCATGAACAAGAAGCTGAAATTATAGCACAAGCTGGTAAATATGGAGCTGTAACTATTGCAACAAACATGGCTGGACGTGGTACAGATATTATGCTTGGTGGAAATAGTGAATTTTTAGCAAAACAAGAAATGAAAGAAAATAAAGTACCAGCAAATTTAATAGAAGAATCAAACACATATTATGAAACTGATGACCAAGATATATTAAGAGCAAGAGAACAATTTAAAAAATTAGAAGCTAAATATCAGGAACAAATAAAAGAAGAAAAAGAAAAAGTAATACAAGCTGGTGGTTTAAAAATCATAGGAACAGAACGTCATGAATCAAGACGTATAGACAACCAATTACGTGGACGTAGTGGACGTCAAGGAGACCCAGGAGATTCTAAATTCTATATAGGACTAGATGACAATTTAATGAAAATCTTTGGTGGAGATAGAGTAACAAAAATATATAGTGCACTAAATGTTGATGAAAACATGCCAATAGAAGTAAAAATGATTTCAAAGGCTGTTGAAAATGCTCAGAAAAAAGTAGAAGGTAGAAACTTTAGCATTCGTAAAAATGTCTTAAAATATGATGATGTAATGAATGTTCAAAGAGAAGAAATTTACTCTCAAAGAAAAAAAGTTCTTGACGGATTAGATTTAAGTTCAGTTATATCAAACTATATAGATTGGGTAGCTTCTGCAACAGTAGAAACATTTAATGAAGCAGATGAAAAAGGAAATGTAAAATTAAATGTAGAATCATTATCAAATGAAATCTTAAATACATTTGGAATAAACATGCTAGATGAGATAAAAGAAAAATCTCAAGACGTAGATGCAATTATTGCAAGTTTACAAGAAAAAGCCCACAGTAAATATGCTGAAAAAGAGAAAGAAATAGAACCAGAACAACTTCGTGAAATTGAAAGAATAGTAATGCTTAAAGTTGTTGATCAAAAATGGATGGACCATATAGATGCTATGGATGAACTAAGAAAGGGTATAGGTCTTCAGGGTTGGGGACAAAAAGACCCAGTTGTTCAATATAGAATTGTTGGTACAGAAATGTTTGATGAAATGATAGAGGGAATAAAAGTAGATGTTGTAAAACTTCTTATGAATTTAAGACAACAAAAAGATTTAAGAAGAAGTGAGACAGCTAAAATAACAAAGGCAGCTCTTCAATCAATAAATAGCGTGGACGGAGGACAATCTTCTATAGAAAACCCTGATGTAAATAGAACAGTTGTTAGAGAAGAACCAAAAGTTGGTAGAAATGATCCATGTCCATGCGGAAGTGGGAAGAAGTATAAGAATTGTTGTGGAAAAAATCAGTAATATCAATATTTACAGAGATTAAACAAGTGAACATAACTATAGAAACACACTAAATTGTTTGCATAATGTTTTCATAGTTTGAAGCAAAATCTTTAAAGTAGATTAGAGAGCTAGTATAATTACTGGCTCTTTAAAATATTAGTAAAAAATGTGAAATTTTACAAAAATTAAGACAAATAAGGTAAAGTTATGATATAATTTCTCAAACATAAAGAACTAAAATTTCAAGATAGATTTAGATGGAAACAAGAAGAAATAAGTGGCTTTTTAAATAAATATCATAAGCAAATTATAGTAGAATCGAATTTTATGCCAGGAGTAAAAAGAGTATTACAATTGCTAAAACAAGATGGACATAGTTTAATACTAATTACAGCTAGAGGTGGTATGAATAAAGATATGATAAAAATAACAGAAGAAAGATTGAAAAATGCAGAAATGGATATTTTTGATAAATATTATTGGGCAACAGAAAAAAAGATGAAGTATGTGTAAAAGAAAATGTAGATATTATGATAGATGATTTTAATAAAACATTAGCAGAAATGAATTCAGAAGAAAAAGAAAATAGAAGAAAAGTTGATGACTCTGTACAAGCAATGCAAGAATTTGCAAAGTGGTACGAAAAACAATAAATTTTCTACAAAACTCTTTACAAAGTAAATAAAATTTGCTAAAATGAATATAATAAGAAAGACATCAAGTGTATGCAATAAATGTTTTTCGCTGATCAACATGCGAACCATAAAAAGGTTGATTAATAAATGTTTTTCGCTAACTGGTGTGCGAACAATAAAAAGACCAGTTAATAAATGTTATAAAGACCTTGCTTTATAAAAGAGGCAAGGTCATAATTTTAGAATAGGAGCAAAAATTGAATATAAAAGCAGGAAACTTTTATTTTATAAAAGATGAATTTTTTGAAGTAATAAAAGATAAAGAATTAATGGTAAACAAGGAAAATGGTTATATGAGACCATGCTATTATTGTTTTAAAGATAATAGAAATAATGGTTTATATTGGTTTATTCCTGTAAGTAGTAAAGTTGAAAAATATAAAGCAATATATGATAAAAAATTAGAACGATATAAAAGAGTTGATACAATTGCATTTGGATACATATATGGAAGAAAAAGTGCTTTTTTAATTCAGAATATGTTTCCTACTACAATGGAATACATAAAAGAACAATATATAAAACAGAACAAAGAAGTAACAATAAATGATGACTTGAAAAAAGAATTAAATACAAAAGCAAATAGAGTATTAGAATTGGTAAAAGCAGGAAATAAGAATTTCGTATTTCCTGATATAATAAATATAGAAAAAATATTATTGGATAAGGATCATACTTAATAAAACAAAATTATTTGAAGTAGACAATTATGCCATCTACACACCTTTAAAAGGTCAAAAGAGATGCAGGACTTGGCACACCTGCCAAATAATATAGTAAAAAATTATTGAAAAGATAAAAAATCAGGTGAACCCTACCAATAAGTGGGAGCTGTAAAGTCAAAAGATAGAGATTTAGGTCTTTACCTTTTATACTTTTTATGAGGAAAGAATGAAACTATATGCAGTAACAGATAAATTATAGCTAGTGCAAATTATTTTATGATAATCATAGTTTATTTGCTATAACTAGTGGTTATATCAAGAGTAGATAAATCTATTTCTCAAAAATCAATATATATAGTATAATAAAAATGTAAAAATTTTATATACAAGTGGTTTAGAAAAAGGAGGAAAATTGTATGCGGGAATATTATGGAGAATTAAATGGCAACTTTGAGTACATTGAGGATAAAAATCACAAATTCATCCCATGGAAAGACTATAAATTTTCTTTCGAATTGCATAATAGTACAAATTACACATTGATGCTTGAGAGAAAATGTTATATTTTTGCAACAGTTGAACCAAAAGAAACAATTCAAATTTGGGTTGATGGATGGGGAAATGGAAAGATTTTTGTATATGCAAAAGAGGATCAAAATTTGAAATGTAACTTTGAAATTGAACGAGGGTGCATGATTAAAAGAAACTTAGTGGAACATATGGAATACAACAAACTTTATATTGCACCGATTTTCAAGAAAGGCATAATCACGATAGTAACATGTGAGGATTGTAGTCCTAATTTTAATACAAAATCAGAGTATAATATTACTCCACTAGAAGAACCAACTAGAATGATTGAATTTTGCAATCATACACCTTATGACCTTATTATTTCAAAAGATAATGCAGTAGTTCAAATAATAGAAGCCAATAAGGAAAGAACTTCAAAACTTGTTGGTATTCCATTAAATGGAATTATATACATTGATACTGTATTTGAAGAGACAACCTGGAAAGACAGTCGTAGTGTTTATGAATCTGCAATACTTCGGGTTAATGGATGTTTCATAAAAATTAATAATGGAATTTGTTCTGAACGTGTTACTGTTATAGGACCAGCACTTTCAGAGCCATATATTCGCCACTTATATGCGAGCCTTGAAAAAACTTTCGAATATAAGGACATTGTTAATATTTGGTGCAACACGATTGACTATCGGCTTGACTAAGTCACAACCACTAAAATATAGGTTTATTTTTTTAGACCTAAGCAAAAGCATGAAATTTATTGAATATTTCATGCTTTTGTGATATAAAAAAAATATGTAAAATATAAATTTAGGAGTAATATAAATGATTGATTTTGAACTATATAGAATTTTTGTTGCAGTTGCTAAAGAAGAAAATATAACAAAGGCAAGTGAACAATTAAATATTTCTCAACCTGCAATTACAAAACAAATTAAAAATTTGGAGAATCAATTATCGATTAAATTATTTGAAAGAAAAAGCAAAGGAGTAACTTTAACTCAATATGGAAAAGATTTATATGAAAAATTAAGAAATGCAATTGAACAACTGAATAGAATAGATGCACAAATTGGTAAAGAAAGATGTATAAATATTGGTACACATAATCATATGGGAAGTTGTATTTTTGGAAATGTTATAAATGATTATTGCTTAAGATATCCAAATGTAAATGTAAATTTAATTTGTGAAGAAACAACACAAATGATGAGAAAACTTAAAAATAAAGAATTGGATATAGTATTTTCAAAAAAAGATAATACTAATATATGTGATGACATTCAATATATTAGGTTAGGATACTTACATGATGTAATTATAGCAAGTAATAAATCAATATTTGCTGTACAAAAATTAACGATTGAAAATATAGAAGATCAGATTATATATATACCAAGAAATTATGCACAAGCTACATACAGAATAAAAGAGGCATTAAAAGGAAAAAAAGTAAAATTAAAAAGTAGTAGCTACAAAACGATTTTAGAACTTGCAAGTTCTGGTAAGGCTTTAGGATTAATAACACGAGAATACATAGATAAAAATGATTATAAAGAATTAAACTTAGTTGAAGTAGAAACAACAATTGGACTTGGGAAAGTAGAGTTTGGCATTTATACAAATTCTGCAAAATTTAAAGAATTAAATAATTTAATTAAATTGATAAAAGACTATTTTAATTAATTGTTGTATTTCTTAAAATTTTTTATTATAATTGAAAAGTAAATAAAAAGAATAAAGGAGAGTTTGAATAAAGTAAAAGAAGCAGATGAATACCAAAATGAAGTAAGGAGCTGATATAAATGCCAAATGTATGTGATTACATAAAATGGAGAGGAGACATAACACTAAACCAATCAGAATTTAATGAAATAGATAATTTAATATTATCAAGATTTTCATACTTACCATTTGACCAAATAATTGAAGAAAATGAAATAGTAACAATAGAAGAATTAAGTAAAAGATTTAAAAAGCAAAATATTAAAGATTTACCAATATTGTGGAAGGATGATATAGAGTTATTCCCATTAATGGGAAATTCAAAGAGATTTGGAAAAATGTTTGCGACAAAATATGTAAACAAAATAGATATAGAACAAGAAAAGCAATTTTCAGCAATTACAATATTAATGCCAAATAATACAATATATGTATCATTTAGAGGAACCGATGATACAATCGTTGGATGGAAAGAAGATTTAAATATGAGCTTTAAAAGTCATATTGCATCTCAAAAATCTGCAAAAGAATATTTAGAAATGATTGGTAAAGAATATCCAAATAAGAAAATTATAGTTGGGGGACATTCAAAAGGTGGGAATATAGCCATTTATGCTGCAATATTTTCAAGCAATGAAGTTAAAAATAGAATAATAAAGGTATATAATAATGATGGCCCAGGATTTTGTGAAGATATAATTGAAACTAGTGAGTATCAAGAAATGATAGATAATGTTCACACATATATTCCTCAATCATCTATAATAGGCAGATTAATGAACCATAGAGAAAAATATACAGTTATAGAAAGTTCACAAAAAGGAGTAATGCAACATGATTTATATAGTTGGCAATTAATTGGCAATAAGTTTGTAACATTAACAGAAGTTACAAAAGGAAGTGAATTTATAGACAAAACAATAAAAGATTGGCTTGAAGACATAGAACCTACGACAAGAGGACAAGTTATAGATGTAATATTTGAAATATTGAAAACAACAGAAATTCAGAAAATGAAAGATTTAAAAACAAATTGGTTTTTAAACGCAAAAACAATTTTAAATACATATAAAAACATAGATAATGATACAAAAGAAATGATATGGCAAACATTAAATGCTTTATTTAAAATAGCTAAAAATAATATATCTGAAGAGCTACCAAAGTTATCTAAAAAGACTAGATAGTGTAGAAAATTTATTTTAATTTATGAAAATTAAGAATTGAAATTTAATTTATAATATAGTATAATAAGTAAGGTTTAGATAAATAATATTTCAATATACTATTTAGGAGAAAAGGGATGGAAAAGGATAAAGAAAGATTACAAGTAATACAAAACATTAGGCAAGCAATAGCTAAACAAACATTTAATGTAAAAGTAGAAACAAATGACCATATAGTAACACCAGAAGAAAGAGAACACATTATATTAAAATATGATACAAGAAAAAAGAAATTAAGGAACAAAGCGAAAACCATAGTAGCAACAAGTATTACAGACTCATTAACAGATTTTATTAATTTAAATACAGAAATTAAAGGAATAGAAAATATAAAAGATATAAAAACAGGAGCAATTGTAACATCAAATCACTTTAGCAAAATAGATAATACAATAATTAGATATTTAATGCATAAAATAGGAAAAAAAAGAAAATTTGATATTATAGTTCAAGAATCTAATATATTTATGCCAGGTTCATTAGGATGGCTTTTAAAAAACAATAGAACTATACCAATAAACAAAAGTCATAAATATATATCTAACAATTTTGAACCAACACTTGAAAAATTATTTAATAAAAAACATTTTGTACTAATATATCCAGAAGAAGAAATGTGGTTTAATTACAAAAAACCAAGACCAGGAAAGATAGGGGCATATCATTATGCGTGTAAATATAATGTACCTATAATACCTTGTTTTGTCGAAATGCAAAATAC
This sequence comes from uncultured Eubacteriales bacterium, assembly GCA_948468315.1. Lineage (GTDB taxonomy): Bacteria > Bacillota > Clostridia > TANB77 > CAG-508 > CAG-269. The sequence goes on from CAOKHL010000020.1 coordinate 9,714, forward strand.
AAATAAATTGGGAGATGATGGTTTCTATACACAAAAATATATTTTACACATTATGCCACCAATTTATCCAAACAATGAAACAGATTTTAAAACAGCAAAAGAAGAGCTAAGACAAAAGGATTATGAATTAAAAGTTGCAAAATATGAAGAAGTATATAATAAAAAGCTAGTATATACATTTAATGAAAATGAAGATATTGCAGGATGGAATTAAAAATAAGAAACTCTTTACAAATTATAAAGAGTTTCTTATTTTTATTGAAATATTTATAGTATTATGATAAAATGAATTTGAAAAAATTAAGAAATATTTTACACAAAAGACATAAATCGAACATCAAAAAAGAACATTTAGAAAATAAAATATATAAAACTAAAAAAAGGAGGCGATTAGAACAATAGACGAGAATTTTAAAAATCAAAAAGAAAATTTAAGTATATTGAGCCTAGTTCCAATTGATGTAAAAGAAAAAAATTTCCAAACATTAATGCTTATATACGAACAAGCAATGTTACAAGTAAAAAGAAAACTAGAGAGTTTTCAGACATCTTTAAAAGAATTTTACAATTATGATGTTATAAATAATATAAATTGCAGGATAAAGACACCAGAGAGCATTATAAATAAAATGAAAAAGAAAAATTACGATTTAAATTATAAAGAATTAATAGGAAATGTAAATGACATAGCAGGAATAAGAATTGTGTGTCCATTTAAAACTGATATTTTCAAAATTAAAGATACAATAGAAGAAGATTCTCTAATAGAAATATTACAAATAAAAGACTATGTACACAAACCCAAAAAAACGGGATATTCAGGTTTTCATATTATTGGGCAAACACCTGTAAACATAGGTGATACAATTGCACAAGTAAAAATAGAAATACAAATAAGAACAATGGCAATGGATTTTTGGTCAACAGTAGAACACAAAATTAAATATAAAGCAAAAAATAAATTGAGTAAATTTGACTCAATGAAAATGATACATTATGCCAAAATTATTAATAAAGTAGATACCAAAATCACAAAAATAAATTCAAAATATTTAGGGTAAAAGAATGGGGATGTTTTATGAACAAAAATTATGCATTAAATAAAAATATTACAAAAATAACATCTATTAAAGAAATGTTAGATCTATCAGTAAAAGAAGCTGGATATAATATAGCATTTGAATATAAAGATGAACAAAATCAAGACAATATAATCAAAGTTACATATAAAGAATTTGTAAAAGATACAGAAGAACTTGGAACAGGAATATCAAATATTGGAATGGCAGACAAACATATTGCAATTATTGGAGAAAATAGTTATAAATGGCTTACAGTTTATTTAACAGTTCTAAAAAGTACAGGTGTTTTTGTTCCAATAGATAGAGAACTTACTTGCAAAGAAATTATAAATGTTTTAAAACATAGTGATAGTGAAGTTTTGTTTTATTCACAAAAATATGAAAAATGGATACAAGAAATTAAAGAAAATGTCCCAAATATAAAATTTTTTATAGGTTTAGACAGAAAAGAAAATAATGAAAATATATTATCATATGAAATGTTTAAAGAAAATGGAAAAAAGTTATTAGAAAAAGGAAGCAAAATTTATACTAATTTACAAGATGATGTAAATAATTTAAAGCTACTTGTTTATACATCTGGAACGACTGGCAATCCTAAAGGAGTTATGCTTACAGAACACAATTTAGTAAGTGTTGTATATTATGGACTTCAGGTTGCAGATATAGGACAAAAATGCTTATCTGTTTTACCATATCATCATACATATGAAGCTGTTGCTGGAATTTTAGTAGCTCTTCATAAACATTCATGTATTTGTATAAATGATAGTTTGAAAAATGTACTTAAAAATTTACAATTATATAAACCAGACTATATATATCTAGTTCCTGCTTTTACAGAAATATTTTATAAAAACATTTGGAGTAATGCTGGGAAAACAGGAAAAGATAAAATTTTAAGAAAAATGATACCTATAAGTAATAATTTGAGAAAAATAGGAATAGATTTAAGACCTAAATTATTTAAATCTATTCATGAGGCTTTTGGTGGAAACTTAAAAGAGATAATTTGTGGAGGTGCACCAATTCGCCCTGAAATAGGAAAATTTTTTAATGATATAGGAATTACATTATTAAATGGATATGGAATTACAGAATGTTCTCCATTAGTTAGTGTAAATAGGATGAAATTTAATGATAGTTCAACAGTAGGAGTTGTATTACCTTGTTGTGATATAAAACTAGAAAATATAAATGAGGATGGGGATGGAGAAATCTGTGTTAAAGGTGATATTGTAATGAAAGGATATTACAAAGATCAAGAAAAAACAGATAAAGTATTAAATAATGGTTGGTTTAACACAGAAGATTTCGGCAGTATCAATCCAAAAGGTCAACTTGTAATAAATGGAAGAAAAAAGAACTTAATTGTATTAGATAATGGAAAAAATGTATATCCAGAAGAAATTGAAAATTATGTTTTAAGTATTCCATATGTTAAAGAGGTAATTGTAAAAGGTAAAAAGAACAAAAATGGACAAGAGATATCTCTTATTGCAGAAGTATTTTTAGATCAAGAAAAAGTCCAAGAAATGGATGTAAATAATATTAAAGAGGTTTTAAAAAAAGATATCTCACAAGTTTGTGAAGAATTGCCAGTATTTAAAAAAATTACTGATATTGAAATAAGAGATGAAGAATTCGAAAAAACAACTACAAACAAGATAAAAAGATAATATTTGTCTTTAAAGTATTGACAACAGCAAAAAACGCCATTATAATATAAATAATTATATATGTTATCAAGAGTGGACGAGAGAATCGGCTTAAAGACTCCACAGCAACCTATCCTAAGAAAAGGTGCTAAAACCGACAAGGCACAAGCTTTGAGTGATGATTACCAAAATCAAAAAAGTAAGAAATTATCCCTTATGCCTTGCATAGGGGACTTTTTTTAAAATAACATATATATAACAAAAATAGAAAGGAATGAAATAATATATGAGAAAATTATTCACATCAGAAAGTGTTACAGAAGGTCATCCAGATAAACTTTGTGACTACATATCAGATAGCATATTAGATAGCTACCTTGCTTTAGACCCATTTTCAAGAGTAGCATGTGAAACAGTAGCAGGAAAAGGGGAAATATATGTAACAGGAGAAATTACATCAAATGCGGAAGTAGATATTGAGAAAATTGTTAGAGATACTATTAAAGAAGTTGGTTTTGAAGATAGTAAAACAGATATAGATTATAGAACTTGTAAAGTAATGATAAATATGTCAAAACAATCTTCAGATATTGCTTTAGGGGTAGACAAATCTCTAGAAGAAAAAAATGGAGAAATAGAATCAGTAGGAGCTGGTGACCAAGGGTTAATGTTTGGTTTTGCTTGTGATGAAACAAAAGAATTGATGCCTTTACCAATATCTTTAGCACATAGACTTGCAAAACAATTGTCATATGTAAGAAAACAGAAAATTATAGATTATATAAAACCTGACGGCAAAGTTCAGGTAACAGTTGAATATGATGATAATGTTTCAGTAAGAGTAGATACAATAGTTATATCAACCCAACACAAAGAAAATGTAGATTTAAATGTTCTTAAAAATGACATAAAAGAAAAAGTAATTAATAAAATAGTACCAAATAACTTATTAGATGAAAATACTAAGTATTTTATTAATCCAACAGGAAGATTTGTTATTGGAGGACCTTTTGGAGATAGTGGCTTAACAGGAAGAAAAATTATAGTAGATACTTATGGTGGATATAGCCGCCATGGTGGAGGTGCTTTTTCTGGTAAAGATCCTACAAAGGTTGATAGGTCTGCATGCTATATGGCAAGACATATTGCTAAAAATGTAGTTGCAAATGGATATGCAAGTAAATGTGAAGTTCAATTAGCTTATGCTATAGGAGTTGCAAAACCAGTGTCTGTATACATAGATACATTTGGAACAAATACTATTCCAGAAGAAGAAATAGTTCAAAAAGTTAATAATAAATTTGATTTAACACCAACAGGAATTATAAATTATTTGGATTTAAGAAAACCAATATATAGATTAACTACAAATTATGGACATTTTGGAAAAGATAATTTATCTTGGGAAAAAATAATAGAATTATAAAAAGGTGGATTTTTAATTTATGTCTTTAAAAAAGAAAATTATATTAGGAATATCTTTAATTTTAATTACAATAATTATTATTTGTATAATAATAGTTTTGAATAATAAAAAAGAGGAAGTAGTAGAGATTTCAGATACTACTTCCCCCATAATAGTCTTAGATGACTCATATGTTGTAAAAACTGGATATAACAAAAATCTAGTGGATGTAATAATGAGTGCAGATGATGTTGACCCAAATCCTAAAAGAGAAATAATAGGAGAATATGACTTAAATACTGCTGGAGAATATCCTTTAACATATAAAATTGAAGATAACGCAGGGAATATAACTACGAAAGATTTTACATTAAAGGTTAGAGATAATTACAAATACAAAGAAAATAACATTTCTTTTGATGATGCTGTTTCAAAATATAAAAAAAATAATGAAAAACTAGGAATAGATGTTTCTAAATGGCAAGGAGAAATTGATTGGAAAAAAGTAGCAGCACAAGGAATAGAGTTTGCAATAATAAGAATGTCTTATCAAAATGGCTTTGATGGAGAAGTTTTATTAGACCCTTATTTTGAGAAAAACGTAAAGGGTTGTATTGATAACAATATTCCTGTTGCTGTATATTTTTCTTCATATGCAAAAAGTGTAGAAGAAGCAAAAAATCAAGCTAAATGGGTTTGCGAAACTTTACAAAATAATAACTATATTAATTTAAATATTGCTTTTGATTGGGAAAATTGGAGTTCTTTTAATAAACTTGGAATTAGTTTAAATGATATTAATGATATGGCTAATATATTTATGGATGAATGTGTTAATTTAGGATATAAATCAATGCTCTATGGTAGTAAGACTTATTTAGAATGTGTTTGGAAAAATTCAAAAAATTATCCTGTTTGGCTTGCTAATTATGTGAATGAAACAAATTACAAAGGTCCTTATGATATTTGGCAGTTTTGTCAAACAGGAATTGTAGATGGGATTACTGGCTATGTTGATATAAATGTTATGTTAAATGAAAAATAATTGTAAAATATTATTGAGTGTTTATGAATATTATGCTATAATTTCCATATAATTTAATTTTATGGAGGTAATATAAATGAAAGAAAATGTAAAGTTTTATAAATGTCCAATTTGTGGTAATATAATAGAACTAATAGATGGTGAAATAGAGCATGTAACTTGCTGTGGAAAACCAATGGAACAAATGATAGCAAATAATACAGATGCAGCAGTAGAAAAACATGTACCTATATATGAAAAAGTAGAGGATGAATTAGTAGTAAAAGTTGGAGAAGTAGAACATCCAATGGAAAAGGAACATTATATAACATGGATAGCTCAAGCAACAGAAGATAGAGTTACTCGTGTAAGGTTGTATCCAGAACAATCTACTGAAACAAGATTTCCTTATATACCAGGAGCCACATTATATGCTTATTGTAATAAACATGGATTATGGAAGACAATAATAAAATAATGTTTTTATTTTCTGTCGATGATGAAAAATGTAAATAAGTATTAGGATCGACAGAATGAGATTTTGGCTATAAATGTGTCTTTTGGAATTTTGAGGTTTTTATTTTGGGTAAGAAAATCAGAAAAGTTTATTGATTGACAGAATAGAGTAATGAAAAGTAGTAGATTTGGAGATGTTTTTGGAACCTGTTTTAATATAAATATACTAGAATGTAAATAACCAAATCGGAGACTATGAAAAATCAAGTTATGGTTTTAATATAAATATACTAGAATGTAAATATGGAAGAAGAAATGGAAATTGGGATGAAAGAGTTGGTTTTAATATAAATATACTAGAATGTAAATCTTTCTCTTAAGTCTGACAAATTTGGTTCTGTGTTAGTTTTAATATAAATATACTAGAATGTAAATTATACTGTCAAGCCTTTTTATGTATTTTCTATATAGTTTTAATATAAATATACTAGAATGTAAATGCTGGTTTACTTGTTTTTTGTGGTTCTCAAGGAACAGTTTTAATATAAATATACTAGAATGTAAATATTTTCTAGAGATGGAAGTTTTATCTCATAAGAGTTGTTTTAATATAAATATACTAGAATGTAAATACAATATTTTACGAAGATGAAAGGAAGGTAAAATGTTTTAATATAAATATACTAGAATGTAAATGGTTTTAATGTTTCTTTATTTTTTTGCTTTTCTTTGTTTTAATATAAATATACTAGAATGTAAATATATTATTGGGAATGTTGAGCGTAAATAAAGAGTTCGTTTTAATATAAATATACTAGAATGTAAATTTCTTTCAATTTCCTTTAAGTTTACTCCACTCATCTTTGTTTTAATATAAATATACTAGAATGTAAATGCAAATGTAAGATATGATGCCGAATTGATGGCAAATGGTTTTAATATAAATATACTAGAATGTAAATTTCCTAAACAAACTCCAGTAGCAATTCCAGTTGCAGTTTTAATATAAATATACTAGAATGTAAATGTTGCTATTTCTTTTATAGCAGTAAGAAAAGGTATCTCGTTTTAATATAAATAGACTAGAAAGTTAAATTAGAAATCTTTACTTTTTCAAGAAAATATGTTATAGTATTAATAATCATAAATAATTGTATAAGAGCTATATAGTTAGGGATATAATTAGGTTCAAATCCTAATAGCTCTATTTTAAGAATATGTATGAAAGTAGTTGAGGTGTAATTATAACACTTTATGCTGCTAATGTTAAACATTAGCCCAACTGTTCATACTAGCTGTTCTTAAAGAAAAGGATTGGTTTAATTGGATAAGAGATTATGGTGTGACTATAACACTATGTAATTGTTCTCCAAGAAAGGCTAATCCTTTTTATTTGGAACAAGATAAAAAAATCAAATTTTAATTTCATAATACATATGAATTAAAGAAGATTTAGTGGAATTTAATTACTTATTTTTTCTAATTACTTGAAAAATGAGCAGAGTAGGGGGAGAAAGACCTATTTGGAAAATAGCACTTTTATATTTTAATAAAAAGAAAAATAGAGAGTAAAATATTTTGTGCAATGTTTTAAAATTATTTTTAAAAAAAGTTTTCATAATGAAAATTTAAAAATATAAAATTTAATAAAATAATTTAAATTTATAATTTTATAATAAGTCTGAAAATCAATTTCAAGCAATTTAAATTATTAACTAGTTAAAATTAGTCATTTAAAAACTTTATAAATTGATTTTAAAGTTTTTAAACTTACAATTATATTGTACAAACTCTAAAAACTGCTAAAATAACGGCTTGCGAAAATCATTTTTAAGTCATTTTAGTAATCTAACTATATAGTTTGTGTTCTGATATTTTAATAAATCTAGTGTTCTGGGATTTTTAGCAGCAAAATTGTACATTTATATAGATATACCAAAAACACCGAAAATAGCTCAAAAAAACGACGCACGAAAATCGATTTTAAGCCATTTTTATATTTAAAGCATATAGTTTGTTGTCTACAAAATACGGCAAATATGGGAATTCTGGGATTTTGAAGATTTTTGACGAAATTATGAGATAAGATCAGAAATTATAAAAAATTATTAAGATATAAATTTAAAATTTAAAGATAAAAATTTATTTAACATCAAATTATATAAGTAAAATATTTAAGAAGCTTAAAATGGATTTTAAAGTGTTATAAAAATAAAGTTATATAAGTAATTAGATAAATAAAATAATAATAAGTATGCAATGTAAAATAATTATATAATAAGTAAGTAAGTACATATAAAGCTAAAGGCTTGAAAGAACTGAAATAACGGTAGAAGGACTTAGATTGAAGTCTTATTATTTTGCTCCCACTTCTTATTGCGCAAAACTTTTATTTTGCGCAATGTCTAATATATCTTTTAATACTTACCCATTTAAGTATTATATATAATAAAATAGATATTTTGTCAGTATATTTTTGTTGTTTTTTTATTATATATTTTATTTTCTTCATCAGAATAAGTATACCAATCCCCTACTTGTCTACATTCTACTTTAAATTTTACTTTTGCGTTTGTGTTATAATGATTTTCATAAAAACTATTAAAAACATAATAATCCTTACAAAAGCAATTTCCTGTGTCATTAATCATATCTTGTAACTTACATAAGCAAGCTTCAAAATTGTCAAAAGTCCATAAAGAAAACGGTTTGGCATTATTATTTTGTCTAATTATTCTATATTCTGTCATTTTATCCCCCCTTTTATTTAAAAATTTACATAATAGAATTATTATATCACTTTTTCAAAATTTGTAAAATTATGTAAAATATGTTATAATAAAAAGGGTGGTTTTTATGTTGTACGTAGTATTAATAATTGTAATATTATTCTTAATAATTGAAAAATTTATAAATGTAAGTGATTTAAATGAAAAAGACTATAATGTCGAAAATAATATAAATTATGGTGAAAAATACATAAAAAAAGAATATTTATTAACACCAACAGAATTAAAGTTTTATAAAATATTAAAATCTATTACAGATGAAATGGATTTGATTATTTGCCCACAAATACCACTATACGAAATTATAAAAAATAAGCAATACAAAGACTTTAATAAAATAGCAAGAAAATCAATAGATTTTGTTATAACAGAAAAAAACTTAAAAATAAAATTTTGCATAGAGTTAGATGACTATACACATAAACAGAAAAAAAGAATAAAAAGAGATAAATTTGTAAATGAATTATTAAAAGCAACAGACATAAAAATATTACGAATACCTGTACAAAATTTCTATGACAAAGAAAAATTAAAAAAAGATATTACTGAAATTTTATAAAATTAAAACGAGTATGTAAATATTGAAATACATACTCGTTTTAACTATATTAATCTCTATACCTCTCCAAAGCCAATTTAGTTTTATCAAGAAAATCATCATTATTTTTAGTAGCCTTAATAACTTTCAAGATTTGTTCTGTGCTATCAGCTGCTGCCATATTACTCATAGCCTTTCTAATTAAACCTGCAACCTCTAATTCTTTTTCATTTAGTAATAAATCTTCACGTCTTGTGTTTGATCTATTAATATCAATTGCTGGGAATATACGTTTTTCAGCTAAAGTTCTATCAAGTAAAACTTCCATATTACCAGTACCCTTAAATTCTTCAAATATAACATCATCCATTCTACTACCTGTTTCAGTTAAAGCTGTTGCAAGAATTGTTAAACTTCCTCCAAATTCAATATTACGAGCTGCTCCAAAGAATTTTTTTGGTTTATGTAGAGACGCAGGGTCAATACCTCCAGATAAAGTTCTTCCAGAAGCTGGCACAACTAAGTTATAAGCTCTAGCAAGTCTTGTTATACTATCTAAAAGTATTACAACATCTTTTCCTTGTTCTACAAGTCTCTTTGCTCTTTCTATTACCATTTCTGCTACTTTTGCATGGTGGTCTGGTAATTCATCAAATGTTGAATAAACCACTTGTCCATTAATAGAACGTTTCATGTCTGTAACTTCTTCTGGTCTTTCATCTATAAGAAGCATAATAAGTTCACATTCTGGATTATTAGCTGTGATACTATTGGCAATTTCTTTTAATAAAGTTGTTTTTCCAGCTTTAGGCTGAGCAACTATTAAACCTCTTTGCCCTTTTCCTATTGGGGAAATTATGTCAATCATTCTCGTTGCATAATTAGTTTGAATAGTTTCTAATTTTAGTCTTTCATTAGGATAAATTGGTGTTAAATCTTCAAATCTTGTTCTTTTAGCTGCTTTTTCTGGATGTTCTCCATTTACTTCTCCAACGAAGATAAGTGAAGGGAATTTTTCTCCTTCTTTACATCTTGAAATTCCTTTTACCAAATCTCCTGTAGTTAATCTAAATCTTCTAATTTGTATCGGAGAAATGTATACATCTTTTGGACTTGATAAATAATTATCTCCTCTTAAGAAACCATATCCATCTGGTAATACTTCTAATATACCTTCTATTATTTCATCTTCTTCATTATTTACTTGATAAGCAACTGTATTTTCTTCCTCTAATTTTTCAACTTCATCATCAGAAGCATCATAACGACGACGAGGTTCTTCTACTTCTTCTTCAAAGTCATCTTCGTCTTCTTCAATTATATCATCATCATTTTCCTCTTCGAATTTATTATTCTGTATGCTTTTTAAAACTTCTATTAATTCTTCCTTTTTTAATTTTGATACATTCCTTATATTGTTTTCTTTTGCTAATTTTTTTAATTCTAGTATAGTCAAACTTTCTAAATCTGCCATATTTAATAATCTCCTTTTTATATTTTAATTTTAATTTCTTGGGATTTTTTATTTATAGAAAATTGCATTGATCATGCATTTTTTAGATAAAATTTTAAATTATTTAAATATTATATCACAAAAATCTTGATTTGTGAAGTAATTAATAAAAAAACCTTGAAAATATTATAAATTCAAGGTTTTTAATTTTCATTATCTACATAAACTCTTTCATTTGGTAAATACATATCCAATTTTTCTCTTGCGATAGCTTCGATATATTCTGGTGAATTAACATTTTCTTTCTCTTTATTCAATTGGTCTTGATTTTCTTTTGCTTCTGCAATCTGAGTTTTTAGATTTTCAGCTTGTGTAGCATATGTATTTAAAATTTTTTGTTGTTTTATAAAAGTTATTATAGCATATATTACAATTGCTATAAATATTATTTTTTTAAATAAAGTGCTTTTGTTTTTCATATGTACCATCTTTCTATTATTTTATTCAATCTATTTTAATATTCTCCATTTAAATTTAAAATCCTTCAAAAAATTCAATATTTTTTACATTTTTTGATTTTTTTTCATATTGTTTATCTTAAAATTAAACTTTTTGGATTTTTTTGTCAAAGAAGTTTTAAATTTTATATAAAAAATATATATTGGTCTAAATATTATTTTATCAATAATATTATAGATGATTTTTAATGGAGTAATTACAATTTTTATAATTTTATATATAATCCCTTTTAATATAGTGATAATTGTTACAACTGTTTTTATTATTATTTTACTTAAAGTTAACATATATAAAATAAGTCCAAATATTAGACCTAAAAACATAAATAATCGTAAACTTCCATCAGAAAAATTATACATACAAAATATTATGCTTATTCCAGTTAATATCCAAAATAAAATATCTTCTATATATGTAATTAGATTTATAGTTTTAAATGTTTTTCTAAGTATTCTAAAGAAGTCAAATAATAATCCTATAAATATACCATTTAACGTAAAAATCAAAAATAAATATGCTTGATTAATTGCCAACGTACTATTCTCCTAAAAATAATTTATTTTGTTATTTAAAAATTTTGCCAAATAGTCCACCATCTTGCTCTTTTTTATTATGTTCACTATATCCTAGATTATTTATTTCTCCTTCTACAATTACTTCTGATGTATCTATGCTTAACTTATTTATTTTTAGATTATCACCTTTTACTGTTAAAAGTCCTAACTCAGTTTCCATTATAACAACTTGATCATCAAAGCTTAGAACATCTTTAACTCCTGATATACTTAATTTATTTCTATTTTCTAAGATTAAATTTTGAATAACATTATTTAAAGATCCTATACTTTTTCTTTCCTCAACTACCATAAAATTTTCCTCCTAGCTATAAATAATTATATTCAGAAAACAGTAATTTTAGAACCAAAAAATGGAGTTTTAAATATAATTAAAACTCCATTTTTGGTTTATATTAAACATTTATGCAATTCTTCTAAAATTTCATCTGAAATAATTTCTTTAAAACAAATAGCAATTTTTGCTTCATTTATCTCCATACTTATGATATCAAGTTTATAATCTTTTATTATTTCCATTGTTTTATTTAAGACTTCATTATTACTCATAATTCCACTACCAATAATCGAAATTCTTGTAATATCTAAATATCTACTTTCTAAATCTGGAAATTCATTTTCTAAAAGATTTGCTAATTTATTAAATTTTACTTTAGGAATTGTAAACGATATATCTAATGTATCTTCACTACTGTTCACAAGATTTTTAACACCTAATTCTTCTTCTATAAAAGAATTATATATTGTATTAAATTTCTCTAATGAATATTCATTTGATGTAATATGAACATATTGTATATTATCATTTTTTACAATATTTTTTACATATCCACCTTCTATTTTATCATTTATTATAGTTCCTTCATTATTATTAAATGTAGACTTAGCAATTATTGGTACTCCAAATTTTTCGCCAACTTCTACACATCTATTATGAAGAACTTTTGCTCCTTCATCTGCTATGTCTAACATTTCTGTATATGAAAGTGTATCTATCTTTTTAGCTACTTTGGTTTGTCTTGGATCTGTTGTATAAACTCCATCTACATCTGAGAAAATATAACATTTTGAAGCTTTAAGTTTAGCTGCAAGTGCTACAGCTGTTGTATCAGAACCACCTCTACCTAAAGTTGTTATATCCATTTTTTCGTTTATTCCTTGAAATCCTGCTATTATAACAATTTTTCCTTCATTTAATTCCTTTTCAATTCGTGATGTATCTATATCTTCAATTATTGCATCTTGGTTTGTATTATTTGTGTATATTCCTGCTTGCCAACCTGTAAGTGATATTGCTGGCATTCCTAACCTATTTAATAAAATAGCAAGTTTAGCCATTGAAATTTGTTCACCACAGCTTAATAATACATCTAATTCTCTTTCGTTTGGAATGCTAGATAAACTCATAGCTTCCTTAATTAATTCATCTGTTGTTTTTCCTTGTGCTGAAACAACAGCTACTATTTTTTTATTATCTTTGTAAAAACTTTTTATTTTTTCTGCAACAACATTTAATTTAATGTTATCAGCAACTGAACTTCCTCCAAATTTTAATACTACTGTGTCCATATTTGGCACCTTCTTTAATTTTTATTACACACCTATTTAATTAAATATGGTTTGCTTTAATATATTATGCTTGTTTCTAATTTATGTTACTTTTTTCCATTGGGGACGGTTCTTTTCGCGAAGGGACCTGTCCCCAATGGAAAATATTATGTTACCTCTTGCTTTAAATAGCTTTCTATAAAACCATCTAATTCTCCATCCATAACGCTTTGAACATTTCCTATTTCATAATTTGTTCTGTGATCTTTTACTAGTGTGTATGGACAAAATACATATGATCGTATTTGGCTTCCCCAAGCTATATCTCTTTGAACACCTTTTAGTTCTTCTATTGTTTCTTTGTGTTCCCTTTCTTTTAAATCTAATAATTTAGATTTTAACATTTTTAATGCATATTCCCTATTTTGAAGCTGTGACCTTTGAGTTTGACATGATGTTATTATTCCTGTTGGAATATGAGTTAACCTTACTGCTGATGATGTTTTATTTACATGCTGACCTCCTGCACCTGAAGCTCTATATACATCCATTTTTATATCATCTGGGTTAATATATAAATCTACATCATCTGTAATTTCAGGAAGAACTTCTAAAGATGCAAAAGATGTATGTCTTCTTCCACCACTGTCAAATGGAGATATTCTAACCAATCTGTGTACCCCCATCTCCCCTTTTAAATATCCGTAAGCATTTTCACCAATAATTTCAAATGTTACACTTTTTAGTCCTGCTTCGTCTCCTTCTAAAAAGTCTAATTCTTCTACTTTATATCCTGACTTATTAGCCCATCTTGAATACATTCTATAAAGCATTTCTGCCCAATCTTGTGCTTCTGTTCCTCCTGCACCTGGGTGAAGGGTTAAAATAGCATTATTTTTGTCATATTTGCCTGATAGAAGGGTTTCTATTTCGAATTTTTCCATAGATTTTTCTAATTTTTTTATGTCTTTTGACATTTCGTTTCCTAAATCTTCATCATATTCTAATTTTAACAGTTCTATTAATTCAAGTATATTATCTATTTCACTTTCTAATTCTCTATATTTAGTTGTTTTTGATTTTATGCTTTTTATTTTTGAAAGTATTATATTAGAATTTTTGCTGTCTTCCCAAAAGTTTGGACTTGTGATTTTTTCTTCTAAGTTTTTTAATTCATTTTCTAATTTTGATATGTCAAAGTGAATCACCTAAATCTTTTAGTTTGTCTTTTAATGTGTTTATAATTCTAGAGCTTTCCTCTAAGTCTTGCATTTTATCACACTCCTTTTTTATATTTTGCATTATACAGGTAGCTTAAGAAAAAGTCAAGAAAAAACCAGCAAATATGCTGGCTCTCCTTTAATTATTTCATATTAGCTTCAATTCTAGCAAGTTCTTCTTTTCTCTTAATTTTCTTTGTTGTTGTTTTTATTAATGGCTCATCTGTTAATATCATGTTTTTAATATATTTATATGGTGGTAAAGTTTTATTTATTTCTTTAACTTTATTCCATAAAATTTTATATAGTTCTTCTTCTGTTTTATCTTTTATAGCTTCCTTATTATAAACAATTTTAACAGACACCATAGGGTCATTTTTGTCTCCTTTTTGAGGCATACCATATATAAAGCTTTCTTCTACTTCTGGAAGTTTATCTATTAACATTTCAAGTTCTTCAGGAAATACTTTTTTACCATTTTTTAGAACTATTACATCTTTTTCTCTTCCTGTTAAGAATAAAAATCCATCTTTATCAATATATCCTAAGTCTCCTGTATAGAACCAGCCGTCTTTTAAAACTTTATTTGTTGCTTCCTCATTTTCGTAATATCCCATCATTATATTTGGTCCTTTTACTCGTACTTCCCCTATTCCATCTTTGTCTTTATTTATAATGTCAACTGTTATATGATTTAATGGGTATCCTACTGAACCATATCTTATATATTTATCATTTTCTGCTGCAATTACAGGACATGTTTCTGTTAATCCATATCCTTGAATTAAATGTACTCCCATTTCATTAAATTTAATTGAAACATTTTTATCTAATGGTGCTCCTCCAGATACTATAAATCTCATTTTTCCGCCTAACCCATCTAAAACTTGTTTAAATAGCACTCTTCTCAAATCAATATGTAATTTTAATAAGAAATTACTTATTTTGGTTGCTATGTTTATTAATTTTGTTTTACCTTGTTTTTCAATTTCTTTTGCTATGTTTTCATACATTTTATTTACTAAAAGTGGTACACCAATAAATACAGATACCTGATATTCTACTAAGTTTTGTTTTATGTATTTTAATCCATCTGGAAAAACTGTTCTAACTCCTGCTGCTAGCATAACTAACATTCCTGTTGAACCAAATATGTGATGAAATGGTAGAAATGCAATATTAGTATCTGTTGGATAAAGTGCTTCCGCCATTAACATATCTGCAATATTTGCTGCTATTGCATCTTGATTTAACATAACTGCTTTTGATTTTGATGTTGTACCTGATGTAAATAGTAGTATACTCATTGATTTAGAATCTATTTCATTTTCAATAAATTCTTTGTTTCCTTGATTAACTATTTTTTTACCTTCATTTAACAATTCTTCAAAACTTTTAAACCCATCTAGTTTTCCCATACATATAAATTGTTTTATGTTAGTTTTTCCATTTTCTTTTATTTTTTTTATATTTTCTTGATATTTTTCATCAAAAATAATTCCATCTACTTTGCTTCTAATTAAAGAATCTTCTAATTCGTTTAGTTGCAATTCTTTATCTATTGGAACTGATACTATGCTTCCAAACAAATTGCTTAAATGTGCTACTGCCCATTCATATCTATTTCTTCCGCATATAGCTATTCTTTTGCCTTTTAATTTTAAATTATATAGTGCGGTTCCAAAGGCATTTATGTCATCTAAAAAATCTTGATATGTATGATTTATATATTTTATGCTTTTATCTTCATTTTTTATTTTTGTTACAAATGCTACATTATTTTTATATAATTTTACTGAATTATATATTATTTCTTTTATACTATTAAATCTTGGAATATCTCTAAATTTATTTTTTTCGTTTGATTTCATAGATTTTTCCTCCTATTTGGTTTATGAAACTAGATTATCATACTTGAGTTACTTTGTCAATTTACTTGACTACTCTTTCTAAAAATGTTATTATTACTCTTAAGGATGTGGAGTAATATGAGTAATAATAAAAAAGAACTAATTTCATTAGATAAAGTTCATATCCCAAGATGGAATGAATTACCTAATGTAGATTTATATTTAGACCAAGTAGTAACATTTATCAATTCATCTTTGTCTGAAATTCTTTCATTTAACACAAATGCAGATAAAGATGAAAATCAAATTTTAACTAAAACTATGATTAATAATTATGTTAAAAATAATTTAATAGAAGCACCTGTAAAGAAAAAATACTCAAAAATACAATGTGCTAAAATTTTTGCTATTTGTATTTTAAAACAAGTTTTCAGTATGAATGAAATATATAAATTAATAGAAATAGCGCTAAAACATTCTGATGTAGAACATGCCTATGATAGTTTTTGCAATCATTTTGAAAAAGCATTAAGTTGTGCATATAACAAAGAAGATTTTTTAGATGAGGATACTACACAAAATGATAATAAATATTTATTAAAATCTGTTTTACTTTCTTGTTGCTATAAAATTTATGTACAAAATGTTATTTAAGAAAAAGGAATTTGAACCAAAAAACAAGTTCAAATTCTTTTTTCTTGTTTATTCAAATTCTTTTTTCTTGTTTATTTTTTATTGATATTTTTTCTATATTATGTTAAAATAACAAACAATTTATGTTACTTGTATAAATTAACAATGTTAAGTTAATTTCTATTACATGTAATATAAAAAATAAAAATAAAAAGACCAACTATAAAAAGTCAATAGATTTTTGAAAAAATTTTAAAAAAGTTTTT
>CAOKHL010000021.1 GCA_948468315.1 uncultured Eubacteriales bacterium
AGCCTTTGTTTTAGACATTCCTCAAATTCTAGTTCTTGCTTAATTATCTTCATTTAAAACACCATCCTTTCTTTCTGGATGGCAATTTTGCAATAAAAAAATACCATCCTTTTCAGAATGATATTCGTATCTATCTGTTCTATTAGTTCGAACAGATACGTCGTTGGTGCAGATGGCCGGAATCGAACCGGCACGGTTTATTCAACCGCAGGATTTTAAGTCCTGTGCGTCTACCAGTTCCGCCACATCTGCATTTAAACTGGTATATGTCTTTTCTTAAGACATGTTGTATTATATTATTTATTTTTTTATTTGTCAATAGTTATTACAAAATTTTCTAACAAAATTTTAAATAAAATTAAAAATGAACTCTCATCATTAAATATTTCAATAACTTGAGTTCATCTTAAATATATAAGTACTCATTTTTATTTATGTATTTTCTGTTGCACTACTACCATCAAAAGGTATAAACTTACTAACAACACTTTCTTTTATTGTTTCTGTTGATTTAAAAGTAATAAAAGAATTATTAATTTTATTCTCAACCATTTCTTCCATTTCATCTTTATTTGAATGTTCTGCTAAAACAAGTTCACTAACTAAAATTTGTTTTGCATTAGTTAGCATTTTCTTTTCTCCTGTTGATAAACCTTTTTCTTTTTGTTTAAAACTTAAATTTCTAACTACATCTGCAATTTCATAAATGTCTCCACTTTTTAATTTATCCATATTATCTCTATATCTTTTGTTCCAATTTTTGTTCATTTCAGTTTCATCTTGTTCTAAAACTGCAAAAACTTTATCTGCTGAACCTTTATCTATAATAGATCTTACTCCTACTTGTTCTGCCTTTGCAATTGGTACCATTACTTTTACTTCTCCTGGCATTCTAAGTATGTAGTATGATTGTTTCTCTCCCAAAACATCTTTTTCTTCTATTGAATCAATTGTTCCTGCTCCGTGCATTGGATATACTATTTTGTCCCCTATATTAAACATTCTATCCTCTCCTCTCTACTATTTATGTTAATAAACAATTTCTTCCCTATGTCATCAACAATTCTATTATACTACGAATTAGCAAAAAAGTCAAAATTTTCTAAAAATGTTTTTTTCTTTGGTATTATGTGAATTACAGCCATTTTTGACTTTTATTTCCAAAAAATTTTTTTATTTTTTGTTACTATTTTTTATAGTTATACCGATTTTATTATATTATCTATAAGTAATGCATTAGTAATCATCCCAATTCCCCCTGGCACAGGAGTAATTGCATATGCCTTTTCTTTTACATCTTCAAAATCAATATCCCCAATCATTTTTCCATCTTCAAAGTTTATACCAACATCTATCAAAATTGCATTTTCTTTTATCATTTCTTTCTTTAAAAATTTAGCTTTTCCAATTGCCATTATTATAATATCAGAATTCTTTAATATGTCATTCATGTTTTTAGTCTTTGAATGACATATAGTTACAGTTGCATTTTTGTTTAAAATCTGTGGAATTAATGGTTTTCCAACAATATTGCTTCTGCCTACAATGGTTACATTTTTTCCTGTTAAATCAATATTATAAAATTCTAATGTTTCAATTACCGCTTTACTAGTACATGGAATATTTACATCTTCTTTTCCAATAAATAATTTTCCCATACTTAAATCTGTTACACCTTCTACATCTTTTTCGGGTGGTATCTGATTTATCAATTCTGATATTTTTTTAGGTAATGGTTGTTGAAACATTATTCCTGTTATTTCTTCATTTTCCTTTACTTCATCAAAATTTTTTATAAATTCTTCTTCATTTTTTGCTAGCTTTAATATAAAATTTATTCCATACTGATTACAATTTTTTTCTATTCTTTTTATATATGTTAAACTTGCCTCATCTCCTGTTATACCAAGAACTGTAATGCAAGGTACCTTTTTCTTTTCATCCTTTATCTTTTCTATTCTTTTTTGAAAATCTTTTTTTATATTTTCTGCAACACTTTTTCCTTCTAATAACAACTCCATATTTTTATTTATTGATAAAACCAATATCCTCCTATTCTACTTTTTATAAACATAAAAAATATTAAAAATCACCAATTTTCTCTGTCCATAATGGCAATATATTTCTTATCTCTTCTACAAATTCCTTATCATTTATAGACTTTAAATTAACCTCTACATTCACTATACTTGCCTTTACAGATGCTTCAGCATAATATTCACAGATTTTAAAATCACTTGCAAGCATCTTATTTCCTACTTTTTCAATTCTTTTTACTAATTTTAAAGTTTCGATGGCTTTTTCCATAACAGTAATACAAAATTTTACGCCTTCTTTACTAGCATTTTCTAATTCTTCTGGTTTTTCTTTTCTTAATTTATAAGCATCTAAAATCTTTTCTAATACTTCTTTATCTTTATCAATCACTTTAAGTGTTTCTTTTTTGAGTAAATTCGCTTCTTCTTTTATTTTTAAAACTTCTTCTTGGACATTTTCATATCTCTTTTTACCAACAGTTAAATTACAAATATAATTTATTAATGAATTAGTAATTGAAAGTACCATTCCGACTACACTTCCGCCTGCTAATTCTATCTCTTTGTTTTCTAAATCATTTAATATTGGCACTATTTTTTCATTATACATGTTACTTTTTATTTCCCCTATCATAAAAATTTATTTTTTTCTTCTAATAATCCAATTTTCATCACATTTTATTGGCAACTTCATTTTCACTTGTTGTCCTTGTTTTCCTGGATTAACTGTTTCTATTTCTTGGTCAGTATCTACATCCCACAATTTTTCTATTTTAAATTTAAATGGTTCTAATTTACCAGGAATCAAAATTTCTAATTCATCTCCAACTGATAATTTATTTCTTATTTCAATTATAGATTTTTCTTGAGATACATCTACAACTTTTCCTCCAAACTCGAAATCTGCATTATATTGTTTTCCTTCATATTCTTGTATATCTTTATTTTCTCTACTATTAAAATAAAAAGTAGTAAGTCCTCTTGTTTTTATTTTTTCTATTTCTTTCATATATTTTTTAGCATCATATTCTTTTGGATTTTTACGATAGTCATCTATTGCTGCTCTATATATACCTACTATACTTGCTATATAATATTCTGTTTTTAGCCTTCCTTCTATTTTTAGACTATCAACTCCCATTTCTATAATTTCAGGTAATTCATTTATTAAACATAAATCTTTTGAAGAAAGGATACTTGTCCCATGTTCATCCATTTCTACTGGCATTAAATTTCCTGGATTATTTTTTTCTTCTAAATATACATTATAAGACCATCTACAGCTTTGTGCACAACTTCCGTAATTGGCACTTCTTCCACATAAAAAGTCACTTAAGAAACATCTTCCTGAATATGAAAAACATATTGCTCCATGTACAAATATTTCTATTTCCATATCTTCAGGCTTATTTTCCATTATATATTTTAATTGATTTTTATCCATTTCTCTAGCCATTATCATTCTTCTGCAACCTTGGTTATACCAAAATCTACAAGCTTCTAAACTTACCAAATTACTTTGTGTACTAACATTTACTGGAACACTTGGTGCGTATTTTAATATAGTAGATATAACTCCTGGATCTGCTGCTATTATTCCATCTGGTTTTACTTCTTCTAATGTTTTACACATTGTGCGAATTTCTTCATAATCTGTATCCCATGCATATATATTCATTGCTACATATACTTTTTTTCCGATAGAATGTGCATATTTTATTGTTTTTATTAAATCTTCATCATTTATTGCTGCTCTTGACCTTAAAGATAAACTTGGTGTCCCACAATATACTGCATCTGCTCCATAAAGATATGCTATTTTTGCTTTTTCAAATGATCCTGCTGGTGCTAATAATTCTATTTCTTTCATATAATATAATATCCTTTCTTAGGTTTAATATAACATATTTTAAGTATACTATCAAAACACAAAAAATTCAAGCGATACTAGACTTTTTTAATAATTTGATATATAATTGTTTTAGTTTTATTTTATATTAAAACAATTAACAAAGGAGGCTTTTAATGACTAAAGATGATCTAAATGATGAAGAACTATTAAGATATTTACAAATAAAAATTCATGAAGCTACTATAGAATGTGTAAATACATATAAACTTTCAAAAGAAAAAGATACACTATTTCACACATTTTTATCATTAGTATTTATGTCTTTCAGAGACTCAGTAGATACTAGTATAAGTGTTCCATATAGGTCTAAATCTTTTCAAAGTGTAATAAACAATATCGAAAAAGAAGTCTTAAAAATGCTATCAAAAAAATTGCCTGATAATTGTACAAAATCAGATATTGATAGATTAATGCCAGATGTAGTTAATTCTGTATGTAAAGACTTTTTAGCTGCTACAGTTGTATTCCATTCAAAAAATAATTTAAGTACATATTGTGAAGAATCTAATGATGAATACATCAAAAAACTTTATGAGCAAGTCTTAACTACTGATAAATATCTTAGAAGTAGTACAAAAGAAACTAATTCTTCCATATTTTCTAAAATATCTAATCATTTTAAAACAATAGATATATCTAAGACTTTTATAGATAAAGAATTAAACAATCCATTAGCACCGAGAAAAGTAAAACCTTTAGATTTAGAAAATATCAACACACAAGAAGATTATTATTCTACTTTAATAGATTTACTTACATTGCTTTCTAACTTAAGTCTTCCTTGTACTGAACCTATGGATGGCAAAACACATAAATACTGTGTTAGTGAATTAGATGTTCCTTACTTACAATTAGTAAAACAGGCTAAATCACAAAACCCCAAAAATAAAGATGAATTTATTGAAATTTTAATAGATTTAGCTCACAAAGCTTATTATAGAGAATATACACCTTTTGATGAACAATTAAATACTGCTTTATCAAACAGGAACAAAGCTCAAAAAGGTTTTTTCTATAATGCTGAGCTTTCTACTAAAGATAAAGCAAAATACTCTCAAGAATTAACAAATCTAAAAAATAATTTACAGCAAATGAAAAATGATAGATTACTAAATTATGTTCTAACATTAGAATTACCTAATATATTTTCTAGGCTGTCAGAATTACCTAATTTAAATGTTGAAGTAAAATCACATAAAGAACGTGCAAAATCAAATGGTTTTTATGCTTGTTACTATACAGTCGAGCTTAATGGTGCAATTATATTAGAAATTCTAGGAAATTCAGAGTTTCGCTCTAATTTAACTAAAGAAGGTTATGCTTCTCATAATTTAATGCCTAACAAATCTTTTGATATAAAACCATTATTTGAGTTACAAACTGGGGCTTTTCCTTTTAATAACCCACATAACCCAAAAGAAAAATTAGATTTTTACTGTGATTTTTTAAATACTGTTACTTTAAATGATGTTAGTGGTTATCATGTTTCTCAAGAAGATAAAGAATCTTTAAGAGATTTACAAGATTTAGTTAATTACGCATCTTCACAAATAAAAGTTAAAGATGTTATTACTATAAAAAATGGAGATAATATAAGAGAAATTTCTTTTTATGATTATATATCAAGTGTACTCTCTTCTCATGGATCTGAATATGGTACTATATATCCAGCTCATATTGTTGAACACAATCAAGCTTTATCTGTACCTCAAACTCCACTTTATTCACTTGAAAACCTATTAAAATCACGTGTTGGTTTTTCTACTCTAGCCAATCTAATAAGAGAGAAATATGTAGAAATATCTATTGATAAAAAAGAAAGAATTTTACCACATTCTTTAGCTCAAGCATATTCATCTACTTTATCTCCTAAATATGACCTACCTATGGACAATCATATTATTAAAAATTCTAAAGATACTTACCAACCTTTAGATATTCCATTTAGGCCAATGGGTCAATATAAAAAAGATGATGATGAGGCTCGCTAAAAAATCCAGCTCTTAATGAACTGGATTTTTTGATTTTATTTTAGTTACTGCTAATCCATCTCCAACTTCTAAAATTTCAGTTTCTAAATCTGGATTTTCTGTAGTTTCTGCTATATATTCTCTTAAATTTCTAACTGCTGTACGTTGCTTATGTTTATTATAATCACTCATTACATATCCTTTATATAAAATATTATCTGCAAATATTATTCCATTTTGTGATAATAATCTAAGTGCTTGTTTTAAGAAAAATGGATATTTTCCTTTTGCTGCGTCAATAAATATCATATCATATTTTTCATTTAATGTTGGTAATATTTCAACTGCATCACCAATATAAATATTTATTTTTTCTTCTAAATTCATTTCTTTTATGTTTTTCTTTGCTTCTTCTGCTCTTTCTCCATCTCTTTCTATCGTATCTATTTTGCCTTCATTATCTAGAAATTTTGAAAAACATATTGCTGAATATCCAACAGCTGTACCTATTTCTAATATTTTAATTGGTTTTACTAATTTCATTCTTTTTTCAATTTCTATTAGTGTATCATCCATTATTATTGGTATATAATCTTCTAATGCTTTTTCTTTTATTTTTATTAATTTATCTTCCTTCATCTGAATTCATTCTTCCTTTTTTGCTCTTTTCATTTTCTTCCTCTAGCCATTTTAAAACTATGTCTTTATCTAATACTGAATATTCTTTTAATATCTCATTTACTGCTTTATTTAAATCCCATCTTAAATCAAAAACATAATGTAAAAACTTAGTTCTAGGTCCTAATGTTGGGACAACCACCTTTTTTTCTTTTATCTCATTACATATTTTTGACGCTTTAAATATTCTAATATCACTAACCTTATTAGAATTTAGTTTACGATCTGCATGTGTCTTTGTTGAATTTCTTATACCATTAAAACTTGTCATATAAATTATTCTCCTAAATTTTATAATTTACTGAATTTCTTATTATCGATGTATAATTATTCTCTATTTTTAATCTCTTTCTTCATATTCATTTGTAGGTAAAGTATTTCTAAACCTCTCTACTCTATCTTTTATCTGTGCTGTTAACCTATCTATTTCTGTTCCATCCTCTAATCTTAATATTACAGCTGCTACTTCACTACTTGCTTTTGGATATAATTTTTCTATTGTTTGTTTTATTGCACCTGCACTTTTTCCCGCTTTTATTAATTCATCTATTTTTTTATTCATCTTACCAATTTCTTCAGTTTTAGCTTTTCGTCTTGCGATTTCTGCTAATCTTCTTTCATCCTGTATTTTATCATAAGTCTCATTTACACACATTCCTCTACGAAAACTTTTTGGAGCTCCTATCATACTTAATAATCCTTCCTTTTATAAGCTATAAATAAATCTTTTATATACTCACAATAACTTATTTATTACTATTTCTTGCTACTCTTTCTCTCTCTTTATTATTTAATATCTTCTTTCTTAATCTAATAGATTTTGGTGTAACTTCAACAAGCTCATCATCTTGAATAAATTCTATTGCTTTTTCTAAACTCATTTGAATTGGTGGTACTAAATGAAGTGCATCATCTGCTCCAGATGAACGTGTATTTGTTAGATGTTTTTCTTTACATACATTTACTGCTAAATCTTCTCCTCTTGAATTTAAACCTACTATCATTCCTTCATATACATCTATACCAGGTCCGATAAATAAATCTCCTTTTTCTTGAGCATTAAATAATCCATATGTTATAGATTTTCCTGTTTCAAATGCTACAATTGTTCCCCTAACTCTTGCTACTACTTCTCCTTTAAATGGCTCATATCCTTTAAACATACTAGCCATTGTTCCTTCACCTTTTGTATCTGTTAAAAATTCTGTTCTATACCCAATTAGTCCTCTAGCAGGAATATTAAATTCTATTTTTGTATGTCCATCTTCTGCTGGCTCCATATTTACCATTTCGCCTTTTCTTCTTCCTAGCTTTTCTATAACTGTTCCTACTGAGTCATCTGGAACATTTACAACTAGAGTTTCTATTGGTTCACATTTAACACCATCTATTTCTTTTATAATAACTTTTGGTCGAGAAACTAATAATTCAAAACCTTCTCTTCTCATTGTCTCAATTAATACTGATAAATGTAGTTCTCCTCTTCCTGATACTTCGAAAGAATCTGGTGTTTCACCTTCTTTTACTCTTAAAGATACATTTCTTTCTAATTCTTTAAATAATCTATCTCTAATGTGACGTGATGTTACAAATTGTCCTTCTCTTCCTGCAAATGGACCATTATTTACACTAAATGTCATTGTAACTGTTGGTTCATCTATATTTACAAAGTCGATTTTTTCTACATTTGCTGGGTCACACACTGTTTCTCCTATACTTATGTCTGAAATTCCTGCAAATTCTATAATATCTCCTGCTGTTACTTCTTCTACTTCAACTTTTTTTAACCCAACATGTGTATATAATTTTGCTATTTTTCCTTGATATACTGTATCATCAGATTTACAAACAGAAACTGTCATTCCTAATTTAAACTTTCCACGTTCTACTCTTCCTACACCAATTCTTCCAACATAATCATCATAATCTATATTTGATACTAACATTTGTGCTGTTCCTTCTTCATCACAGTCTGGTGCTTGTATAGTATTTACCATTGTTTCAAATAATGGTGTCATATCACTATCTTCATCTGATAAATCTAGTTTTGATACTCCATTTTTGGCTGATGCATATACAACTGGGAACTCTAATTGTTCATCTGTTGCATCTAATTCTATAAATAATTCTATAACTTCATCAACAACTTTCTCAGGATTAGCTCCTGGTCTATCTATTTTATTTATTACTACTATTGGTTTTAAATTTAATGCTAAAGCTTTTTTCAAAACTTCTCTAGTTTGAGGCATTGCACCTTCAAATGCATCTACTAATAAAAGAACTCCATCTACTGTTTTTAGAACTCTTTCAACTTCCCCACCAAAATCAGCGTGTCCTGGTGTATCTACTATATTTATTTTAATATCTTTGTACATTACAGATGTATTTTTTGAAAGTATTGTTATTCCTCTTTCTTTTTCCAAATCATTAGAATCCATTACTCTTTCTTGAACTTGTTCATTCTCCCTAAAAACATGGCTTTGTCTTAATAAACTATCTACTAAAGTTGTTTTTCCATGGTCTACGTGAGCTATTATTGCTATGTTTCTTATTTTTTGGTTATTCATTTTATATCTTCTCCTTTTATTTTTAATACTTCTTTCTATTACTTAACTTTTATATTATACTACAATTGTATATTTTTGTCAATTTTTTCAGACAAAAGGGACAGGTCTTTTCGCGAAAAGACCTGTCCCTTTTGTCCTTTTTTCTATGCTAATTCAATAATATTTTCCATTATCTTTTCTGTCACTTCTTCTAAAACTGCCTTTTCTTTTCTGTTTGCTTTATATTCTTCTAGCTGTAAAGGCTTTCCGTATGTAATAATAACTTTTCTAAATGGCTTTTCTCCGCCTTTTATTCCTACTGGTATTACTGTTGCATTTGAATTTAGTGCAAAATATGCTACTCCTGTTTTTGGTTTTATTCCTTTTTTTATTCCATTCCTAGTTCCTTCTGGAAATAATGCTATACATTTTCCTTCTTTTAATGTTTTTAAAGATTCTTTCATTGGTCCTAAATCTTTATCATTTCTTTTTACTAGTATTGCGTCAAATACTTTTCCTAAAAATCCTAAAAATGGATTTTTTGTTAATTCTTCTTTTGCTAAAAATCTTGTATCATCTCTTTTACATGTTACTTCTAGTAATGGTGGGTCTAAAAATGATTTATGATTTCCGCAAAATATTATTGGTCCTTTTTTAGGTATGTTTTCTGTACCAACAATCTTTACTCTATATACTATTTTACAATATACTAGTATCGCAAATTTAACGATTATTCTCATAATTTTATAAAAGAACTTTGACATTTTTTCACCTCTTATTCATTTTTTGTTTAATAATTTCTATAATTTTATCCGAAACTTCTTCTATTGTCATATTACTTGAATCAATATATATTGCATCTTCTGCTTTCACAAATGGTGCTACTTCTCTTTCTGTTTCTAGTCTATGTCTTTCTTTTATATTTGATAACACTTCTTCAAATGTTTCATTTATACCTTTTTCTAAATTTTGTTTATATCTTCTTCTTGCTCTTTCTTCAACAGAACAGTCTAAAAATATTTTTACATCTGCATTTGGAAAAACCACTGTTCCAATGTCTCTACCTTCCATTATTATATTTTGTGTTTCTCCCATTTTTCTTTGCATAGGTGTTACTTTGTCTCTTATAATCTTTACTGCTGCATATTTTGCTACAGCATTATCTACTTTAGCTGTTCTAATTTCTTCACTAACATCTTTGCCATTTAATAAAACTTTTTGTTTTCCATCTTCATTTTTTAGTTCTATTTTTATGTTATTTAATATATTTTCTATTCCATCTAAATCAGTTGAATCTATCTCATTATTTAGACAATCTAATGCTACACACCTATACATTGCACCTGTGTCTATTGATACTAAATTCATTCTTTCTGATACTATTTTTGTTATTGTTCCTTTACCGCTTCCCGCTGGTCCATCAACAGCAACTATAAAACCCATTTTAATACATCTTCTTTCTATTTCTTATTCTTTTTTATGCAACTTTTTCTCTATAATTTACAATAGTTACTTCTGTAGCTAATTGTTTTAATTGATTTACAATCTTTTCAATGTTTTCTGCTGTTTCATCATCAAAATACTGTTCCCCACATTGTGTGCATACTTTTGCAGGAACACCTTTAATAATTATAATTGTGTCTTCTAAATCAACTACATAATTTACCTTCTTTTCTTCTAAATCCCCTTTGCACATAAAACAATTCATTATTTTTCCCTCCTTGTTTTCATATCATCTTCCCATTTTTCATTATCTGGATAATATGCAGTTATCATATGAACCATATCTTCATTTATTCCACATACTATATGTAATATTTTATTATCTACATTATATCCTAATATCAAACAACTCGGATATGGATAATCATCATAATAATATTCTATTATTTTTCCATTACTTACTGCTGTTTTTACATCTGCAATTTGTATATTTCTTTGATTTAATCGATTTAAGCAATGTTTTGTCCAATCTACTTTTCTTTTTAAGATATATTCTTTTATTATTTCTATATTTAATAAATCTTTTTTCAATTGAAAGTCCTCCTTATTATTTTAACATAAAGCATATAGCTTATGCAATTAATTTCTAAATTTTCTTTATTCTTATATCATATTTTGCATATTTTTTCAATAGTTTGGCAAATTTTTGTTCTTATTTATTACAAAAAATATTCATAACATATAATTATATAAAAATTTTATTAGTAGATAATTATATATTATGAAATTCGTTTTATATCATATATATTTCTGCCCCCAAACCATTTAGCTTTTCTTCCAATTTTTCATATCCTCTTAAAATATATTCTATATTATTTACATTAGTTGTACCCTTAGCAGCTAATCCTGCTAATACTAAGCTAGCTCCACCTCTTAAATCTGTTGAATTAACTTTTGCACCATACAATTTTTTAGTTCCTTTTATTATTGCAGTTTTTCCTTCTATATTTATCTTTGCGCCCATTTTTTGTAGTTCTCCAGTATACTTAAATCGATTCTCAAAAATATTTTCTATTATTAATGATGTTCCAGATGCTACACATAAAACTGCTGCTATTATAGCTTGCATATCTGTTGGAAATCCTGGATATGGCATTGTTCTTATATCCATAGCTTTCAATCTTTTAGGTGCTTTTAGAAATATTTCGTTTTCTCTTATTTGTAGTTTACATCCTGATTCAGTTAATTTTTCTAAAAGTGGAGCTATGTGACTTACATTTACTTTTTTTAATACTATTTCCCCTCCAGTAATTGCTGCTGCACATAAAAGAGTTCCAGCTTCAATTCTATCTGGCATAACATTATAACTTACATCTTTAAGCTTTTCTACCCCTTCTATTTTTATTATATTACTTCCTGCTCCTTTTATTTTCGCTCCCATTTTGTTTAAGAAATTTTGTAAATCTATAATTTCTGGTTCCATTGCAGCATTTATAATAGTTGTTGTTCCTTTTGCTAAAACTGAGGCTAGCATAATGTTTTCTGTTGCTCCAACACTTGGGAAATCTAAATTTATCTCAGTTGGTTTTATTTCTTCAGTTTCACATAGTATTTTACCAAAATTTTTATTAATTGTTATACCTAATTTTTCGAATCCTTTTAGATGTAAATCTATTGGTCTTGAGCCAATATCACATCCTCCTGGATACGAAAATGTAACCTTCCTATATCTTCCAAGTATCGCTCCTGCAAATATAACAGATGAACGCATTTGCCTCATTAAGTTTTCTGGTATTTCAAATTTATTTATATTACTTGAATCTATTATTATTTTATTTTGATTCTTCTTAACCTTACAACCTAACTTTTTTAATATTTCTATCATCATTTGTGTATCATGAATATCTGGAACATTATAAAGCTTTGTTATTCCCTTATTTAATACACTTGCAGCCATTATTGGCAAAGACGCATTTTTTGACCCAGAGACATAAGTTTCTCCTTGTAACTTTTTGCCTCCTTCTATTATGTAACTTGACATTTTTTCTCACAATCCTTTCATAAAGTACTTTTTTTTATATTTTATGAATTGATTTTGTATGTTGTTACTTTTTGTTATGTTATGTTGTCGAATTTATTATATTTCTAGATACACAAAAAACTCCAACATATCTGCTAGAGTTTTTACTATTTATTTATATTTTCTCACTATCCCCGAACTACTTCCCCAAGTTCTTTCGCAAATTCCTTCAATAAAACAACTTTTATAGTAATATCTTTTCCATTAATATATTCATCCATCAATCTTTTTAATTTTGTTAAATTAACTAATTCCTCATTTTTAACATCAGGATTTTCATTTGCTCTTTTTATAATCTTTTCTTTAATAGCAACAATATCTTCATTACTAGCACAAGATACTCTTTGGAAAACTTGGAAAGGGTCATAATATTTTAATATTGGTATATTTGTACATTCTTTATCAAATCTTTCATAGAATTGTTCCATTTTCATTGGAATACATTTAAATATCTCATCAGCTTTTTCTCTATATTCTTTTTGAAGTAACTGCTCATTTAATTGGTCAAATCTAGTTAATATTTCTTCCATTTCTTCATCCGAATATTTATTTTCATCTCTTATAACAACTTTTCCTAATTCCTCATCAACATTAGGACAATAACTTGAATGAAGTGATGATAAATTCATTCCATTAATAAATATTGTTTTTAAAGTTGTTACATCATTAGTTATTAATCCGCTCTTTGAAAAATAAACAAAATACTCAAATAACTTAACAATATCAATTAATTCAAGCTCACCATTTTTTACTTCTTCCAATGTTTCTTTTACTACTTCTGTAAATTTATCATCTTGAACTTTCCAATACTCTTCGACAAGAATTTTCTTATATGCTGGAACTTTTTTAGATTTTGGACTTGCATTTACAGCTTCCATATCATCTTTAAATAATTTCATATCAAAAATTCTAGTTCTTACATAATATTCTATAAATTTGAAAAATCTATATTCTGCTTTAAAATTATAATAATAGTTTCCATCAAATTCTTTTATATAAAATTGTCTATTATCCATTAAAACTCTTGAAGAAACTAAAATTGATTTATATTCTTCATTATCTTTTATATTTTTGAACTTCTCTTTTGTTATTTTACCTGCTTTTATTTCAAATGATACCGCAATTGTAAATATAAGCATTGTTTGCATTACTCTATTATTTGTATTTGGGAACATTTTGTTAACTTCTTCAAATATCTTATTAAAATCATTTAATGCATGTTTTAAAATACGTAAATTTCTTGTACCACTCTTTTTAAAAGTACTTATTATAAGCTCAGTATTTTCTCTTAAAAATCTTATCAAATCCCTATTTGACTCAAACCTCATAAGAATTCCATTTATAATATAATCAAACTGAGGATTATATTCAAATGTTTCTCCTATTAGCTTTTCTTTAATTCTTTCATAATCAATTGCTTTATCAAAAACATGCTCTATCTTTTCTTGAATTTTCTCAACCATTGGCTTATCAGCTTTATTAAGTTCTCCTTGTTTGTCCAAAAGATATGTTGCAATAAATGTTTTCATTTCTAGATTACTATTTTTTATTTTTGTTGATAATTCCTTTTCATTACATATTATAATTGTTTTTATATGGTCATGTTCAACAAAATTATTTATATAACCAAGTATATCTATAACATCAACATTTGCTCTTTCTAAGTCATCGAAACATAGAACTTTATCATCAGTTGAGAAAAATTCCTGATAATCCAACTTTCCACTATTTTGTGATGTACCAAAGAAATTAGCCATATCTATTCCTGTTTTTGCATATTCTGGAATTGTGGTTTGTCCATTTGCATTCATATATTTTCTAAGGTTTCTATCCATAAGCTGAGATGTTTCCATAAATATCTTTTTACTTATTTCTTCAAGATTTGAAATTCCATATAAAGACATATATATAGTTGTAAATCTTTTTCCATTCAATTTCAAAGTTTCAATTTTTTTCTTTACTTGATTATTCCAGAAATATGTCTTACCAGAACCCCATTCGCCATTTATCATTATCGCATAATCTGTATAATCTGAACGTACATAGTCTAATATACTTTCTATTAAATCATCCATCTAAAATCACAATCCTTTCTATTTCCCTGCTGAGGGCCGGTTCTTTTTCAGGGAATTAGGCTAATTCCTTGTTAAGGGCCGGTTCTTTTTTAGGGAATTTTATTTTTTAATCTTTTGCAATCGTTAATATATCTATTTTTTTAGCTCCTGCTAATTTTAATATTTTACTACATTCGTTTACTGTTGAACCTGTTGTAAATATGTCATCTATTAATAATATTTTTTTATTTATTATTTTTTCATTATTTAATAATTTATACACATTCCTTACATTTTGCTCTCTTCCGATTTTTGTCTAACGAACTTTGGGCAATATTGTTTTCTGTTTTTATTAACAGATTTTTTTCTAATTTGACATTAATCTCTTTTGCTATATCTCTTGCTATTAAAAGGCTTTGGTTATATCCTCTTTCTTTTTTTCTCTTTTTTCCTATTGGAACTGGTAATATTATATCATAAAAATCAATTTGTAAATATTTTTTTTGATATTTATTGAAAAAAGTTGTAAAACTTTTGTACAAATATGGCTTTTCATTAAATTTATAATCTAAAATTAAACTTCTTATGTTTTTTTCATATTTAAATATGTAAAAATGATAATCAAAATACTTGTCTTGATATTCGTCTTTTCCAAATATAGATTGTGCTTTTAGCTTATTTTCGCACTTTTTACAAAGATATGTATTCTTTCCTTTTCCACATATTCCGCACATTTGTGGATATATTATGTCTAAAACCTTTTCTATGAAAATTATTTTTTCCTCCTTTTACTCTGGTACTTTTTGGGTTGGTTTCTTTTTCTAAAATTGTTTATTTTAAATTTAGTACTTTTAGAGCATCTCTTATATCCTTTACTCCTATTATCTCCATTTTATACTTTTCTTCCAAATACTTTTTGTTGTTTTCTGGAATAATACATCTTTTAAATCCCATCTTTTCAGCTTCTTTTAACCTTTTTTCTATCATGTTTATTCTTCTAACTTCTCCTGTTAAACCTACTTCTCCCATTATTACAGTGTCTTTTGGTATTGGTATGTTTTTGAAGCTTGAGCTACAAACACATATTATTCCTAAATCTATTGATGGCTCATTTAGTTTCATTCCACTTACAACATTAACATAGATATCTTGTCCACCTATATTTAAATTTGCTCTTTTTTCTAATACTGCAATCAATACTGCTAATCTATTGTAATCTAGCCCATTTGCTGTTCTTTTCGGAATTCCAAATACACTTAAAGTTGTTAATGCTTGAAGCTCTATTAACATTGGTCTTGTTCCTTCTATACTTGCTACTATTGCTGAACCTGATGGATTGTCCTCTCTTTCTGAAATTAGTATATCTGAAGGGTTTGTAATTTCTACTAATCCTTCTCCTTTCATTTCAAACATTCCTATTTCATTTGTTGAACCAAATCTGTTTTTTACTCCTCTTAGCATTCTATATGAAAAATACCTTTCTCCTTCTAAATAAAGAACTGTATCTACCATATGTTCTAAAACTCTTGGTCCTGCTATTGTTCCATCTTTTGTTACATGTCCTATTATTATTGTTGTAATTCCTTTAGATTTACACATTCTCATAATTCTGGCTGTTATTTCTCTTACTTGACTTACACTTCCTGCAGCTGCTGAAAGTTCATCTGAATACATAGTTTGAATTGAGTCTATTATTACAAGTTTTGGATTTAATTCTTCTATGTTTTCATTTATTATAGATATATCGGTTTCTCCTAAAAATAATATATCATCATTATTTATCCCTAATCTATCTGCCCTTAGTTTTATTTGTTCTGCTGATTCTTCTCCTGATACATATAAAACCTTGCCTTCTCCATGTATTTTGTTACATAGTTGTAAAATCAATGTTGATTTTCCTATTCCTGGTTCTCCACCTAATAAAATTAATGAACCTTTAACAATCCCTCCACCTAAAACTCTATCTAATTCGCTAAATCCTGTTGATGTTCTTGCTACTTCTTGCCCTTTATATGAGTTTAAAGCTTTTGGTTCATTTCTTTCTTTTAACTTTTTTACACCATTTTCTGTTACTTTTTCTATCTTTTGCTCAAAAAATGTATTCCAACTATTACATGCTGGGCATTTTCCCATCCATTTTGCACTTTCATATCCACATTCATTACATACAAATACTGTTTTTGCTGCTTTTGCCATTTATTTTTCCTCTCTGATTTTACTTTTTGAATGTTTTTATTTTACTCTAAAATTAAAAAAATAGCAAGATATTTCTTGCCATTTTTAGCTTACTTCTCTAATCATCTCTAACTGATTTTGTATATCCACATCCATAACCAGACCCTTACTCTTTGCTAATTTTATCAGATAATCCAATTTGGCCTGATTTGCCTTTATGTTATATGAATAATAATCAATTAAATCATTTTCAGCAAATTCAAAATTTTTATGAGCTTGCTTCAAACTTTCTCTTGTTTTTATAATGTTAAGTAAAAGTTCTTTATTTTTTTCATCTTCTGACATTTCCTTTATTTTATCATCTTTTATATATTCATTTTCCATATAAAAACTCTCCTTTAATGTTTACTATATATTAATATATTCCAAAATATGTTTTTTATTCCTTAAAATGCTTGATATATCAATAAAAATGTTATATAATACCTGTATTATTTAGAAAGGGCTGATTTTTATGATAGATATAAAATTTTTAAGAGAAAATCCTGATATTGTTAGAGAAAATATCAAGAAAAAATTCCAAAACCATAAACTAATTTTAGTTGATGAAGTTTTAGATTTAGACAAAAAAAATCGTGAAGCTAAACTTAATGGAGATAATTTACGTAGTGAAAGAAAAAATTTAAGTAACCAAATTGGTACTTTAATGAAAAATGGAGAAAAAGAAAAAGCTGAAGAAATAAAACAAAAAGTTCAAGAAATTAATGAAAAATTAGAAAAAAATGAATCTGAAGAAGCAAAACTTTCAGAAGAAATAAAATCAAGAATGATGAAAATTCCTAACATAATTCATGAATCTGTTCCACTTGGTGAAGATGACAGTAAAAATGTAGAAATTCAAAAATATGGAGAACCAATTGTTCCAGATTACGAAATTCCATATCATGGAGAAATTATGGAAGCTTTAGAAGGTTTAGACCTAGACAGTGCCCGCCGAGTTGCTGGTAACGGATTTTATTATTTATTAGGAGATATTGCAAGACTTCACTCTGCTGTTCTTACATATGCAAGAGATTTCATGATTAATAAAGGATTTACCTATTGTATCCCACCATATATGATTCGTTCAAATGTTGTAACAGGTGTTATGAGTTTTGAAGAAATGGATGCCATGATGTACAAAATAGAAGGAGAAGATTTATATTTAATCGGTACATCAGAACATTCTATGATTGGTAAATTCAAAGACCAAATTTTAGACAAAACAAAAATGCCATATACAATGACATCATATTCTCCATGTTTCAGAAAAGAAAAAGGTGCACATGGTATCGAAGAACGTGGAGTATATAGAATACATCAATTTGAAAAACAAGAAATGATAGTTGTATGTGAACCAGAAGATAGTTGGAATTGGTATGACAAAATGTGGTCATATACAGTTGAATTATTCAGAAGTATGAATATTCCTGTAAGAACACTAGAATGTTGTTCTGGAGACTTAGCAGACTTAAAAGCAAAATCATGTGATGTTGAAGCATGGTCACCTCGCCAAAAGAAATATTTCGAAGTTGGAAGTTGTTCTAACTTAACAGACGCACAAGCACGTAGACTAGGTATTAGAATTAAAGGAGAAAAAGAAAATTATTATGCACATACTTTAAACAACACTGTTGTTGCTCCACCAAGAATGCTTATAGCAGTTATCGAAAACAATTACCAACCTGATGGAAGTGTAGTAATACCAGAAGTATTAAGACCTTACATGGGTGGATTAGAAAAAATCTCACCTAAAAAATAAAGGAGAAGTTTATGATAGTAAAAAATCCACAATTTGAAATTTCAGCAGTTAGTCCAAAACAATATCCAAAAAATGATTTACCAGAAATTGTCTTAGTTGGAAAATCTAATGTCGGAAAATCTAGTTTTGTAAATACAATGATAAACAGAAAAAAACTTGCTCGTACAAGTTCAGAACCAGGAAAAACAAGACAAATTAACTTTTATAATATTGATGAAAAATTCTATTTTGTAGACTTACCTGGCTATGGATACAGCAAAATGTCTAAAGTTCAGCAAGAACAAGTAGGTTCTTTTATTGAAGAATATTTATTTAATAGAGATAAGATATCATTAATTATATTTTTAATAGATATCAGGCACTCTCCAACAGCTAATGATAAACTTATGTATAACTATATTATAAGTTCAGGAAAACCTTTTATGATTATTGCAAACAAAGCTGACAAAATTGCTCCAACTAAAGTTTTAGACACAACTTTGAACTTGCAAAAAGAAATTAATCCTTTAATGGATGCAACTATGCTTCCTTTTTCATCCGAGAAAAAGATTTATTTGGATGATGTTTGGGAAGTTGTAGAAAGGCATATTTAGTGCATTTTTTTCAATTGGGGACAGTCCCTTTTATAAAAGGGACTGTCCCCAATTGAAAATGTTATGTTAATTGTCTTACTATCTTATTAACTTCATCCAATCTTTTTTCCTCTAAATTAAAAATAAAATTATAAAAAGGTGTCAATTCCCTTTTTGTAGCATAAATATCCAATGCATTATAATATTCTAATCTATCTTTTACTTGTATACTAATTGGTAAAAATCCATTTTTCATTAATTGATAATTCATTATTAATCTTGATGTTCTACCATTTCCATCTATGAATGGATGAATTCTTACAAATTCTGCATGAGTCCAAGCTGCAAGTTCTATTGAATTCATTTTAATTTGATTTGCATTTAAATCTTCATAGAAAAATTTTAATTGATTATACATTTCATTTGGTGTTGGTGGTGTATGTGTTGCTCCTGTTATTGCCACATCTGTATTGCGGTAGATTCCACCTTGTATTATATTTTCAGTTAAAATCTCGTGTATATCTTTCACTTTTTCTTCATTCAATTCTTCTGATTTTTCTATTGATTGTTTTACATAATCAAATGCTTTATTATGATTTACTACCTCATATATTTCTCTTAATGTTTTTCCTCCAATTGAAATCTTATCTTCAATTACAGCTTTAGTTTCAATTAGAGTCAATGTATTTCCTTCAATAGTTGTTGAATTATATGTAAAATCTATATCAAATGATTTACTAATTTTTTCAGCAACTTCTTTACTTAATCTATTTTTATTTTTATGATAAAATTTTTTCTTTTCCAATAATTTTATATATTCCATTTTCATACCTTCCTTTTGACCATATTATAGTATATATTTAATTAGTTGTCTACATTTTTTTAAATTGGGGACGTTTCTTTTTAAAAAAGGGACTGTCCCCTTTTTAAAAAGAAACGTCCCCAATTGAAAATGTTATGTTAATTTTTCTAATTCCTTTATTTTATCTCTAAGTTCTGCAGCTTTTTCAAATTCCATCTTATTTGCATATTCTAGCATTTCATCTGTCAATCTATTTATTGTTTCTTTTATGTTTTCACTATTTTCTTCTTTAAATTCAATTCCAATGTCTTCTGCTTGTACTGCTCTTATTGTGTCTCTTACTGATTTGTTTATTGTTTTTGGAGTAATTCCGTTTTTTTCATTGTATTCTGTTTGAATTTTTCTTCTTCTATTTGTTTCTGATATAGCTTTTTCCATTGATTCTGTTAAGACATCTGCATACATAATAACTGTTCCATCTGTATTACGTGCTGCCCTTCCTATTGTTTGTATTAGTGAACGTTCAGAACGCAAGAATCCTTCTTTGTCTGCATCTAGTATTGCAACTAATGATACTTCTGGAATGTCTAGTCCTTCTCTTAATAGGTTTATTCCTACTAATACATCAAACTCTCCAAGTCTTAAGTTTCTTATTATTTCCATTCTTTCTAATGCTTTTGTATCTGAATGCATGTAATTTACTTTTATGTCTAAACTTTTTAAGTATTCTGTTAAATCTTCTGCCATCTTTTTTGTTAATGTTGTTACAAGCACTCTTTCTTTTTTTTCTACTCTTATTCTAATTTGCTCAATTAAATCATCAACTTGATTTGTTACTGGTTTTACTTCAATTTTAGGGTCTAAAAGTCCTGTTGGTCTTATTATTTGTTCTACAACATTATCTTTTGCGTGTTCCTTTTCGTAATCTGCAGGTGTTGCACTTACGAAAACAACTTGATTTATTCTATCCTCAAATTCTTCAAATTTAAGTGGTCTATTATCATATGCTGAAGGTAATCTAAATCCATAATTTATAAGAGAATCTTTTCGAGCTTTATCTCCATTATACATTGCTCTAACTTGTGGAATTGTTGCATGTGATTCATCTATTAATAACAAAAAGTCTTTTGGAAAATAGTCAAATAATGTATATGGTGAACTTCCTGCTGGCCTGCCACTAATATGTCTTGAATAATTTTCTATTCCTTGACAAAATCCTGTTTCTTTCATCATTTCAATATCAAAATTTGTTCTTTCTTCTATACGTTGTGCTTCTATTAATTTGTTTTGTGATTTGAAATATTCTATTCTTTCTTTTAGTTCTTCTTCTATTGTGCCTATTGCTCTTTCCATTTTGTCTTTACTTGTTACATACTGTGAGGCTGGTGGTACTAAAATATGATTTCTAGTTCCAATAGGTTTTCCTGTTAATGGATTTATTTCAGATATTTTTTCAATCTCATCTCCCCAAAATTCTACTCTTACTGCTGCTTCGCTTTGTGATGATGGATAAATCTCTAAGATATCACCTTTCGCTCTAAATGTTCCTCTTTTAAAATCTATTTCATTTCTAGAGTATTGCATTGTTATTAATTTTTTCATTATTTCATCTCTAGATTTTGGTTGCCCTGGTCTTAATGATAACATCATTTGTTCATAGTCTTCTGGGTCTCCTAAACCATATATACATGATACTGAAGCTACTATTATTATATCTCTTGTTTCAAATAAAGATAGAGTTGCAGAATGACGGAGTTTGTCTATTTCATCATTTATTGATGCATCTTTTTCTATATATGTGTCTGATGCAGCTATGTAACTTTCTGGTTGGTAATAGTCATAGTAGCTAACAAAGTACTCCACTCTATTCTTAGGGAAGAACTCTTTGAACTCACTGAACAGTTGTCCGTGCTAATGTCTTATTGTGTGCTAAAACGAGTGTTGGTTTTTGTACTTTTTCAATTATATTTGCCATTGTAAAGGTTTTTCCGAGAACCTGTAACCCCTAGAAGTGTCTGAAATTTCTTACCTTCTTTAATTCCCTTTGATAGGTATTCTATTGCTTGTGGCTGGTCTCCTGTTGGTTTATAATCTGATACTAATTTGAACATTTTTCCTCCTTTGTGACCGACAAAAATGACACCTATTAACCAAAAATTCGTGTAATATACCAAACAAATTCGTGTAATTTGTTCGCCTTTTTTCGTTTTTTAGTAAACATAAATAGCAATTACACGAATTCGGTCACAAACTTTATATTTTTAAACTAAATAATTCTAAATAAAACTATTTAAAACTAATTATATTTTAGCATCTTTATATAAAAAACGCAAGGTAATAATCCCTTGCATTTTTGTTGATTTATTTATATTCAATTATGAAACTAATTCATTATAATATTCTTGCATAATTATGTCTGTTTCTATGTCTGTACAATCTGTAATTTTTATTTCTTCTGGTTCTATTACTTTTTCTATAAATGGCTCTAAATCTTCTAAGCAGTCTTGTATTATTTCATTTTTATCTGTATAATTTTCAAATGTAATCATTGTTGAAGAATGTCCTAATAATTTTGATATAGCTTTCATACTAAAGTCATTTTTAGCTAGTATAGTTGTATAAGTTGTTCTTAATTTATGAAATGATAAATCTGATAAATTATTATCTTCTTTTAACTTTTTAAAATGTTGAAATATAAATCCTCTACTTCTTGGTCTTCCATAAGTAGAACAACATACAAAGCCTAAATCTTGAAAAGGATTAGTTCTATCGTTTTTTCTTCTATTTCTTCTTGCTTCATATTTTCTTCTTTCTTCTAATATAGCTTCAAAAACTAAATCTGGAATATCTAATATTCTATAACTTGATTTTGATTTCAATTGTACTTCTTGTTTCGTAAATGTCTTTAATGCTACATCTTCTTTTTTTACTCCTTTCTTTTTTCCTAATTGTCTTTGCACATATAACTTTCTATGCATATAGTCAATATCTGTATATTTAATACCATTTATTTCACTTTTACGAAGTCCCATTAAAGCTGCAAATAATACATGTAAATATATTGGTGTATCTTTACTAGTTTTTATAAGTGTTACTATTTCTTCTATTTTATACGTTTTTTTCTCATCTATTACTAATGTATGAAAACTTTTACTAAATTCTTCTTTTTGTTCTTCTTTTGTTTTTGGTCTTTTATCTTTATTGGGTAATTTTATTCCACTTGCAACATTAGTAGGTATAAATTCTTTTATCACTGCATCTTTCAGTGCTGTATTTACTACTGTTTGAAGTATTCTAGCAACACTTGGAGAATAATCATAGACTTGCTGATATAGTTTTTTTATGTGTCCTTTCTTTAAATCTATAAGTTTTAGATTTCCAATATTAGGTATTATGTGATTGAAAATACTATTTTTATAAGTATCAATACTTCCTTCAGATTTTAACCTATCTTTTATGATAAATTCATACCAATATTCCATATATGTTTGCACTGTTACATTCGTATGTACAACATAAGTTCTATTTTCTAATTGTGCTATTATTTTATATCTTTCCTTTTCTGCATCTTCTTTTTTCAAGAATCCAGAATGTTGTACTGGTCTTTGTGAATTATCTTCTAATATTAAAATAACTCTAAATCCATATTTATTTTTTATTGATGTAACATTATATACTTTATAATCTATATATTTTATAGGGGTTAATTCAATGATCATTTTCTTATGCCCCCATTTCTTCTACCGTAAATGTATTATTTATAAAAGCTAGAATACGTTCTTTTTCTTCCATCACATCACAATATATTTCAAATGTAGTATGTGGATTAGCATGTCCTAATAATGCAGATATTTTTATAATTGGTACTCCCTGCTCTATTAAAATAGTAGCAAAAGTATGTCTTAATCCATGAACTGATATATTAGATATACCTAGCTTTGGACAAGTATTATATAAGTATTTATTAAAAGAATTTGGTATATGTGGCAAACCTGTTTTTTCTTGAAAACTTATGTAATCATAATCTATAAATTCTTTATATAATTCTTTACATTCTTCTTGCTTTCTTTTTCGTCTTTTTACCTCTTTTAATATAACTTTTGGAATTTTCAATGTTCTATAACTATTCTTTTTAGGTGGTTTTTCTGTAAGTTCATATTTATCTACTTTTACTCTTGTTGCTTCTGGATTATCTGCAATTGATGCATCATTAACTAACTGTCTATTTATTCTCACAATTTGATTATCCAAATCAAAATCCGAAAATCTTAATCCCATAATTTCTCCTTTTCGTAATCCACAGAATAAACCTAATAATATTTCTAAATACCAATTACTATTTTGGACATTTTTAAGTAATTTTTTTAATTCTTTTTCATTAAGTATTTTTATTTTTGGTTTTTCTCTATAGTATTTTTCTGCATTTTCTATAGGATTATTAGTTATATAGTTATTGTTATAAGCATCCTTCATAGCATTATTTAAAACTTCTCTACATTTATTTCCAGCAGATTTAGTCATTTTAGACAATTCTTTCAATATAGAATTAAAGTAGTCAGTATTTGCAAGTTTTAATTTAATATTCGCCCTACCATCATTTTGCTTTAATAAAGGCACTATAAAATTATAAATAACATATGCTACACCTATTTCATAATTTCTATTATCCTGTTCCTCTCTAAATACATACTCAAACCAATAAATTAAATAATCAGCTAACATTACTTCTTTATCTATCATAAGATGATTTGCTGTAAGATCTTTTATAAATTGTTCATTACACTTGTTATAACTCTCCTCTGCTTCTTCTTGTGTTTTAAACCCACCTTTTTTTCCGTATTTTACTTTATAATCTTCTTGTAATTCCTTTGTTCTATGATACCAAGAACCCCTTTCATAAAAAGCTATACTTTTACTCATATTTCTCACCTCATCACTTTATTCATTTAACCACGAATCAAAGGACTTTATAGGAACTTTATAAAGTTTGCCAATCTTGATGACTTTAAAATAATGTGTATTGTGATAAACATCTTCTAAAAAATCATACACTTTATTTTTTCCTATACCTAAAATAGATTGTATATCTTCTGGATTGTAGACTGTTTTTTCCTTGACTTGATTTTCCATTATTAACCTCCTATAAAGAGTAATATAGTTTAATAATAGATTATTAATTAATATCGTGGTTGCTATATCTTATATTTTATAATCCTCTTAATAATTAATCAATTTCAAAAAAAATTTTTCTAAAAAACTTTATTACCCTTACTATTACTAACTTTTCTCATTATTTTTTGTTTCTATAATATAAAAAAATTGCTATTCTATTTAAAATTAATATTTTTTTATATCAATTTTTTC
Organism: uncultured Eubacteriales bacterium; assembly: GCA_948468315.1. Taxonomy (GTDB): domain Bacteria; phylum Bacillota; class Clostridia; order TANB77; family CAG-508; genus CAG-269. The sequence goes on from CAOKHL010000021.1 coordinate 25,434, forward strand.
AATTTGTTTATGCCTTATGTTTCATATCCTCAATTTTTTTATTTGCAAAACGTTGAGCTTCTGCAATACTTAAAATAATACTATTTGTATAAAGTTTAAAAGTTTGTTTCATTTCTATTCCTAAATTTTCAGAATTTATTTCCTTTTTATAATTCGAACTTTGCATATAATTTAGAGTCACCTGTGCATATGCAATTGCTTGTTTTTTATTCATTTGTCACACCTCCAATATAACTTTCGAATAATTCAATGATGTTATCCCATTTTATTAGTGGATTCTTATTTAGTTTAATTTCACATCTTTCAATAAATTTAAAATCTTCTTTTGATCTAATTGCTAATTCTAAATTTTTACTATCATCAGCTGAATACACTATTTCTACATATATCTTGTCTTGCTTTTCATTTAATGAATCTGCTAATTTAAATATTTTCAATAATTTTTCTTCCAAATTTTATTCCCCCAAATTTATCTTTTTTATAACTATTTTTTTAAATAGTCCATCTGTTCTTTATCTTCCCTTTGTCTTTCACCATCACTTTTATTTTTGTTACTTCCTAATATAATTAGATACAAAAAAGCTGTTATTAAGAAGAACAGCAAAACGGAACCTATTATACAAATGTTTTCAAGCATAAGCATTTCTCCTTTTACTTCTATTATTAGTATTTCTTATTCATTAAATGGTAATCAGCTACATTACTCCTCTGGAATTTAACCTGCCTGAATTCAGACTTGTTTTCTCGCTGGGGACGGTTTTTTCACGCTCGAACTAGACTAAACAAGAGTATTATTATTCATCTTTATTAGTTATCGCCTTATTGGTTGCTATCCAATATTTAAGTTCTGTAGTTCTGTTTCTACAATTTAAACTAGCTCTTAATAAAGTGTTTATTTAATGAATGTTATTTAATTTTCAATGTACTTTTATCTCTTTAAAATTGAAATAAGTGAAAGAGTATTTTTACCCTTTCACTTATTTGCTCACAAAATGTCCTAATATTCCGTTATGACTATTTTTTTAAATTTAGCCAACATTTTGTAATT
>CAOKHL010000022.1 GCA_948468315.1 uncultured Eubacteriales bacterium
ACTTCTCTTTCTATATTAACAATTCCACTTTTTCCTGTATATGTGTTTACTGTTATTTTAGCTGGTTTTCCAAAAGCTGTATTTCCAATTGTCATAACAGTTAATCCATTCAATTCTCCCACTTTGTATCCTGATGTTGATATGAGTAAAGCATTGTCTTTTATCATTTCAGTATACATAGAGTCATATTTTTTTACTCTTTCTTTTTGTTCTTTTAATGCTTTCTCAATAAAATTTGGTGTTATTATTTTTGATTTTGACATCTTTGCCCAAGTTGATGCTTCTCCTATTATCTCAAATAAATCATTAAATAAAGTTGAAATTTTAGTTTGATCTCCTGCCATTCTAGATGCAAATTCTACAACTTTTGTCATTGCTATTTTATCTAAATGTAAAAGTTCAGCTTGTTCACAATAATCGTGAACTATTCTTGCTAATTTATTTAAATTTTCTTCATTTGCTTCTGCGTTATCTTCCCATTCAACTTTAATTTTAAATAAGTTTTTAAAATCTGAATCCATTGCAAGTAAAGCTTGATAGATACTTGCGTCTCCTATTAAAATAACTTTTAAGTCAAGTGGTATTGGTTCAGGTTTAAGAGATATCATTACCATAGAAGAACGTTGGTCTGCTGTATTTTCAATTGCAATCTCTTTTATTCTTAATGCTTTTTTCAAAGTATCATAACTTATTCCATTTGCTAATAAATCTCTTGCTTGGAATATTATATAACCACCATTTGCTTTTTGCAAAAGTCCTGCTTTAAGCATTGTAAAATCTGTTTTTAATGCTCCATAATAATTTTCATACTCTAATTTCCCAAATATATTTTGATATGAATAATTAGAGTCCATAATTACAGGCGCACCTTCAAGTTCACTATTATCAACAAACAAATTAACTCTATAATTTAAACATGGATCTTGCTGAGTATTAACTTGTGGCTGTGGCTGCTGTTGTGTTCCACTTACCTGATTTGTATCATCTGCTAAAAATATTGGTACGTTTTTTAATACATCCTTTTTTACATCATTTAGAAATTGATTTATTTTTTTGTTTCTTTTATATTTAGATTTTAAATAATTTATGTGAACATTTACAGTAAGTAATGCTACATTTGATTGCCATTCATCTATTTTTTTGTCTGATACTCTTTCAATTTGTTTAATTCTTCCTATTACTTCCATTATCATTTCTTGAACAACTGTTGACTTTTCCTCAAACCTACTTTTTATTGTATCATCTAATTTATCGAATTCTTCTTCCTTTAAAGCTTTTCCTTCTAAAATTGGCATCATATATATACCATTTTTAGCTGACTTAACTTGAAAACTATGTTCTAATGCATCTTTTTCTAGCTTGTCCATTAGCTTTTCTCTTTTTTCTTCATATTCTTGCTTTATAAGTGCCTTTTCTTTTTCAAAATCATCATTATTAAATGTATTTTTTATATCTTTTTTAATTTCTTTTATGAAATTATCCATATCCTCTTTGAATTCTTTTCCATGTCCTGCCTGAAGTGATACAGCTATTGGTTCATTTGGATTATTAAAATTATATATATAACACCAATCATGAGGAACTTTTCTTTTAGCAGCTATTTTTCTTAAATAATTTTTTGTATACATTGTTTTTCCAACACCACTTGGTCCCTCTAAATAAACGTTATATCCTTTTATATTTACATTTATACCAAATTCTAAAGCTTTAATTCCTCTATCTTGTCCAATTCCTGTTGTTATTGGTTCTAAATTTTCTGTTGTTTCAAATTTAAAAACTTGTGGGTCACATGTCATTTTTAATTGCTTATAACTTAATTCATTTTTATTTTTCATTAGTTCCCTCCATCTTTTTTATAATTTGTATTATATACAAATTGTCTTTTTTTATCAATAGTTTTAAAAAATTTTTTGCCTATTTCCCTGTTTAGTACTGGTTCTTTTTTAGGGATTTTTATATATATATTATTATTGCTCCTATTATCCCAAATATGAAACCTAAAATTTTTAGGCCTGATGTTGCTTCATTTTGGTCTCCAAAGCTGAACCAATTATTGCTTAAAATTCTGGCATCATAGATAAATGTTACTCCTGTTAATATTAATATTAATGCAAGTATTTTTATTATCATTTTTTTGTTTCCTTTCATATTAAAATACAAATTTTAGATATTTTTTGACCTTATATCTGTTTTATTTTATACTATACTACTTAATTTTATTATTGTAAAGGTTATTTTTTATCAATAAATGTAAAATTTTAGAAATTATTTTATATAAAAACGAAGCAAGGTGTCAAAAACTGACACCTCGCTTCGTTTTTTAGAGAACTTAGAACATATTAATCTTCTATAAGGTAGCTTAATATGTTTTTGAGAGCTTCTCCTCTTAGGAGCTCATCACCGAGAGAATCGCACTCATACAATTCAAATTCCAATCTTTCGATTGATTTTGAAGAACTAGTTTCTACGATTCTTTTATGTTTCAGCCCTTCTGTTTTTTCACAAAGCTTTGGCATTTTTTCCATTATTTTCTGAGCTGTTTTTTCAATTGGCTCTTCTCTCCCTCTAACTTTCAACTCATATTGCCGAATTGCCATTTGGGTTAAGAACAAATAATGGTATTTGCTTAGATGAAAATCGTAAGCTTTATTCATAATTTGTGCTACTTTTAATTGTTCTCTCTCATTCATTCTGAGTCCTCCATTTTTCTGAATAATATTGTTAATTGTAACTAAATAATATTATAGCACATTTTCCAGAATTTGTAAATTATTTCATCAATAGTTTATTTTAAGCCATAAAATTGATATAAATATATCCTATATCTCAATTCTTCCTGACAATTTACTATTTATCAATCCTCTCAATTTTTGATTTTCCACTTTTTCCAATCCACAATCTTCACTTATAATACTTGTCGCAAGGTTTTGAACTATCTGCAAAATATCAATATCTTCAAAAAGGTTGGCAATTTTCATTTCAGGAATTCCGATGTTGTGCCGTTCCAAAGAAATCCCCTGAGCCTCGCAATTCTAGATCTTTTTCTGAAATAATAAATCCATCATTTGTTTGGCACATTATTTTCATTCTTTCTTGTACGACTTTTCCTTTTCCTTCATATTTTAAAATACAATATGATTTATATTCTCCTCTTCCTACTCTTCCTCTTAATTGGTGAAGCTGTGCAAGACCAAAACGTTCTGCATTTTCAACTACCATAATATTTGAATTTGGTACATCTACACCTACTTCAATTACTGTAGTCGAAATTAAAATATCTATCTCTCCATTTTTGAATTTAAGCATAATTTCATCTTTTTCTTTAGGTTTCATCTTTCCATGTAAATATTCAACTCTATATTTACTAAATGTTTCTTTTTGAAGTTTTTCAGCAAGTTCTGTTACTGATTTTAGTTCTGTTTCCTCATCTTCTTCAACTAAAGGACAAACTATATAACATTGTCTTCCCTCTTCTATTTGTTTTTCTACAAATCTATTTACCCTTTCTTCAAAATTCTTTCCAACTGCAAAAGTATCTATCTTTTTTCTATTTGGTGGAAGTTCATTTATTATTGAAATGTCTAAATCTCCATACAAAATCAAAGCCAAAGTTCTTGGTATTGGTGTTGCAGACATTACTATTACATCTGGATTGTTTCCTTTTGAAGCAATTTTTGCCCTTTGTTTTACCCCAAACCTATGTTGCTCATCAGTAACTACTAATCCTAAATTCTTAAACACAACATCTTCTTCAAGCATTGCATGAGTTCCAATTAAAATATCTATTTCTCCATTTGCTAATCTTTGTTTTATTTCGGTTTTATTTTTTTTCGTTATACTTGATACTAGCATTTCTGATTTTATACCAAATTGATTTAATGTTTTTTGAAAATTTTCCATATGTTGTGAAGCAAGAATTGCTGTTGGAGCAAGTATTGCTGCCTGGTATCCCGACTTTACAGCCTTATAACTTGCTATTATACTTACAATCGTCTTTCCTGAACCAACATCTCCTTGAAGAAGCCTATTCATTGGCTTAGTACTTTCCATATCATTATCAATTTCTTCTAATACTCTTAGCTGAGCATTAGTTAGACGAAAAGGTAATGTATTTATTACATCACTCATTTTTACTTGTCTTTCAAACTCAATTCCCTTTTCTTCTGTTTTATAACTTTCTTTTATCTTTAAAAGTGCTAATTGAAAACCTAATAATTCTTCAAATACAAGCCTATATCTTGCCTTTATAAAATCTGATTTATTTTCCGGAAAATGTATCTTTTTTATCGCCTCATTTATTCCCATCAGCTTATAATTGTTTAAAATATAATCAGGTAAAGTTTCATCTAACTTTTCATATACCTCATCTACACCATTTTCAATTATCTTTCTTATTGTATTTTGGCTAATTCCATATGTTAATGGATATATTGGTATTATCTTTCCTGTATTTTTATTTTCTCCAGACTCATCAAAAATAGGAGACTTAATCTCATATCTCCCAAGTTTTGTTTCTACTTTTCCATAAAAATTATAAGTGCGACCTATTTTGAAAACATTTTTTAAATAGCTTTGATTATACCATGTAATAGTACAAGCATTTTCTCCATCTCTTACTATTAATCTATATATTTTTAATCTTCCTGCAAAACTCTCAGAAACCTTCGTTACTGCTGTTGCCTTAATTAAAGCTTCCTCACCATCTTTACAATCAGACAACTTTTTTGCAATTCCTCTATCTTCATAATTTCTTGGAAAATAAGAAATTAAATCTTCTAAAGTATTTATATTTAATTTATTTAACAATTTTACTCTTGTTGGTCCTACATTTTTTATATATTGAACTGATTTCTCTAAATCTACCATTTTTTCTCCCCAAAAAAGACAAAAGGGACAGGTCTTTTCGCAAAAAGATCCGTCCCCAATCCAAAAAGAACCGTCCCTTTTGTCTTATTCAATTTTTAAAAGCTTAAAATCTAAACTGTCTGCACTAACTAACTTAAATTCTATTCCTTCTATTATTCCTTCTACTGCTTCTCTTATAGATTTACTATGTAAATGTGCATAATAACATCTTTTGATATCATATTTCTTCAAAACTTTCATAAACTCAGTATTTAAATTTTGACTTACAATTGGAGGATAATGCATAAATACTATTATTTCTTTATCTTGCCTTTTATCCAAAGCACTTTTAATAGATAGCTCTAATCTTAAAGCTTCTCTATCTATTATTTTTTTAGTACTTTCTGTCTTTTCATTTACTAAACTCCAACCTCTTGTTCCGCAGATTATTTTATCTTCAACTTCGAAACAATTATTTTGTAAAAATTCTATATCTTTAAACCCATTTTCATCTAAAAAGTTTTTCATATTAGTTAAAGTAGTCCACCAATATTCATGATTTCCTTTAAGCATTATTTTCTTTCCTGGAAGACTGTTTAAATATTCAAAATCTTTTATAGTGTCTTTTAAATACATAGCCCAAGAAAAATCCCCAGGATGTATTACTGTATCTTCTGGTTTTACTTTTGATAACCAATCTTCTTTTATTTTTTCTTCATGATTGTCCCAATTTTCTCCAAATATATTCATAGGTTTTGGGTTTTGAAATGACAAATGTAAATCTCCTATTGTATAAATAGCCATATTTATTGCACCTCTTTTTTAATTCGGGACGTTTCTTTTTGAGAAAAGAAACGTCCCCTTTTTGAAAGGACCTGTCCCTTTTGAGAAAAGAACCGTCCCCAATGAGAAAAAATGTCCCTTTTGTTATAATTTTAAATTTGGTATTGCATTCAAATCTAAATTATCTCTTTTTCCACTAATAAAATTATAATAACCAGCTGAAGCTATCATTGCCGCATTATCTGTACACAATTTCATATCTGGCATATATATTTTTAAGTTTTCATTTTGTAATTTTAATATTTCATTTCTTATATATGAATTAGCAGAAACTCCTCCTGCTATTGCTAAGCTTTTGGCATTTGTTTGTTTTAGCGCTTTTTGTACATTTTCTATTAAAACTTCTGTAACTGCCTTTTCGAAGCTTGCACATAAGTCTGCTTTTTTTATGTCTTTGTTGTTGTGGTTTATATTTATTACTGCTGTTTTTATTCCACTAAAGCTGAAGTCTAAAGAGTTTTCAAAGTGAGTTTTTGGTAGTTTTATATTTGCTTCTCCTTCTTTTGCAAGTTTATCTACTTTAGGTCCTCCTGGATATTCTAATCCTACTACTCTTGCTACTTTGTCAAAAGCTTCTCCTATTGCGTCATCTCTTGTTTTGCCAAGTATTTCGAATTCTGTATAATCTTTTACATGTACAATTTGAGTGTTTCCTCCTGATATTAATAAACATATAAATGGAGGCCTTAACTCACTATATGTTAAATAATTTGCTGCAATATGACCTTGTATGTGGTTCACTCCTACCAATGGTTTATTAATTGCAAAAGATAATGCTTTTGCATATGACACTCCTACTAATAATGCTCCTACTAATCCTGGTCCATATGTTGGAGTTATTGCGTCTATGTCTTTAAATTCTATTCCCGCTTCTTTTAGTGCTAATTTCGTAACTCTTGATATCGCCTCTACATGATTTCTTGACGCTATTTCTGGAACAACTCCACCATATTTCTCATGAATTGGTATTTGTGTATCTATTATATTTGATAATATTTCTCTTCCATTTTTTATTACTGCGACTGATGTTTCGTCACAACTTGTTTCTATTCCTAATGTTAATATATCTTTCATTATTTTACTTCCTTCGTCTGATTAATTGTTTTTTTTATTTTACTATATTGATGTAAAAAAAGCAAGAATAAATTATCCAATAAAATATTTAATAACAAACTTTGTACCTACTCCTTCTTCTGACTGTACCCCAATATAGCCACTATTACTTTCAATTATAGATTTTGCTAGAGCAAGTCCAATTCCGACACTTTCATTCCTTGAATTTTTGCCTTTGTAAAATCTTTCAAATATATGTGGTAAATCTTGTTTATCTATTCCTATTCCATAGTCTTTGATTTCTATTTTTGAATATATTTTATTTTCCTCATAAAAAATTTCTATTAAAGAACCTGTTTTAGAATGTTCTACACAATTTTTTAAAATATTTGTTATGGCCTCAACTTGCCATTTTAAGTCACAATGTATCTTAATTTCATTATTTCCGCTTCTATGTATTTCTACATTTTTCAAGTCACATAATACAGAAACATTTTTAATTGCTTCATCTATAATATCTGAAATATATTCTTCTTTATTTATAAAATTCACACTATTAGCGTCTAATTTTGATAGCTTTAATAAAGAATCAACTAAAAAATTAATATTAATAATTTCCCTTTTAATATCTTTAACAAATTCATTTCTTGTATTCTTGTCCATCTCTGGATTGTCTATAATATTATCAAGCATAATTGTAATAGAAGCTAATGGTGTTTTTAATTGATGTGATATATCTGATAAAGAGTCCTTTAAACTAAGTTTATCTGACATCTCATTTTCTGCTATTTCTTTAAGCATTATTGTTGTTTTATATATTTCATTTTTTAAAATTGATAATTCATCCTCAGTATTATCTGAAATATCAAGTTTATAATTTTTATTATTTATCTCTTCTATATAATTAGTTATACTTTTAAGTTCTTTATCTTTAGAATTATTATATTTCAAGAAAATATATAATAAAATTATAGCCAAAATTATTAAAATAGCTAAATTTACAATCCCAAATTTAATAAAATATTTTTTATTTTTGATAATTACATCATCTTTATTTATATCTATTCCATAATCTCTAAACCAATTTTCATCTATTTTATCTTCACTATCTATAATTTGCATCAATTCATTATTATCAATATTTGGATACTCTTCTTTTACTTTTGTGACTATATGACCTATTTTATTATTTAAATTAAATTTAAAAACTCTATACTCATAATATTCAAATAATCCATATATAATAGAAAAAATAATTATTACCCAAACACTATATATAATCGATTTTTTAAGCTTTATTTTATTTTCCATTTATTCATTCCTTATCAATTCTATAACCAATCCCTTTTACAGTTTTGATTATATTACTATCTAATTTTTCTCTTATCCTTTTTAAGTAAACAGTTACTGTATTATCATTTACATCATTTCCTGTCCATTCCCAGATTTTATCTATAATATTATCTCTTGGTACTACTTTATTGATATTTAAAAATAATAAATTTAATATCTTTAACTCTAGACTTGTCAATACGATTTCTTCATTATCTTTTGTTACAACCATTTTATCTAAATCAAATTCAATGTTTTTAATTCTGATTTTGTTATTTTTTTGACCTTTATGAATTATTTTATTAATTCTTGCTATCAATTCTTTTACACTAAAAGGTTTTGTCAAATAATCATCTGCACCAAGTTCTAAACCTTTTACTATATCATCTTCATCATCTTTTGCTGTTAAGAAAATGGTTGGGATTTGTTTTTCTTTAATATTTTTTTCATATAAATCAAATCCATTTCCATCTGGAAGTGATATGTCGAGTATTATGATATCTGGCCTTCCATTATATAAAAATTCAATTGTGTCTTTTACATTTGTTTTATGTATTACTTGAAATTTGCTTTGATTTAGTGAATATATTAAACCTTTTGCTAAAATTTCATTATCTTCAACCAATAAAATATCCATTTGGATTTCTCCTTTCGCAACTATTATATAATAAATTGAGGGACTTTACTAGTCCCTCTTAGTTAAATATTTTCATTTCTTATTGTTTCTATTGTATTTTGTTTGTTTATTTTGTTAATTGAATATTTCATTATTATAAATACTAAAATAAATACTGCTATAATTGAAATTATAATAGGTTTTATAGGTATATATACTCCGGCTTTGAATTTTTACCGAAAATGCTTTATACATAGCAAATGTTCCAATAAGTCCTAAAATAATTCCATATATTAATGCTTTAACTGAATAGAAAATTGTTTCTAAATTAATCATTCTATTAAATTCTGATTTTGTCATACCAATACTTTTAAGCATTGCAAATTCTGTTTGTCTAAGTTCCATATTAGATGTAATTGTATTAAATATATTTGTTACACCTATTAATGTAATAACTGCTATAAATCCATATAAGAATATTTTTATAACTAATGACATTGCTTTTTCTTCTTTAACCGCTTCTCCTAAATCTGTATAACGTATATTAATATTTGCATTTTTTAGTTCTTGTATTAAACCTTCTGAATTGCTTGTTTGAATTGTTATTATATAAGGGTAAAATCCCATACTTTTAAATTCATCTAAATTTAGTATTAAATATCCTCCTGAATAATATGTTTTTTCCATTCCATAAGGTTTTATATCTGTTATTGCTCCAACTTCAAAACTTATATTTTTATCTTTAAAATCTCCTGTAATTGTGTCTCCTTTTTTATATTTGTATATTCTTTTATCTATTTGTCTTCCATTTTCATCATAATTCATATAATTATCAGATAAAATTCCTTTGTTTTTTACTTTATCATAATTTACTCCAATTTTTTTCACATATTTTCTAAATGTTTCATTATCTAAAGCTATAAGTTGTAGTCCTGAATACTTTCCTTTTCCTGAAGGGATAAATTCGTCTTTTTCTTCATCATAAAATCCCTCTTCTGATAATTCAAGTCCAGATATTTCATTTATTTTACTTAAATCTCTAATTCTTATATAATCTTTGTTTTCATAAAGAATAAAATACTCATCTACATTACTTAGTTTCTTTATTTTGTTTATATCTTCAATCCCATCTTCATCACAATACATTTTTATATTATAATCAAAATCTTCATAATAATTGTTAGTTAATCCAAATGCACTAACCAGGAAACTATTCATTGTTATAAAAATGAATATGCTTACAGCTAGTGATATTACAGTTGTTCTGTACTTTTTCTTACTTCTTTTTAAGTTTTTATAAGCTAATTCTCCACCTGTTTTAAATATTTTAGAAATAACTTTTGGTACTCTCAATTTTTTTGATTTTATTTTTATGTCATTAGAACCTTTTAAAGCTTCAATAGGACTAACTCTGCTTGCTCTTTTTGCTGAGTGTAAAGCTGATAGGTAAATTGTAATTGTTCCTAGTATTATAGTTAATATAATTGCCTCAAAAGAAACTTTAACTATAATTCCATCAACATGACCTAATAAATATTTTCCTAATAATTGATTTACTATTGCCATAAGTACATATACTGCAAAAATTCCTGATACTATTCCTAATGGTATTCCTACAACTCCAAGTGCTAAACATTCAGATATTACATTTTTCTTTATTTGTTTTTTGGTTGCACCTATACTTGATAACATTCCATACATTTTCATTTTCTCAGTTGTTGCTATTGCAAATGAATTTCTGATACAAAATATGCTTGTAAATATTATTATAAATATTACAACACCTGCTACTGTATATATCATTGTTACTGTACTATCTTCAAATGCAAAAGCTTCCCATCTTAAAAGCTCTGTATTTATATCAAAGTTTTCATATTTTAATTCTTCTAAGTTTTTTAATCTTCTTAAATCTTCATAATCTTTTGCCCCTAAAATCTCTGAAATTGATTTTTGGTATTCTTTAGGCTTTTTTAATGTTATATATGCTCGTTTATTTTCTTTGTTTATATCTGTACTAATTATTGTATATCCTGGATTACTATATGATTCAAAACTATAATCTGGTCTTTTTATAATTCCCACAATTGTAAACTCATAATTTTCAGTATTTACTAATTTCTCATCATTTTCATTATAAGGATTTTTGTAAAGTATATCCATATCGTCCAAAGTTGTTCTTTTTCCTACATCAATATTTATTTTATCTCCTATTTGATATTTTACCTTTCCATTGTTAATAATATGTTCACTAATAATTACCTCATTATTATTAGTTGGAAATCTTCCTTCTATTAAATTAAATTTTAAATCATCAAATAAAGTCTTATTCATTGAATATAAATTTAAATATGGCTTATTCTCGTTTTGACAATTTTCTAATTTGCCATATCCAATTTCATATATAGTTTTAACACTTTCTATGTCTCTATTATTTTTTAGAGTTTTTATATCTTCATCTGTAACATTAGATATTTTTAAATGATAATAACCACTCTCATTAATAGCATTTTGGATTAATGTTTCTTGAAAACTTGTACACATTGCCGCAACTGCACATATTAAGCTACAAGATAACACTATGCCTATAATTGTACTTATAGTTCTTTTCTTATTTAATTTCAAATTCTTTATAGCTATTTGCTTAAGAATATTCATTTTTATCCCTTTCCTTTCTCATGTCCAAAATTTTTAAAATAAACATGTTATATATTCTCTAGCAATTTTCCATCTTCAATTTTTATTATTCTATCTGCTATTTTTGCTATTTCCATGTTATGTGTAATCATTATTATTGTTTGTTTGTAATCTCTATTAGATTTCTTCAATAATTCAACTATTTCATCACTTGATTTTGAATCCAAATTTCCTGTTGGCTCATCTGCTAAAATTATTGCAGGACTAGTTATCATACTTCTTGCTATTGAAGTTCTTTGTTGCTGACCTCCTGATAATTCATTTGGCAAATGTGTTCTTCTTTTTTCTAAGCCTAATAATTTTATAAGTTCATTTAATTTATTTTGATTTACTTCTCTATTATCTAATTTTAATGGTAATGTTATATTTTCCTCAACATTTAATATTGGTATCAAATTATAAAATTGATAAATTAATCCTACTTGCCTTCTTCTAAATATAGCAAGTTCATCATCATTATATTTATAAATATCTTTTCCATCTATAAATACTTTTCCACTTGTCGGTCTATCAACGCCTCCAATCAAATGTAACAAAGTTGACTTTCCACTTCCGTGATGCTCCAACAATTGCAACAAATTCTCCTTTATCCACCTTAAATGATACATTATCCAAAGCTACAACTTTGTTTGGCTCTTTGCCATAAATCTTACTTAAATTTTCTACTCTAAGTATTTCCATATACCTCTCCTCCTATTTCCCTATTTAGGGCCGGTTCTTTTTTGGGGAATTAGGTAATTCCTTGTTAAGGGCCGGTTCTTTTTTAGGGATTTTTATATTTGCAAATTAATAATACTACATTTTGTGTGACAAGTAAGTGACATTAAGAAAATCTTAATACAAAAGGAAATGACAAAAGGGACAGGTCTTTTTGCGAAAAGACCTGTCCCTTTTGTCTCATTCTAAATTTTCCCAATTACTATTATCATAAAAAATACCTTTTTTTATTTCTTGTAATTCTTTCTTTACCCTTTCTTCTAAATTATTTGGTAAACAATCTATATTAAACCATTGTATTTTTTCGCACTTATCTGGTTCTCCAATTTTTAAATCTCCATCAAATTCCTTAGTTGATATTATAAACTTTAAACGATTTCCTTTGAAATGGTGCAATATATGCTCAATTTTTAAATTTTCCCTTTTTAAATTAATACATAATTCTTCTTTGGCCTCTCTTATCATTGCTTCCATTAAATCTTCGTTCTCTTCAACATGTCCACCTGGTAATTCATATTTACCATCATTGTATCCTGTATTTTTTCTCAAAGCTAATAAAACTTGTTCTTTTCCATTTTCCTCTCTAGTTAAAATTAAATCAACTACAATCATGCTTTTATATCTTTTTTCCAAATTTAGCACCTCTCTTTTCTTTTGTGTTTGTTTGCTATTTCTTTTATTTCTTCTTTAGTTAAACCTGTTATTTCTATTATCTTTTCTATTTTCCAACCTAAATCTAATAGTTTTTTTGTTATTTCTTCTTTACCTAATTTCATTCCTTCTTCTTTACCTAATTTTTTTCCTTCTTCTGTGCCCAGTTTTCTCCCTTCTTCTGTCCCCAATTTTCTTCCTTCTTCTTCTCCTTTTGCTCTTGCTGTTGCTAATGCTGAATTTTCTTCTAGCTTTGACATTAGCCTTACTTCTGCTAATCTTTTTATTTCTTCGTCTCCTGTTAATACTTCATATGCTTCTACTGCTTCTTTTATCTCTTTATTTTCTTTTTTTGCCATTTCTAGTAGGTCCCCCCTCTCCATATCTATGAATGACAACCATTGATTTATTTCTTCTTTCATATTTGGTTGTTTCTCTCTAAATTTTTCTAATTCTATATAATAATATTTAACTAAATTATTTAATTCATATTCTTTATGATTTCTCCATACTCTTACTGTTTCTGTTACATATTCTGGTAATTCTGTTAGTTTATAATCTAATATTGCTATTACTATAACTTTTTTTAATTCTTTATAATTTTCTTTTGGCTCAAGCTGTTCTGCACCTATAAAACTTTTTAAATAGTCTTCATTTCTACTAAAAAATGCTTTAAATGCTATATCATCTTTCATTTTTAATTTTTGTGACATTTAGTTACCTCCTATTATAATTAAAATTTTTTTAGATTTCAATAAATTATTTAAAAAATATTGATTAAACTTTTTGAATTAAAATTTTTTACTAAATTCGCGAATTAGTATGTTATATTGTACTAACTTTTTTAGCTTATGTCAATACCCTGAACATAAAAATACAAAAGGGACAGGTCTTTTCGCAAAAAGACCTGTCCCTTTTGTCCCCCTTTTGTCCCCCTTTTGTCTATATCCTTATCTTCTTCCCTTTTTCATACATCTTCCTAAATGTAATCTCATTATCAGGCAAAGTATTTCCTTTAGATACTAATACACCTAAACACTCTTGGTCAGATTTTTTTTGTTCATCTGAATAGTTGTTTTTATATTCCACTATTTCATCATAATATTCTGATTGCTTAGCATATTTCCAAAAGTAGTCTTCATATTGGATATTATCATAACACCATGGCTTTTGGAATAAATTATAATGGATAAGTTTTGGATTTTTTAGTTCTTCTTTTCCTTCTGCTGGCATTGCGTCCCATTCTTCATTTAAATACAATATTTTGCCATTACACATGGCATTTAAATAGTCTTGGTCTGGTGCAATGGAGTCAAAATGATATGTATTAAGTAACTCTAGAAACCTTTTGCTAAATTCTACTTCTCTCATTTTTTTCAAATTCATTAATAACACACCTGAATTTATATATTCTAGTCTATTTACGCCTATAGCTTGTTCTAGATATTTTACAAGTTCTGGTATTCCTTGAATTGAATTATCTGTACATGCTCCAATTATATTATCACTTAAATCATGGTTATATAATTCTGAAATATCACCTGGAACAATTATATCACTATCTATGTATATTCCTTTATCATATTCTTGGAACATATCTGCAATAAACAGCCTATAATAAATTGTTAATGTAAAATAGTCACATCTTAATCTGTTTTCTACTCTATCTGTAATTAACTCCATTCCTTCTTTCATTTCTCTAAAGATTATTTTTAAATTTTCACATTGTAATTTTGAAATTTTATTAATATTTTCTTGTGATAATTCCTCATGTAAAATGTGAATTTTGTAATCATAATCTTTTGAACTATTTTCTTTAATAGATAAAATTGCTGTACTTACATATGGTGCATATTTGTTATCTATTGTAAAGAATATTGGTATCTCTTTTCTTTTTTCCATTTTTTACTTTAATCCTTTCTCTTATAAATACTATAAAATCCCCTTGAGTTTTATTTTTTTATACTCATCTAATATATCATCATATTCATAAGTTTTCAACTTATTATGCACTTTTTCTATATTCCAAGGTTTTATTGTAACAATTTTAAACCATGGAAAAAATCTAAAACTTGTGGTAAAATGCTGAAATACTGTATCTTTTTTTAATTTTCTCTGTTCATTAAATTTTCTTGGTTCTATCTTTTTTGCTTTAGCTAATTTATTAATTGATGATTGGTCTGGCATAAACATTTTTTTATTTTGACACATTTGTCTAGAGTTTTTGAAAAGTCCAGTTTCTTTTATTTTTGATAAGTTTAGTAATAAAACTCCTGAATTTATATAATCAAATTTGAATATATTGTTTTTAAAAAACCACTTTCCATAGTAATCTAATGTTCCAACTATTTCATAATTTGTTATATCTTGATTATAAAACTGGGCACAATCTTTTCTACATATTACATCATTATCTAAATATAATATTTTATCTGGAAGTTCTTCAATTTCATCTGCAAATAATCTTAACATACAACATGGCGTAAAACGTGTTTCCATATTAGAAACGGGTATTTCTTTCTTAAAAAGTTCTGTTATATCTATTTTTTTGACAAAACTATTTTCATTGTTTTCTTTTACTTTCTTATTCAAAACATCTATACATTCATTTGTCAATCCTTGGATATTTTCTATATTTATAGTTAATACATATATATTTAATTTTTCTTTGACATTTTTAAGCAAAGATAATATCGATATAATTAACCCATCTTCTATATTTCTATCTCCACAATATAAAATATTCATTACTTATTTTCTCTCCTATATTCTATATATTCATAAGTACTTTCTTTACTTCTGTTTTTCATACAATTATATATTTCATTACATAATTTTTCTTGTGCTTCTTTTTTATTTAAATTTTTATCTACTTCAAATGGTCCATCTATATGTATTGTTATTCCTGGCCTTTTTCCAAATTTTCTTTTGTAATATGTTGTTGTTGCACAAAATGATATGCTATTTGTTTCTACAGGAAATTTAAATGATGTTGGAGGAAATGGTCTAACTTTTGTATAATATGTCCAAACATGTGCTTCTGGATATATTACAATACAATTGTTTTCTTCTATTCTTTGTTTTACTGATTTTATGAATTCTTTCATTTTTTTCGTTGAATCTGGTATTGGTAATATTCCTAACATTGGAAGTAACTTTCCTATTATTTTTACTTTTAGATTACTACTACTTGCTATAACATATATTCTTTTTGTTTTACATATATGTGCAGGAGAAAATACATCACCTACTGGTTGGGTATGATTTCCATATAAAAAATATCCTTGTTTTTCGTATTTTTTTAATATTTGTCTATTTTTTATTTTTATATGTAAAAATAACTTACAATAAAATAAACTTAATATATATGCTAGAAAATATAAAATTCTTGAACATGTTTTATATAATATATTGTTGTGTATCCATTTATAATCTTGTGGTAACTTATAATTTTGGTCTTGGCTTTGTACGAAATCATCATTATAAGTTTTGTAATAATTTATTTTTTTCATATATGTTTCCTTTTTTATAAATTTTGGTGTTATTATAACATATATTTTATTTTAAATCTATACTTTTTTAGTCTCGTCTACCCGCATTTTGTCACATTTTGTCTTTTTTTCTAATATTATATACTATAAAATGATTTTTAGGAGGTAAAGTTCAAAATGAGAAATAGATGTAGACACTGCTGTTCAATGAATAATAACTTTCTAAATCCAAATATGCACAATAAATGCAAAGATTTGGGAATGTTAGAAGACAGTTGTAACAACGTATGTAACAACATTCAAAACTACAATGAACATTGTGGTTGTGGATTTGATGATGATAATTACAGAGATGTATTTCCTGATAATCCAATGCTTGCTCAAAGCTATGTACCTATTCAATTTATGAATGAAACTTTTAAACCTTGTGTTGGCTTAAAACATGGTACTATTTTTCCAGAGTTAGTTAGTCCTTATGAACCAGGTGACTCTATGAGACAAATTAAATATTTAGAAAAAACAAATACTATCGGAAAGGGGTGTAACCAATGTCAGTAGAAAATCAAAATAGAAAATGTGGTTGTGGAAATAATATGGTGACTAACAACATTATAGATAATAGTCAAAATAACTCTACAATTGCTGCTTTAAATAATAATTGGATGATGAATGATTCTTGTGATAATTTTGATATGTGCACAAACTCTTGTGATTGTGAAAATGCAACAAGAGAAGAATTACTTCATCATATTAAATGTTATGCTTTTGCTATACAAGAACTTGCTTTATATTTGGATACACATCCAGATGATGAAAAAGCTTTACGTTTACACAATAAATATTGTAAAGAATATAAAGAATTAACAGATAAATATCAAAAAGTTTATGGTCCTTTAACTATAAATTATCCATGTAATAAATGGAGATGGTTAGAAGAACCATGGCCTTGGGAAGGAGGAATGAACTAATGTGGACTTATAATAAAATATTACAATACCCAATTAATATAAAATGTAAAGATCCGAGAATGGCTAAGTTTATAATATCTCAATATGGTGGTCCAGATGGAGAACTTGCTGCTTCTCTTAGATATTTATCTCAACGTTTTGGTATGCCAGATCAAAATGCAAAAGCAATATTAAATGATATTGGTACAGAAGAATGTGTTCCTTGATGATGTCAATAGCTAAAAACATTAATTACAGTATTACTATTGACTGTAAAATATAGTTAGATATTTTTTGTTACCCAAAAAGAATATTTAGAAATCTTGGAGGGTAATTCCCTCCAAGTAGTACAAGAAGGATATAATTATGCCAAAAGGAGTTGTTTATATTAACAACTCCTTTATATAATAATTATAAATATTAACTAAGATTTAGGAACTTTAGAATATATATGTAATTCAAAATTAGTAGGGGTAGAGTCTTTATTCTCTTTATTGTTTATTAATCATTTTTATTTTTACCAAAGACACAAATGACATAATTATTAAAATTCCTATCAATATTACAATAGTCAAACTTTTACCTCCTGTTTTAGGCATTATTTTGTCTGTAATAGTATTATCCTTTTTTGATATACTACCATCACTTGTGTTTAAATCATTACTTGTATTAGAAACATTTCCTGGCTTTGGATTGTTATTTATATCACTATCTCCTGGTTGTGGATTAGGATTTTGGGTTCCTTGTTTTATAGTGATATTTTTATTTGTTTCATTAATTTTTACAAGTGATGTTCCATCTGCTAATGTTACATCCTTTAATGTTATAACAGAGCTCTGTTTGCCTCCTTTATTTACTGTGAATGTTAATTTTAAAATAGTTTCATCAATTTTGCCAAGTTCATTTCTTGTAGTTACAAACTTTCCATTTGTTTCATTGTATGAAGTACCAATTCCTGGTGTCTCCCATCCATTTACTCCTTCTATCTTCTCTAATTTCAAACTATCTTTATCATATTCTAAAGTTCCTCCACAAGAGATAACTCCTCTTTCAGATTCAATATTAGATATATTAACATCTACAGTAAATACATCTCCTTTGTTATATTCTGCTTTTTCTGTTGCCAAATTTATGTTACATTTAAGTACTGCATATACATTTCCTGTTATGAAAATTATAATTAATAATATTAAACCTACACTTATTTTCTTTTTCATAATATCTCCTTTTTCCATTTATTCTTATTTTTACACTATATTATTATAGCATATTTTTGTCATTATGTAAATCCTTTTAACCATTTTATGTTATTTTTTCATATATATGTAATATAATAAAAACAACTAGATATTAGTTCTACACTAATACTCTAGCTGCTTTTACTATTTTTATTGAATTTGCATTAAATTAATTAACACTAACTTAATTTGTGCAACATCATTAACTGTAATCTCTCCATCATTATCAACATCTGCTGCTTTTAAACTATTATCTGCTAATTTTTCATAATCAATAAGATCTAATTTTAATTGAGCAAGGTCATTTGTTGTAATTTCTGCATCTCCATCTATATCTCCTGTTACAACAATTGTATATTGTAGTTCACTATCTCCTACTTTCAGTACCATATCTGTTCCAAGAACACTATTCTCGTTTAATGTATTTCCATCTTTGTCAACAATAGTAAGATCTCTATTTACTTCTATATTTTCTTTAAATGCTTTTAATGTTATTCCTGGTGCTACTCTTGATATAGTATTTCCCTCTATTACATATTTGTTAGAAGTAATTTTAGCTTCTTCTTTAGGTATTTTTATTCCCATCTTTATGCTTGTATCATTTGCGCTTATAATACCATATCCACCACTTGCAGAAATACCTTTTACTTTAATTGTTGTTCTTGTTTCTTCAGTTATTGTATCTTTTACTTTAAATTTTATATTAAATATTTCTCCAGCATGTGTTATTATTTTTTCACTATCTATTACAAATTTGAAGTTCTCTTCATTAAAAGAATTTGCTCCTAAATTCCATCCATTTTGTCCATTAACATCTATTCTTTCTAAAATGTTTGTATCATATTCTAATTGACCAGTTAAAGAGATTAAACCATTTCCAATATTTTTGAAATTATTTGTACTTACTTTCACTTCAAACTCTTGTCCTGGTTTTAACTCCTCTACATTTATATTAGAATCTGTTAATTCTATTGAAACTTCAAAACTACTGATTGTTACATTACAAGGGGTACTTGTTGTTTCAGTACTTACTGTGCCAGCAGTTGTTGTAACTTTTAAAACATAAGCTCCTTCATCTGCTTCTGTTGGTGATTCAATTGTTAATATTTTATTTGTCTTTCCTTCTAATTTTACGCCATCTTTGTACCATTGATATGTAATAATACCTTCTACTTCTTCTACTGTTGGATTAATTGTTAATCTTCTGTTTAATGTTCCTACTACATTTTCTGGCATTTCTGTTATATTAGCAGGAATTGCTGTTTCTTGAACTACAACTTCTCCTTTAGCCTCTTCTTGTGCTACAACTTCTTTTGCTACAAATTTTGCATCAACAATACAGTTTCCATCTTTTACATCATTATAATTTACAGTAATATTCATTGTGTCTTTATTTGATATTTCAATTACTTCCCCACAAACTGTTATTGCTTCAATTTCATGTCCTTCATCTGCTTTAATATTAAAAGTCCTAGATTCATTTTCTTTTAAAGTAACAATATTTCCTTCTTCTCTATTTGCACCAGTAATTGTTCCTCCTTCTGAATCTGACACTACTACTGCTTTTTCTGTTATTGTTTGTGTTCCATCATTTTCTACTACTGCAATAGCAAATGGGCTAAAAGAGTCACATGTTACTATTAATCCATATTGAGTAACAACACATGGAATTTCTTCAACTCCTGTTACTTCTCCTTTACTATTTCTTATGAAATGATATGCTTTAAAAGTAACTCCTGCATCATCAGGACCATACCCTGCTGGAAATCCAAGTGATATTCTTAATCTATGTCCAGTTTTTACAACATATTTTTTACACACATTTAATGAAATATTATAAGTTTCACTTGTAATCATCTCTTGATTTTGTAATTCATCTTTCATTAAATTATTCATTGTATCTGTTTCTGCTTTTGTTGTTTTTGTTGTTACTAATGCTATCCTACTTTTTAACTTGTCTGATACTTCTGTTCCATCACTTGTCTTCCATTCATTCATTGAAAGATCTTCATTTTCAATAAGTGTTGGTGTACCAAATACTTCCCAATTTTTAGCTTTATTCATGCGGAATGAACATGATATTTGATTTACAGCTCCATATGAAATCTCCATCGGTGCTTTTCTACTATTTTTTCCCACTAATCCTGTAATATAGATTGTATAGCTAGCTCCATCATCTGCCCACATTTTACTAAATTTTAAGTCAAATGTTACTCTACGTTTTCCATCAAAAGTAAAGTTTGTAATTTCAGCTTTATCTGCTCCTGTTGGTCCTGTTGACTCCAATATATATCCTGCCTCTGTTACTCCCTCTTCAAAAACCAAGTCATCATCATATGTAACATCTACATGATATGTTGGCCCTACTGTTAAAGTAGCCGTTGCTGCTGGAGTTTGTGTTTTTATATATGGTTTTCCTTTATATGTTCCACTTGGGTTATATAATTTTTGGCTTCGTGCTACAAAATCAGATTCATCACCTTGATATGCCAAATATTTAAGGTCATGTTGATAATCTCCTGGTTCTAAAGTTGTTACAGCAAATTCAACATATTCTGAATTAGGCATAGTTAGGTAAATATGGTCATCATAATCTCTAAATCCACCAGCATATACATCTGGTAAAAAATAAGCCCATGGACTTACATCCCATTCTTCATCACCTGGTCTATAGTAATATGACTTCATTATCATATACTTTCCTTCTTTTGCAGCCTCAGCATATCCTTTTCCATTATAACTAATATAATAGTCTCCAGCTTTGTATTCTTCTGTTTGTGTACCATCTTGTTTATATTTTACAAATAGTCCATTTGAATTTGTAACAGCATCAATTCCATAATCTTCTACATTTAGTTGTGGATATTTAAACACATAATTTCCTGCTGCTTCTACTGTTTCTATAGCAACATGTTCTTTATTCATTGTTTCTGTTCCTACTAAACAATATCTTGTATTTTCAAATCCTTCTACAATATCATCTCCTGGATTTGGGAATGCATCTGGTGTGATAGCTGTTTTACGTAAAAATGGATCGTCCATTGTACTATCCACAGCATACCAAACTTTTTCATTTGATCTTGCAAGTGTTTCTTTTTCTATTTCAACATAATTCCACATATGAGGAACTGCTGCTGAGCCTTCTGATTGATGAGTTCCTTGTACTAATATACTATTTATTCCCAATTTGTCTAAAACTGTTTTTAATGCTCTAGCATATCCTTCACATACTGCTTGTTGTTTTACAAGAGCTCCATAAGGAGTTCCTAAAAAACCTTCATTTCCTGGTGTGCAATCACTTTCTAATCTATATCCCGTATTATTAATAATTTCATTATGTGCATATTTAATTTTTTCTGTTGTAGGATTTTTTCCTTCTTCAACAGTAGTTGATTCTACCTTAGCAACAATTTCGTTTACCTTATTATTAAAATCTGTAATTGCTTGTTCTACTTGCTCTTGGTTAGTAAAACCTTCTATATAATAATTCGCCTTATTACCAGAGCCAATATAAGCATGATATCTGTCATCATTACCTTTTGTCACTCTAAGATTAAGTTTTTGAAAATTCACATAGAATACCTCTGGATAATCTGCATAAAATGCATACCTTGCAGCATTCATTGCATCTTTTAATATTGTATTTCCATTTGTATAACTTTGAAGTTCACTTTGCGTTACATATTTATCATTTTGAGATAAATCGTAATTTTGAGTTCCTGTTTTGAATACTCCACTAGTGTACATTTCATACATAGCACTATATATTTTTTTTGCTTCTGAATTTAGTTGATTGTAGTGAAATTTTGTATCATTTTTACTACTTGTTTGTTCATCTACTGCATATACAAAATTGTTAAATTTAATAAAGCTAAATTGTGATATTAAAAGTACAATCAACAAAAATATTGATATTGATTTTTTTAGTTTCATAAATTAAAATTCCCCACTTTCATTTTTTTCTTAAATTGTTGCTTAAAAATCTTTAAAATTATAACATAAAATAACAAAAATGTCAATATATCTTAATATATTAAAAATATAGTTTTTCTTACTCTCTCATCAGTTACATCTATATAATAAAGCCTATAATAACAATTATTAAAGTTATTATAGACTTTATATTAATTTAAAATATTATAAAATTGTGATTATTTCTCCTTTATTCTTATCTCATTCTTCTTTTTTTATAAATAATTACTCCTACTATAATACTTATCACTAATAATGCTGATAACGATATTATTAAATTCCTTTTTCTTTCTGCTGTGAAGCTATCTTTATTGTATATATCTTCTACAGTTTGATTTGTATCTGTATTTTCACCTTCGTTAGATGTTATATTTGTTTCCTGTTCTTCATCAATTATTGTATCAGTATTATTGTTTGTCTCTTGTTCTTCATCAGACATTTGTACTGTGTCTGATTTTTGTTCTTCATTAGTTGTTGGTTTTTCACTTACTGTTGTTTTTGTATTATTTGTATTACTTGTATTTTGATTTTTGCTAGGTGTTGGTTCTTTATCTGGTTTTTGTTCTTCACTAGGTGTTGGTTTTTGTTCTCCACCAGTTGTTGGCTTTGTGTCTGTTTTTTCTTCTTCATCTTTTATTGTTATATTTTTACTTACATTTGCTATTTTTGCAGGTGCTGTTCCATCTGCTACGACAATGTTTTTTAATGATACTGTTGTACTTTTCTTGCTTGTCTTATTTGCTTTAAAAGTAATCTTAAGTATTGTCTCATCGTTTTTAGCCAATCCTTCTTTATCAATTACAAGCTTTCCATTTGATGCATTGTAAGATAGACCTTCAATTGGTGTATGCCAACTATTTTGTCCTTCCATCTTTGACAAAGTTAAACAATCCTTGTCATACTCTAATATTGCCTCTATAGCTATTATCCCTCTTTCAGATTCTATATTTGATAAATTTACATTTATTGTAATTTCTTGTTCTTGTTTAACTTCTTGTTTACTTTGCATATTTATATTGCAATTAAGTTTTGCATACACATTCACTGTTAAAACAAACATCATTAATAACATTATTATACTTAATTTTGCTATTTTTTTCATAAATTTTCTCCAATCTTCTCCTGTTAATTCTATATATTAAAATACATATTTTTTCGTATTAAGATTGCATAAAAACAAACTTATTTTTATATCTTTTTGATTTTTTAAATATTATATATAACATATTTCTATCAGTTTATAAATAGAATTTACTTTAGTTCTGGATATCCTTTGTCATTTATATTGTCTAAGTTCCAAATTGTTTCATCAAATCCTAAAGTTTTATAAAACTCTTTATTCAAGTTTTGTCTTGAAATGGTATCTAAGTGTCCAGCTGTATTAGCATTAACTCGACTTGAACCAATTTCTTCTGTTACTTCATAACAATTATTTAGACATGCTTTTACTTGTGCTTCTGCTGCTCCTGTAAATTTATATGGAACTAATGCATTTCCATTAGTATCTGTATATCCTTTCATATTCCCAAAAGCAATACTATTATTAACTTTTGGTGTATTATAGATATTTCCTATTGTAGAACCATTAAATATACTATTTGCTAAATTTGAATATGTGTTACTTGGTTTTGTGATTGATACATCTGTAATAACATTTTCTATTGTTCCTCCTTGTTGCATAGAACCAACTAATCCACCATTTTCTGTTGTTGTAACATCTAAAGTTCCTTGTACATATACATTTTTAATTAGTCCTCCATATTTTCTACCTGCAAAAGTTGATACATATACACCAGTTCCTGTTACCTTTGCATTTTTTACAGATATATTTTCAAATACAGAATTTGCATTTTCTCTTCCATCCATTCCTGTTACTACTGCTACATTATTTCTTCCAGATAATGTAATATTATTAAACTTCATATTTCTAAATGTAGCTGTATAAGTCTCTTGTGCAAATGCTGTAACAAAGTCTCCATTTCCTCTACCTGCACTTGTGTTTGTAAAGTTACTAATATTTAAGTTTTCTACTGTTCCTCTAAAGTTTGCAAATAAACTTAAATTTGTTAAATTAGAAATTGTATGTCCATTTCCATTTATTTTTCCTGTAAATGTTCCAGCTATAACAGAATTTGTTGTAGCATTATATCCTGTAAGGTCTATATCACCTGTTAATTCAAATAATCCGCCTGGTTCAGCACTTAATTTTTCT
>CAOKHL010000023.1 GCA_948468315.1 uncultured Eubacteriales bacterium
TGCGACCTCATGGTCCCAAACCACGCGCGCTACCAACTGCGCTACGCCTCGATATAAATATAATATTTATTCAACGTTATATATAATAACACATTTAAATAATAATTTCAAGACTTTTTTGAAAAAAAATTAAAATATACTTGCAAAATAGTAAAAATCACAGTATAATATATAAATGTAATGCACCCGTAGTTTAGTTGGATAGAATGCAAGGCTACGAACTTTGAGATCGGGGGTTCGAATCCCTCCGGGTGCACCAGGAAACTCACACACTTTATAAGTTTGTGAGTTTTTTATATAAACTTAAATCACTTCAAAAAGCCTTCTTTAAATCACCAAAGCTTTCTTAGGACAAAAATTAGAGCACTTTCCACATCTTATGCATTTGTCATAATCTATTTCAGGTGCTTCAAAATCTTTCTGAGTTAATGCTCCTACTGGACAAACATTTACAGCTGGGCACTTATGATTTTGTGGACAATTTTCTATTATTATTTTCAATTTCTTCTCCATAAACACACTCTCCTTCAAATTATAAAATTAATTTTACTTTATTGTACTATTTATCTTTTAAAATATCAAATTTATTTTACTTTATTGATAAATATTTAAGAAATAAAAAAATTAGAACCCAATATACTAATAAATATATTAGGTTTTAATTTTCTATTTCTTTCCTAAATTAACACTAATCTCTCTAACTCTATCTCCCCTAATAATTCTAAGTTTAACTTCATCACCAGAAGACTTACTATAAATATATTCTCTTAAATCATTTATTGTATTTAAACTTTTCTCATCAATACTAGTTATTAAATCTCCTTCTTTCAAATCTGAATTAAAAGACGGACCATTTACTATTACTTGAGATACATACACTCCCTTATTTATCTTATTTTTTAAATTTAAATATCCTGCCACATCTCCATCATAAGCATATATTCCTAAAGTTGCCTCTTCAAAATTTCCTTTCTGTTTAAAACAATCTATAACTGGTTTGATAACATTTATTGGTACTGCGAACCCAATTCCTTCTGCTGAAGTTATTTTTACAGTATTTATTCCTATAACATCTCCATTACTATTTACAAGTGGCCCTCCACTATTCCCTGGATTTATTGTTGCATCTGTTTGTATTAAGTTTGATATATAACTTGTATTATCTGTATCATCTATTTTTATAGTTCTATTTAAAGCACTAATTATACCAGATGTAACTGTTCTTCTAAATTCATATCCAATTGGATTTCCTATTGCATATACTGTTTCTCCTACTCTTAAATTTGAAGAATCTCCAAATTTTACATATGATAGGTTATTTGCTTGTATTTTTACTATTGATAAATCTAAGTTTTGGTCACTCCAGGTAACTGTTCCTTTATATGTATTTTCATCTATTGTTACATAACATGTACTATATTTTTCTCCTGTAACATGACTATTACTTAAAATATATCCATTATCACTTACAACTATTCCTGTTCCTAATCCTAATTCTTCACTAGAAACATTATTTAAAATTGACCCTCCTGCATTCGTGAGTCTTGAAATTCCAACAACACTTTTTGTTACTTCTTCTAACATATCTGCTGTATTTTGATTATTTTCTATATACTTATCCACTTTTTGTGCATAGCTTGTAGATAAAATTGTTCTTCCGTGCTTCATATTCACTTGATATTTCTATATTTTTATACATAATATATATGTTATATGCTGTTAATGATATTAAAATTATAATTAAAATTATAACTACTATCTTACTAGAATTACTTTTCTTTTTTTTCATGTGCTATCTCCCCTTACTTGCTTTTTCTATTATATATTTTTTCCATATTTTTCAAATTTAATCATTTTTTAATTAATATTATCAATTAGAACGACGGTCCAATTCCCCAAAAAATGTCGAAAATCCTTGCTTTTTAAAAAGAAATAATATATAATTCTTAAAATGAAAAATAAGGGGTGTCTTAATAGATGGAAAAGGTAAATATATATGAATTAACAAACCCACAAAAAAGTATTTGGCTTACTGAACAATACTTTGAAAATACTACAATAAATAATATTTGTGGCAGTCTTATTATCAAACAAACTACTGATTTAAATTTATTAAATGCTGCTATTAATATTTTTATTCAAAATAATGATAGTTTTAAGCTAAGATTTAAACAGGATAAAACAAATTTATTACAATATTTTGCCGAAGATGAAAATTATAATTTTGAAATACTTAATATAACTAAAGAAAGTCAAATTGAAAACTTTGCTAAAGAAATGGTAAATACAAAATTTGATCTTATTAATTCTCGTGTTTTTAATTTTAAATTATTTAAATTATCTTGCGGTTTTGGTGGATTTATTGTAAATGTTCACCATATAATTTCTGACGCTGCAACATTTTCTTTAATTGCAACAGAAATTGTTCAAATTTATTCTAAACTATTAAAAAATGAAATTATCCCTAAAAAAACATTATCATATATAGATTATATAAATTCCGAAAAAGAGTATTTAAAAAGCTCTCGATTTGAAAAAGATAGGAATTATTGGAATGAACAATTAACTCCACTTCCTGAAGTTGCAACTGTTTTTTCACCTAATTTAAAAAAACAAACAAATAATTATTCTGCTAATAGGTGCGAATTTACTTTAGATAATAATTTAATAAAAAACATGAAAGAATATTGTATTAAAAATAAAATTAGTATGTACAACTTTTTAATAGGAATTTATTCTATATATTTTGGTAGAACAAATAATATGGATATCTTTACATTTGGAACACCAATATTAAATAGAACTAATTTTGCTGAAAAGCATACTTCTGGTATGTTTATTAGTACTTCCCTTTTAAAAATTGATATGTCAAAAAACATGTCTTTTACAGAATTTGTACAAAATATAAAAAATTCAAGTATGTCAATGCTTAGACATCAAAAATATAATTATCAACATATTTTAGATGATATGAGAAAAAAAGATAATTCTATTTCTGAGCTATATAATATTGGACTTTCATATCAAATAACTCAAGCAACAGATTCTTCTCTTGAAATACCTTATTCAACAAAATGGTATGGTACTGATTACATAGCAAATACTTTAGATGTTCATTTTCATGATAATGATGATACAGGTAATTTGCTTGTAGAATATGATTATCAAGTTAATAAATTAACTATTACAGATATTAACAATATTCATAATAGAATTGTTACAATAATTACTCAAATTTTAGAAAATGAAAATATTTTTATAGATGATATAGATATTATAACCAAAGATGAAAAGAATAAAATTTTAAATCAATTTAATAATTCTAAAGAAAAATTCCCCAAAGATAAAACACTTGTGGATTTATTTGAGTCCCAAGTTTTAAACAATCCTAATAATATAGCTTTAATATTTAAAGATAATAAAATTACATATGATGAATTAAATAAAAAATCTAATCAATTTGCAAGATTTTTAATAAAAAATTATAATATAAAACCAAATTCTATAATAAGTGTGTGTATGGATAGGACTATTAATTTTGTTATAGCTATTTTAGGTATTTTAAAAACTGGCTCGAGTTATCTTCCAATTCACCCTGATTACCCAATTGATAGAATTAAGTTTATTATAAATGATAGTAACTCTAAATTAGTTATAGCTGATAAAAACATAAATATTGATAATAAAGTAATTTTTTCTGATATTACTTTAGATAATTTTTCTAATACAAATATTAATCTAAAACTAGAACCGAGCTCTTTAGCATATGTTATTTATACATCTGGCTCTACTGGTATACCTAAAGGAGTTTTATTAAAACATAGTAATCTAGTTAATTTTGTATATAGCTTTAATAGTGTTTTTAACAATAAATTTGGAAAACAAGATAATTGTCTATCAATAACTAATATATCTTTTGATGTTAGTGTTTGTGAATTATTTACTCCTCTTGTTTTTGGGTCTACCCTTGTACTTTATGAGGAAAACACTTTAACTAATATTAATTTATTAATAAATACAATTATTAATAATAATGTAACTTTTATGTACATTCCACCTAATATTCTTAAAACATTGTATGAAGCTTTTTATAAAGAAAAAGATAATATTAAATTAAATAAATTATTAGTTGGTGTTGAAAGTATTAAAAATTCTACCTTAAATAATTATTATAATTTAAATAATAATATTGAAATAATTAATGGATATGGCCCTACGGAAACTACTATTTGTTGTACATTTTTTAAATTTAATAAAACTTCTGACAAAAATGATAATTCAGTTGTTCCTATAGGAAAACCTTTATTAAATAATAATATTTTTATTTTAAATAAAAGTTTACATATTCAGCCCATAAATATTCCTGGAGAATTATATGTTTGTGGCGAAAATGTTTCAAATGGGTATTTGGAAAATTTGAATCTAACTAATCAATCTTTTATAAATATTGATGGTAAAATTTATTATAAGACTGGTGATTTAGGTTATTATGATGTAAACGGAAATATACATTTTTTAGGAAGAAATGATTCTCAAATAAAAATCAGGGGTCATAGAGTTGAACTTGGAGAAATAACAAATACATTAAAAAAATTGGATTTAATAGAAAATGCTTTTTCTATAATTTCAAATATTAATAATAAATCTGTTATTTGTTCTTATGTTGTATTAACTAAGAAAAACATAGATGATAGCACATATATCTCTGACATTAAAAATATGTTAAAAAAATATTTACCATATTATATGATACCTACTTACATAATTCCAATTAAAGAAATGCCTATTAATTTAAGTGGAAAAATTGACAAATCTAAACTTCCTATTATAGATGTAAATAATTTTTCTGAAGCTATTGTTTTGCCATCAAATGATACTGAAAAATTTCTGCAACATATTTTAGCTGATATTTTGGAATTAAAAGCTTTGTCTACACAAGATAATTATTTTGATTTAGGGGCAGATTCTTTATCTTGTATTAAATTAATTGCTGAAATTTCAAATAAACTAGGTATTGATTTAAAAATATCTGATTTATTTGAAAATAATACAATAAAAAGTTTAGCTAAATTTATAGATAAACAGAAATTAAATAATAAAAATATTAAAATTAATACTTGTGATAAGAAAGATTATTATGAACTTTCTTCTGCTCAAAAGAGAATTTATTATGGTTCTTATATAATAGATAATACTTCTATTTCTTATAATTTACCTGGTGGGATTTTCATGGATAAAGTACCAGATATTAAAAAACTAGAAAATTATTTTAATAAACTCATAAAAAGACATGAAGCTTTACGTACATATTTTGAAGTTTTAGATGGAAATCCAGTACAAAGAATTGCAGATAAAATTAATTTTAAAATTGATGTTATATCTGGAGAAAATTCAGAGATTGAAAGTTATTTTAATGATTTTGTAAAACCTTTCGATTTAAGTAAGGCTCCTATTTTAAGAGTTTGTTTAATAAAATTAATAGACAATACTTCTTTATTGCTATTTGATACTCATCATATAATTTCTGATGGTACTTCTATGCAAATTCTAATTAATGAATTATGCAAACTTTACAATGATGAAAATTTAGAACCTATTAATTTGACTTATAAAGATTATTCAGAATGGGAAAATACTAATCTAAAAAATAATTTATTTGCTGATAGTAAAAAATTCTGGCTAAATCAATTTTCTGATGAAATACCTGTACTAAATTTGCCATATATACATCCTAGGCCAGCAAATAGATCTTTTAAAGGTAAAAAAATTTTTAAACAATTAGATACTGATTTTTTTAATAAAATAAATAATATTTGCAAAGAACTTAATGTTACACCTTATATGTTTTTACTTTCTGTGTATTATATTTTGCTATCAAAATATTCTATGCAAGAAACAATTGTTGTAGGTTCTCCAATTATAGCAAGAGAAAATCCTGAACTTTCTAAATTAGTTGGAATGTTTGTAAATACTTTGCCATTAAAAATAAAAATAAATTCTAATTTAAGTTTTGATAATTTGTTGCAATCTGTAAAAAGTATGTGTTTAAACTCATTTGAACACGAATTATATCCTTTTAATGAGATTGTAAATGATTTAAATATTAATCGTGATTTGAGTAGAAATCCTTTATTTGATGTATTATTCACATATCAAAATAATGGAAATCCTGAAATTAATTTAGATGGAATTAATACTAAATATTACATTCCTGATAACAAATCTTCAAAATTTGATTTATCATTAGAAGTTGTACCAGAAAATAATAAATTAAATTTAAATTTTGAGTATTGTACAAGTTTATTTACTAATAGTTTCATAAATACTTTTGCCAACCATTATTTAAAAATATTAAATGATGTAATTTCTAATGCTGAAATTAAAATTTGTGATATAGATATGTTATCTAAAAAAGAAAAAAATAAAATTTTAATTGATTTTAATAAAACTGAAATGGATTATCCAAAAGAAATGTCTTTGGTTGATTTATTTAAATTTCAGGTTAAGGAAAATGGAACAAATATAGCTGTTCAAAAAAAGAATCAACAAATTACATATAAAGATTTAGATGAAAAATCAAATAACATTGCTTTAGAAATATTAAATAATAAAAATATACCAAAACATAGTATTATTGGTGTTTATATGAATAAATCTATTGAGCTTTTAATTTCTATTTGGGGGATTCTAAAATCTGGTAATACATATATGCCTATGTTTTTCAAATATCCAGAGGATAGATTAAATTATATGGTAGATAATAGTAATTGCCCTCTTGTTTTGACAAATAGAAATGGAGTACATCTTAATGTTCCAACATTAAATATTAATGATTTCCGAAAAGTAAAAAATACTGAAACTATGGAAAATGTTGACATTTCCTCAAATGATATTGCATATGTTATTTATACTTCTGGTTCTACTGGTAAACCTAAGGGAGTCAAAATTACACATAAATGTTTAAATAATTATATACATTCATTTAATAAATTGTTTAAAGATATTTCTTGTAAAGATAAATTTTTATCTTCAACTAATATTTCTTTTGATGTTAGTATTTGGGAATTGTTTTTATCAATATTAAATGGTGCAACACTTGTCATTTATGAAGATGAACTTATTAGTAATATAGTTAAATATGCTGATTCTATTGCTAAAAATGAAATTACTACATTATATATTCCACCAAATATTTTAAAAGAAGTTTATGATTTATTAAAATATAAACCTAATCTAAAAATAAATAAATTACTTGTTGGAGTTGAACCAATAAAAATACATACTTTAAATAAATATTTTAAACTTAATCCAGATATAAAAATTGTAAATGGTTATGGCCCTACAGAGACAACTATTTGTTCAACTGCTTTAGAATATAAAAATTCTAGTAAAGTTGATAAAATTGTTTCAATTGGAAAACCTATAGGAAATACTAAAATTTATATTGTTGATAATAATATGCACATAGTTCCAATTGGTATTCCTGGAGAACTTTGCATTACTGGTGATGGTGTAGGTGATGGTTATATTGCAAATGATGCCGAAACCAATAAAAACTTTGTTGAAAATACTTTTAATGATATTAGTCCTAAACTTTATAAAACTGGAGACTTGGCAAAATGGAATTATAATGGTACAATCTCTTATATATCTAGAAAAGATAATCAAATCAAAATATCTGGTTATAGAATAGAATTACAAGAAATTGATAAAACTGTTATACAATATATTGGAATTATTAAAAGCCTTACTCAAGTTTATAAAACAAAAAATAAATCATATTTAGTTACATATTTTACAGCTAATAAAGAAGTCGATACAGCTGACCTTACATCTTTCTTACAAAGTAAACTTGCATTTTATATGGTTCCAAGTCATCTTATACAATTAGATGCTTTTCCATTAACTCTTAATGGGAAAATTGATAGTAAAAAACTACCTAAACCTATACAAAAAACTAAAGTCCAATATGTTGCACCTTCAAATGACTTAGAAAAAACATTGTGTAATATATGGCAAAATCTATTTGGAATTAATAAAATTGGTGTTGAAGATAATTTCTTTGATTTAGGTGGAGATTCTTTATCTGCTATAAAGTTTCAGGTTGAAGCTTTAAATAAAGATTTAAATATTACATATTCTGATATATTTGGATATCCAACTATAAAATCACTTGCGAAAAAAGCTTCTTGCGTGACATCTAATGACATAAATACATTCCAAAATTATGATTATTCTAAGATAAATAAATTATTAGAATATAATGATATAAAAAATATCCCAGAAAAAATAAAATTAAAACCTATTGAAAATGTTTTACTTACTGGCAGTACAGGATTTTTAGGTTCACATATTTTGGATAGCTATTTTTCTTTAAATAATTCTGGATGTGTTTATTGTATAGTTAGACCAAAAAACGGAAAAAATCCCGAGCAGAGATTAAAAGAGATTTTGAATTTTTATTTTGGAAATAAATATGATGAATATTTTGGAAGTAAGATAAAAGTTATAAATGGTGATACAACAAAAGATAATTTAAGTTTAAAAATTTCTGAATATGAAAATTTAGCTAATTCAATAGATGTTGTTATTAATAGTGCTGCTCTTGTTAAACATTATGGTGATTATAATAAATTCTATTCTATTAATGTAATTGGTACAAAAAATTTAATTGATTTTTGTGAAAAATATAATAAGAAACTTTACCATATTTCAACTACAAGTGTTTCAGGTCTTGGGCTTCCTGAAAATAGTGTTAAACAGTCTAAAGATATAACTTATTTTAGTGAAAAAGATTTGTATAAAAATCAAAATTTAAATAATACTTATCTTCAAACTAAATTTGAAGCTGAAAAAATAATATTAGAAGAAGTTGCAGCCAAAAAACTAAAAGCTTGTATTTTCAGAATGGGTAATATCTCTAATAGATATTTAGATGGAAAATTTCAAATTAATGCTGGAGAAAATGCTTTTGTTAATAGAATTAAGGCTATTCTTAAATTAGGAGTTGTTCAAAATGGATTTAAGAAACATTCAACTGAATTTGCCCCTGTTGACTTTTGTGCTAATTCTATTATTAGTTTGATAAAATCAAACCCTAAATTTAGTATTTTTCATATTTTTAATAATAATTTAATTGCTTTTAAAGATTTGGTGAAATTTATTAATGATTTAAATATACCTGTTGATTTTGTAAGTAATAAGGATTTCTCTGAAAAGGTTTCTTTATTCTTGAAAGACCCTGTTTTAAAAAATGAAATTAGTGGTATTGTTACAGATTTGGATAGTGATAAAAAATTTAAAATTGTTAGTAATATTTTAATGGATGTTAATTTTAGTTGCCAATATTTAAACTCTATCGGTTTTAATTGGCCTGAAATTAATAAAGAATATATCAACAAATATATTGGTTATTTTAAACAAATTGGTCTTTTCTAAAAATGTGATTTTTAATCTACAAACGATAAATAAAAAGATTGAAAAGGGGATTATTTCCCTTTTTCAAATAAGGAGGAATTTTTTATGTTATTAACATCTTATTCGATTTTTTTAGTTTTGCTTTGTTCCTTTGTGGGAACTTTAGCTTTAGCAACTATAATTTATAATAAAATTGCAAAAAGTCAACTTAGAACATGCTTTTTGTTGACTTTGATTTGCTTACTTGTTTGTGACACAGGATTACTTTTTCAAATAGTTTTTTCTGATAGATTTCGGAATTGATCCTATTTATTTTGATTATTTTGTATATATAGGAACTTGTTTTTTACCTGTATGTTTATTTTTTACAAGTATTGTTTTTACAAAAACTAAAATTAAGCTAAAAAAAATATACTATTTCTCAGTATTAATACCTATTTTATCTTTAATTATTTTATGGACAAATGATTTTCACCATTTATTTTATAGAAGTTATTCTGTAAATATAAATGATACTTTGACAGGACCTTATATGGTAGTTCATTCCCTATATTCATATGCATTATTATTATTTGCTATATTAAATTTAATAAAATTTTCTGTAAAAAATGCTGGTTTCTTTTCAAAACAATCTTTACTTATAATTACAGGAACCATTTTTCCAGTTATTGTAAATATTTTGGGAACTTGTAACATAATACACATGTCTATTTATCTAACACCTATATCTTTTACAATTGCTATTGTATGTTTTGCTCTTGCAATATTTAAATTTAAATTTTTAAGTGTTGCCCCAATTGCTTTACAAAAAGTAGTAGATAGAATATCAGATGGTTATTTAGTTATAAATGATGATAACAAAATTATTGATTTTAATCAAACTTTTTTAATGTTATTTCATGTAAAAGCTGATGACATTAGAAATAAAGATATTTTTAAAATAACCAAAAATACTAAAATTAAAGATATAAATAATGTTCAGTTATCAAACTTATTAGATATATCAAAAAATACTGTTAATACACAGTCTCTAACTACATATTTTGAAAAGTTAAATAAACATTTCAATATAGAATTTAGTAGTTTAAATAATAATAACACTTATATTGGTACATTAATTTTGTTTAAAGATATAACTCAACATATGGAAGATATGCAAACAATAAAAGATAAACAAGATAGTCTTATGGAAAGCGAACGTTTGGCGTCACTTGGACAACTTATTGGTGGTATAGCACACAATTTAAAAACTCCTATAATGTCAATTTCTGGTGCTGCTGAGGGATTAACAGATTTAGTAAAAGAATATAATTTATCTATTGAAAATCCAAATGTTAATTTTCAAGACCATCATGCAATTGCTAAAGATATGTCTGTTTGGATTGATAAAATAAAAGATTATACTAAATATATGTCAGATGTTATAACTGCCGTAAAAGGCCAAGCCGTAGCACTTTCTGAAACTGAAAATATATCTTTTGATTTAGAAGAACTTGTTAAGAGGATAGATATTTTGATGAAACATGAATTAAAAAATGCCATTATTTATCTAAATGTTCATATGAATACAAATAGCAAGCTTGTTATTCATGGAGATGTAAATAGTTTAGTTCAAGTTATAAATAATATGATTTCTAATGCAATTCAAGCTTATAATGGCAAAACTGAACAAGAAATTAATTTAGATTTTAATCAAGATGATAAAAACTTAACTATTTCTATTGAAGATCATGCATCAGGATTACCAAAAAAGGTTAAAGACAAATTATTTAAAGAAATGATTACTACTAAAGGAAAAAATGGCACTGGTCTTGGACTTTATATATCCTATTCGACTATTAAAGCTCATTTTAATGGTAATATTACATTTGAATCTGAAGAAGGTGTTGGAACTAAATTTAATATTATTTTACCTTTGTAACTTTTTGTAAAAAAATGTTGCTTTTTATCGATATTATATTTATAATGAAATAAATCTAAGGAGGAATATGTCTATGAGAATTGGTAATGTTGAGAATACTGAAAATACTGAAAATTCATCTTATAAAATTTTAGCAGTTGATGATGAAATTGGAATTATAGATTCTTTATCAATATTTTTAAAAAGATCTGGTTACTCTTTTACAGGTGTGACTGATCCTATGGAAGCAATAGAAAAAATAAAAAATGAACATTTTGATTTATTACTTTTAGACTTTATTATGACCCCACTTCATGGAGATCAAGTAGTTGAGGAAATTCGTAAGTTTAATAAAGAACTATACATTTTATTACTTACTGGTCATAAAGATTTAGCTCCTCCACTAGAAACAATTAGAAGATTAGATATACAAGGATATTGTGAAAAGAGTGATAAATTTGATCAGTTGTTATTATTAATAGAATCTGCTATTAAGTCAGTTGAACAAATGCGTCAAATTAAATCTATAAATGCTAAACTTCATGATACATACAAACAATTAGAACAAGCCTATATGGAAAGTATTCAAACTGTAAGATATACAGTTGAAGCAAAAGATACATATACAAGAGGTCATTCTGATAGGGTTTCAGAATACTCTGTTTTAATAGGTAAAAAATTAGGACTATCTGAAGAAGATATACGTAGACTTCAAATTGGTGGCTTATTCCATGATGTAGGAAAAATTGGTGTACCAGATAATATTTTACAAAAAAATGGAAAACTATCTGATGACGAATATTCTGAAATAAAAAATCATCCATCTATTGGTGCCCATATACTTTCAACGGCTTCCATTTTCCAAGATATATTACCTATTGTAAAATATCATCATGAAAGATATGATGGAAATGGTTATCCAGAGAGATTACAAGGAGAAAATATACCATATTTAGCTAGAATTACAGCTATTAGTGATACTTTTGATGCTATGACATCTAAAAGGGTTTATAGAGATGCAATCCCTCTAGATAGAGTTATCGAAGAGTTTAAACGTTGCAAAGGAACTCAATTTGATCCTGAACTTGCAGATCTATTTGTTGATATTTTGGAAAACGATTATGACGCTATTTTAGAAATCCAAAAGAAATATGAATAATACAGAATTGTTCAAAAAAGACTAGGAAGTCTTCCAAACTTTTTCCTAGTCTTTTTTGTTGCTTAAAATTTCATACTTAATCCCACTTTATGCCTGTCCATATCTATTTTAATTACTTTCACTTTAACAACATCTCCAACTGATACAATTTCAGAAGGATTTTTTATATATTTATCACTCATTTCTGAAATATGAACTAATCCATCATATTTTACACCAATATCTACAAAAGCTCCAAAATCTATAACATTTCTAATTGTACCTGGAAGTATCATTCCTTCTTTTAAGTCTTCAAATTTTAGTACATCTTGTCTTAAAATTGGCTTTGGCATTTCATCTCTTGGGTCTCTTCCTGGTTTTGAAAGTTCTTCTATTATATCTTTAAGGGTCATTTCTCCTATATTAAGTTCTCTTGATACTTGTTCTACTTTTATTGTTTTTAGCTTTTCTCTCAGTTGGAGTACCTTTTCCTTGTCTTTTAAATCTTTTATTTCGAAACCTACTTTTTCTAATAATTTTTCTGCTACATCATAACTTTCTGGATGTACAGCTGTTGTTTCTAATGAATTTGTTCCATCCATAATTCTTAAGAAACCTGCGCATTGCTCAAACGCTACTTTCCCTAGCTTCGGAACTTTTAATAATTCTTTTCTAGCTTTTAACTTTCCATTTTCATCTCTATATTTTACTATATTTTTTGCAATTGTAGAATTTATTCCTGAAACATAACTTAAAAGTGATGGTGTTGCTGTATTTACATCTACTCCTACCTTATTTACAGCATCTTCAACAACTCCTGTAAGGCTTTCTGATAATCTTTTTTGATTAACATCATGCTGATATTGTCCAACTCCGATTGCTTTTGGGTCTATTTTTACTAGTTCTGCTAATGGGTCCTGAAGTCTTCTAGCAATTGATATCGCTCCTCTTATAGATACATTTATATCAGGATATTCTTCTGTCGCAAGTTTTGACGCTGAATATACAGATGCCCCTGCTTCACTTACAATTACATAATTTACTTCATGTTTTGTCTCTTTTATCATATCTGCAACAAATGCCTCTGACTCCCTTGAAGCCGTACCATTTCCTATTGCTATCATATTTACACTGTCTTTTTCTATAAGTTTTAATAATTCCTTTTTGGCCCCTTCCACATCATTTTGTGGTGCTGTTGGATATACAGTTGAAATATCTAATACTTTTCCTGTTTCATCAATTACTGCTATTTTACAACCTGTTCTATATGCTGGGTCAAATCCCATTACTGTCTTCCCTTTTATTGGTGCTCCTAAAAGTAGCTGTTTTGCATTTTGTCCAAATACTTTTATAGCCTTTTCTTCCGCCTTTTCCGTTAGGTCTGAACGAATTTCTCTATCTATTGATGGTTCTATTAATCTTTTGAAACTATCTTGTATTGTGTTTTTTAACATTTCAGTAAATTGAGTTTCTCCTTTGATAATTTCTCTTTCTATAATGTAAAATATTTTTTCTTCATTTTTATCTATTTTTACTTTTAAGAATTCTCCTTTTTCGCCTCTATTTATAGCTAAAATTCTATGACTTGGAATTTTCGATACTACTTCATTATAATCATAGTACATTTCATAATTAGATTTTTCGTCTTCTTTTGCTGCTTTCGTAGAAATAAGACCTTCTCTATAACAAATCTTTTTTATCTTCTTTCTAAAATCACTATTGTCTGAAATATCTTCTGCAATAATATCTAAAGCTCCTTGAATTGCTTCCTCTTCACTTTGGACTACTTTGTCTTTATTTTTTCTTTCTTCACTAGATAGTTTATCTATATTTATATAGTTTCTTGCAATTTCTCTAATATCCCTTTTTTCTTTTTGTTCTATTATAATTTGGGCTAAAGGCTCTAATCCCTTAGCTTTTGCAACTGTTGCCCTTGTTTTCTTTTTTTGCTTATATGGTCTATAAATATCTTCTACTTCTGCTAAAGTTACTGCTAATTCTGTTTGCTTTAATATTTCATCTGTAAGTTTTCCTTGTTCCTCTATAGATTTTATTATCTCATTTTTTCTTTGCTCTAGATTTCTTAAATATGTAAGCCTTTCGCCTAATATTCTTAATTGCTCGTCACTTAATCCACCTGTTACTTCTTT
Source organism: uncultured Eubacteriales bacterium (assembly GCA_948468315.1). Lineage (GTDB taxonomy): Bacteria > Bacillota > Clostridia > TANB77 > CAG-508 > CAG-269. The sequence goes on from CAOKHL010000023.1 coordinate 14,606, forward strand.
TCTATAACGTGCAATAAATGGTATTGTATTCCCTTCATCAATTAGTTTTATAGTATTTTCTACTTGCCCATCTTTTACATTTAATTCTTCAGCTATTATTTTTATAATTTTTTCCATATTGTATTTATTGTCATTCAGTTTTTATCTTTATTGACAATATCTCCTTTCCTTTTTGAATATGTTTATTTTAATTGGAGTGAACCCAAAAATTTAACATTTTTGGGTTCTGTACATAATATAAGGTATTTTCTTATAAAATCTTTCTATCTTTCTTCATCTATTTGTCTTTCTTCTATTCTCTTCTTAACTTCCTCTTTATTTTCTATTAAAAATCTTTTAGTTTCTTCTGCTATTATAATTGTCTTTTCACTTACTTTTGTTTCTTTAACTTTCTCAATATCCATATTTACATATTCTTCAAGCTCTTTTAATGTTAACATCTCAATTCCATGTATATATGGTTTTAAAATTAGACTTTGTAATTCATCTAATCTTCGATTTAATTGCGTTTCTGTGTCTGTTTGACCAGGAATATATTTTTCAAATTTTTTCACTTTATTCTCCTTAAATTTTATTCAATTCCTAAATATTCATTATATGTTACTTCTTTATCTATAATGCTTCCATCTTCTTTTATATCGATTATTCTGTTACTAACAGTTTGGGTCAATTCATGGTCGTGTGATGTAAACAGAATATTTCCAATAAATTTTTTCATTCCTTCATTTACTGATGTTATACTTTCCATATCCAAATGATTTGTTGGCTCATCCATAATTAAGAAGTTTGCTCCTGATAACATCATTTTTGAAAGAACACATCTTACCTTTTCTCCACCAGAAATCACTTTTGCCTTTTTTAAAGCTTCTTCTCCTGAAAATAACATTCTACCCAGGAAACTTCTTACATATGTTTCATCTGGATCTTTTGAGTACTTTCTTAACCATTCTGTAAGGTTTTCGTCTGTTTCAAATAAATATCCATTGTCTTTTGGGAAATATGTATGAGTAATAGTTTGTCCCCATATTATTTCTCCTTCATCTGGCTCTAATTCTCCTTCAATTATTTGGAATAATACTGTTTTGGCTATTTCGTTATCTGCTAAAAATGCTATTTTATCTTTTTGTTTTACTGTAAATGATATATTATTTAATACTTTTTCTCCATTTATAGTTTTAGATATATTTTTTACTTGTAATATTTCTTTTCCTGGCTCTCTATCTGGTTTAAAATCTACATATGGATATTTTCTGTTTGAAGGCCTTATTTCTTCTAATTGTATTTTTTCAAGTGTTTTCTTTCTTGATGTTGCTTGTTTTGATTTTGAGGCATTTGCACTAAATCTTGCAATAAAGTCTTGTAATTCTTTTATTTTTTCTTCTTTTTTCTTATTTTGCTCTCTTGCTTGTCTTAATGCTAATTGACTTGATTCATACCAGAAGTCATAATTTCCTGGATATACTGTTATTTTTCCAAAGTCTACATCTGCTATATATGTACAAACTTTATTTAGGAAATATCTATCATGTGATACTACTATTACAGTATTTTCGAAATTAATTAAGAATTCTTGTAACCAGTTTATACTTTTTAAGTCTAAGTCATTTGTTGGCTCATCTAATAATAATATATCTGGGTTTCCAAATAAACTTTGTGCAAGAAGTACTTTAACTTTTTCTCTTGCTTCTATATCTTTCATTAATTTGTAATGATTTTCTGGTATTATTCCTAAATCATTTAGAAGCATAGCTGCATCTGATTCTGCATTCCATCCATCTAATTCCGCAAATCTTTCTTCTAATTTTGCAGCTTTCATTCCATCTTCTTCTGAAAAGTCTGGCTTAGCATATATTTCTTCTTTTTGTTTCATTATATCATATAGTTCTTTATTTCCCATTATTACAGTGTCTATTACTGTATATTCTTCAAATGCAAAGTGGTCTTGTTTTAATACTGATATTCTTTCTCCTTTATCTAGTGTTACATCTCCTTTGCTTGGTTCTAATTCACGAGATAATACTTTTAGAAATGTTGATTTTCCTGCTCCATTTGCACCTATTATCCCGTAGCATTCTCCTTTATTGAATTTTATATTTACGTCTTCAAATAATACTCTTTTTCCAAACCTTATTGTAACTCCATTTGCTGATAGCATATTTTTTTCTCCTCTCTTTTTTTAGGCTTTGTTTATTTTACTATATTTTTGGGTAAAAATCAAGTGTAGCAGCGAAAAAATGTGTGTTTCTAATGAAAAACTCTTGCTAATTTAATATTTTTATGATAATGTTAAATAAATAATAAATAGAAGGAGTAATATATGAGAAATAGAAGAAATAGAAGAAGATTTAAAGATGATGACATTTTAGATAATTTAAAGATTTTCTCTAAGGTTTTATTTGTTTTAATTGTTGTATGTTTAATTATATTTATAAATTCATCTATACATGTAAAAAAATCTACTCTTATATCTAAAAACAATAATTTAAATGAAATAGCAGTTAATAATACTACTGAAAATAATGGCCTAAATGATAATAGCTCTAATAATAATGTTTTGAATAATAATATTTCTCAAAATACTGTAACTCAAGAACCCGTACAGTCTTCTCCCAAAAGTACAACTATAAATATGGCTATTACTGGTGACATTATGTGTCATAATACAATTTATAATGATGCATTAAATAAATCTACAAATGAATATGATTTCTCTTATATTTTTGAAGATATAAAATATCATATTCAAACAGCTGATATAGCTGTTGGTAATCTAGAAACTACTTTTGCAGGACCTGATAAAGGATATAGTAGTTATCCTACTTTTAATACACCTGAAAATCTAGCATATACCTTAAAAAAAGTGGGATTTGATGTTTTATCTACTGCTAATAATCATTGCTACGATACAGGATATAATGGTATAGAAAGTACTATAAATTATTTAGATGATGCAGATATTTCACATACTGGAACATTTAAATCTGAAGAAGAACAAAATAAAATTTTGATTAAAAATGTTAAAGGAATTCAAATTGCCTTTTTAAGTTTTACTTATGGCACAAATGGAATTAAAGTTCCATCTGATAAGTCATATTCTGTAAATTTAATTAGTGATGATTTAATTTTAAAACAGCTTTCATTAGCTAAAGAGCAAAACCCAGACCTTATATGCGTAAGTATGCATTGGGGTATTGAATATCAAACTTCTCCAAATGCAGAACAAAAAAGATTAGCAGATTTGTTATTTCAAAATGGTGCTGATATAATTATAGGAAATCATCCACATGTTATAGAACCAATGGAGAAAAGAGAAATAACTTTAGAAGATGGTTCTAAAAAAGATGGCTTTGTAGTATATTCTTTAGGAAATTTCCTAGCTGACCAAAATAAAACATATACAAGAAATTCCGCAATTTTAAATTTAAATATAACCAAAAACCCCGAAGGTAAAATAAGCATTAATTCAGCTACTTACACCCCTATTTATACTTATAAAGATACTTCTAAATCTTCTCAAAAATTTAAACTTGTAGATTTGGAAAATGTTATTAATAGTTATGAGGCTGGATATGAAGCTAATATTTCTAAAAATGTATATAATACTTTTAAAACAGAATTAGAAAATGTCAGACGCTTATTAGGTAACGAAATAAAATAAATTTTTATTTGAACTATATAATTCTACAAAAGGACAGAATCTTTTAATAAAAAGATACTGTCCTTAAAAAAAATATTTTTATTTATTTTCTTAATCTTAAATCATCTCCAAAAAAATAATAAATATCATAAAATCCTGCAATTCTAGAACCAATTCTTTCTTCATATGTTGAAAAAATTTTCTCTATACTTAAATTGGTGGAAATAATAGTTTTTGTTACTTTGTTGTTTAAATTTAGGCTTCTTGAATTTAATATCGTAAATAATTCACTAAGTTTCATATTATTTATACATTCTGTTCCTAAATCGTCTATAATTAACAAATCTACTCCTAAAACCTGATTATAAAAATCATTTGTATTTGATGTTTTATATTTATTAAATTTATTATCAATTATAGTTTCCAATAATACTGGTGCTGTTTGGTATAGAACAGTTCTTCCTTGGCTCAATAATTCATTTGCAATACAATTTGTCATATATGTTTTTCCTAAGCCAGTATTACCTGTAAAAAATAAATTTTTTGTATTTGTATCCTCAAATCTTTGTATGAAATCTATACTTGCTTTTTTGATTTGATTTATATTAGTTCTTGGAGAAATATTCATTCCATATTTTTCTATACTTACTTCATCTGAAAACTTATTAATATTAAAATTTTTAAAATTTTCGGTCTGTAAATTACTTAAATTTGATTTATTATATGAAATGTTTATAATTCTTTGTCTTAAACAATTACACATTTCAGTTTTTTGATTTTTATATGAAATATACCCTGTATCTTGACATTTCTCGCATTCATATTTTGGTTTAAAAAACTCATTATCTATATTTTCTTTTTTTAAGATATCTTTTTTTTCTTGTTTTAATTGTAATAATTTATTTTCCAATTCTGTATTCAAACTATCTGTTAGCTTATTTATTAATATATTTTTTGTTTTATTAATAGATATCTTATTTATTTCTTTCTCAATTTCTTCAAGTCTAGGGATTTTTCTGTAAATTTGTTCTTTTCTCTTTTCTAAATCAAATTCAGCATTTCTTTTTTTCTGTTCATATTCTACTAATAAAAAGTCTAAATCACTAGTTGCCATTCTCTGCTCCTTCTATATTTTTATTTGCATATAAGAAATTTAAATTACTATAAGTTCTTTGTTCAAAACTTTCTTTTTTTACTTGTTTTTGTAATTCTTTTGTATCTTTATTTTGTTTCTTTCTTTGCTCTAAAAATTCGTTTACTTGTATAGGGGTTCTTAGGTTTCTATCATTCCAATCTTTTATTATATTATTTATATATTCAAAACTTGCATTTGAACGTAATGTTGTCCTTTTTAATGCTATTTCGATTATAGATAAATCATATTTATATTCATTTACCCATGTTTCTATATATGCCTCTTCATATTGAGTAAGTCCATTTCTTCTTCCTAATTTTTTTGCTATTTCTTTTTTTATTTTCATTAATTTTTCTTGACCCATATAATAATTATCTAAGTCATCTAAATTCTTTATTTTATTTAGTCCCCATGCTTCTGCTACTGTTTGTACATAATTCTTGTGTAGTGCTGATTTTGTATAGCAATAATCAAATAAATTTATCATTACTTGTTCATCAAATCCATATTTATCAAACCATGTATCTATGTCAGTATACCATGTAGGCCCCATAACTCCTTGAAAATATTTATTATTTAAATATTCTATTAGTCTTATTCTTTCCTTGTTCTTAGCATTTTGTTCAATTTTTTCTTCACTTGTTTGTATTTTTAGTGTATATAAATTATTTAATGTTTTTTCTTGCAAATCAACTACTATAAATCCTGTCTGTTTTCTTAATATAAATCCTTCTTTTTCTAAATATTTCATTCCTTCATTTATTGTATTTATAGGAATTGCTAGTTTTTTTGATAAATCATTTATATTAATTTCTCCATTATATTTTGATAAAAAATTTAAATATAAATATATTTTTAAGTAGTCTCCTGGCATATTACTTAAATATTCTGCAAAAAATATATCTGGTATTTGTGTTGTTGCAAACATTATTGATTTGTCATTTTGTTCTAATTTCATTTCTTGTTCCCCCATTTTTTAAATTATATCATTAATTCACAATTTTTCAAATTAGAAATATTGGTAATAAAATTAGAATTTTGGAGAATTTGTTACTTATTTGCTATAAAAAAGCAATTTTGGTTTTATTAGAAATTTTAACATATAAATTATTACATTTATTAAATTGTCTCCATTTATACCTATAATACTAAATATCAACATCGGAAATGCAGATATGATAAATAAAAATATTTTTATATTTAAACTTTTAAATATAATATTTAAAATTAGAAATATTAAACCATCCCAAATTAAATTTAATATTGCTGTTTGATAATCTATTATACCTAAAACTTTTGTTGTAAATTTATAATTTTGCGGAAATATAAATTTCATTCTTATTGGTTCCTTTCTTGTATCAGTATCATTTTCTAATTTTTTAGTTTTTTAAGAAATCTTTTATATTATCTAGTTAATGTTTTTATATTACTTATTCCTGATTGTATTGATGTCGAAATTCCACCAAATAATTCTTTTACTATTGAGTTTGCTCTTATTAACGCATATATTCCTCCTATATAAATAAATTTATTGAGGAGATTTTCCTTTGTATAATCCATTGAGAATAATAGCAATAATACAATTGAAACTATAATCTGCACAAATAGTAATGAAAATAAACTCCTATACCATGATTTAAAAAAATGTGATGTGTTATTTAATGTTAAAGATAAAAATGCAAATGGTGAAATTAATACCAAAATTTTTATCATTATATACCTTAAAGAATATGAAAAAACTAAATTTAATAACGATACTGTCAACGTTCCTTTTATTAATCCATCTATTGTGAATATATTAAGATTATTTTTATTTATAGATAAATTTGAATTTATTTCTGTTATTAATTCTGTAAAACATATATTTTTTCCCCATAAATCCTCTCCTACTGATTTTATTAATGAACTTATATTAAAGTTTATATTTAAAATTTGTTCTATTATAAAAAATGAACTATTCATACATATTCCAAATATTATACATTTGAAAATAAATTGAAATGGATTTTCTATATTTTCATATGTAAAATTTGTTAACATATATTTTCCTGCATAATATAATAAAAATCCTATAAGCAAAGAATTTGCAATTAACAATATTCCATTTGCTGTTGAAGTTCCAAGTAATTTACTAAAATATTTATCATTTAAAATATCACTATTTATAAATATTAAATCATCTAAAACTTCATATAAATTACTGTCTATTGACGAAAATAAATTTTCAAATATTGTATTTATAGTATTTATTATATTTGTTGTAATATCTGCGTTATTTTCCAATCTGTCACTTCCATTCTATATTAAAGACTTTATTGCTGATAATACTAGGTCTATTGCTAAAATAAATATATACGAAAATAACGCTGTTTTTACTAATTTCTTCCCTGTTCTTATTTTTTCCTCATCTCCAAAACTAAATTTCTGCATAAATAGTCCCGAACCTACAGCTACTGCTGCCATGGGTGTCGCAAGTTTTATAAGCCATGATTCAATATTTTCAAAAGCTTTTTCCAAAGTACTCACGAGTTTTGGTGTTCCTGCTGAATAACTGTAATTTATTAAACATATATTTATTAATAAAATAGAAAATATTATTATAAATTTTATAAAGAATTTATTTTTCATTCTATATCATCCTCCTTGTTTAAGAAATATGGGTACATGCCCACTTTTTTTGGTTTTAAAATTTTGTTTCCATCAGATAAAAAACATAATGAATTAAATGTTTCTAGTTCCTGTGTAAAAAAATTTGTATCATAAATATAGTCATTTTGAGTATATAAATTAAGACTTTCTGAAATTGTGGAATCTTTATTTATTAAAGACTTTGTAAAATAATTATATTTGGTTTGTTTTGCACTTTCAGATATGTTTTTTGAAGTCTTTTCTTTTTCTTCTTTCCCTAACTGTTTTTGTGCTTCTTCTATTGTTAAAATATCATCTGTTCTAAACCATATTTTGTTTATTAAATTCTGACATATTACTTTTACAGATGTATCATCTTTTAATGTATTTTTTATTGAAGAATAACTTTGGGTGCTTACAATATTTATACACTTTGCTTCCCTACTTAAAGAAAAAAATTCACTATCTGTTTTTGTTACATACTCTGCATATTCATCACAAATAAAGGCTGTTGTTCTAGGCCTCCCATTTGCTAATGCCATCATTATTTCTGTTTGAAAATCTAATTTTAAATATGCTGCAATTATTTTAGATAAATTTTTATATTGGGCAATATTCATATTTAAAACTACTATTTTTCCTTTACTTAATACTTCTTCAAAACCTAAAAATGTTAACTCTTCTTCTTTTGGGCAAAATGTTTTTAAAATATTATAATCAGAAATAAATGTATTTGTAATTCTAGTAATTTCAGATTTTAAAATTGATAAAGTTCTTTGATCTAAATTTTCAAATTCTCTTTGAAAAAAATCTAATGCTGTATTTAACTCATAAACTTGTTCTATATTTAATTTTCCTGAAGTAAAAATTTCTTTTAATTTTATTATTTTTTCTTTATAATAATCTTGAATTGTAATTAATTTGTGTATTTCACTAAATGTTACATATCCATTATTGTAGAGTCTGCATAGCTTTATTGACTCTGCTAATACTTGTTCTGCTTTGTCTAACCAATAACTTTCTGTATTATTTTCTGAAAATAATTCTAATATTGTTTTTAATCTATTTGCTAGAACTGTTGGTTTTAAATTGAGTTTGTGTAATGGATTATAATTAATATTTGAATTTAATTCTATTACTATTAGGTCATTTGTCAAATTATATAATTCTGTATATTTTTTTACTTGATTATAATAATTTCCTTTTACATCTAAAATAAGCATTCCTATTTTTTCATTCCCGTGTATAGAATTATATTTTATTAATTGCCTAGTGAATGGGTACATTGCAGAACTTGTTTTTCCCGAACCTATTGTACCTGTTATTAAAAAGTTTTGAAATAATCCTGATTTTGGTAAATATATTTCTTCCTTTGTAGAAATATCATAACCAATAAGTAATTTTAATTCATTATTATTTTCTTTATTTTTTACTTTTTTTAAAGCTTTTTCTTTTTTTATAATAACTACTTTGTTAAACATATAATTACTATATATAATATTAGAAAAAATAAATGTAATTAAGTAAATTATTTTTATATAATTCCATAGTTTTGGACATTTCTGGCATATATCAAATGGCCTGAAACCGTACGTAATTATTAATTCTTCTGCTGTAAATATTGGATTTAAAATTTTTAATATTATTATTAAACTTATTGTTAAAAAAATGGTACAGAAAATAATTCTCTTTATTTTTTATCCTCCTTTTTATGAGTATATAAAGCTTCTTTTTTGATATTTAATTTTAATCCTTGCTTGTTTTGAAATACTTCGAAATCTAAAAAATTGTATATTGAATAAAATGTTGTAAAAAAATTAATAATAAATGTTATAAAGAAAAAATTAATTAATTTATTTATGTTTTTCACCACCCAGCGAATGATATATTATCACCTTTTTTTCATTTTGTCTATACTTTTTTGAAAAATTGTGATAAAATATTTGTTATTAAATTATTTTTTAGTTTTAAGGAGGTTATTATGAACTTTAATAAAGATTCTCTTATTGGTGAAATTTTAGAAAAATCACCAGATAAAGCTGATATTTTATTAGATATGGGTATGCATTGTTTATCTTGCCCTGCTTCTCAACAAGAAACTATTGAGGAAGCTTGTGAAGTACATGGCGTAGATGTTGAAGAAGTTTTAGAAAAATTAAATGCATAAATTTTAATTGGATTTTTTGATTAAAGTTAAGTTTATATATTGTAAATTATATATTAAAATTTTCCTATATAAACTTAACTCTTACAACTTTTTGTAAATTTTTTAAAATTTTTTTAAAAAACTATTGACAAACCTTTCAAAATATAGTATCATAGTTTTGTTCTGTTTGTGGACAGAATAAAGATGGGCTATTAGCTCAGGTGGTAGAGCACTTGACTTTTAATCAAGTTGTCCCGCG
>CAOKHL010000024.1 GCA_948468315.1 uncultured Eubacteriales bacterium
ATAGCAAGGATATCAAAGAAGATATATCAAGATTAGAATTAAACGAATTTTTAGATCAAATGAAATTATTTTCAAAGGAATGTTTTAGAATCTTAAAGAAAGATAAATATTGTGCAGTTTTAATTGGAGACATAAGGAAAAATAAAAATGTTATTCCATTAGGTTTTTATATTATGAATATTTTTATCGAAACAGGTTTCACTTTAAAAGAAATAATTATAAAAGAGCAGCATAATTGCAAAAGGACAGGTTATTGGAGTCAAAATACAAATAGAGATTTCTACTTGTTGGCGCATGAGTATATATTTATTTTTAGGTTGTAATATTCGACATTAAACGACAAAATACACCCGTAGACAAAGTTAGACAAAATGTGATACAATATAACAAAAAGATACAAAGGAAAGTGGTCTAAAATTAAAGGATCACTTTTGGTATATAAATGTTGAGAAGGTATAAGTATGGAAGAAAAAATAGAAGCATTAAAGGAATATTATAAAAAAGTATGTACACCATTAATTTTTATAAATGAAACAAAATTGGAAAATGATAAAATAGCTAAGGTATATTTGTATGATTTTTCAACAGAAGAAGAACTTGAAAATTTTAAAAAAGTGTTTCAAGAGTATTTACCATTTTATGTTCTAAACTTTGATTTGATTAGTTTATATGATTTACAAAAGGATATAAGTCAACAATTGAAAAATGATGCAAAATACATATATGAAAGTGATATTACTCCAAATAGAAAAACAGAAAATAATGGAATATTTGGAGAATTATTTAATGATTATTATATAAAAAATATAATAAATAAAGAAATATTTCTGACCTATTTATCAAGGAGAACTTATAATAGTGGAAATTGGGAGAATCAAGGAATTGATATTGTAGCATGTGAAAAAATAAATAATAAATTAAATATAATATTATCAGAGGCTAAATTTGTTGGCTCATTATCTAGAGCAAAAGAAGATTTAAAAGGGGATATATCAGGAGAACATGAACACCTAAATAAAGAATACATAAATGGATATATGGATTTTGTAATTAATAGACAGTTTGGATTAGATAAAGTAAGAAGTGAAGAAGTTCAAAGATTAATAAATGATTTTAATGCAAAGAGATGGACAGAAAAACTGGAATTTATAGATTGCATAAATAAGCTAAGCTGTTCTTGTAAATTTGTTTACTTTGCAATATTCAAGCAAAGCAGAGATAGAGATATAAAGGACTTTAAAGAATCTATTAATGAAATTGTTAATGAGTTTAATAATAAGATAAGAGAAACAGAGATAGAAAATTATAGTATAGAAGTTGTTTTTATTCCTACATTTAATACATCGATGGATTTAAAAAACAAAATGGAGGAATGGGATTAATGGAATATATAAATGTTTTAGAAAGGACAAATAGAATAATAGCAGAAGACAATATTGAAGAGGCTATAGAATTGATTTGTGAATTAATAGACAAAGAAGAGTATAAGAGTTTAATATATATATTAATTGATGCATTTCAATTATACGGGTTTGCTAGCGATGAAAAAATTCATAAATTTAAAGAAAATTTTTTATATAGTGCTTTTGAAATAAAATTGAACACTTATAAAGGCCAATACTTAAAATATTTAAATAGTGGACAACTATCATTAATAAGTGACATATATAAGAGTACAAAATCAATTGTATCAGCACCAACATCTTTTGGAAAAACAAGCTTAGTCATAGAGTATATTATTAAAAATTTAAAAGATTTAAATAATATAATTTTTATATTACCTACTAAATCACTAATTGAAGAACTATATATAAAATTACTAGAATTAAATAAACAAATTAATTATAAATTCTTAATAACAGTAAATATATTAAAAAGCTATACAGATACTATAAGAATACTAACCCCAGAAAAATTTTTAACATATTTTGAATATAATAAGGTAGACAATATAGACCTAATAATAATGGATGAGGTATATAAAATCGAAAATGATGGAAAAAATGATGATGATACAGTAATTGATAATAGAGCTATGAAGTTTAGAAAAGTTCTAGAGATAATTAGTAAAGAAAATAAAAAAATTATAACATTATCGCCTTTTACATATAAAAAGGAAATATCAATGCAAGAATACATGAATAAATATGATATTAAAGAATTAAATAGAATGATAAAATATGTAAAACACAATTATATTCCCGTTTCTACACTAACACAATTTAGAAAAGCTTTTATTGGATGCAAAATTGAAGCTAATAATTATACTAATATAAGTAACAAAACAACAAATATTTTAAAATGTTTATATAATGACAGCAATGTAATATATGTAAGCGAATATTCAAAAATATTAGATATAGTAAAAGAAATTAAAAAACAAAATTTAAGTTTTTTAAACAAAAATGAATATGATGACAGATATAATGATTTTATAAAACATTTAAAAGAAACATATAACATAGAAAATGCAAGGCCATGGTATATTATAGATGCATTAGAAAGTGGAATAGGGATATACATATCATCGATGCCTAGATATGTAAAGAAGGAAATTGTTAATTTGTTTGAAAAAAGTGTTATAAGATGTTTAATCGTTACAACTGCATTTATTGAAGGAGTAAACTCATCTGCAGATAATATAATAATAACAAGTGGATATACTGCTAAAAGTATAAGATTGAATGATATGGCATTATTAAATATATCTGGAAGAGCGGGAAGATTTGGAAAAAAATATCTGGGAAATGTATATTTTTTGAATGATAATACATATGAAATAGTTAAAGAAAATTCTACAAATGGAGTATCAATTTCTAATCCGAATTATATAAAAAACCATAGTGAAAAAATAAGAGATGATTTTGAACTAGAGATAATAGATGAGAGATTTTTAAATGAAAAGGAAAAAGAAAAGATAGAAGAAACAAACCGAATTGCTAATTCATATGAATTAAATTATGATGAACTAAGTAGAATCTCAATAAGTGCACCTAATACATGGAAAATATTAATATATGATTTTCTAAAAAAGCAAGATGATGTGGAAAAATACAAGGAAATTTTAGATAAAATAACAGGAGAAGAAGATGTTGGAATATTAGAAGGAATTGAGGTCATTTTTAAGGCCCTAAAAGATGCGGGAATTCCATTTAAGTGGAATTATAACACAGTTAGTGCATTCAGTATAAATGGTGAATTTACATGGGGAGAAATGTATAAGGCGCATATAAGTGGTAGTATAAAGAAGGTTTTGTATAATAAAAAAGAATATATATTAAAGAGAAGAAGAGAATTAAACTTCTTTGAATTTAGCAGAAGTTGGATTAGAGAATATTTTAAGAATAATGAATTTAATGACAATAAATTATACGAAGAGACATTTAAATTTATAACTAATATTATAGAATATAAGATACCATATTATATTTCATTATTTGCTAGTGTATATTATTTTTTCATCAACAAGAATACAATAATATTTGAAAATAATGAAGAGATAGATATAAAAGAAATTATTGAAAAATTAGAAAATCTAGGTATGGACAAGGAATATGTAGAATATTATGATTATGGATTTTCAAAAGATATGGTAGAAAAAATAAAAAGTATAAAATGCAAATTATCAGAATATGATATCGAAAATTCGGAAGTATTTGATGATTATGAAAAACTAATGCTCAAAGAATACAAGAATTTAATGGGAATTTAGAAAGAGCCATAGGCTCTTTCTATACCTTTTTTACATCTTTAACAACATATCCTCCAATAACTCAGCACTAGCCTTATCGGTAGATTCCAAATCATGCACATAAAAATTCATGGTAGTAGTGGCACTAGCATGACCTAATTTATGAGAAACAGTCTGAACATCAATATTCATAGAAATAAGCAAAGTAGCAAAAGTATGCCTCAAATCATGAAATCTGATATGTGGGAAGTTATTTTTTCTTAAAAATTCAGAAAACCATTTAGGACCAGTAGCAGGATTCATAATATTTCCATCATCAGTAGTAAAAATATTTTCAGAACCATGCCAATTATCACCAAGAGCTAAACGGATTTTGCATTGCTCAGCTCTCCATTGTTTCAGTAATTCAAAACAAATTTTAGGAACAACTACACTTCTAACACTAGAATCAGTTTTAGGAGTTTTTTCATTAACTCCATTGCCACTCAAATAATAAGCAGATCTATTAATTGTTATTTTATGATTTTTAAAATCAATATCACTCCAATGCAATCCGACAATTTCGCCTCTTCTAAAGCCACCTAAGATTGCTAATATAATAAAACATTTATATTTAATAGGTGCTTTTTCTAACAAAGCATTGATAAGTCTTTTAGATGTTTCCTCATCATAACAAGTCATTTTAGTTTTTCTATATTTAGGTTTTATCACTTTGATACAAGGATTATAAGGAACTAAATCCCATCTTGCAGCATTATTAAATAAACTTGATAATATTTCATGGACTCTATGGATACTAGTAGGAGATAGAGTTTTAAAATTACCATTTTCATCTTTCCTATTAGTAAGTTTAGTAGATAGCAAATTATATAAATTATCAATATCTAAAGGTTTAATTTTATCAAGTCTTTTACCACCTAAATAAGGCAAAATGTGCATATTCAATTTTTCTTTATAACTTTGATATGTAGTAGGTGATAAATTAGGCTTTACATATGTTTCTAACCATTGCTTACTAAATTCATTTAAAGTTAGTTTATTAGCAGAATAAGTACAACCACCATCGATAGATGTAATAAACTTAGCAAGTTCTTTTTCAGCCTCTCTCATTGAAGAGCAACTGACTGTTTTATTGTAGTATTTTCGTTTACCATTAATATCAAATGAATTACTAATACGAAGTCTATATTTGCCATTACCCATATCAATAATATTACCAGCCAAATGAAATTACCTCCTTTGTAAATTAATCCAGTTTATAAATTCATCTTTAGTAATTCCATTATTCTTAAATTTTAACCTTTGCTCTTTATAATTCTTTTTCCAAGCTTCATGCTTTTTCTTGTATATATCAATGTCAGGATTTCTTTTTACCTGCATTGAAAAATATGAACTAGTTTTTCTGATTAAGGCCTCAATCTCATCATCTTTTACTTTATTATTGTAAGAATTAAAAGCTCCAACATCTCGACATGTTTTTTTAGAGTTTAATGAAATATAATTAGTACAAAATTTTTCATTACTCTTTGATATTGGAATAAAATATTTACCACAATTATCACAAGCTTTAATTTCTATTTTTTCAATGCTTATAATATTTATGAAAGATAAAAATAAAGCATTTTCTAGTTTAATACATATATAAGAATAAGGCGAAAAAGAAAAGTTTTTATCAGATATCTTCTTTACTAGCTCTTTATTTGTATAGTTCTCTAAAGTAACATCTGTTGTAAAGAAGGATTCAAAGTCTATAGAAATACCTTTAGAATATTTTTCAAGAGAAGGAACATAGGTAAATAAGGCATCTCCATTACATGTGTGATAAGATAAGAAATATTTTTGCATACTTGTAAGTAATCCTAGATTTTTATCAGCATTAAAATAGCAGAAATCAATACAATTTTTAAAATCACATTGAGTCTTATTTAAAGTTTTTTTTGTAGCATTATAAAAATTCTCAAAACGAGCATTGAATTCCTTTGTAGTATAAGCTAAATAAGCAGGTAAATCGTTTGATTTATCTAAGTTACTAATAATACTTAATCCATATTTAAGTATAAAGTTCTTTAAATATCTGGAATTGGATAAGTCAATATTAATAAAATCTAAAAGTAAAGAGCCAATAGGTTGAATTAGAATATCTAATTCAGCATCATAATCAACTAATAACTTTTTTACTATGTAGTTACTATATTCAGAACATTTGAATTCACTTTTATCGATAATGTGATATGGATTAGTATCTTCATCTATATTATAGTAATCTAAAATGTCAGAATCATCAGTATCAACAATATAATTTTCTTTCAACTCTCTATATTTAATTATTTCCTGTTTCTTTTGTAAATCAAAATATATGCAAAAATTACCGTTCATAAATTTCCTCCGTTAACAATTTAAATTAAGAAAAAGTTTTCTTGAAAAATCAACATTTTTCTTTGTATATTATTGAAATATTCAAAAATACAATATATTATACAAGTAATGTTAACAATAACAATAATAATTTAAAATAGTTTAACATACTATTTGATTATTGTCAACAACAATAACAATAGGAGGGAATATAATGAATAATTTAGATATTAGAAAGGCAATAGAAACTAGCCACTTTAAGTATTGGCAAGTAGCAAATAAATTAGGAATGACAGATGGAAATTTTAGTAGAATGCTTAGAATAGAATTAACCAAAGAAAATAAAGAAAGAGTATTAAATGCTATAAATGAGTTAAAGGAGGAAAGAGAAAAATGGAACAAAATGAAACAATCTACACCAAGAAAGATGTAATAGAAAAATATAAACCAATGTTTACAGAGTGGTCTCTTTCCAAATTAATTAGGCAAGGCAAAATAAAATATGTAAGAATAGGTAGAAGAATATTCATTACAAAACAAGCTGTAGAAGAATTTATAAAGGAGCAAGAAGAAAGCTCATTAAGAAAGAATATTCATATTTTATAGAATGAATCAAAATATATTTAAAGAGATAAAAGAATATTTGAAGCCACAGCAAGTTGCAGAGTATTATATATCAGAAAAGCGGAAAGAAATCAGGTAGCAATACATTTTATAAATCACCATTTAGGCAGGAAAAGACAGCATCATTTTGTGTAAATAATGAAAAAGGATTTCATGACTATGGAAGCGGATGGCATGGAGATATTATTAGTTTTGTTCAAGAACTGTATGGATTAACTCCAATTGATGCAGCAAAAAAACTTATACAAGATTTTTCATTGCCAATTCAAATGAAACAAAAGACTACCTATAAACAGATAAAAGTTCAAAAAAATAAAAGTTTACTAAATAAAAAAGTAAGGGAAGCACTAGAAAATTGGTTTAACATGACATTTATAAAATTATGTGATGCAGATAAGATAAATAAAATATGTATTGAAACTTTGAGCAAAAGAATAAAAAGTATTGATGATTTAGAGAATGAAGATATAGCTAATACTTTGCAATATTTGTATTATCAACAATTTGAGATAAATTTGTGGATAGATGAATTTATAAACACCACAACTGAGGATGAAAAAATAGAATTATTTAAACACAGGAAGGAGATTGAAAAAGCATGTCAGTAGAAGATTTAACTGAAGAAGATCTACAAGATTTAAATATAGATCCTAAAAAAATAGAAGAGCCAGATGAATACAAAGAATATAATGATAAGTTATATGGGACTCCGTATGTGTTTGGATACCAAGGATTACAGAGAAAAGTGAAGAAGGGAAATATAGAAGAAAATAAAACACTTTCTAATTTTTTACCAATGCCAATAAAAAAAATATGTAAAGATAATGGATTAGAAGAGGAAGGATATTTAGAAGTAGCAGCGGTTTTAAATAATAGAATGAAATTAAATCCGATAAGAGTAAATTATAATAAGATAGAGAATATGTCTTGGATATATAATCCACAGTGGGATTTATTGCCACAAATTTATCCACCAAAATCTAACCACAAGGAATATGTATATGCAGCAATTCAAAGTTTATCTAATGGAATAGATAAAGAAACAATATATGAGCATACAGGATTTAGAAAGGTAAATGGGAAATTAGTTTATTTATATCATGGTGGTGCAATAGGGGAAAGTAAAGATATAAAAGTTGACTTAGATGTAATAGGTTTAGAAAAATATCAATTTACCAATAAAAAATATGATATAAAAGAAAGCATAGAAACATCTTTATCAATACTAGATTTAACAAAAAAAGAAATAACCATTCCATTATTAGCCTTAACATATTTAGCACCATTAAGGAGTTTGTTTCTAGAAGAAAACATTCCACTAGGATTTGTAACTTGGCTTGTAGGAGAAAGTGGTTCACAAAAAAGTTCATTATCAGCTCTAATTGTTTCACACTTTGGAGATTTTGAAAGAGATACATTACCAGGAGGATTTAAAGATACAGTAAATAGCATAGAGAAGAAAGCATTTACATTAAAAGATACACTATTTGCAATTGATGATTATTATCCAAGCCAAACATTGCAAGAGGGAAAGAAGATGGATGCAGTCGCAGAGAGTTTATTTGGACTTTATGGAGATAGACAAGCTAGAAGTAGAATGAAGCAAGATGGACAAACTGTAAAAATGGGATTTAGTGCAAGAGGCATGTGTATTGTTACAGGAGAATCGTTTCCAAATATGGCAGAAAGTAGAACAGCAAGAGCATTGATAATTGAAATGGCTAGAGGAGATATTGATTTACAATTATTATCGCAAATACAAAATGGTAAAGACAAGTTATCATTTAGCATGAAGGAATATATACAATATGTAATTGATAACTATGAGAGCATAAAGAAAAATTGCAAAAGTAAATTTATAGAATATAGAAATAAAGCAAATCAAGACTTTGCACATGGAAGAATACCAGAAATTATTGCATCAGAATATATGGGAATGGAGTTGTTTTTAGAATTTGCAAATAATAAACAAGTAATACCGTATGAAAAAATGCAACAATTAAAAATAGAATCATGGAACAACTTAATAAAAGCAGCTCAAAAGCAAAGTATGAGAACAGAAGAAAATAGAACAGATAATATGTTCTTTAGAGCAGTTCAAGAATTATTAGAAAGTAAGAAAATATATTTGAAAAGTTATAAAAATCATCAAAGGGAACCAGATATGTCATTAGTGACATTTGTAGGATATTATGATGAAGATAAGAAAAGGTGTTACTTATTACCCAATGTAATCTTTAATGAAGTTGTGAAGTTTTATGGAATACAAGGAACTAAATTTCCAGGTAATAGTACATCTACATGGAAATATCTAAAAGAAGCGGGAAGATTATTTCCAGGAGAAAAAGATAGAAATAAAACAAGAAAAACAATAAATGGAAAGCTAGTAACTTTTATAGAGGTTATGGCTAGTGATGTGTTCGGCACAGAAGAAAGAGCATTTGGAGATTATTTGAATAAGTTTCCCATAAATCCCGAAAATCACAGTAAAAATATATCAGTAGATGAAATAGAATTACCATTTTAGAAACCTTAATAGAGAAGGTTTCTTTTTATATGCAGGAATTTTGAAATTAGTTGAAAAAAGCTCATAATTCTTGTAAGATAGAAATAATTACATGGAAAATGAATAAATTACTAAAAGTAAGAAATTTACGGTATAATAAATTAGGAAAAACAATTTGTAGAAAACTAGGACAAACCGAATTAAGTGAAAAGAATGATACTATGTTATAATAAATAGTGGGTTGAACACAAAAATTAGATATAAAATATGATTGGAGAAATATTTGTATGATGAAATTGGAAGAGTATATTGAAAAGAGAAAAAAAGAAGATGGATTAAATGAATTTGATAAAAATAAAAAAGATGAAAACATGAAAATATGTGTTAATTATATCTTTGAGTACTTTAATAATTATCTAAATATAACAGAATTAGAAGAAATAACAATAGCAAAAGAAGAAAAATTAAATAAATACCGTAAAAAACTAAATGAGTATGAGCCTGAAATAAGGGAATGGCTAGTAAATATATATGCTGAACATGGGAATTTCTTAGATAAATCAATAGGAAGAGGAACAAGAATAGAACAAACTTATTTTTATTTATTAAGTGAGGATAGCGAATTTAGAAGTTTATCGTATGAGTGTTATGCTGAATATATAAAGAGATTTCCATATTTAAAAGGACAAGAAGAAATGTTATACAAATTTTTAAAAGAATATCATAGAGTGGAAAGTAATCAATCAAGGTGGAATATTCCATCGATAAATGAAGAAATAGATGAATGGATAGAGAAAACGAAAAATAAATATGGTGTAAACTTATGTGCCTTTGCTTTTGAGTGGGTAAATTATTTTTATGAAACTCCAGAAATATGGGGAAGTAAACACAAAAAGAAAAATAGTAAATCATATAGAGGATATGAATACGATTATAAAAATGGAGATAATTTATTTAACATAGATTCATTATATAGGAACATGCCGAAGAGACTATTTACTAAAGGTAAAAAACAAGAATTTGAAATATTATTTATGTACTTTTGGTTGCATGAAATGGAAGGCAATGATGAAGATTGGGATGAATATTTAGATAAAGTAATGAAACATAAATAAAACTACTATAAAATTGAAAGGACTAATAAATGGAACATAGAGTCAAATATTATTCAAAAAGTGATTTATCAATTGGATGGAATTTACAAAAGATAGAGGAAGTTATAAAAGAATATGATGAAAAAAGAGAAGATTATGAAATTAATGACATTATAGAATTTTATAATATCACTAAATTTTTAGATAATAAATTATATTTAAATAATTGGGATGAGAAGTATATTGACAACCTAAAAAACATAAATGTAAAACTCAAGGCAAATATAGGAAGATATTTTAATAATATTAGAAATAAAAATTTGTATGAAATATTCAATTCAATTGAAACAAGATATAAAGAGGACTTTTTTGAAATCTTTGAAAAATATAAATTATATAGTAGGATAAGTCAAAGAGCATTTAATCAATTAATAAATAGCACACATGTTTTAGAATTAGTATTAAGAAATAAAAAAATAACAGATTCATATACAGATATAATAATAAAAAAGTTTCTAAAATATAATGATAGTGCATTAATTTTAATGAATAAATATGTATTAGAGAGAATTGATAAAAATGAATTATATATTCCTCAAAAGTTAACGATTATAGAAAGAGAAAATATATTTATAAAATATATAAAATCTAGAGAAGCAAATTTAAATTATCTAAGAGTTATATTAAACATAGAATCAAATCCAAATGTTTTATTAATATCAGATAAAACTAAATTACTAGCTAAAAAGAGAATAGATAGGGATACAAAGAAATTCTTTGAAAAAAATAAAGGTATAGGAATAAGTACATTAGTCAGTTTTAAAGAAGGAGCAAAAGATACTGTTTCATATAATTCAAAAGGAACAAATATAGAGTGCGAGTATGATTTGAATTGGATAAAAGAAAACAAAGATTATCCTACTTTATTAAATAATTTTATATATCTTTTCGAATTTGTAGATATGGAAACAAGAATAAACTTGATAAACAAAAAAAGTGAAGATGGACTTTTTGAAAAATTAGCAATAAGAAGTAAAAAAGAATATAAATGTAATGAGATATTTCAAAGAAAATCAATGTTATCATCTTTACAGATGATGGCTTACTATAAGCAGTTAAATAATATAGGAATAAAATTAGAGAAAATTATTGAATGGTTTTTCGAGAAATATTTAAAAGAAGAATTTAAAATTAAAAACTATAAAATAAATGTGCCAACAGAAGAATCAAAGTACCTAGAAAAGTGTAGGAACATATTAATTGAAATGGATTATATTTTAAAAGAATATAAATTATTTGTAGAAGAAGGAAGAATAAATCAAGAATTATTAGAAATGTCATCTACACATCTATTTTTTCAAGATATACCAAGTATAGTAAAGAAAAAGTATGTATATGCCTCTTCTGAAGAATTTAATTTATTATCGTATTATTTCTTTTCAGATCAATGTATGTTAGCGTATCTTGAAAGAATTGGAGAAAAGTATGATAATTTTTATTCTTTAGTTATTAATGAAAAAGTAAAATTAGAAGAATATCCAGAATATGATCAAAGAGATTTAAAAGAATTAATAAAAATGGACTATATAAATATTGATAAAGATGGATATCTTACAATAAAAGATTTGAAAAAAGTAAATATATTTAAAGACTTATATTATAATGATGTTATATCTTATTGGAAATACTCAAAAACAGCAAGAAAAATAATAGATGAACTATGCGAAAAAGGTATTCTTAAATTTGAAAGTACCTTATTATCAACTGCTGAAAGTGAGTACTTTAATTATTATTTAAATAAAGCCAGTTTTGCTAATGGATTTGATTTAAGAAATAAGTACATTCATGGATGTCAACCTAATGGAAAAGACTCAGAAAAAATACATGAAAACAACTATTACTTATTCTTAAAATTATTAATTTTATTAATAATAAAAATTAATGATGACTTATCGATATATGACAGTGATGAATATAAAAAATATAGTGAAGATTAAATAGCCAGACTTTAATTTTAAGAGTTTGGTTTCTTTGTCACACTTTGGTCACACTCACCACAAAAACAGCCACTTTTTAACCAAAATTAACACACTCAAACAAAACCAGGAATCACCGATTAACTTACTCTAACAACATATAACAAAGCTACACTAAACTTGGCAATACCAACACTTACACACTCATAACCCGAAGGCCGATAGTTCGAGTCTATCCCCCGCAACCAAAGAAATGCCTCTGTTATAGCAATATACAGAGGATTTTTTATTTCTCTGAAAAATCCATTTAAAAGCATTAAAAATCGTTAAAAAGCATTAAAATTTGTTTCATAAAGGGTAAATAAAGGGTAAAAAATAATGTGATTTAATATTGAAATATTAATAACTTCAGCAGATGCTGAGGTTATTTTTTTGGAGGTTTTTATGGAAAGAGAAAAATTAAGTAATTTAATAAATGAAATAAATAAAGTAGCAAGATTAAAATGTATTTATAATAAAATAGAAGAAATGAATGAAAAGTACGATGAATTTGTTGAAGATTTTTACTTTATAGAGTGGCTTAGATTAGCTACGGATGTTGGAACTTCACTAGAAGAAGTAACTAATACTTCTGTATTATTTGAAGAATTGCTAGAAGAATTAGAAATTGCTATACTTAATGCACAAGATAAACTTTGTAATAAAAGCACAAGATTGCTAATGTATAATAAAAGGGACTTAGGAAAAATAATAAGAAACATAGAAGATTACAGCGATAAATATATTGTTGATGTAATCTTAGATTTTGCAGAAAATAATTATAATGAGATAGATGCAGAATTCTTTGTCCTTGAATTAAAAAAAATACTTCAAGGAGGATATGGAGATGACAAAACAAGAGTATAAAAAAGTAGAATTTTATTTGTATAATTATAATAATATAGATGAAATGATTGATGATATAAAAGCTGGTTTGATAAGTAGTGTTAATGTAAGTGGAAATGCTTGGAGAAAAGGCATAACGGTATGTAACAATACTTTAGAAAATCAGGTAATTAAAATAATAGAAAATAGAAAAATATTAGAATTTAAGAGATGGCAGGTACTGATAAAAAAGGTACTTGCTTTTTTAATGCAAAAATATCCTAAATACTACGATTTTATAAATCTAAAATATTTAAAAAATAAGTCTAAAGATGAAATTGAGGAAACTCTTAAATTCGATTTTAAGAAACAAAAAATAATAAAGGACAAGTTAATTGAGTTCGTGTATAAAAATGCTCAAATAAGAAATTTGGGTTGAATGTGGAGGTGTAAATTATGTTTTGGATAGGATTAATAATAGGATTATTTATAGGAGCAAATTTAAGTTTAATTTTATATGCTTGTATAGTAGCAGGGAAGGAAAGTGATAGGAAAAGTGGATATACAGAATGAAATAAATAGAATAGGTTATTTTGCTGTAATTCCTGCAACAGTTTTATTTAATAATGAGTTAAAGCCAAACGAAAAATTGTTATATGCTCTTATTACTGCTCTCTCAAATAAAGAAGGATATTGTTATGCAAGTAATAAATATTTAGGAGAAAAAATAGGAGTAGATCATAAGACTGTTTCAAGGTGGATTACTAATTTAAGAAAATATAATTATTTAGTTATAGATATAATTAGAAACGAACAACAGGAGATTATTCAAAGAAAAATATATCCAAATGAAGTACCCTATCTACTAAAAAATCACTACCCCTATCAACTAAAAAATCACGAGGCTAGTGATGAAAAAATAGAAGTAAATAATATAAACTATAATAATATAAATACACACACAGTTAGCAAAGAAAAATTTTTAGATAATGTGTATTTATATAATTACGAATATACGGAGCTAGTTAATGAATATGGAGAAACTAAGGCTAATAAATGTATAGAAGAACTTTCTTTATATAAGAAATCAAAGGGAGTGGAATATAAAAGCGATTTCGCAACTATTAAAAGATGGGTAATTTTAAGAGTAGATGAGGTTGAACAGAGGAAAGAAAAACAAAGTAATAATAAAAAGAAAACAAGAGCTAATTTTGAACAAAGAGAATATCCTAAGGAATTTTTTGACAGTTTATATGATAATGCACCATATTCAAATTCTTCAGAGATGGAAGATGATGATATGGATTTAGATATGTAACACAACTAAAGAGTTGTGATTTTTTTATTTTAGGAGGTTAACATGGTTATTAAAAAAGTAAAAAAGATTATAAGAAAAAATTTATATGAATATCCAATATATGATAGATTAATAAATGAATTAGAATTAGAAAGAGACACTACTGGAGGCAGAGATATAAATTCTTCAATAAAAAGTAAAAATAAAATAAATAGAGCAGTAGAATCACAAGTCATAAAGAATATCAATATAGATGGTAAAATAAATGAATATAAGAAATGGAAGGAGTTAATTGATAGTGTTTTACAAGAACTTAGAAAGAGTGATAAAACTAAATTAAAAGTTATAGAATATAAATTTTTTGGTAATGTTCCTGAAGATATTATTGCAGATGAATTATATATTTCAAAAACTACAGTTAGAACATATATAAATGATATATATTTTGAAATAGGAATACTTGCAACTTTTAATAATTTAATAGTTAAAAATATGTTTAATAGTTAATGCTATTTTATAGAAAGAATGGTATAATAATTGTAAAAAGATTATAATATGAGGAGATAAGAATGAACAACCAATACATAGAAATTATTAAAGAAAAGATGAAAGATTTCAAACAATACTATTTCACAAAAGATGAATTGGAAAATAATAATTTAATAGAATCTAGTTGTCCTATTGAGCCACATTTAATGTCATATATTTTTGACAAAATATTAGGTTTTGATGTTTGTTATAGACCTTTTGAAAAAGTAAATTATCAAATAAGTTTCAAGTATAAAGAAAAACTTGGTTGTATTAGTCATTTTAAACTTAGTTATAGATTACATATAGATAAAATTGTTGAAAATGAAGTATTAAATATTTTAAAAGAAATTAATGGATTATTTGAAAAAGCATTATTGGAATTTTCTCAAGAAGCTGTGAAAAAAAATCAATATTCTCTTCCAAATTATTATAATGAATATTCTAGAAAAATATGTATTATTGAAAATAACATTGAAAAAATAAAAAATAGAATAGATAAAAAGATAAAATTAAAAGAAAGAGATTTACAAACATTAATAGATACGGGTAGTGCTAACAAATATATAGAAATTGACCATGGAAAATACAAAGAAATTAAATATCTTACATCTGAAGTATGTAAAAAATATGATAAAGTTATATATAGATTAAATGAAGAATTATCTTATACAATTGAATTATATATTGATAATTTCTTTTCATCATTAGAGCATTTTTTTGTTTTATTATTTCCAATGACTTCTAAATATGATGAAAATGAAGAATTTTCTAAATATTTGGAATGTGATTGGAGAAGCAAAATAGAAAAATTATCAAATGAACATATGAATGAATTAGAAGAATTATCTAGAATAAAAGAGCTTTATAGAAATAGATTCGCACATGGTTTTTTTTCTAGAGAAAAAATAGTTCATGTTCAAATTCCTAATTATGGAATGTATCCATTATGGATCGGAAAAAGATATTGTAAAGGGTATAGTGGAACTACAAATAAATTAACTTATGAAATTTATCAAGAAAGTAAAGAAGTATTTGATGATTTTATGAATAAAATTATAAAAGATTATATGCTTCAATTTAATATTATAATTTCAGGGATTCCAAGTTTTTTGCAGAAATCCATTTATAAAGATGCATTTATGGATGAAGAAAAAAATAGAGAATGGATTGATAAATATTGGTATGAACAAGATAATATGCTTAATATGGATTGGTAAAAGATAACTAATAGAACAGTAGAATCACAAGTCATAAAGAATATCAATATAGATGGTAAAATAAATGAATATAAGAAATGGAAGGAGTTAATTGATAGTGTTTTACAAGAACTTAGAAAGAGTGATAAAACTAAATTAAAAGTTATAGAATATAAATTTTTTGGTAATGTTCCTGAAGATATTATTGCAGATGAATTATATGTTTCAAAAACAACAGCTAGAACTTATATAAATGATATTTATTTTGAAATAGGAATAGTTGCTACATTTAATAATTTAATAACTAAAAATATTTTTAATAGTTAAATGATATTTTATAGAAAATATGATATAATTTCTACAAATAGTGATAAAATGAAATTAATTAAATTAAGAGATGAAGATATTAATAAGTTTAAAAAATATATGCAAGAATCATTTCAGTATGGGTATGAATCAGTTTATGGTAAAGATAAATCACAAGTATTACCAGAAAAAGATATAGATAAATCTTTAAATAATCCCCAGTGTCATTCTTACGAAATGATAGATGATAATAATGAAATTATTGGTGGTGCTATTGTTGGAATAAATGAAAACAATATTAATCATTTAGATTTCTTATTTGTTAGAGTTGGCGTTCAAAGTAAAGGAATTGGTCAAGCAATATGGAAAGAAATTGAAAAATTATATCCTGAAACTGAAGTATGGAAGACATGTACCCCATATTTTGATAAAAGAAATATTCACTTTTATGTTAATAGATTAAAATTTAAGATAGTTGAATATTTTAATGAAAAGCATCCTGATCCAAATATGTCAGAAGATATATATGAAGAAGATGATGGAATGTTTGAATTTGAAAAAGAAATGAACAAATAGTAAAGTGTGCGCCCAGCAAAGGGTAAGTAATCTAGCAGGTGGAAGTCCTGTTTGAACAAGGTCTAACCAACCACTCAATAGCGAGTTTTGTGCTTATGACAGTAATGTTATGAGTAAAGCGTAAACAGCAAGGAAGTAGGGTTAAAAGGCAATTCAGCCCCGAAATGTTACCAATTAAAAGGCAAACGTGCTACTTACCACGGAATGCAATATCTAAATAATCGTTATGGCGAGATTATTTAGGCTTTTACGGGGTCATTAGAGCCAATCATACTTTACACTGTGATTACTTGTCAACTGGGGAGAGCCTAATATTTCTTGTAGAAATACAAGTATGACAAACAACAATAAAACGGAGAATGTCAAAAGAATATTAGGCAGTCGGATAAGTTCATATTAGTGAAGAAGTTTCTGTAATGGAAATGGAGCGAAGGGACTTACGTAATAACGGTCTTTCTGAGGAAACATTATCTGTACTCAGGGACAGGAGGAATAATGGAAACGAAACTAGAAAGAATAGCAGACAAATCAAGAAATGAAAAACGACCAATATTTACATCATTGTATCATTTAATCAATGAAGAACTGCTAAAACAATGTCATAAAGAACTAGATGGAAATAAAGCAGAGGGAATTGATAATGTAAGCAAGAAAGAATATGCAGAAAACCTAGACGAAAATATTAAAGACTTAGTAATAAGATTAAAGAACAAAGCATATAAACCAGCACCAGCACTTAGAGTATATATACCAAAAGATAATGGTAAAATGCGACCACTAGGAATATCAATATATGAAGATAAAATAGTGCAATTAGCATTAAAGAAAATACTAGAGGCAATATATGAACCAAAATTCCAAGATAATATGTATGGTTTTAGAGCAAATAACAGTTGTCATAAAGCAATAAAATATGTGCATAAAAGTATATCAACAACAAGAATAAACTACATTGTAGATGCAGATATAAAAGGTTTCTTTGACCATATAGACCACGACTGGATGATAAGGTTCATAGAATACAACATAAAAGACCCAAACATCATAGGACTAATTAAGAAATATCTAAAAGCAGGAATAATGGATAAGGGACAATATGTGGCGACAGAAGAAGGCTCAGCACAAGGAAATATCATAAGTCCAGTATTAGCAAATATCTATGTGCACTTTGTATTAGTATTATGGTATAAAGAAATAATCGAAAAGAGAGCAGAAGGCGAGAATTTTCTAGTAGTTTATGCAGATGATTTTATTGCAGGTTTTCAATATCAAAGAGAGGCACAAGCATATTATGAAGCATTAAAGAAAAGAGTGAGTAAATTTGGACTAGAATTAGAAAGTAGTAAAAGTAAAATAATAAAGTTTGGGAAATTTGCAGAACAAAATAGAAAAGCACTAGGACAAGGCAAACCAGAAACTTTCGACTTTCTAGGATTTACATTCTATTGCAGTAGGACAAGACAAGGAAAACCTTGTATCAAAGTTAAGACAAGCAAGAAGAAATTCAAACAGAAAGTAAAAGCAATGAAAGTTTGGTTATATGAAAACAGAGATATAAGAGTAAGAGAACTAATGGAAAAGTTAAGAATTAAACTTTTAGGACATTATCGCTATTATGGAATATCACATAATAGTAATATGATAGGAACTTTTAGACATAGAACAATAGAATATCTATTTAAGGTATTAAATAGAAGAAGTAATAGAAAAAGTTACAGTTGGGAAGGTTTCAATGAAATGTTAAAACATCACAAGCTACCATACCCAAAGATATATTTCAGTTTATTTGATTAAAAGTGAATGTTATTACGAAGAGCCGTATGCGGGAAAACTGCACGTACGGTTCTGTATAGGGGCTTGTGTCGTGAGGCACTTGTATACTAGACTATAGGAGAAATAAATGATAAGAAAATTTGAAAAAAATGATATAAATCCTGTAATGCAAATATGGAAAAATGAAAATATAAAAGCTCATAAATTTATATCAAAAGAATATTGGAAAAATAATTATAATTATGTAAAAGAAATTCTACCAAATGCAGAAATATATGTTTATGTTTTAAAAGAAAATATTGTAGGATTTATAGGAATAAATGAGAATTATATTGAAGGAATTTTTATTGATACAAATAATCAATGTAAAGGAATAGGAACATCTTTATTGAATAAAGTAAAAGAAAACAGAGATAATTTGACATTAAGTGTATATAAGAAAAATATAAATGCTATCAATTTTTATAAAAAGAATGATTTTATAATTACAAGCGAAAATATAGATAAAGATACAGCTGAAATAGAATATACAATGACTTGGAAAAGGTAAATTACAAGTTATAGGGGTAAAACATTATGGAAAATAAATATATAAGAGATAAATTTAATGGACTTACAGAAGAAGTTTATAAATGGGATTGTGTTTCAATTTCTCCATTTTTTAAAGAAGAAATTAGAGATCAAACAGCAGAAAGAGAGATAATAGATGCTTATTTACATTCAGCAGAATGTTTATATGTATTCTTTCGTAGCGAAAATAATCCTGATGAAAAGATAAAAGTATTTAGAACAAATCAAATGTGTATGCCGTTTTTATTTTTGTGTAGGCATACAATAGAGTTATCTATTAAAGCAGTATTAAATAGTAAACAAGGAAAAATTAAGAAGATACACAAGTTAAAAGAATTATGGGAAGAATTAAGAAATGAGGTAAATATAAGTAATACAGATTTTGATATGCTGATTGATGTGTTAAACATAATAGATGATGATGGTTGTAAGTTAAGATATTCTAATGATGGGAAAGGTAATAACTATAATAAAAAACCTTGCTTTATTAGAGCCGATTTAATATTAAAAACAACTAAAGAATTATATGAGTTTCTATTAAAACAAGTGAGCTAGTACATTTTGTATTAGCTTTATTTTTTTTCAATTTTTTATAAAAAGGTTTGGGAATATCTTTTCTTGTTTTATATAATTATAAATTGATAAGGAGGGATGAAAATGGAGGAGTTATACGAAGGATTTTTTAATGAATATTCTACTGACTTTTATGAATATTTTGACAAACACCTAGTTAAAAATGTTATAAAAAAAGGAGAATATAAAGAAATAGAAGATGAAATTAAAGCGATTAAAAATAAAAATCCTAATATGGTAGCAATATTAGAAGATAAAGAAAATGTTAATTTGACTCGTGAAGATGTAAAGAAATTAAATGAAATCTTATCTTTAGAAAGAGAACTCAATATTATTGAATTAAAAGAATCTTTTAAATTAGGCTTTAAAGAGGCTTATATTTATTTTGAATCTATGAATATGTTAAGCAGATAGAAGGAGGAAAATATGAGATTTATATATGCCTGTGATATTCACGGAGATGAATATAAATATAAAAAAATATTAGCAGAGGCAATAAAACAAAAAATCAAATATTTAGTATTTGGAGGAGATTTATTACCTAAAAATTGTAGTGATAGATATAACGAACAGAAAATATTTATAGAGCAATTTTTTAATAGTTATTTTACAGAGTTAAAAGAAAAGAATATTAAGTGTGTTTGTATATTGGGAAATGATGATTTAGAACAATTAGATGAAATATTTGAATATGAATGTAGCAAATTTGATAATGTATTTAACATAGATAATAAAAAAGCAGATATTCAAGATATTTCATTTATAGGACTATCTAAAGTATTAGATCATCCTTTTGGGTGTAAAGACAGAGTTGTAATTGAAGAAAATTTAGAAATGCAGTTCCAATTATCAAGAATAATATATGTCGAAAAATGTAGAAACATGTTGTCTATTGATGAATGGAAGGAATATAGAAATAGCATAGAAAAAATGGAAAATATATTAGAGTATTTACCTAAAATAACAGAAGGGAAAAAAGGTATTTATGTATTTCATAATCCACCGTTTGGAGTAGGACTAGATGTGTGTATAGATAAACGAAAAGTTGGTTCAAAAGCAATAACAAAGTTTTTAGAAAAAAGCAATGCTTATATGTCTTTACACGGACATATTCATGAATCTTATAGAGCTACAGGAATATGGAAAAATGAATTAAAAAGTACAATTTGCATACAAACAGGTCAAACAGAAAGAGGTAACAAAAATTTGTTTTATGCAGTTATTGATACAGACACTAATTATAGTGATTTAGTTTTATTAAAGGAATGATAAGAAATGAAAAAAATAAATTCAAATTGGTATACAAGAGGAAAATATGGTAGAGAATGGAGAGAAATAATAGACACAGAAAATGAAGAACTCTATTCAATGGGACAATACCCTACTAAAATAAAAAAAGAAGATTTACCTAAAGATTATATTCAATTCAAAAGTAGGTCAATATGGTATATGATAGGATATTTGAAAACTTCAGGAGTAAAAGATTTGTATTATATATATACAAAAGAAAATCATTTGTTTAAAGATGATTATTTATATATTTCCTATGATAAGAAAATAGAAGAAATCAAAGGAAAATATGGTAATGATGAAGTTAGATATTTTGATTTTTTTATTAGTGGAGGAGATATTATAAAAATTTTATTTGCAATAGAAAAGAATTCTGATATAGATATCACAAAAATAAGAAATAAAATTAAAGAAAAATTTGAATGGTGGAAGGAAAATGAACAAGATGACTATGAAAGGTCATTTGGTGGTAAAAAAATTGATGATATCTTTGAATATTATGAAAAAATATTAAGTAAAGAAGGAGTGTAATAGTATGCTTTGGGATAATATTAAGAAAAATTATAATAATTATAAAGAACAACCAATAGAAGAAATTAGTATAGATGTGTTAAGAAATATGTATAAAGATTTAGTATATATTGCTACAGAAATAGCATTTGATGAAGTAAATCGTGATACAGAGTTTTTATTAAGAATATTATTATTACAACATAGAATAAATTTTGATGAGGAAAGTAAGCAATATCAAAATCCTAATTGGGACAAGAGTTGTGAAGTAAATGGAATAAAGTTTGAAAAAGAAAAAACTTATTTAATAAATGAAGATAGGGTTGATGAATATACTAAACAACTTGAATATCAGCTAAAAGAAAAGAATAAAAAAATAACTGAATTAGAAAATATGCTAAAACCTATTTTAGAGTTAAATATTCCAATAGAAACATTAGTTAAAGAATATGAAAGGTTAAATGATTTAGAAGATGAAACAGATATTTTAAAAAAGTTATTACAAGAGGGAGAATAGATAATAGTTATGAAATTAGAGTTTGATGGAGAAAAAGATGACATATCAATGATGTTAGTAACTTGGTGTTAGAATAGATATATGGACACATTTTATGAGAGAGTGTATAATAAAT
>CAOKHL010000025.1 GCA_948468315.1 uncultured Eubacteriales bacterium
GTTCTTTTTCTAATTCTTACTGCTGAACCTTTTGCAGCTGGTCTAATTCTTTTTAGAGTTGGACCTTGGTTTGCATAGATTTCAGAAATATATAATTTTTCATGTTTCATTTCATGGTTATTTTCAGCATTTGCGATAGCTGATTTTAAAAGCTTTTCAATTATTTCAGAAGAAGCTTTTGGTGTAAATTTAACTATAGCTAATGCTTCATCAACGTTTTTTCCTCTTATTAAATCTGCAACAATTTTTACTTTTCTTGAAGATATTCTTGCATATTTAAGTGTTGCTTCAGCTGTTTTTATTTCTTCCATAAAAACTATCTCCTCTCTTTATTAATTCCTCTTATTTTTTAGTTGTTTTTTCTCCTGCATGACCTTTAAATGTTCTTGTAGGAGCAAATTCACCTAATTTATGACCAATCATTTCTTCTGATATATAAACAGGAACATGTTTTCTTCCGTCATGAACAGCTATTGTATGGCCAACCATTTGTGGATATATTGTAGAAGCTCTAGACCATGTCTTAATAACTTCTTTTTTATTTTCAGCATTCATAGCTTCAATTCTCTTTATTAATTCTGGAGCTACAAAAGGCACTTTTTTACTTGATCTTGACATATTAACCTCCTTTTTTCTAAGGTACACAATCTCTCTATTGTTCGATTGTGTAAGATATCTCTAATATAGTAAAATTCCTTCACTTCGTTTCGTACTTTTACTATCTAAGAGCTATCTTTATTTCCTCCTCTTAACTATAAATTTATTTGATTGTTTCTTTTTATTTCTTGTCTTGTATCCAAGAGCTGGTTTACCCCAAGGTGTCATTGGTCCTGCGTGTCCTATTGGTGCTCTACCTTCACCACCACCATGTGGGTGATCACATGGGTTCATAACAGATCCTCTAACTTCAGGTCTCCATCCCATATTTCTTTTTCTTCCAGCTTTACCTAATTTTACATTTCCATGGTCAGCATTTCCGATAACACCTATTGTTGCTCTACAATTTGCTAAAACTAATCTCATTTCTCCAGAAGGTAATCTTACATGTGCATATTTTCCTTCTTTTGCCATTAATTGTGCACTTTGTCCTGCAACTTTAACAAGTTTTCCTCCTTGACCAGGATTTAATTCTATATTATGGATTAATGTACCAACTGGAATACTGTTTATTTCCATACAGTTTCCTGGTTTTATATCTGCTGATTTTCCAGATACTACTTTATCTCCATCTGTTAATCCTTGTGGTGCTAATATATAAGCTTTTTCTCCATCTTCATATTTAATTAAAGCTATATTAGCGCTTCTGTTTGGATCATATTCGATACCGATAACTTCTGCTATCATATCATCTTTTTTACGTTTAAAATCAATTATTCTGTATTTTTGTCTGTTTCCTCCACCTTGATGACGTACTGTTATTCTACCATAAGAGTTTCTTCCTGCTTTTTCTTTCTTTACTGTTAATAAAGATTTTTCAGGAGTTTTCTTTGTGATTTCTTTATAATCTAATACTGTCATGTTTCTTCTAGATGGTGTATAAGCATTAAATCTTTTTGTTGCCATTTTTAATTCTCTCCTTTTTAATTTTTTAATGGATTTTTTCCTGCTCCATTTGCAGATAAAATTTGTTTTCCGGGTTTTTTCCCGATAATTTTTCTCTATATTTTTATACTCCTGTGAATTCTTCTATTGAATCCTTAAATTTCTTAGTTCCTTTAACTTCTTTTCCACCTTTACCTAAGTATGTTTCAGCTTTTGGATCCATATCTATTGTAACGATTGCCTTTTTCCAATCAGAAGTTTTTCCTTGATGATATCCTACTCTTTTCTTTTTACCATTAACATTCATTGTGTTAACTTTTAATACTTTTACATTAAAAAGTTTCTCAACAGCTTTTGCTATATCAACTTTTGTTGCTTTTTTATTTACTTTGAAAGTATATTTTCCTTCTTGTAAACCTGTATTACTTTTTTCTGTAACTATTGGGGCTATTATTATTTCTTCTGCTAACATATTAAGCATACACCTCCTCTAATTTTTTAACAGTATCTAATGTTAAAACTAAATTAGTATATCTTAATAAATCATATACATTTATTGTATTTACTAAAATTGCTTTTGCATCTTCAATATTTTTTGTAGAAGCTTGAACATTTAAGTTCTTTTCAGGTAATACAACTAATGTTCTTCCTTCTAATTTTAAACTATCAAAAGCTTTTACCATAGATTTAGTTTTGATTTCTGCTAATTCTAATTTATCAACTACTGTTAATTTGTTTTCTAATACTTTAGAACTTAATATTGATCTTATTGCTAATCTCTTTTCTTTTTTATTTACAGTGTAACTGTATGAACGTGGTTTTGGTCCTAATGCTATACCACCTTTTATCCATTGTGGTGCACGAATACTTCCTTGTCTTGCACGTCCTGTTCCTTTTTGTCTCCATGGCTTTCTTCCACCACCACGAACTTCTGCTCTTGTTTTTGTACTTTGAGTACCTTGTCTTTGATTAGCTAAGTAGTTTACTAATACTTCATGAACAATGTTTTCATTTGGTTCAATTCCAAATACTTTTTCATTTAATTCTACATCGCTAACTTTTTTACCATTTATATCATATACGTCTACTTTTGGCATGATTTCCAAATCCTCCTTTCTTAATTTGTAGCCTTAACAGCTGATTTTATTTTTAATATTGCACCTTTTGCTCCTGGTACACTTCCCTTTACTAGGATTACATTTTTGTCCATATCTACTGCTACTACATCTAAGTTTTGTATTGTAACTGTAACTCTTCCCATATGTCCTGGTAATTTTTTACCTTTAAATACTCTTCCTGGTGTAGATGTTGGTCCCATTGAACCTGGTCTTCTATGATACATTGATCCATGTCCCATAGGTCCTCTACTTTGACCATGTCTTTTTATAACACCTTGGAATCCTTTTCCTTTTGATGTTCCTTGAATATCTACTTTTTCTCCTGCTGCAAAAACGTCTGCTTTTACTTCGTCTCCTACTTTATATGTAGAAATGTCATCTAATCTAAATTCTCTTAAATGTCTTTTTGCTTCTAATTTAGATTTAGCAAAGTGTCCCATTTCTGGTTTGTTAATATGTTTTGCTTTTACATCACCAAATCCTAATTGTATTGCATCATATCCATCTGTTTCAGATGTTTTTACTTGTGCTACTACACATGGACCTGCTTCTATAACTGTAACTGGAATAACTAATCCTTTTTCATCAAATATTTGTGTCATTCCTATTTTTTTTCCGATTAATCCTTTTTTCATTTTCTTTCCTCCTATTGGCTGACTTTAATTTGCCAGCATTGGCTAAATTTTTGCAAACTTAATACGTGTTGCTAACGTTTTTTATTAAGGTATACAATCTTACTATCGTTTGATTGCACAAGTTCTAAGTAACTTTATGAACTTATAACTTAATTTCAATATCAACACCTGCTGGTAATTCTAATTTCATTAATGAATCAACAGTTTTTTGTGTTGGATAAAGAATGTCTATAACTCTTTTATGTGTTCTCATTTCGAATTGTTCTCTTGAATCTTTGTGTTTGTGTGGAGAACGTATAACTGTTACAACTTCTTTTTTAGTTGGTAGTGGAATAGGTCCTGAAACTTTTGCTCCTGTCTTTTTAGCAGTTTCTACTATCTTTGCAGCAGACTGATCTAAAATTTGAGATTCATAAGCTTTTACCCTTATTCTGATTTTTTCACTAGTAACAACTTGATTTGCCATTGCTATTTTCCCTCCTTAAAATATTTTTGTATTTGATTTAGCTTGGCAAGTTATAATGCACCCTGGTGTTTTGTTATTATCCAATATAAAATCCCAAAATTTGCATGAAGATTTTGGGGATAAGTGCTTTATTTTAGATTTCTTGCGTAATTTACAAGAAAAACTTACCGCCTGGTCTAAGCCATGACATACTCCATCGAAGTTCCCTCCATCCTAAGGATGTAGCCACATTCGACTTCAACGCTAAAATTCATACTGAAATAGTATATAACTTTTTTTTAGTTATGTCAAGAGTTTTGGCAAAATTTGTATTAAATAAAAATACAACTTACCATAACTCCTCCAATTTATACTCTTTTTCCAACTTCTCATTAAAATAAACTTTACTCAAAAGTTTTAATTCTCTTAAACTCTCATCCTTTAAATTAAATCCAAAAACCTTTCTTACAGGTGCTGAAACAATAAACTTTAATGCAGCCCATGTACTTGAACTTATTTCAATTGAACTTTTATCTTGCCTATAGCATTCTTCACATTTTAGTCCATTATCTTTTATGCTAAAATGATTTAAAATTTCTTTTTGCCCACAATTTGTGCACTCATTCACTCTTGGTTTAAATCCCAAAAAACATAGTAACTTTAATTTAAAAACACTTAAAATAAAATCTGCATCTTTATCAGTTTCAGATATCATATATAAAGTATTTAAATATAATTGTAAAATTTTATA
Source organism: uncultured Eubacteriales bacterium (assembly GCA_948468315.1). GTDB lineage: Bacteria > Bacillota > Clostridia > TANB77 > CAG-508 > CAG-269. Next base: position 4,492 of record CAOKHL010000025.1, read on the forward strand.
ACTATTCTCATTTTCATTTGTAGCATCTTGGATTATCTTAGTTATATGTACTGCATATTTTATTTTATCTAAATCTGTTCTTATATTATAAAACATTTCTATTGTATCACAAGAATTTATAGAATAATTTTCTCCTGATTTATATAATATGTATTCTCCAAAACACAAAAATTGTGTGCCTGCTAAAAGGCTACTATTTTGTCTCCTAGCGCCTTTTGCTGCACACGATATTTTTCCGGAGACCTGGTGTAAGCATTGTAAGCATTTTGTCAAAGTCTCCCATATTACTTTCAGCTATTACTATTCCCTTCGTTTTTATAACTCCCATTCGTATCCATCCTTTGAAGATTTGCTATATTTTTTTCTATATTTTTTATTTGCTTAAATTCTAAAAATGTATCCACATTACCAGTAGATTTAAAAACATTCCACGCAATATCTTTTATCATAATGTCCACACTTCCTTCTTAAGTATATCTTTCCCATCTATTTGTCTTTTTATTCAAAAAATTTCTCATTATTAATCCAATCTTCTTTAACTTTTACCCAAGTTTTTAAATTGACTTTAATTCCGAAATTTTTTTCCATATCTATTCTTGCCATACGACCTATTTTTTTAAGCATTTCGCCTTTTTTGCCAATAATTATTCCTTTATGAGATTCTCTTAAACAATAAATTACTGCCTCTATATTATAAATTTCTTCTTTATTTTGAGTTTTTCCTAATTTCATTTTTTCTACTTTGACAAAAATTCCGTGTGGTACTTCATCTCTTAATAAAATTAAAGCTTTTTCTCTAATCGTTTCTTCTGCTAATTGTCTTAAAGTTTGGTCTGTATATTCTTCTTTATCATAATATGCAGGTCCTGGTTTTAAGTTCTTTTCTATTTCAGCTAATACTACTTCCCTATATTTCATTTTCATAGCTGAAATAGGAATAACAGCAGAAAAATCATATTCATTTTTATACATATCTATTATTTTTGCTAACTGTTCTTTATTTACTAAATCTACTTTATTTATTATCAGAATACACTTTTTATTTGATTCTCTTATTTTCTCAAGTATCTTTATATCCCCTCTGCCTATTTCTTTACTATCAGCTTCTATTAAAAATAAAATGACATCACAATTTTGAATTGCATCCCAAGATAATTCTATCATATTTTCATTTAATTTTGCTTTTGGTTTATGTATTCCAGGTGTATCAATAAATATAATTTGTGAATTTTCTCTGTTTACAATTCCTCTTATTTGCGTTCTTGTAGTCTGTACCTTGTTTGCTATTGCTGCAATCTTTTCTCCTACTAATAAATTTATTAAAGTTGATTTTCCTACATTTGTTCTTCCGGCAAATTGATACAAATCCTGATTTGAATTCTTCCATTTATTTTATATTTCCTCCTAAAATTCTAATAATGTCATTATAAGTTACAAATATAGAAAGTGCTATTATTATAGAAAATCCTATTAATTGTAATTGTATTGCTGTTTTGTCTTTTAAAGGCTTTCTTCTAATTGCTTCTATAATTAATAATAATATTTTTCCTCCATCTAAAGCTGGAATTGGTAATAAATTTGTAACTCCAAGAGACACTGATATTATTGCTAAAATATATGCATATTCTCTAAATCCTGATGTTTTTGAAACTAATTCTGATATTCCAACAGGTCCTGTTAAGTCATCTGCACCTACTTTTCCTGTAAATAACATTTTTACACTATCTACAAGAGATACACTAAAATCTGCTGTTGCATCTAATGCTGTTCCTAAACTTCCATATATAGTTAATATTAATATAAAATAAACTAATAAGCCAAATATAATATTTACTATCGCTCCTGCTGCAACTATCGCTATTCTCTTTGGAATACTTGCTTTATTAAATGCTCCTTCTTTTTCAGATTCTTCTTCTTCTCCTTCCATGCTAACAAATCCACCAAGTGGAATTAAACGTATAGCATATTTTGTTTCTCCTTTAGTTTTTGAAAAAATCTCTGGTCCAAATCCTATTGCAAATTGATTTACTTTTACTTTGCAAAGTTTAGCAACAAGAAAATGACCTCCTTCGTGTATAAATATTAAAAATCCAAGTAAAAATATAATTTTAATTGCCGAAATAATAAAACTTAACAATTATACCTCCTAAAATCTCTAATTCCTTAAAAAGGAACCGGCACTAAACAGGGAATTAGCAACTCCCTAAAAAAGAACCGGCACTAAATAGGGAATTATAAATATAAAATACAAAAATGGTACTATAAATACTAGACTATCCATTCTATCTAGCATTCCACCATGACCAGGTAATAAATTTCCATAATCTTTTACATCAACAAATCTTTTTATTGATGATGCAACAAAATCTCCTATTTGGCTAACAATACTTAATACCATACTTATTATTGCTATAATCATATATGAATATTCTGTTCCCCAAAATTTATTTGAAATATATATATATATAAGTGACATACATATAGAGCCTATAACCCCTGCAACTGACCCTTCAATTGATTTCTTAGGACTTATTTGACTAAATTTGTGTTTTCCGAAATTCTTTCCTATTAAATATGCAAAAACATCAGTAGACCATGATATGACAAATGCATAAGCAAGTAAAATCTTACCATTTTCCATACATCTTATTAGTTCCAAAAACATAAAGAAGAATGGTATATATAATATTCCAGCAAGAGTATATGCAACATCTTTAAATGTTGTTTTCATATCTGTTGCAATTACTTGCAAAAACAGCAACAATACTATGCATGGTAAAGCAAACATTACAATTTGAGACAATTTGTCTGGCGTAAAAAACATTGCTCCTATTATAAATATATTACTTAAATATCCAACCCATTCTATTGGTTTTGAAACCTTTTTTACTGCTGAAAAATATTCATACATACAAATAATACTTACTGCTAGTATAACTCCTCCTAATACATATTTATTTCCATATATAAATACTAAAGCAACAATTGGAAGTCCTAGTATTGTTGTTAAAACCCTTTTTAAATCCATATTTTTCACCTTTATTTTCCTAATCTTCTAGTTCTTTTTTGATATTCTATTATTGCACTTTCTAAATCTTCTTCATTAAAATCTGGCCAATTTTTGTTTACAAATAAAAATTCTGAGTATGCTATTTGCCATGGTAAAAAGTTACTTGTTCTCATTTCTCCACTTGTTCTAATTACTAAATCTGGGTCTGGTTGGCCTGCTGTATAAAGTTTATTTGATACTAAATTTTCATCTATATCTTCTATATTTATTTTATTTTCTTTAAATTCTTCTGCTATTTCTTTTACTGCTTTTACTATTTCTGCTCTTCCTCCATAATTCAGCGCAATATTAAAATGTACTCCTGTATTGTTTTTAGTTCTTTCTATACAATTTTTAATTCCTTCTTGCATTTTTGGTTTTAATACTGACCAATCTCCTAAAAACTCCACTTTTATATTTTCAGAATCTGCAACTTTTGTATATGTCTCTATATAATTTTGTAATATTAGCATTAAACTTTTAACTTCTTCTTCTGCTCTTTTCCAATTTTCTGTTGAAAAAGCATATACTGTTATATATTCAAGTCCTATTTTGTTTGCATGTCTTACTATTTTTTCTAGTGTCTTAGCACCTTCTTTATGTCCAAAAGCTACTGGCATTCCTTTTGATTTTGCCCAACGTCTATTCCCATCCATTATAATTGCTATATGTCTTGGTAAATCTTCCTTTTTAAATTCCATATATATAAATCCCCTTATTTATTTCTTATTTCAATATATTTTGCAAGACCTCTTAAGAACTCTGCTTTCTCACCAAAAGTATCTAATTCTAATATAGCTTCTTTGGTTATTTTACTTAATATCTCTTTTGCTTTTTCTAAGCCATAACTAGATACATATGTACACTTTCTTTTTTCTTCATCATTTCCTACTGGTTTTCCTGTAATTTTTTCATTTCCTTCAACTGATAAAATATCATCTTTTATTTGAAATGCTAAACCAATTTTTTCTGAATAACTTGTTATTTTTTCAAGCTCATTTTCCGTACAATCTCCTAAAATTGCACCCATTCTAGCAGATAGTTTTAAGAAGGCACCTGTTTTGTTTTTATGAATATATTCTAATTCTTCAAAAGGAATATTTTTGCCTTCATATTCTGTATCAAGATATTCTCCTGCAAGCATTCTGTCTGTTGCTAATGAAAATTCATTTAATATTTTTATTTTTTTGCTTAATTCTTTTTCATTTTTAGTATTTAATAAATCTTGACTTATTACCATATAAGAATTATTTAAAAGTCCATCTCCTGCAAGAATTGCTGTTGCTTCATTAAATTTCTTATGATTTGTAGGCTTTCCATGTCTAAAGTCATCATTATCTATTCCTGGTAAATCATCATGTATTAATGAGCTATTGTGAACCATCTCAATTGCAATAGCATATGGCATGCATATTTTGTAATCTTCTTTAAATAATTTATATGTAGCTAAAACTAGAATTGGTCTTAACCTTTTTCCTCCTGCCATTAAGCTATATTCCATTGAACTGTTTAATTCTTTTTCTGGACATTCATGTTTTCTTATATATTTTTTTAATTCTTGGTCTATTTGAATTTGATATTTTTTTAGTTCTGCTTTAAAATCCATACAAAATTCCATTCCTTTTTATTTGAATAATAATATTTTTATCTTTTCAAATAAATATAATTATTAAAATTAAATTGAAAGTATTTCAGATTCTTTATTTTCTAATATTTTATCTATTTCTTCTATTGATTTATCTGTCATTTCTTGAATTTTGTTTTCTGCTTGTTTTAATTCGTCTTCTGTCATTTCTCCATCTTTTTGAGATTTTTTTGCTAGATCAATTCCATCTCTTCTAGAATTTCTTACAGCTACTTTACACTCTTCAGCCATTTTCTTTATATCTTTTACTAATTCTTTTCTTCTCTCTTCAGTTAATTCTGGGAATGTTAGTCTTATTACTTTTCCATCATTATTTGGGTTAATTCCAATGTCTGATGCTAAAATTGCTTTTTCTATTTCTTTTAAAACTGATATATCCCATGGTTGAATTACTATCATTCTAGCTTCTGGAACAGATACTCCAGCTACTTGGTTTATTGGTGTTGGTGTTCCATAATAGTCTATTTTTACTTTATTTAATATTGCTGGGTTTGCACGTCCTGCTCTAACTTCTGAGAATTTTTCTCTTAAATTGTCAATTGATTTATTCATTTTTTCTTTAATAATATTATAATCCATAATTTTTTGTTTATGTTAGTTTTTATTTCTAACATAATCCTCCTTCTTTTTTATTTATTATTTAACTATTGTTCCTATTTTCTCACCTTTAACTGCTCTAACAATATTTTCTGGGTCAGCTATTCCAAATACTACAAGTGGAATATTATTATCTTTGCATAAAGCTGTTGCTGTTGAGTCCATAACTTTTAGATCTCTATTTAAAACTTCTTGATATGTTATTTCATCAAATTTTTCTGCTGATGGATCTAATTTAGGGTCTGCTGAATATACTCCATCTATTGCTTTTCCTAAAAGAATGGCATCTGCTTCTATTTCTGCTGCTCTTAGAGCTGCTCCTGTATCTGTTGTAAAGAATGGATTTCCTGTACCACATGCAAATATAACTACTCTTCCTCTACCTAAGTGTTTTATAGCTTTTCTTTTTATAAATGGCTCTGCAATTTCTCTCATTTCGATTGCAGTTTGTACTCTTGTGTATATTCCTCTAGCTTCTATGGCATCTTGAAGTGCTAATGCATTCATTGCTGTTGCAAGCATTCCCATGTAATCTGCTGTTGTCTTTTCCATTTGTTCTCCATTTCTTCTTCCTCTCCAGAAGTTTCCTCCTCCTACAACTATTGCTACTTCTACTCCCATGTCTACTATTTCTTTTACTTTATCACATATTGCTCCTACTACTTCAATGTTGATTCCTGTTTTGTCATCTCCTGCTAATGCTTCTCCACTTAATTTTAGAAGAACTCTTTTATATTTTGCTTCTGACATTTTTAAATCTTTCCTTTCTTTTTACATTTTACTTTGGTTATTTTATCATAAATGAAACAAAATCACAATAGTAAATTCAAGTTTTTCCTATAAAAATAAACCCAAATCACTAAACTTTCTGTTTAATAATTTGGGTTCACATTATTTTCTATTAATGTTTATTAATACATTCCATCCATTCCAGCACCCATACCACTATCTCCATGTCCACAGTCACATTTCTTTTCTGGTGCATCTGTAACTAAACTTTCAGTTGTTAATACCATTGAAGCTATTGAAGCTGCATTTTGAAGTGCACTTCTTGTTACTTTTGTTGGGTCTACTATTCCTGCTTTTTTCATATCTACATATTTTTCATCTTTTGCATCAAATCCAAACCCCATATCTGCTTTTTTTACATTTTCTAAAATAACTGCTGGTTCTAAACCTGCATTTTTAGCTATTTGTTTTAATGGTTCTTCTAATGCTTTTAATACTATTTCAGCTCCTAACTTTTCTCCTTCTGGTAAATTAGAAACTATTTTTTGTACTTCTGGAATTACATTTATTAAAGCTGTTCCACCACCTGATACTATTCCTTCTTCTACTGCTGCTCTTGTTGCTGATAATGCATCTTCTATTCTTAATTTTTTGTCTTTCATTTCAACTTCTGTTGCTGCTCCAACACCTATTACTGCAACTCCACCAGCTATTTTTGCTAAACGTTCTTGAAGATTTTCTTTGTCAAATTCACTTTTTGTTTCTTCTATTTGAGCTTTTACTTGTTTTACTCTTTCATCAAGTCTTTCTTTACTTCCTGCACCATCAACTATTATCGTATTTTCTTTTTGAACTTTAACTTGTTTTGCTCTTCCTAATTGTTCTATACTTGTATCTTTTAAATCTAATCCTAATTCTGATGTTATTACTTCTCCTCCTGTTAAAATTGCTATGTCTTCTAACATTGCTTTTCTCTTATCTCCAAATCCTGGAGCTTTTACAGCAACTACATTTAAAACTCCTCTTAGTTTATTTAATACAAGTGTTGATAATGCTTCTTGTTCTACATCATCACATATTATTAGTAATTTTCCTGATGCCTGCATTAAACTTTCTAGTAATGGTAATATTTCTTGAATATTACTTATTTTTTTGTCTGTTATTAATATATATGGATTGTCTAGAATCGCTTCCATTTTTTCTGTATCTGTTACCATATATGGAGATACATAACCTTTGTCAAATTGCATTCCTTCAACTATATTTAGTTCTGTGTTTGATGTTTTTGATTCTTCTACTGTTATAACTCCATCTTTTGAAACTTTTTCCATTGCATTTGCAATTAGGTTTCCAACTTCTTCACTATTAGCAGATATGCTTGCAACTCTTGCAATTCCTTCTTTTCCGTCTACTTCTGAACTGATTTTCTTTAATTCTTTTACTGCTACTTCTACTGCTTTATCCATTCCTCTTTTTACAGCCATTGGGTCTGCTCCTGCTGCAACATTTTTTACTCCTTCTTTTATCATACTTTGAGCTAAAACTGTTGCTGTTGTTGTTCCATCTCCTGCAACATCATTTGTTTTTGTTGAAACTTCTTTTACTAAACGAGCTCCCATGTTTTCAAATTTGTCTTCTAGTTCTATTTCCTTTGCTATTGTTACACCATCATTTGTTATTAATGGTGATCCAAAACTTTTATCTAATACTACATTTCTTCCTTTTGGTCCAAGTGTTACTTTTACTGTATCTGCTAATTTGTTAACACCCTCTAATAAACTTTTTCTAGCATCTTCGCCAAATTTTATTACTTTTGCCATTTTTCTTTATCTCCTCTCTGATTTTTACATTTATACTTATATATTTAGATATAGTCTAAATGTAACATATAATTTTATAAGTTTAAATTTCTCATATCTATATTTTTTATTAATCTACTATTGCTAGTATGTCTTCTTGTTTTACTATAATGTAATCTGTTCCTTCATATTTTACTTCTGTTCCAGAATATTTGCTTACTATTACATTATCTCCTTTTTTTACACTCATTTCTTGTAATTTTCCGTCTATTTTTTCTCCAGGTCCTACTTCTATTACCTCTGCTATTTGTGGCTTCTCTTGTGATTTTGAAGCTAAAATTATCCCACTTTTAGTTGTTTCCTCTGCTTCTTTCATTTTGATTAATACTCTATCACTTAATGGTTTAATCATATTTACCCTTCCTTTCTTTTATTAGCACTCTTTCTTTTAGACTGCTAATAATATATAACTTATTTTTACAATTGTCAATACTATTTTCTAAAAAATAAAATTTTTTTATCGACCAATTTTGACAAATTTTGCACTTTTTTTGTTGTAAAATGTTTTTATGGGTACCTACCATAGGAGGAGGTGATATCCATGTCTGAGAGAAGACGTAAGAAAAAAAGCTTTCGTAAAATTTCAAAAAATATACATAATATTGTTAAAATATTAAAAAATATTTTAGAACTTTTACAATTGCTAAAAGCTATTTTTGATTTCTTTCATAAATAGTAAAAAAATCGGCATTGTTACGAAATGCCGATTTTTTGTGTTTTCACACATTGGTACTACCTAGATTTAGTTATCCATGTCTGTTTTATATTTATATTATACACCAAAATTTCAATTTTGCAACATTTTTTACAAAAAAAACTCCAAAATCGTTCGACCTTTTTCGACATTATATTCTTGTAAAAAATAATCCAATTACAATTACACCTATTATAACTCTATAAATTGCAAAAACTTTGAAACTTCCTTTTTTCAAGTAATCCATTAAAAATTTAATAATTAATACCCCTACTAAGAAACTTGCAATTACTCCAATAAAAAATGGTAATCCAAAAGTAAATTTGCCTAAATCAAATATTACTGCTGCCGCAATTATTGGAGCTGCTAACATAAATGAATATTTAGCAGCTGATTCTCTATCTATATTAAGGCCTCTTGCAACTGTCATTGTTATTCCTGAACGTGAAACCCCAGGAAATGCAGCTGCTAAAGCTTGAGAAACACCAATTAACATTGATTGTTTTAAAGTTATTTTTTTGTACTCAACTGTTGATTTTGATTTTTTATCTACAACATATAAAATAATTCCCATAACTATTAATGTTATTGCTATTACTAACATTTCTACATTTAAATTATCTCCAATTATTTTACCAACAATCTTATCTAATATTAAACTTAATATTCCTGCTGGAATTGTAGCAAAAACTATGTACCAAAACATTCTGCCATCTGTTGTATTTTTCTTTTTAACAACCTGGTTATATCCCCCTTTTATTAATTTTACCCAATCTTTATAGAAAAATAATACAATTGCTAAAAGTGTACCTAAATGTAATGCAACATCAAATGACTCTGAAATCTTTTCCCACCCAAATATCCATGGAAAAAGGTTTAGATGTGCAGAACTAGATACTGGTAAAAATTCTGTTAGCCCTTGAACTACTCCTAAAATTAATGCATGTATTGTATCTGTAAACATTTTGTTCCTCCTTTTTGTTTTACTTTATTTACTATTATATTTTAATATGTTTTATAGTATGAATTTAGTTTTGAATATGAATCTTTTTTGTACTTTTTCAAAATATGTACAAATTTGAATAAAATATATTGTTTTGTTATTATTTTATACAAAAATATGGTCTAGAAGAAAAGATGTCATCAATATTTAACTGTGTTGCTGCTGCACGAAAGCTAATATAAGTATAATCCTTCCATCCTCCATTTAAATAATATCCACCTCTTACAATTCGTCGACTATCATTATGTGCTTCCTGTGTAAAATCATAACAATTTCCTCCCAAGTCATATATATTATTAAGTCTTGTATAGCTTGTTTGTCCTGTCATTAGCTTTTTCACTACATTTTTTTCTTTTACTATTATTGTATTATTTCCATTACTAACCTTTATTTCTTCCCTTGCATAATTACCACGAGAACTTATAGTTCCATTTGAATATCCTACATCATATCCTGATTTTGCTAGCCAAACACACGTTGCATCCCAAAGTGAACCATACATCATTCCACTTGTCATATTATTATTATCAAATGTCATACAAGCATTATATAATTGATACCAACTCAAATTTGTAAGACTTGTTCCTGATTTTTCTATGCCCTGACTCTCATTTCCTGAAAGCTCATATCTTCCTATATAAAACCCTTTATATCTATCTACACTTGTTATCATATTATTATAATCTGTTATATATTGATTGGCTACTCCTGTTACATTTGTAAATTTAGTTTTTGTACCCCTTTGATTTATCTGATTGTAATTATCAATTTCTCCAGTAGTATATGTTAAAATTGCTGGCTCTCTAGAGCCATTTATTTCTGAAGGTTTTCCTAGAACTTCGTTTGTATTTCCATATAAATAAAATGTACCATATGGATCTCTTGTTTTTGCACTTGAAAAACTATATAATTTACTATATTTAGAATAAGTAACTGTTGTTGCACCTGCTAAACTTCCAGCTTCTGTTATATAATAATCATTATTTCCTATTGTACTATTTACTGGTACCCATACCCATTCATTTCCTATACTATATCCTTCACTATCTATACTATCAGTTATTACAAGACCTGTATTTACTTTTGTGTTTGTATCTACATAATAGCCTTTAGGTACTGCCGCTCCTTTATAATTATATGCTTTTTGCTCATTATTTACATAAGTTAATTCAAGATTATCTATTAGCTCAAATTTCTCTATATTTTTTACTTCTACTGCTGTTTCTGTTGTTTTTCCATTTTCATTTGTGGCTTTAAAAATATACCTTCCATTTTTATGCACATTATATGTTAAATATTGACTTTCATTTGATATTATAGAATTATCTTCAACTGCATTTATTTCTCCGTAGTTCTTTACCATTAGTAGATATTGTTATTTTTCCTTCTTTTATAGCACTTGAATTCCCATATAAATATATTGTAGAACTTGTCCCCATATCATCCACTAATGCACATATCAAATCTTCTACATATCCAACATTATACTGTTCTTCTTCAATTTCATTTAAAGAATAATATGTTACACCTTTTCTTTCTATTCCATCTACTAAAATAACATTTCTAGTTTCAATATTTATTATAAAATCATAACTAATTCCATCTATATCTAAATCATCAACTATAAGATTACTACTATAAAATTTATATCCTGTAATATCTCCTATATCTGTTCCATTTAAATTATTTGTCTTTGCTGAATTATATGCTTTTGTAATTTGCTCATTCTTACCACTACTATTTAAACTTACCCCTTTATCCCATATAGAGCTATCTCCACTTTTATAATCCTCATACCATTCATTAACAGCTGCTTGCATAACCTTCATTTCAGAAATTGCTTTATAAAATCTAGATTCTCTTATTGTTGAAACTCCACTATAAGTTGTAATTGAAGCCAAAATAATTAATACTATCACCGTAATTACTAGAGCGATCATTGTTATTCCTCTATTATTTTTCAGCATAATTACCTCCTCTTTATCCATTTAACATTTTCTCTAAAACCAAAACAAACATAGCGTGACTCCAACCAAGACCAATTACCCAATTTGCCTTTAATGTATTATTATCTACTTGTTCTCCAATAAGATTTAATTTACTAACAGTTTTTATTACAAAGTCAAAAGTCTCTTTTGCTTTTGTTTTTTCTCCTTTTTCTAAATAATATAATGTCATCCACATATTGGCTATTGGCCATGGATTTCCATTCATATAATGGTCACCTTCAAATCTTTGAAATCCACCAGTATATGTTCTTAAACTTAAAGTTATTCTTTCAACTGTATTTAGTACCTTTTTTTCCTTTGGTGTAAATACTTTAAATGGAATAACTGCTCCAATTAAACTTATATCTATCTTTTTGTCACTTGCATTTCTTACATATGATTTTTTTCCTTCATCATACATATTATCGTTTATATATTTTTTTACTTCTACTAAAAGTTTTTCTATTTCTAATTTTGACTTATGAATTTTCTCATCTTTTAATCTGTTATTTTCAAAATCAGATACATTTTTTCCTAAAGATTTATATATTTTAAGCATTGTATCAAAAGCTGCATATATAGAAGCTAAAGAATATAAATGAATTCCTTCACACATTTCCCATAAATCATAACTTACATGATACTTTTGAGTTCCTTCAAAAATATCTTTCACATATCGTTTTAAAAAGTCAACCGCTTTTTCACACATAGGTAATGTATCTTTTAGAAATTTTTCGTCTTTTGTATATTCATAATGTGAATACACACCATATATAACACTTGCTGTTTCATCTATTTGGTATCCCCAACAAGGTGCTAATTTTGTATCTGCAAAAAATCTTTGTTCCCATTTTCCATCTTTACTTTGTGTTTTTTTGCAAAATACTTTATAAAATTTATCTACCTCTGTTTTCATCCCCAAAACATCCATTGCTCTTGTTATAAATACAGCATCTCTTGGCCATGTATATGCATATCTTCCACATTTATCAAAATTCTCATCTATTTCTGCTGATGCTATTATTCCACCTGTTTCACAGTTTGTTAATAATGGAAATAATAAAATACTTCTATAATAAATATCTACAATTTTTTCTTCATAACTGTTTTTAGGCTCTTTTAATTTCAACTTATCATGTGTTTTCACATATTTTCTCCAATAAGCCTTTGTTTTCGCATATTCTGAATTTATATCTATTCTTCTTATTCTTTCTATTTCTGTTTCTAAATCTTCCATTTCATTTGGTTGCGGTTCTAAAACAACTAAAATATCAATTTGTTTCTTTTCTCCAGGCTTAATTATTTCCATATTATAAGAAATTGAAGAATCATTTGACATTCCTATATAATCTTTATCCCATATTTCTCCCGATTTTATATTATTTTTACTTCCATGTATTTGATGCGATAAAGTTTTTCTATCTTTACTAAATGTTGATATCATAAAATCATGTGCATATTGTGTCATTCCATTATCAATTAATTTACATCCAACAAAATTATTTGTATCCCAAAGTATACCTTGATGTATTAAAAATTTTACATCTAAATCTATTGAATTTTCATTAATTAAAGTAAACCTTCTTATTAAAACATTTTCTTTTATTGGTATAAAATCAGTTTGCAAGATCTTTAAATTAAAATATGTATTTGTTATTTCTGTATTTAATATATTTGTATTTACATCATAATATTGTTTATATATATTATTTATATCATCATGCAAATAAATTAGATTAGAGTCATTTATTTTTACTCCTATATGACTAAAGTCTATATATTGTCTTATGCTTCTTCCAGGAAAATATAATCTTTGCAATTCCCCTTTTCCAGTAAATGTAGCTAACACATTTTTATTTCCAATTATTGCTTCATTTAGATACTTTTCCATTTTTTATCCTTTCTTCTGTTTCCTTATTTAGTACCGGTTCTTTTTCAGGGATTTAGCTATTTCCCTGTTTAGTGCCGGTTCTTTTTCAGGGATTTAGCTATTTCCTTGTTTAGTGCCAGTTCTTTTTTTGGGATTTAGCCTTCTATTATTTTTAAGATGCTTTGTTCTAAGTCTTTCATTTTCTCTTTTATTCTAAACATGTCTTCATCTTTTAGATCTTTGTTATTTAAATCTTCTTGAACCGAGTCTTTCATGTCATCTATTTGTGATTGAAGTTTTGCTAATCTTTGTATTATTTCTGATTTTATTGTTTTTGGTTTTTGTGTTTGTATTGCCCCTAATAATTCTGGTATTTCTTTTACATCATATGTTTGTCCATATGTTGGTATTGTTACTGGAATTTTTGCTTCATTTTGTATTTTTTCTTTTAATACATTTTGAGCTTCTTCTTCACCATGTACTAGAAATATATGTTTTGGTTTTTGGCTATTAAATGAATATATAAAATTCATTAACCATTCTTGGTCTGCATGTCCAGAGTATCCTTCTATATATTCTATTCTAGCATTTACAGCTATTTCTTCTCCAAATATCTTTACTTTTTTTGCCCCATTTACTATTTTATGTCCAAGCGTTCCAGGTGCTTGATATCCTACAAATAATATTGTACTTTTGGGATTCCATAAATTATGTTTTAAATGATGTTTTATTCTACCTACATCACACATACCACTTGCAGATATTATTATTGATGCCTCAGAACTTTCATTTAGTGCTTTTGACTCATCTGCAGTTGTTGTAAAATTCAGTCCTGGAAATTCTAAAGGATTATCTCCTCTTTCTATATCTGCTTTTGTTTCATCATCGAATAAATCCATATTTTCTTTAAATACTTCTGTTGCTGATATTGCAAGAGGGCTATCTACATATACTGGTGCTTTCATAAGTGTTTTATATTCTTCTAGAAATTTTTCATCTAAATTGCTTTCTTTTATTTTATTTAATTCATATAATATTTCTTGTGTTCTTCCTACTGCAAATGACGGAATTACAACATTTCCTCCATTTTCTAAGGTTTCAGATACTATTTTTAAAAATAACTCTGCTTTATTTTCATTTTTCATATGAAGACGGTTTCCATATGTTGATTCCATAACTAAGTAATCTGTTTCTTCTATCATAGTTGGTTCACTAAGTAATGGGATATCATTATTTCCTATGTCTCCTGTAAATACTGTTTTTACTGTTTTTTCCTCTTCTTTTACCCATAATTCTATTATACTTGAACCTAACATGTGTCCTGCATCATTAAATCTTACGTGTATTTCAGGTGTTATTTCTATAATTTCATCATATTGTACTTCTTTAAAAATTTCCAAACATCTTGCTGCATCTTCTGCTGTATACATTGGAGGAAGTGGCTTTTCTCCCTTTCTTTGTCTTTTTCTATTTCTCCATTCAACTTCCATTTCTTGAATATGTCCGGCTATCTGGTAACATTAAACTACACAAATCACATGTTGCTTTATGTGCATATACTGTTTTTCTGAAACCTTCATTATATAATTTTGGAATTCTTCCTGAATGGTCAATATGTGCATGTGTTAAAAGTACAAAGTCTATTTCATTTACATTAAAATCAAAAGGTGCTTCATTATCAAATTCATCTTCTGCCTCTCCTTGATACATTCCACAATCTACTAAAAACTTTTTTCCTGCTGCTTCTACTAGAAAATTTGAACCTGTAACTGTTTTTGTAGCTCCTAAAAATGTAATTTTCATAAAAATTTCATTCCTTTCTCTTTTTAAGTTTCATCTTAAATAAATAATTTTGTCTTTTTATTAAATTTAATCTTAATTTCTTCTTTTGTTATATTTTTTAATTCTATTTTACTATCTTCTATCTCTTCATCATAAATTGTTAAATAAATTTTATCTTTTTCATTTGAAAATTTTATATTTATATCTTGAAGTGTTATTATTTTTGTTAATAATAATTTTCCAATGATATTATAATTAATTTTTTCATTATCAGATATTTTTATTATTACTTTCATGTCTATTGCTTTATCTATTAATGTTTTGGTCAATTTATCTAAACTTTTTCTTAAATTTTCTTCTTCATAAATACATTTCTTATTTTCTATTGGTAATAAATTATAATATCTATATTTATATATATCATTAATTAATATATTTTTTTCTTTTGTATTTTTTATGTTCAGATACATACATTTTATTATTTCATTTTGAAGATTAATCATATCTTCTTTAATTTCTAAATCTTCTATTATTTGGAAATATTTAAATTTTTTTTCTATAATATTTCTCTGCTCCAAAAATTCTTTTGGGTTCATTAATTTATTGCATTTATTAATTTCTTGTAAAATTTGTTCTCTTTCTTCTTTTAATTTTCCTTTTAATACTCTTATACTAAATATTTTCTTCTCTAAAGGTAAATTTTCATTTCTTCTTTCATACTCTTTTATCAAAAGATTTTTGTCATTTATTATTTTATCTAAAATTTTTATTTCACTTTCTTTTTCTTTTTTACGTTTAGATATATTTACTAAATAAAATTCTCTATTTTCTAATTTATCTTTTTCTTTTTTTAACTCCTCTTTTTTGTTTTCTACTTCTTGTTTAAAATTAATATCATATAATGATTTTAATTTAATAGATAATGTTATTAAATTTGTTGTAATATTTTCTTTTACCTTTTTTCCATATTTTTTTTCGACTTCATTTTGAAATAAGTCAAAATAATCTACTAATGGCTCATAATTATTTACCCATTTATCAACAAATTTATTTCCTACAAGAAAAATCATATTTTGATACATTAAATTATAGTTTAAATCTTCTATGTCTTTTACTATAATATTCCAAGAAAAACCGTTAAAATCTCTTAATGGTTCTACTATATTTATATTGTTTCCTGTATTCAACATTGTAGAAAAAGCTTCTTCAATACTTTCATCTATATATTTTACAACAATATTTCTCTTTTGTATTTTTGCAAGAGAATATAATATTCTCTCTTCTATTGGCAAACATCTAATCTCTTTCTTATCTTTATCTACTTTCTCTAAATTATTCTTGTTAACAAACTCTATTTTATCACAATCTTTTTCTATTATGTTTATTAATTTTTCTATATATTCTTTTTTATCAAATGTTTCTCTTTTTATTACATTATAATCATTATAACCATTTTCTATTTTATAAAACATACTAAGTAAACTATTTTTTACTTCTTCAGAAAAATCTTTCTTGCTTAAAATTTTCTCAAGATTATTATTATAATCTTTTTTCACAATTCTTCCTAAAAAGTTATCACTTTTCTTCTGCAAAATTCTTCTCCTTTCAAAATTCCCCGAAAAAGAACCGGCACCAAACAAGGAAATAGCTAATTCCCTGAAAAAGAACCGGCACTCAATAGGGAATTACTCTTCTGCTTTGGTTCCCATCTTCATTTCAGCTAGTTTTTCTAGTGTCCATAGAACTTCTCTTGGTTTACTTCCTTGGTAACCTGATATTACTCCTCTTTCTTCCATTTGGTCTATAATTCTTCCAGCTCTTGCATATCCTACTTTAAATTTTCTTTGGATAAATGATGTTGAAGCTTGTCCTGTTTCTACTACTGTGTCTATTGCTTCTTGTAAGAATGGATCTTTATCATCTTCTTCTGATTGTTCTTGTGCTAAATTTTTCATTTGTTCTTCTTTGCTTCCATTTTCTATTGTGTCTAATATATCTTCACTATATACTGCTGTTCCATTTGATTTAACAAAACTTACTATTTGCTCAACTTCTTCATCTGATACGAATGCTCCTTGAACTCTTGTTGGTTTTGATGCACCTGAAGGAAAATATAGCATATCTCCTTTTCCTAGAAGTTTTTCTGCTCCAACTTGGTCTAATATTGTTCTAGAGTCTACTTGTGATGATACTGCAAATGCTATTCTTGATGGTACATTTGCTTTTATTAAACCTGTTATAACATCTACTGATGGTCTTTGTGTTGCTATAACTAAATGCATTCCTGCTGCTCTTGCTTTTTGTGCTAATCTACAAATTGATTCTTCAACATCTTTTGCTGCTACCATCATTAAATCTGCAAGCTCGTCTACAATTATTACTATTTGAGGAAGTTTTCCTGTTTCTTCATGTTCAGCTACTTTGTTATATCCACTTAAATCTCTTACACCTTTTTCTGCAAATAGATTATAACGATTATCCATTTCTTGAACTGCCCAAGCTAATGCTCCTGCTGCTTTTTTAGGATCTGTTACTACTGGTATTAAAAGATGTG
>CAOKHL010000026.1 GCA_948468315.1 uncultured Eubacteriales bacterium
TAACAGATAAAATAGATAGTGAAGGATATAGCACAGGAAATGAATGGGTATGGGTACCAGTAAATAGCACAATAGGAAATAATGATTATTATATAACAGAGTCTGGAAGTTTAGCAGGAGCAACAACAGTATCTTATACAAAGTATAGTAAATTATATAGTTTTTCAACACCAAAGACAAGGGACACATATGGTACATTCTATCCATTTGGAAATTCAGATACAGCAACACTAGGAAAGCCATCAGAAACAAGTGGATATTATAGGGAACCAGCAATTTTAACTGATACAACATATGGAGAAGTTACATACTTTAACTCGATAAACCAGAGAGGAACAAAAACTAAATTAGCAAATGTAACAGGAGTAGCAAATCAATATATAACAGATTTTAATAACATGATAGCTAGTGTAGATAAATACAATGGATTTTATATTGGAAGATATGAGATTACAGGAAACGAGACACAAGGACAAGAAAGAAAAGGAGTATCTATTTCTAGTACTACATGGTATGAATTATATAATGCATGTATGACATTTGATAGTAATTACATAACAAGTGGAATGATATATGGAACACTTTGGGATGTAATGGCACAATGGTTATCAAAATCAGGATATAATGTTGGATATACAGGAAAAACAACAAGTGGATATGGAAATTATAAAGATGAAATAGTGAATGTAAGAAATGAAAATACTCAAATTATAATAAAGCCAGCAGGAATAGCACAAATATTAGAAACAGGTCAAACAAGCTATACAAAAATTAATAATATATATGATATATCAGGAAATTGCAGTGATTGGACACAAGAAGGATTATATATATATGATAGAGTTAAACGTCGGAGGACATGTTAATAATGGAAATAACTACACTTTTACAAGTGGTAGAGATCACAGTAATCCGTTAAACATAGACAGTAAAAATTCTACTCGTGCATGTTTTTATATAAAATAATATTTATTAATAGCGGCTAACAAGATTATTAAATATAGTTTAATAACCTAGTTAGCTGCTATTGACTTTTCCTAAAATTACTATATAATTACAAATAGAGTTTTTAATTTAAAAAAGAGGTGCATATGAAAAACAATTTCTTTGGATATATGTTTATATTATTCATAATAATCATTATGGGTTTTGCAATATACAGAGTAAAGATACAAAATTCAGACAAAAAACAAAATGATGGTTCATCATCAATTGGAGTTACACAAGAAATAAAAAAAGGTACAGAGATGACACTTGCAATTTCAGAATTTGATACTATAAACCCAATAATTACATCAAATAAAAAGGTTCAAGATATAGATAAATTAATTTATGAGCCACTTATAAATATAACAGAAGACTATAAAACAGAATATGCATTAGCATTAGAATGTGCCAAAAATTCAAATAATTCTTATATTATAAGATTAAGACAAGGTGTAAAATGGTCGGATGGAAGCAAATTTACAAGTGATGATGTTAAATATACAATAGACAGATTAAAAGAAAATAAAAATTCAGTTTATATGCACAATGTAGAGCATATAAAAGAAGTAGATATAATTGATAATTACACATTAAGAATACTGTTATCACAAGAAATAAACAACTTTGAATATTACTTAAATTTCCCAATTTTAAGTAGTTCATATTACAGAGATACAGATTTTTGGAATACAGAAAAAAATAAAGCACCAGTAACAACAGGACAATTCAAAATTTCAGAAGTGACAAATAATACAATACTTCTAGAAAAAAATGAAAATTGGTGGAACAATAAAAATAATACAACAGTAATAAACAAAATAACTATAAATTTATATTCAACTGTTGCAGAACTATATAATGCATTTAAAATGGGAAGTATAAATTTAATATCGACTGAAAATTCATCATATCAAGATTATATAGGAACAATAGGATATGATGTAGCAGAAATAGAAGGAAGAGAATTTATATTTTTAGCATTAAATACTAAAAGTGGAATTTTATCAGATAAAAATGTAAGAAAAGCTATAAGAGCTGCAATAGACAAAAATAGAGTAATTGGAAATTCATATGGAAATATGTATAAAACTTCAAATTTTCCTTTAAATACAGGCAGTTTTTTAGTAGAAGAAAAAGAAGAGAACTTTTATAATATTGATGAAAAAAATAATTTATTAACATCATCAGGATGGGAAGCTAAAAATGGAACTTGGCAAAAAATAGAAAATTATAGAACAAAAATAATTGAATTAAATATGGTAGTAAGGCAAAAAGATAGTACAAGATGTAGAGCAGCAGAAGATATAAAAAATCAATTAGCAGAACAAGGTATTATTGTAAATATAATATATGCAGATGATGGAAGCTATAATTCATATTTAAATAATGTAAATTATGATATGATGTTAGGAAGTATTGAAGGGTCAATTGCACCAGATTTAACAACATATTTTGGATATAATAATTTAGCTAAGTTTGAGAATCAAGAAGTAAATGATATAATGGGATATTTAAAAAATATAACAGATGAAAATGAATTGAAATCAAAGTATCAAAGATTATATGAAATTTATAATGAAGAAGTTCCATATATTGGAATTGGAAGAAATAAAATTTTAGCAATCAAAAATACTGAATTAGTAGGAGAAATCAAGGCAAATTGGTATAATATGTTTTATAATATAAAAGAATGGTATACTAATAAATAAAAAAATTTAAAAAAAGTATTGACAAAAAAATGTTTGCTGTATATAATAAGGACAACAAACAAAAGTTTATAAATTTAGGAGGAAACAATAATGGCAGAAAATAATGAAAAAAGAAAAGCTTTAGATGTAGCATTAAGCCAAATAGAAAAACAATTTGGAAAAGGGTCTGTAATGAGACTAGGAGAATATAAAGCAATGGAAATAGAATCAGTTCCAACAGGTGCTCTAGCACTAGATATAGCACTAGGAATAGGTGGACTACCAAGAGGAAGGATAATAGAAGTATATGGTCCTGAATCATCAGGAAAAACAACATTAGCATTATCAGTAGTTGCAGAAGCACAAAAACTAGGAGGAGAAGCAGCATTTATAGATGCAGAACATGCATTAGACCCAGTTCATGCAAAAAAACTAGGAGTAGATGTAGATAATTTAATAGTATCACAACCAGACACAGGAGAACAAGCACTAGAAATTACAGAAAGCTTAGTTAGAAGTGGAGCATTAGATGTAATAGTAGTAGACTCAGTTGCAGCTCTAGTTCCAAAAGCAGAAATAGATGGAGACATGGGAGATTCTCATATGGGACTTCAAGCAAGGCTTATGTCACAAGCATTACGTAAACTTGCTGGAGCAATAAATAAATCAAAAACAGTATTAATATTTATAAACCAATTAAGAGAAAAAATAGGAGTAATGTTTGGAAACCCAGAAACAACAACAGGTGGGCGTGCACTTAAATTCTATGCATCTGTAAGACTTGATATAAGAAAAATAGAACAAATAAAACAAAATGGAGAAGTAACAGGACACAGAGTAAGAGTAAAAGTAGTAAAAAATAAAGTTGCACCACCATTTAGAGAAGCAGAATTTGACTTAGTATATAGTGAAGGAATATCAAAAGTAGGAAACATTGTAGATATGGCAGTAAACTTAGATATAATAGTAAAAAGTGGTTCATGGTTTAGCTATAAAGGAGAAAAAATCTGTCAAGGTAGAGAAAATGTTAAAAAATATTTAACAGAAAATCCAAAAGTAATGGAAGAAGTAGAAAAGAAAGTAAGAGAAAACTTTGAAAAGGCTTTTGAACAAAGTCTAGGTGAAGAAATGCCAGAAGAAGACGATGACGAAGATTTAGATGAAGAATAAAAAATTATAAGGGGCAATCAACAAGAGCTAAAGGCTTTTGTTGATGTGCTCTTTTTTTGTTGAAATTATTGACACGTATTAAAAATACGTATATAATATAGAAAGGATGAACATAATATGGAAAGTTATTCACCACAAGAAGTAATAAAAATTTTACAAGAAAACAATTGGTATGAGAAAAGAGCAAGAGGAGGACATCACATTTTTGCAAATAAGAATTCAAATAATATAGTGGTTGTATCAATAAGTAAGAATAATATACCAATAGGAACTCTAAAAAATATAGAAAAGCAATCAGGAATAAAATTTAATTGAATTGAAAGGAAGGTAGAAATATGAAAAAAAATAGTTATGAATTTACATCAATATTTCAATATGCAGAAGATGGAATAAATATAACATTTCCAGATATTCCATCAGCGATATCTTATGCTCAATCTACTGAAGAAGCAATAAAAAATGCAGAAGAAGTATTAGGATTAATTTTGTACGATATGGAAAGTGACAAAAAAGAAATACCAAAAGCAACACCATTCGAAAACATAAAAACAAAAGAAGATGAAAAAGCTATAATAATAAGGGTATGGATGCCATTAGTAAGAAACGAATTAGATGAACAAGCAGTTAAGAAAACATTAACAATACCTCAATGGTTAAATAAATTAGCAGAAGCAGAGAATGTAAACTTTTCAAAATTATTACAATCGGCTTTAAAAGATTATTTAAAAGTAAAAAGACGAATTTAATAAATTTTACAGATAACTATTGCACAATTCCAGTTTTTATGATAATATATTAAACATAAAAATAATCAAAAACAAAATTAAGGACAACATAAATAATATAATATCTTCAAGAGAGCCTTGCAAAAGCTGAAAGCAAGGTAAGTAAAAATTATTTTGGCCCCAAGCCATAAGATAGCAAAATAAAAAACTATCTTAATTATCACCTTAATAGTTGCATAGCAGAACCAATAGTAAGCCATGCCGTAAATCTTGCGTTAAAAGAAAACAAAGAGAGTAACTAATAAAAAAATATAAAAGTGGTTACTAACTTAGGTGGTACCGCGGAAACAATCCATTTCGTCCTAAAATACAGGAGAATTGGATTGTTTTTTATTTTACTAAAACGGAAAAAGGAGGTAAATAAAAATGAATGAATTAAAAATAAAAGGAATTTACAAGCACTTTAAAGGAGATTACTATTTAATAGAAGATATAGCAATCAATAGTGAAACAGACGAAAGATGTGTCGTTTATAGACAGTTATACGGAGAAGGCAAACTATATGTTAGACCATATGAAATGTTTTTATCAGAAGTAGACCATGAAAAATACCCTAATGTAAAACAAAAATATAGATTTGAATTACAAGATATAAAAAGTGTAGCAGATAAATTCCAAAAATAAATCCCTAAAAAAGAACCGGCCCTTAACGAGGAATTAGCTAATTCCCTGAAAAAGAACCGGCACTAAACAGGGAAATAGAAAGGAGAAATAATTATGTATAAAAAAGTTGAATTACCTGATGGCTATGTAGGTATGGAAAAAAGTGTAGCCGATTTATGGAAGGAAAGAAATGTTGTAAAGAAAAATTTAGGATTAAATGAAGGCAAAAAATATTTCATGTTTTATGATGGACCACCAACAGCAAATGGTATGCCACATGTTGGGCATATTGAAACTAGAGTTATGAAAGATATAATTCCTAGATATAAAGTTATGAAGGGATACTATGTACCTCGTAAAGCTGGTTGGGATACACATGGACTTCCTGTTGAGCTTGAAATTGAAAAGAAATTAGGAATTTCAGGTAAAGAACAGATAGAAGATTATGGCGTAGAGAAATTTGTTAAAGAATGTAAAGAAAGCGTTTTTCAATATGTAAGTGCTTGGGAAAAGATGACAAACCAAGTTGGATATTGGGTAGATATGGATAATCCATATGTTACATATCATAATGATTATATAGAGTCTGTTTGGTGGGCTTTAAAAGAGTTATGGAAAAAAGGATTATTGTATGAAGGTCATAAAGTAATGCCATATTGTCCAAGATGTGGAACAGCACTTTCTTCACATGAAGTTGCCCAAGGATATAAAGATGTAAAAGATTTAACATGTGTTGCAAAATTTAAAGTTAAAAATAAAGAAAACACTTATATTTTAGCATGGACAACAACTCCATGGACACTTCCTTCAAACTTAGCTCTTTGTGTAAATAAATCATACACATATGCTGAATATAAAGTAAATGTAGGAAATGAAGAAGAAGCTAAATATGAAAATTATATAGTAGCAAAAGATTTAGCTGCAACAGTTTTAAAAGATAAAGAATATGAGCTTGTTAAAGAATTTAAAGGAGAAGAACTTTTAGGTACAGAATATGAACAATTAATGCCATTTGCAAAACCAGATGGTAAAGCATTCGTTGTAATTCATGGAGACTATGTAACTTTAACAGATGGTACTGGAATAGTTCATATTGCCCCAGCATATGGAGAAGATGATAATCTAGTTGGTAAACAAAATGGAATAGCATTTGTAAATTTAGTAGATAAATCAGGAAAATTTGTAGAAGAAGTAGAGCCTTGGGCTGGAAGATTTGTAAGAGATTGTAATGAAGATATTTGCAAATGGCTTGCAGATGAAAACAAATTATTCTCTAAAGAAAAACATCTACACTCATATCCACATTGTTGGAGATGTGACACACCACTTCTTTATTATCCAAAAGAAAGCTGGTTTGTAAGAATGTCAAGCTTAAGAGACGAATTAGTTGATAATAACAATAAAGTAAATTGGTACCCAGATACAATAAGAACAGGTAGATTTGGAAAATTCCTAGAAAATGTTATAGATTGGGGAATTTCAAGAGATAGATATTGGGGAACTCCACTTCCAGTTTGGAAATGTGATTGTGGACATTTAGAATGTATAGGTTCAATAGAAGAATTAAAAGAAAAAGCAGTAAATTGTCCAGAAGATATTGAACTTCATAAACCATATATAGATAATGTTCACTTAAAGTGTCCAAATTGTAATAAACAAATGACAAGATTTAAAGAAGTTATAGACTGCTGGTTTGACTCAGGTTCTATGCCATTTGCACAATTACATTATCCATTTGAAAACAAAGATTTATTTGAAAAACAATTCCCAGCAGGATTTATTTCAGAAGCTGTTGACCAAACAAGAGGATGGTTCTATACATTAACAGCAATAGGAACAGCTTTATTTGGAAAAACCCCTTTTGAAAACTGTATAGTTTTAGGTCATGTTTTAGATGGAAAAGGTCAAAAGATGTCTAAATCTAAGAAAAACGGAGTAGATCCATTTACACTTTTAGATACAGTAGGAGCAGATGCTACTCGTTGGCACTTCTATACATGTTCTGCACCATGGCTTCCAACAAGACTTTCTTTGGAAAATGTACAAGAAACTCAAAGAGGATTTTTAGCAACATTATGGAATGTATATTCATTCTATGTTTTATATGCAGAAATAGATAAATTTAATCCATTAGATTACAAAAACTTTAAATCAACAAATATAATGGATAAATGGATAATTTCAAAATTAAATACATTAGTTAAAGAAGTAGATGAAAAATTAGAAAAATATGACATCACGTCAAGTGCTATACAAATTGGAGAATTTACAGAGAGTTTATCAAATTGGTATGTACGTAGAAACCGTGAAAGATTTTGGGGAACAGAATTAACAGATGATAAAATTGGAGCATATGTAACTTTATACAGAGTTTTAGTAACATTAAGCAAAGTTGCTGCACCATTTATACCATTTATGACAGAAGAAATATATCAAAACTTGGTTGTAGGATTAGATAAAAAAGCTCCTGAAAGTATTCATTTATGTACTTGGCCAGAGGTAAATTTAGGAGAAATTGATAAAAATCTAGAAAAAGAAATGGACTTAGCATATACAATTGTAAAACTTGGAAGAAGTGCAAGAAATTCCGTAAATATCAAAAACAGACAACCATTATCAGAAATGTTAATTTCTGTAAAAACACTTCCAGAATATTATAGCGATATAGTAAAAGAAGAGTTAAATGTAAAACAAGTTGTACTAGGCGCAGATATGAAAGATTATGTAAGTTTTGAAATAAAACCAAACCTTCCTGTACTTGGAAAAGAATATGGAAAACTAATCCCAGTAATAAAACAAAAAATTGCAGAATTTGACCAAATGGAACTTGCAAGCAAAGTTCAAAATGGAGAAATTGTATATATAGAAATTGAAGAAAACGAGATTCCTTTATCAACTGAAAATCTATTAATTACAATGAATGGTAAAGAAGGATTTGCATTTAGTGGAACAGGTGAAATTGGTGTTGTAATTGACACTGAAATAACACCAGAATTAAAAGAAGAAGGTTTCCTAAGAGAAATTTTATCTAAAGTTCAAAATATGAGAAAAGACAATGGTTTTGAAGTAATGGATAATATAAATCTTTATGTTGAAGGAAATTCTACATTAGAAGAAGTAGTAAAGAAATATGAAGATACAATTAAACATGATACTTTAGCAAAAAATGTTTTCTATAATGAAACTGATAAAGAGTATGTAGAGACACCAATCAATGGAGAAAAATTGAATATTTTTGTTGAAGTTGTCAAATAAAATTGACAATAGTTTACAATTATAGTATTATTAGATGGCCTACTTGCTTAGTGGCAGGAAGGAGGATTTATTTTGAAAGAGTTCATCAAGCTATTAAAACTGATAGTTGTTTACTTAATTGTAAAGCTATTGTTTAAAGAATAGCAAAAAAAGACTAGGATTTGTTGGTTTTCCTAGTCTTTTTTGATTTACATTGATTGAGTTCATCAGTATCAACGTTGTTATAAATATATTAGCACATATTTTATTATATGTCAAATAAAAAAATAAATTCAAATTCATTGACAACCAATGTTTCCAGTTCTATAATTTAAATATAAAAAGAATAGTTTATTATATAAGAGATATACTAAAAGAAGAGGAAAATATGAAAATAAAAGTTGAAAATTTATCCCTAGAAGAAAAAATAGGGCAAATGTTAATAGTGGGAGTTGAAAGTAACCGAATAACAGAAAGAACCAAAAAACTAATTCTAAAATATAAAATAGGAGGAGTAATCCTATATAGACGTAATTTTAACACATATGAAGAAATGATAAATTTAATAAAAGATTTAAAAGAGCTAAATAAACAAAACAAAGTACCATTATTTATATCAATAGACCAAGAAGGTGGAAGAGTAAATCGAATGCCAAAGGAAATCTTAAATCTTCCATCAGCAAATTTAATTGCTAATAAATTAGGAGAAAAAGGTATAAAAGAAGCTGCAAAAATAACAGGAGAAATACTATCAAAATCTGGATTTAACATGAACTTTGCACCAGTGCTTGATTTAAAAAGATTTGATAATAAATCAATAGGAGATAGAAGTTTCGGAGAAAATATAGAATGTGTAACAAAATATGGAATAGCACAAATGAAAAGTTTCCAAGATAAAAAAATAATATCTGTAATAAAGCATTTTCCAGGACATGGGGCAACAAAAGAAGACTCGCATTATAGATTACCTATTATAAAACTTAAAATAAAGACATTAGAAATTGAAGATATGAAACCATTTGAAGAAGCTATAAAAAATGGTGCAGATGGTATTTTAGTTGGACATTTAAAGATAAGAGAAATGTTAGATAAAGAGCCTTGTTCACTATCAAGAAAATTTATAATTAAATATTTAAGAAAAAAATATCACTATAAAGGTTTAATTATATCAGATGATTTAAAAATGAGAGCAATAAAATATAGATATGGAACAACAAAAGCACTAACAAAATCGTTTAAAGCAGGAAATGACATAACCATTTTTAGATTTAACGAAAAGCAAGAAGAAAAAGCAATACTAAATATTATAGAATTAGCAAAAGCAAAAAAACTAAATATGTATAGAATAAATTCTAGTGTAAAAAGAATTTTAAAAATAAAGAATAAATATGAATTAGATGAAGAGAAGGAATTTGAAAAATTAGACTTAGAAAATATTAATGAGAAAATATTAGAAATTAGAAAAATGGTACTAGATAATTAGATTATATGGAGATAAAAATGATAAAAAGATTAATTTTTGATGTAGATAATACACTAATACTTTGGAAGAAAGAATATGATAAAGCATTAGACAAAACACTTGACGAATTACAATATCCAAAAACAGAAAACTTATACAATGAAATAAACAATGCAGAAATTGAATATGAAAAAAATACAAAAAAATTCGACAAAATCGAAATGACAAACTATATAAACAAGAAATTGAATTTACAATTGCCAAATAATTTTATAGAGATATGGCTGAAAAACTTAGCATACTGTATTCCAGAAAAATTAAATGAAGAAGACTATAAAACACTAGAATATTTGTATAACAAGTACGAACTAGTAATACTTACAAATTGGTTTAAAGATGGACAACTTGAGAGGCTAAAAAAATTACGAATATTAAAATTCTTCAAACAAATTTATGGTGCAGAAAAATACATGAAACCGCACGAACAAAGCTTTATACAAGCAATGGAAGGCTATAAACCAAACGAAGTAGCAATAATAGGAGATGACCTAAAAATAGATATAGAAGGAGCTCAAAATGCAGGAATAAAAAATGTTGTGTGGAGAAATATTGTTGGAAAATCTATAGATACTAAATTAATACCTAAAGACATAAAAATTATAACAGAATTAAGTGAACTTAAGCAAATTTTCTAAGAGGAAAGAGAAAAGGACAAAAGGGACAGACAAAAGGGGGGAGACAAAAGGGACAGGTCTTTTCGCGAAAAGACCTGTCCCTTTTGTCTCCCCTCTTTTGTCTGTCCCTTTTGTCCTTTTTCTCCCAATGTAAAATTTTTAGTTAGATTTTATAGATTTTTAATAAAATATATGATATACTTAGTAACTGAACATAGCTTACATATACAAGATATCCAAGCAAAGAAGAATAAAAATGGGCAGAAAGGATGGTAAACTTAAATGGACGAAATTGAAGAAATAAAAATACAAAAACAATATATTGAAAAAGTTGCAAATTTAAATGAAAATAAAAATTTAAAATACACAATTTTAACAATGGGATGTCAATTAAATGAGAATGACTCTGAAAAAATTTGTGGAATGTTAGAAGAGATGGGTTATATTAAAACAGAAAAGATTGAGGAAGCAAATTTGGCAATATTTAATACATGTTGTGTAAGAGAAAATGCAGAAGAAAGATTATTTGGAAAAATAGGAGAATTAAAAAATTTAAAGGAAAAAAATAATCTAATTATAGCCATAGGTGGTTGTATGATGCAAGAAGAGCATATATTGGATAAAATAAAAAAATCATTTTCATATGTAGATATAGTATTTGGAACACATACATTACATAAATTACCTGAAGATATATTTAAGGTATTAGAAAGTCAAAAAAAGATTAAAGATGTAATAGATATAGATGGAAATGTATATGAAGATTTACCTATAAAAAGGGAGAGTAAGATACAAGCTAATGTTACAATAATGTATGGATGTAATAATTTTTGCAGTTATTGTATAGTACCATATGTAAGAGGAAGGGAAAGAAGCAGAAAACCAAAGGATATTATAAAAGAAGTAAGAGAATTAGCTTCACAAGGCTATAAAGAAATAATGTTACTTGGGCAAAATGTAAATTCATATTTACGTTCAGAAATGGAAGCAATAAAACAAGGAACTTTGAAAAATGAAGATGGAGATTACAAAGAAATAAACTCTTTTGCAAAGCTTTTAAGAGAAATAAATAAAATAGATGGAATAGAAAGAATAAGATTTATTTCACCACACCCAAAAGATTTTACGCTTGATGTAATAGAAGCAATTGCAGACTGTGAAAAAGTATGTAAATTTGTACATTTACCACTTCAATCTGGAAGTACAAATTTACTAAAAGTAATGAATAGAAAATATACAAAAGAACAATATTTAGAATTAGTAGAAAAAATGAGAGAAAAAATACCTAATATTAAATTTTCAACAGACATAATAGTTGGTTTTGCAGGAGAAACAGAAGAAGATTTTGAAGATACATTAGATGTAGTTAGAAAAGTTAATTTTGAACAAGTATTTATGTTTATATATTCAAGAAGAGTTGGAACACCTGGAGATAAAATGCCAAACCAAATTCCAGAAGAAATAAAACATAAAAGATTTGATAGATTAAAAGAATTAGTAGAAAAACAGATTGCTGAAAATAACAAAGAATATATTGGAACAACCCAAAGGATATTAGTTGAAGGTAAAAGTAAAAATAATGAAAAAATGCTTACAGGTAGAACTGAAAGCAATAAAGTTGTTGTTTTTGAAGGAGATGAAAATCTTATTAATTCTATTATTGATATAAAAATAGTAGAGGACCATATGTGGTATTTTAAAGGAGAGATTTAAGAATATGGATTTTGGTTTGCCAATAGATACTTGGGATAAAACGAGAAAGCAAGATTTAGCAAATGCAACAGAAAGATTAAAAGAAGCATTAGAGCAAGAAGAAAATGATTTAATGGTAGATGGAGTATTACATAGATATGAATTTACTTTTGAACTTGCATGGAAAACATTAAAAGATTATCTAGAATATTTAGGAATAACTATAAATACTGGAAGTCCAAGAGAAGTTATAAAAGAAAGCTTTGCACACAATTTAATTTCAGATGGGGAAACGTGGATAAAAATGATGCTTGCAAGAAATTCTTTATCACATTTATATGATGAAGAAACTTCAAGACAAGTATATAAAGAAATAAAAAATGAATATATAAATCAAATTGAAAAACTAGTAAAATCATTATAAAGGATAAGGATGTGTACTAAAAATGGAAATAGATAAAGAAAAATGTTCACCTATGATGCAAAAATATCTTGAAACAAAAGAAAAATACAAAGACTGTATATTATTTTATAGATTAGGCGATTTCTATGAAATGTTTTTTGATGATGCAATTTTGGTATCAAGGGAACTAGAAATAACATTAACAGGAAAAGATTGTGGATTAGAAGAGCGTGCACCAATGGCAGGTGTTCCTCATCATGCAGCAGAGAATTATATAGCAAAACTTGTATCAAAAGGTTACAAAGTTGCAGTTTGTGAACAATTAAGTGATCCAAAAACAACAAAAGGTATAGTTGAAAGAGGAGTAATAAAAGTTGTAACTCCAGGAACAATTGTAGAATCTAATATGTTAGAAGAAAGAAAAAATAATTATATAATGAGCATATTTAAAGCGGGTTTATATTTTGGAATAGCAATAAGTGACATATCAACAGGAGAATTTTATTCAACAGAAATAAAAGAACACAATAATTTCTCTCTACTTTTAGATGAGATATCAAGATATTCTCCAGCTGAAATTGTAGTAAATAATATGATGAATAATTCGACAGAAGAAATACCTAAAATTCAAACAAGATTTCCAAACACATATATAACTACATGTGACGAAAGTTATTTTAGTGAAGATATTTCAAAAGTAAAAGAATGGTTTTCTTTGGTAGACAATAATGGAAATACAATAGAAGATTTAGAAACAAAGCTTTTATCAATATCAAGTATAAATGCTTTAAAAGAATATATAACAAATACACAAATGACAGATTTAAGTCACATAAATAAAGTAGTTATTTATTCTGTTTCAAAATATATGTCATTAGACATAAATGCAAGAAGAAACTTGGAAATCACAGAAAAATTGAGAGATAGGTCTAAAAAAGGAACACTTTTATGGGTATTAGACAAAACATCTACATCAATGGGAGGAAGAATGCTTAGAAGATGGCTAAATGATCCACTTATAGATGTAGAAGAAATAAACAAAAGATTAGGAGCAGTAGAAGAATTAAAAGAAGATATTATTCTAAGGGGAGATACGGTAGAAGCCTTAAAAAAAGTATATGACATAGAAAGACTAGCTGGAAAAATGGCTTATGGAAATGCAACTCCAAGAG
The DNA here is from genome assembly GCA_948468315.1 of uncultured Eubacteriales bacterium. Classification (GTDB taxonomy): domain Bacteria; phylum Bacillota; class Clostridia; order TANB77; family CAG-508; genus CAG-269. The sequence continues at coordinate 13,871 of CAOKHL010000026.1, forward strand.
ATATGATAACATTAAAAAATTCATTATTTAAATTACCAGAAATAAAACAAGTTTTAAAAGAAACCAAATCACATTATTTAAATGAAATATATGAAAACATAGATGAATTACAAGATATTCATAAATTAATAGAAACATCAATTGTAGATGACCCACCAATGAATACAAAAGATGGTGGATATATAAAATTGGGCTATAATGAGGAAATAGATAAACTAAAACTTGCAACAACAGATGGAAAATCATGGCTTATGAAACTAGAAGCTGATGAAAAAGAAAAGACAGGAATAAAATCATTAAAAATAGGATTTAATAAGGTATTTGGTTATTATATAGAAGTTACAAATATGTATAAAAATATGGTCCCAAATACTTATATAAGAAAACAAACTTTAACAAATGGAGAAAGATATATAACTGAAGAACTAAAAAATATGGAAAACCAAATTCTAGGTGCAGAAGAAAAGGTTATAAAATTAGAGTTAGAGGCTTTTAGAAAAATAAGAGAAGAAATAGCAAGTAATGTAAAACGAATTCAAAGAACAGCAGAAGCTATATCAAGTTTGGATGTACTAAGTTCATTTGCTGTGGTAGCAGAAGATATGAATTATTGTAAACCAGAAATTAATAAAGATGGAATTATTGATATAAAAGAAGGAAGACATCCAGTAATAGAAAAGATGTTATCATCAGGAGAATTTATCCAAAATGATACATATTTAGATACTGAAAGTAACAGGTTAGCAATTATAACAGGACCAAATATGGCGGGAAAATCTACATATATGAGACAAGTAGCTTTAATTACCTTAATGGCACAAGTTGGAAGTTTTGTACCAGCAACAAGTGCAACAATAGGTGTTGTAGATAAAATCTTTACAAGAGTTGGTGCTTCAGATGATTTAAGTATGGGACAAAGTACATTTATGGTAGAGATGATGGAAGTTGCAACTATTTTAAAAGAAGCAACAAAAAACAGTTTAGTAATATTAGATGAAATAGGAAGAGGAACATCTACATATGATGGTTTATCAATTGCTTGGGCTGTTGCAGAATATATAGCAGATAAAAATAAATGTGGAGCTAAAACTTTATTTGCAACACATTATCATGAAATGACAATATTAGAAAGTGAAGAAAATGGAATAAAAAATTATTCAATAGCAGTAAAAGAAAAAGGAGAAGATATAATTTTCTTAAGGAAGATTGTAAAAGGTGGAACAGATGAAAGTTATGGTGTACATGTTGCTAAACTTGCAGGAGTTCCAAAAGATGTAACTAAAAGAGCTAATGAAATTTTGAAGTCATTAGAAAGAAAGAGTGTTCTAAAGGATAAAAAGCCTGAAAAAGAAGATAAGAAAAAAGTTGATGGGCAATTTGATATGTTTAATTATAAATTAGCTGAAGTTGCACATGAGTTGGATATGGTAAATTTAAATGAGTTAACTCCAATAGATGCTTTGAATACTTTGGTTAGAATAAAAGAAAAGATGGCTTAAGGGTCATCTTTTTTACAAAAATGTGATAAAAATGAAATAAAACGTTGCAAAAGTGTGATAAAATTACCAAAAAGCTTTACAAAAATGTGATAAAAAGGTATAATTAATATAGAATAATCATATATTAATTATAGGGGATGGTTAATTTGAAGAGATTTATATTAAATGAATTAATAAAGTGGAAGCAAAGTAAATATAGAAAACCATTAATTTTAAAGGGTGCAAGACAAGTAGGAAAAACATATATTTTAAAACAATTTGGAGAAGAAAATTATGAAAATGTAGCATATTTTAATTTTGATCATGATGAAGATTTATATAATTTATTTACAAATACAAAAGACCCAAAAAGAATACTAGAACAGTTAGTATTTATAAATGGAAAGGCAATAAATCCAGAAAAAACATTAGTGATTTTTGATGAAATTCAAGAATGTCCAAATGCTCTAAATTGTCTGAAATATTTTCAAGAAGAAGCAAACGATTATCATATAGTTTGTGCTGGAAGTCTACTTGGAATAAGACTGTCACATACTTCTTTTCCAGTAGGTAAGGTAGATTTTTTAAGTATGTACCCAATGACATTTAGTGAATTTTTAATAGCAGATGGCTGTGAAAACTTAGTAGAATATATGAAATCTATAAAAATCATAGAAAATATACCAGATATATTTTTTAATCAATTAGAGGAAAAATTAAAAGCATATTTCATAATTGGTGGAATGCCTGAAGCAGTAAATATTTGGGTAAATGAAAAAGATATAGAGCTTGTAAATAAAGTACAAGAAAATATCTTAAAAGCATATGAAAGTGACTTTTCAAAACATACAAAAAATAGTGAGGCAAAAAAAATATCTTTAATTTGGAATAGTATACCATCACAACTTGCAAAAGAAAACAAAAAATTTTTATATCAAGTTGTAAAAGAGGGAGCAAGAGCAAGGGAATATGAAGATGCTCTAAATTGGTTAAATGATGCAAATTTAATTTATAAAATATATAATGTAACAAAAACTGATTTTCCACTAAAAGCATACAATGATTTAAGTAGTTTTAAAATATATATGAATGATGTAGGACTACTTAGAAGATTATCTAATTTAGATAGTAAAATTATAATAGAAGGAGATAGGTTATTTAAAGAGTTTAAAGGAGCTTTTACTGAAAATTATGTATTGAATATGCTAAATGCTATTTTTGAGAATGTACCAAATTATTATACTTTTGATAGAAATCAAATAGATTTTGTTATTCAAAGGAAAAATAAAATCATTCCTATTGAAGTAAAGTCAAACAAGTCAACTAAAAATATTAGTTTAACTAAATATAATGAGGAGTTTAAAAATGATTTATCTATAAGATTTTCTATGAATAATCTGTGTAAAGATGGAAAGATTGTAAATATTCCATTATTTCTAATAGAATATCTTAATAATTTCATAGATTAGTAAAATAAAAAATACAACAAAATATAAAAAGTTTTGTTGTATTTTTTATTATTTATTGCTATAATTTTTATGTGATATTATAATTAATAGAAAGGAAAAAAAGATGAAAAAAGATAGAAAGACAAATGAAAGTAGAGGAATAACGTTAATAGCGTTAATAGTCACAAT
>CAOKHL010000027.1 GCA_948468315.1 uncultured Eubacteriales bacterium
AAAAGGGACTGTCCCCTTTTTGAAAGGACCTGTCCCTTTTGAAAAAAGAAACGTCCCCAATTAAAAAAAATTATGTATCAAAAAAATATGTAGCTTCTAAATCTGCTTCATGTGTTAATAATGCTATTGGATATTTGGTATATGCTAAACCTATTGTATTATATAATTCTTTTGGTTCTGTATACCCCATATGCCAACGAATTGCATATTTCTCTTCTGGCGTTAATTTTATATATTCTGTTATCATCATTACTGATTTCTCTCCATGTCCATATGGTATTGTGTCATCTACTGTGTAGTATGGAACTTTTTCCCAAACTCCTAATGCATTTTTTGCATTTCTGTAGTCTATTTTATAGTAGTTTGCTTTACATATATCATGTAATAATGCAATTAATATAATTGATTCTGGAGGTGTTTTTATTTCTATACATGCTGTTTCTACTTTTGATTTTAATATTTCATATATTTTTAGACTATGCTCTAGCAAACCATGTTCCCTACTTCCATGGAAACGTGTACTTGCTGGTGCTTCAAAGAAATCTGTTTTTTGTATGAAATCTATTAGTTCTTCGATTCCTTCTCTATTTGTACTTCTTAATAATTCTATAAATTCTTCTTTCATCTTTTTTCCTCTTTCCTAAAATAAAAGGGAAAGACAAAAGGGACAGGTCTTTTTGCGAAAGGACCTGTCCCCAATCCAAAAAGACCTGTCCCTTTTGTCTGTTATCCTAATCCCCTTCTTCTATCCTCTGTTTTATTTTTATTGCTTTCTTTCTTATTCTCTGAATTGCTGTATCTACTGACTTTACTTTACTTTCAAGCTTTGTAGCTATCTCTGCATAAGTTTCTCCATTTTTGTAGTGTGTAAGTACCTTTTTCTCAAAGTCACTCAAACTGTCATTTATAGCTGTTTCTACTATTGAAAAATATTCTTTTTTTGTTATTATGTCTAAAGGGTCTTCTCCTGTTTTTCTTGTATCTAGTATTTCTATAATTTCAGTATCATCATTTTCTTCATATGCTTCTGAATTTAGTGATAATGATGAGTTTAATGGAATATGTTTTTGCCTATTTGAATTTTTTACAGCTGTTATCATTTGTCTTTCTATACATAGACCTGCAAATGTTTTGAATGAATTTTGCTTTTTTTGGTCAAATGATTTTACAGCTTTATATAGTCCCATATATCCTTCTTGTAGCATATCTTCTTTCTCTGAACCTATCATGAAAAATTTATTTGCTTTAATGCTTACCATTTCTTTGTACCTGTCTATTAGACAATCAAATGCCACATTGTTATGATTTTTTACTATTTCTTGTAGTAAATTTTCATCTGTCATTTGATTATATTTTTCTTGAAATTTGTTCATCCCCAAGTCCAACATCTATTGCTCCTTTTATTTAGTATAATTTATACTTGATATTATATTAATAAAAATTAGTGATGTCAAGCTTTTTAGCGGATTTTAGTATATTTTTTGCTTTTTGGTCAAAATCTGTTTCTTTTTTAGAAAGTATTATTTTAGGAGGATTTTTTACTCCTTTATTTTGAATTTTATTTTCACTTAAGTATTTTTTTACATTTTGCGCTACTGCTTTGCCTGTATTTATTAAATTCACTTTATATGAAAACTCTTTTTTAATTATTTCATCATAAATTGGATAATGTGTACAGCCTAAAATAATTGTATCTATATGATTTTGTTTAAAAATTTCCATATAATTATGTACAGCTTCTATACTTTCTTTAGATGTGGCTTTACCTTCTTCTGCAATACCTGCTAAAAGCGGACATGCGTTGCTTACAACTTCAATATCTGATATTTGTTTTTTTAAGCTTTTTTCCCAAGCTCCGCTTCTTATTGTTCCAGTTGTAGCAATAACACCTATTTTTCTAATACTCATATTTTTCACATATTGGACTGTTGGCTCAATTATTCCCATAATTGGAATATCAAAAAGTTCTCTCATTTCATCTAGACTTTGACTAGTAGCTGTTCCACATGCTATTATAATCATTTTAACATTTTTACTAATTAAATACTCTATATTACTCTTTGAAAAACTAATAATTTCTTCCTTAGTTTTATCTCCATAAGGAAAATTCAAAGTGTCTCCTAAATATATGAAATTTTCTTCTTTAAAAGTTTCTTCAAGTTCTTTTAGAACTGTCAATCCTCCAATTCCTGAATCAAACACCCCTATTGGTCTAGTATCCATACTTTCAAAATCCCTCTTTTCAAGTTATTTCATCACTTCATAAATTACAAAATAATCATCTGAATATATTTTATTATAATTTTCTGGTTCAGTTTCATCTATTAACATACTAACTTTTGAATTTTTGTATAACATAACATGTGTTATTCCATATTCCCTAAAAGTTTTTCCGTAATATCTTCCTATATTAGATGTATTTATGAAATTCATAAAAATATCTTCTTCTCCATTAAATTCTGGTGCATACAAGTCTGCTCTCGAATCTATGAACACAGGTATTCCTTTATATAATAGATAACTACCATAATTATATTCATTAAATAATTTTATATTATCTAAATTTAAATTTTTTAATATCCACTCTGAGGCTTCTACTGGATATGTTGCTTCATTTACATATACATTATTTTTCTTTTTATCAATATATTTAATACTAAGAAATAAAGTTATACAAGATACACCTATGCCAGCAACAATAATAATTTGTCTTAATACTCCCTTCATTTTTTCTGTTCCATATATTTTTATAGCTTCAACTATCATTCTATTTAAAATAATAGAACCTATAAGTACAAACATTGTTGCTTGTCTTCTAGATGAAAACATTAAATATGAAAGTCCTCCTAGCATAAATAAATCTGACAATCTTATCTTTACTTTTGTAAAAATCAAAAGTGAAAGAGCAATTATAATTGTACACATTATTGGAATATTTTGTATAAGTGTTAATGGTAAATGTTCATTTATATTATTTACAGTATTTCCTTGCATAGTTTTTATCAAATAAGTATATGGTGTAGTTCCAAGCGGTGTTAAAAATCCTGTAACCCCACAAATTACCATAATTAGTATAAGCCATTTTACATTTTTGTTTCTTTTCATTTTTATTTTATATGGTTCTTCAGCCTCTCTAGCTAGCTTTCTTTTTTCATTTGAAACATATATTTTCTCCAAATTATTTGTAATTTCATTCACTTTTTCTTTATCTTTTTTATGAAGTCTCAATGAAATTTTCTTTCTTAATATTGCAGGTTTCTGATATATTACCCAATCTGAAAATGAACATATAATATATTCTGCAATATATGGCAAACTTAAAACAAATATAAATGGCCAAACAGCTACATGTAGATTTGCAATTAATATTGATGATATTATTATTCCTATTGCATAATATATCTTTTTCGGATTTTCTATAAATCTTTCTATAAAAAAGATAACTAGCATATAAATTATAAATGTTACTAATTGTGCTCTTGCTGCGATATAATCTTTTAGCAGATACATTGAACCTATTGTAAGTACAAATGATATTATCTGATTTTTATTCAACTTTTTATTTACCTGATATATTGTAATTCCAAGAATTATTGACATCACACATACAGATATATATACTGCATTCCAGCTTCCTAAATTATATATTAAACTCATCATTACATCATAAAGCCAATGTGGATATGTGTATGGTAAATTTTCATGCCATGAAAAATGGTCTTGATTATCTATTCCATTCTCTAAAATCAAATTTCCAATTGATACAGTATAATATGTATCATTTTGAAGTGTTTTGGGTGCTATACTGAAACTAAACAATGATATTAGAATTAGTATTATCACTTCTAAAATTACCTTTTTATTTTTTTTCAAATTACTTACAATTGTTTTCATAAAAAATCCTTTCATTTTGCTTGTTTTGGACTGGTTCTTATTGTGCATTTTATACATTTTGAACCAGGCCTTTTTGTTTTTTGAGCTTAAGCCTGGTTCCTTTTTATCTATTTATTACTTGTAGAACCAAATCCACCTTTTCTTACACCTGTTGCAGCGTCATTGTCTACTGTTAAATATTTTGTAAACATTGCCTGTCCAATACTGTCTCCTTTTTTAATATATAAATCCTCATCTTTTAAATTTATTAAAGAAAACATTATATGTCCATCATTTGATTCATTTTCATAATAATCTCCATCTATTACACCAACACAATTTGAAAGAACAATTCCTTTTTTTGGAAATCCTGAACTTTTTGCCATTAAATATAAAACTTCATCTTCTTGCATATATGCTTTTAAACCTGTTGCAACTAATGTTGGCTTCATACCTTTTTTAAAACTTGGTACTACTATATCTTCAGCTGCTTCTATATCATATGCTGCTGAGCATCTTGTTTTTCTTTCTGGTAAATTTATACCTTTATCCTCAAATCCTTTTGCTACTTCAAATCCTCTTATTTTTTCCATTTTATTCTCCTTCTTTCTTTTGGATATGTATCCATTTTTTCTTATTATTTTTATAACATTATCATTAAAAAGTCAAGTAATTTTAGACAAAAGGGACAGGTCTTTTCGCGAAAAGACCTGTCTCTTTTGTCTCATTCCCTGTTTAGTGCCGGTTCTTTTTTAGGGAATCATATTCTCGAATTCATCAAATTAGAAGAAGAATATCTCTTTAATCCTCTATTGAATATATAAAAAGCTAACAAAAGAATTACTATTGCAAAAATAACTATATAAAAAAAATTAACCAAATTAAAATTTAGAATTATATCTACTGTCATATAGTTTGAGACGCCTACTGGTATAATTGTATACAACAAAATCTTTACAATACCTTTAAATATATTTCCTGGATATGTTGCAAAATTAATCATTATATTTGATAAAGAATCTGCAATAATGTCTCCTTTTACTATCCAAAAAGATAGGCTTCCCATTATGCTTACAAATGATGTCAATATCACTGCTCCTATTGCTGTAAAAAAAGTAAATAATATAACATTTTTTATTGTTATCCCATATAATAATAAACATATATATCCATATATCAAATCCCCTATTGCAGATATTTTTGTTTCTGAACTTATTACACTTAAAAATACATTTTTAGGTTGTACAAGAAAAGTATCTAACTTTCCATTTATTATTAATTCTGATAGTTCAAAAGCTTTATTAAATAATATGCGAGACAAACCAAATACACTTGCTGCCATTCCCCAGAGTAAAATCACTTCTTTTATTGTATATCCTCCAATTTCATTTTTCAGACTAAAAAGTATTATCCACTGTATAATAAAACTTGCATTATTTAATATCATAAAAACTATATTAGTTATAAAAGTTACTTTATTTGTCATTTGCCTCATTATATTATATTTTAATGACAAAAACATAACTTTTATTTGATTTTTAACCTCCATTAACATTTAATTTTTTCACCCCTTTATTATATAAAATAGAAACAATAGATATTGAAATTACTAAATATAAAATCTGTGCAATAAATATATTCATAAAACTTTTCATACTAAAATCTATTATCAATTTTGCTGGTCCATATGTTACAACAAATATTGGTGTGCATTTTATAATGGGTCTTATAAATTCAGGAAACATTTCTATTGGAAATAATGTTCCTATTACTAAAATCATTTTATCATATACCCAATGAAATGGAGTGGAATCTTCTATCCAAAATGATATTATACTAATTGCTATTCTTAAAATAGAATTTATTATTACCCCAAAAATTACTGTCAACAATATAAAAGGAACATTCATAATATTAAAATTTTGGATAGGACCGACAAAACTAACTCCAATAATTATTCCCACCATTATAAACATAATCAATTTTATTGTAATTTCTCCTAAATGTTTAGAAACTATATATAAAACATAATTATAAGGCTTATTTATGTTATAAGCTATATTTCCCGTTTTTATATCTTGACTTATTTCTTGTGTTAGAATTTTATTTCTACTTCCAAACCATAAAACCTCTGTAATTAAAACATACCATATCATTTGTTGCATTGTATATCCATTTATAACCTGAGTATTATCTGAATAGATATATTCCCATAAGTTTAAGAATACAAACATCATAACAAAAAAATTTATAAATCCAAGTAATATGTTTGTTATATAATTTAGATTTTCTACTAAAGTTGCTTTATATATGTACAAATATTTTTTCAACTTAATCCCCCCTTCATGTTGCTAGCTATTTTTATCAAAAAACTTCAACTTTTGCTCCTTTATAAATTGATGTTATTATATCTTCAAGTGGTATGTTTGATATATTCATATCTATTATTTTATCTGTATCTAACATTTTTATCACATCTGCAATTGTCTTTTTCTTACTATCAATTTCTATTTTTAAACCATTTGCTTTTTCTTTTATAATGTTAATTCCTTCTTCATTATTTAAAGCAACTTTTTCTTTTAATTTTACTTCTACAATCTTTCTGTCTAGATAATGATATTTTAAATTACTCATTGTGTCATCCATAATAATTTTACCTTTATTTACTATAATAACTCTCTTACAAAGCTTTTCTATATCTCCTACATCATGGCTTGTTAGGAATATTGTTGTTCCTAATTCTTTGTTCATTTTTTTGATTAACTTTCTAATATTTTCTTTTACCACTGGATCTAATCCAATAGTCGGTTCATCTAAAAATAATATTTCTGGCTTATGTATTAAAGATGCTACTATTTCACATCTAATTCTTTGCCCAAGTGATAAATTTCTTACAGGTGTATTTATAAATTCTTGTAATTCAAAAGTTTCTTTTAATTCTTGTATTCTATTTTCAATTTCATTATCAGGTACATCATATATTGCTCCAAAAAATTTGAAATTATCGTACGGAGTTAAATGCGTCCATAACTGTTCTTTTTGCCCAAATACTGTTCCAATTTTATATGCTAATTTTTTTCTTTCCTTTGATGGATTTATTCCATTAACCATTATTTCTCCACCACTTGGATACAAAATACCTGTTAGCATTTTTATAGTTGTTGACTTTCCAGCTCCATTTGGTCCAATAAAAGCTAAAATTTCACCTTGTTGTACTGTAAAACTTATGTCATTTACTGCACTTACTGTTCTGTACTCTGGTTTAATAATTGATTTTATGCTTCCTCTTATCCCTTTCTCCTTTTCTTTGATTTTGAATTTTTTGTTTAAGTTTTTTACTTCAATTATGCTCATTTTTCCCCTCCCCTTTTTACATCTTATTTTTTAATATTTTAGATAAAAAAAACTCGCTAAGAAATCTTTTAAGACTCCTTAGCAAGATTTTTTATAATCTCATTTTAAGTGTAAATAACAAATTATATATTTTGCTACTCTTTACCGCTCAAGTATTTTACTTTTAGATAAACTCTTAAATATAGACTATATTTTACCATAATATTTCTATTCTGTCAAATCAGACAAAAGGGACAGGTCTTTTCGCGAAAAGACCTGTCCCTTTTATCCTCTGTCCCTTTTGTCTTAATAATCTTTTAAGAAATATTCATTTCCATTGTTACCATATATTTCATAATTTATATTATTTACATTATATGAACCCCAACGTTCTCTTCCTAATGCCATATAATATATTTTTTTCAAGTTATTATCTTTATTACTTATATATGTATACATATCATCGCCAATCTGATTAACTCCAGAACTTCCCATTATACTTGTATAACTTCCTAAATAGTTTATAGGATTATAATAAATTGTATCTGAGCCTGAACTTACATCTTGTTTTTGTTCAAAATTTATTTTCCAAGCTCCTGGATAATAGCCTAAATCACCTTTACTTTTTATATTATAACTTTCTCCTGATAGAATGTGATTATCATTTACTTTGCAATATATATCAGTTCCATTAGAATTTGCTAATATATATATATCATTTTCATCAATATATTCTTTTGTTAATGTATTTGCAACTACTGAATAACCATTATATTTTTTTGCTCCAATACTCATTCCTTGTAAAAACGAAATTGCACACACATCATTTTCTATAGTTTCCCAATCTTCTTCTGAAATTTTTGGCATTACAAAAGTAGTATTTGCATTTGAAGAAAAAGATGAAATTGATGTTGCAAGATTTGTTTCTACTACATATCTTATAATCGCTTTTCTGTGTTGATTAAAGTTTGAAGTCTCATTTTGAATTTTTGTATTACCAGTCTCTTTAAAAATATCAAATTCTCCATACTCTTCTATTGATGTTGTATCAGAAGCTGGATGTTTATAAATATAAGCGTCACTTGTCTTTAAATCTGATAAACCATATCCACCTCTAACTTCTGTTCCTGCCTTATCTTTATAACCTGTGACTGCACTTCCTAATACTGCGCTAGAAAATTCATATGCATTTTTATAATATTCAAATGCACTTTTATTTTTCTTTATTGCTTGATAATATTTTAAGAATTCACTATTTTCTTCTGCGGTATTATCGTCACTATATCCTTTAGTTTGGCTATAATTTTTTTCACCATTTTCATCAATGAAAAAAATTCCTGCACTTTGTTTAAATGTTACACCATTTACAGTTATTTCATCAATTCCTCTATCTGAATATTTATTATCATCAAGATAATATTTTTTTCCATTTATTTTTACATAAGAATATTCTGTATTTCCAACAAATTCTTTTAATTCTTCTGTATCATCATCTTTAAATTCTACTCTATTATAAGAATATGTATGAACATCTTTTTTATATATTCCTTCTTCATTTGGTACATTAGCTATTGAATATAAATATCCATAATCATAAACATAATTACCATTAATTATGCCTTGTATAGTTATATAATTATCTAATGTATATGTAATAACAAAATCATCTGAGCCCCTTATATATCTACAAATATAATAAACATATGGTTTTAATCCTTCCGCAATTTCTCCATCTTTGCTATAGCTTGTATCATAGCTACCTTCTGAAACTTCTGTTAATGTGTTATTAAATGGTGAATGTATATAATATCCATCATACATAGTAAATACTATTGCTGGCACATATTCTTTCATTACTTCTGATCTATATCCTGTATAATTGAAATTAGAAGATAATGAATTATAAAATGTATTTGCAGCTGCCTCTACATCTTGTATCTTTTTATTTGTAACATCTCCAAATGCATTGTTTACAGTATTTAGTTGATATGCCTTTATTGCATCATATGTTGAATTTAGAAGTCTTGTATCATACACTAATTCTGTTTTTTCTGTTGATATTTTATTATTTATATATTCAGATAAAACTATTGTTATTGGCATTATTATTATTATAAAAATAATTGCTAATGATTGTATCTTCATCTAAAAATCCCTTCTATGTTATAAAATTATTGGGAACAAACATCTAACTTTTAAATTTATAAAAATTACATGTTTGTTCCCCTTTTTAGTTTTTTATATTGCAAATTAAAAACAGCTTGCTACTAAATAAATTTTAATTTCGTTTATATGTTTACAAGCTATTCTATTTAATTTGCTGCTCCTTTAGTTACAATACCTGAATCTTGTGCAACAATATTAGCAGAACTTTTTCCTGTAACTTTATACATAAAATTTCTTAATTGACTTGCTAATGTTGTGTTTGTATTTTGAACACTAATTGATACGATATCTCCCTCATTTAAAGCTAATGGTAAAGATTCTAACACTTGTGTTGTATACATTGTATAATATACATTAGAACCAATTGTTGTTGTGTCTCCACTAGTTTTTTTAGCTGGATTTTGGTCAAGTTTTTGTATTGTTATTTCAGTTTGATATGAATTTCCTGTTGCTGCTAAAGTTAGTGTAAAGTTATCATAATCTTCTTGTGTAACTCTTCCTGTTGTTCTTATTTTATTTGTAAATTCTGTTGTTGCTGTTTGTATAGATAGTTGTGATACTTCGTCTGTTTTATCAGCCATTGTCATAAGTGGAAAAACAAACATTAATATTGCTGCTAAAAATATTGCAATTATTGTTATTGCTGAATCTCCCATAATTTTTCATTCCTTTCAAAAAATAATATAAACACTTATATTATACCATTTTTCTATGTATTTTGTAAACCCTTTTTTATTGATTTTGCACATATGTTATAATCCTATAAACTGGCTTGTTTTCACTTGTAGCATCTGATTCATTTTGATATTCCCCAAGATATTCATTAAATGTTAAATCTTTTATTTTATCATAAAACCCACTTTTTAAGATAGAATTTACTTGTTGATTAGTTCCTGCTCCAATAGTAACTTTTATAATTTTCTCTCCTGAATGTATTTTAGTTTCTCCATTAACAACTACATCTTTTGTTGCATTAGTCGTAACTGTTGTTGTACCTATAGAATTATAATCATTTAACTTTATATATATAACATAATTTTCCTTAACTGCTCTATACATAGAAGAAATTACTGTTTCTGCTCCAACAACTCTAGTTGAGCCATTTTCTCTACTTTCTATATAATTTATATATCCATATCCATTTTCACCTTTAGCAAATTCTATTGTTTCAGGCTCTCCAATTATTCTATTTACTTCGGATTTTACAGTTGTAAAAGAAGATATACAAACTGTAAGTGCTATTATAAATATTAAAACTTGACCTGCCATTACTAATGCGTCTGATGCATTTTCCATTTGTATACCTCCTGATTTTGGTTATTTAATTATGGATTTGAAATTGTTATTTTTGTAATTAAACCATTACTATCATAAATTCCTTTAACCTTATAATATGTACCACTTGTAGTTACTCTTTTATATGATGTATCCCCAGGACTAAGTGATGTAGCACCTTCAACAGTTATACATTTATACGTTTCCCCTGATTGTTTTGCAGCCATATTGACTGATAAACAATATTGTAATAAAGCATTTACTTGAGAACCAGATATAGCTTCTCCTAAATATGGTGTAATTTTTGAATTAAATGCTGCTATTTGTTGTTTATCCATATTAGCCATATTTTTTGCACTATTTCCCATATTGTTAAAAACTAATATTCCTAATGATACTATCATGATGGCAATTAAAATTGAACCTGCTATAATTAAAGCCTTTGATGCATTTTCCATAACTTACCTCACATACTTTTTTATTTATTAAAACTAATTCCAACTACTAAACCATTTGTATCATATCCTAAGCTTATAGTATATGTTTTTGAATTTGTTAAACTTGTTGCTAAACTACTATTTGTTGTTGGAGTTGTTGCTGTTGTTACAGCTGTTCCATTGTCTGTAACTTGGATTTTTCTTCCTGTTCCTGATTTTTCTTCTGCTGCATTATTTGCTATTACTGCTTGTATCATTGTTCTTACTTCACTCGCTGTTTTATTTTTTCCTTCATATGCTTGCCATTGTGAGTTAAATGTCTCTATTTCTTGTTTACTTAAATTTGTACTCCCTACTGTATTTTTGGCATTCTGAAATACCATAATTCCTAATGATATAATTAAAACTGATAATAATATAGCTCCTGCTATAATAAGTGCTTTTGAAGCGTTTTCCATAATAAATTCCTCCTTTAAATTTTATCTTTATATTTGTTACTCTAGAAAAAGCCAATCTTATGGATTAATTAACTTTACCTAATATTAATATCTAAAATTAAGATGTCTTTTGTTCAAATACTATATAACTTACTCTTCCTTTACTATTATAGTCTATTTTAGTACATTCAAAATGAATATCTCCATAGTACTGAATAAAGTTTACCATCCCTCCATTATATAGAGTTTCCATTTTATATGTTGTATCATTATCTATTATTTTTATTTCTATTTTTATTGAATTAGTATCATTTTCTATATAAAATCCTTTTTCATCTTTTAAAATAGAATTTTTTTCATTATTATTTACTGCTCTATTTATAGCTGTTGTTAGTTCTCTTCCTGGTATTTGCTTTTCTAAATATATTTCATATTCGAGATTTTCTTTTTTTATTGAATTTAGCTCTGACTTATAGTTTATATATTTTGTCCAAAATATTGATATTATTATGATTATTATACACAATATAAAAATAATTGTTTTTTTCATATTAAAAATTTCCTTTTATAGATTATTCATGCAATTTAAGAGTGTTGTTCTATTAACACATAATCTACTAATAATGTTTCTGGGTTAATATGAACTTCCCTGCAATTAAATTTTTTATCAGATGTTTGATTTTCCTTTAACCATTCAATGTAGTTTTTTGTTTCAGCAATATTTATATCTCTATTTCTAATTTCAATTGTAGTTGGAAATTTTGGATTTTTGTTATTGTCTTGTGCTAAATTTATTAATGTTGCAACATCTTGCACTGTTAATGGTTTATCAGATAATTCTCCTATACCTCTACCTTCATAATTTATAAATTTTTGATTAAATTCTGCAATTTCAGATTGTTCCATTGTATTATAAATATTTGATGTATTTTCTGCCATTTGACCAAATAGATATGCAAATAATGTTAATATCAAAATAGCAATTAATACTCCTCCAGCTATTAATAATGCCTTTGATGCATTTTCCATTTATTTCTCCTTTTTTAACGGATTTGTTTGTAATTAAATACCATTTGTGTAATTCTACCAGATGTGTTATCATATTTCAACTCATTTGAAGAAGATTCAAATATTGATCTTTTGAATTGAACATATTCATAATATTTGTATACTATTTCTTTTTCGTTGTTATTCATCTTATCATATCCATTAGGACTTAAATCATATTTGCTACTATTATTTGTTACATAAGAATTATACTTTTTTACTGCTTCAATTTTATTTTTATCTGCATCTGTACCTGTAGTTTTATCTATACTAAGAAATATAGAACCAATACTTTTAGCTAATTTAGTAGCACTATCAGAACCTCCATATCTCTTTTCTGTTTCATCTTTAAATTCAAGTATATCTTTAAAACTATTATTTATATATGATTCTTCACTTGATTGTCTATATATATCTCTTGTAAATAATTTATTTCCATTTCCATCTTGAGTTAAATCAGTATTTTTTCCATTAAAATTTATTCTAATTGTAATAGGTGTATATTTTTCGTCATTAGTAGCTCCTTCTGCATTAGATTTTCTCTTATTATAATCTATAATTTTGTTTACAAGCGAAAGAAGCTCATACCCCTGAACATTATCCCTATCATAATTAGTAAACTGCTCATTAAACTTAGCAGTATCCTCAATATTAGCCAACTCATCTTGAGAAGATTGATATTTTGAGAACATGCTCCATGCATATATTAATAATGATATTAAAAGTATAGCTAGTAACATTCCGTCCTGCCATAATTAAAGCTTTTGACGCATTTTCCAAAATATCACCTCCTTATCTTTTCTACACTATTCCAAGCTTGCCATAGAACTTGACATACTTGTAAGTCCTATAAATACAAGTGGTATTATTAAATATCCTACAAACATCACAACCATAGGTGCAAAACCAATTACTTTTCCTATCAAACCTTTTCTTGCAATTAATCTATCATTTGACTCACGTCTTTTCGCTTGATAATAGTCTCTTTCTGAGTCTAACTCATCAAAAGCATCTCTAATTGGTATTTTTTCTACTGCTGCTTGAAGACTTTCTACAATTCTTATAAATTGTTGGTAATTTGTTTCATTTCTTAATACTTCTAAAGCTTCCCATGCTCCTGCTTCATAGTTATTAACACATCTTGATATTGGTTCTTTAAAAATATTTGCATAACGTTCAAGCCATTCTAGAATTATTTCAACATTTACACGTTCAATTCTCATAAGCATTAATATAATTGTTTGGAATTGCATTACTTCATCTTCCATTTCCATTTGTCTCATTTTCAATTGGAAATACATAATCCAAATTGGAGACATATATGCAATTATCATAAATCCTACTGATAGTAAAACTTCAAACCAACCTAGATATTCTTTATTAATTTTTTGAAGTTTTTCATAAACTCTTGCAGATGCTTTATCTAATTCTTTGTCATCACTATCTTCATAGTCTTTAGACCTTTCCATCGCTTTTCTAATATCTGCTTCTGTTGCCTTTTTATCTCCTTTAAACATGTCAAGGAATCTATTATCACTTTCAGTTAATTCTTGAGCCTTTATTAGCTCTTGTCCTGTCATTCCACCCATTATGTTATAATCTGTCGTCGGTTCAGTATATATCCATTTTACAGATACTGCATGTAATTCTACAAACAAGAATAATGAAATTAAAAATGTTACTAATCCGGATTACTATTCTATTTACATAGAGCCATTCCATTTTTAATTTTGATGCAGAATCTTTTAGTAGTTTTTGTACTTTTAAATATTCTTTTGTTCCTTTTTTAGGTATAAATAAATCTGTTATTCTTTTTCCTATTGGGTTTTTGTATACTTTAGATTGCCATGGTTTTTCTGTATTTTGTGTGCTTTTATCTGTTGAACCATTATTTTTTATTTTTCTAAGTAGTAAGTAACATATAACTGTAAGTAAAATTATTAATATTTGGACAACCATTCCACCTTTTCCACTATAAAAACTCTGTGTAAAGCTAAAGTTTCCTATTGCCCAATTTTTTAATGGTTCTAATCCTAATACTGGTACTATTGAGATAATAGATAAACTTTGAAATACATAATCTATTTTATCTCTTTTTAATATTTCTATTTGCATTTCTTCTGTTATATTATTTACATTTTTTAAATATAAAGAAGATCTATCTACTTTTCTATCTCCAAATTCTTTTGTTAAATATGATATACCTGCAAATTCTTTTAAATAACTATTTGGTGCAATATCATAATATTTTTCAAGTTCTGTTTCAGGGTCATTTGCAATTAATACTTCATATATTTTTTCTCCCTGTTTAGAAATATTTTTTTCGTCATCTTGTGATATCTGATAAATTGCTTCCTCAACCATATTAAATTCATGATAAGCATGTCTTATTTCAGCAAAAAAGTCTAATTGTTCTTTTAATAATGTATTATCCATTTTGTCTACCATACCATCAATAAAACTATCTACCATAAATATTTCAAATATTAAAATTATTGATAATAATAAATAATTTGTATGTGCTAATATTATAGATAGTGTCATTATTGGTATTAAAACTATTAATGTTTTAGAAAGTATTTTTGCAGAATCACGACGAGTTGCATATTCATCATCAACATTTAGTATTTCTAGTCTTCTTCTTAATTTTAGTATATAACTTTTTATAAATGGTATTCTTGAATATGTTATATATAGTTTTTGATACATTACATCTGTTGAAAAACTATTTCTCTCTGTTCCTTGCCTTAGCTTTTTTATCTGTCTATAATCAGATTTTTGCATTTTTCTTGATAATATAAAATATGCTATAACTATAATTGCAAAGATACCACCTACTCCATATATTACATATAGTAACATATCTGTTGACATAAACTATGCACCTCCTTATTCTGATTTTTTAGGTTTTCTTCCTCTTTTTGCTACTCCTGCTGCTATTTTTGATTTTGCTTTTCTTTCATCTTCCATTCTATATACACTATCGATTCCCCAATGTCTTGCAACAAATCTGTCAAAATCTTCTGCATCTCCATCTGTCATGTTTAGTCTCATTTCTCTTATGTTTTTATCTGAGATTTTATTTGTTATTATATATTCTCCATCTACATATTCTAATATGTTTCTATATACATATAACTGTTTGTCTGTTGTTTTCATAAAATAATGTGTTGCATTATCAAAGAATTTGTCAAATTTTCCTTCTAGTGTTTTTTCATTTCTATGGTCAAATGTATATTCATTTTTGTTTTCTACTGGTATACATTCGGTAATTCTTTCTATGTAACGATTTCCTCTATAATCTTTTACTAAATGTATATCAAAATTTAATACTTGTACAACTTGTTCTTCTGCTGTTTTTTCATTTTTGAAAACTCCTGCTCTAAGCATTGAGTTTCTTAATGCTGTTACTAAATCTGGGAATGTTTTTGCATGGTGAGTAAATAATGTAAATTTAGATGCAACTTGGGCTGATTGTATCATCCAAGATGCTACAGGGTCTGTTGCAACCTCTCCGTATAATATTTACAGAACCATCTGTTTTTTTCTGAACGTCCAAACATTCTTGTCCAGCTATTGTATCTGTTTCACGCATTGAAACTATGTTACGTGTTGGATAAATTTTTCTTAAGTGTAACTCGAATGCAGTTTCTGTAATACGTAAGTTCATTGTTTCATATATATTTTCTATCATTGCCATAAGCATTGTTGTTTTTCCGGCAACCTTGCTCTCCTGTT
>CAOKHL010000028.1 GCA_948468315.1 uncultured Eubacteriales bacterium
TGTTACAACAAGTGCTATTAACGTGATTGCCTTATTTTGCGCTAGTTTCTTCATTTTTTTCTTCCTTTCTTTTTTCTTTTTTTATCATTAAGTATGTTACTTAATGATAAAAGCAAAAAATTAAAACCCTATATCTTTATAAGGTTTTAGAGACTCCTTTTATAATTTTATCTTTTAAATCTTCTCAAAAAATTATCTATTTTTTTTGTCAATTTTTGTTGACTTTTATAGTCTTTTTGGATATACTGTCTTTAATAAACTTATCATTAAGTAACATACTTAATGATAAAAATTAAAAATTTTCA
Organism: uncultured Eubacteriales bacterium; assembly: GCA_948468315.1. Classification (GTDB taxonomy): domain Bacteria; phylum Bacillota; class Clostridia; order TANB77; family CAG-508; genus CAG-269. The sequence goes on from CAOKHL010000028.1 coordinate 306, forward strand.
CATCATTTTCGACTAATTTTTATTTATTAAATTCTATTACTCATCTCCCCCATTTTATTTTTTGCTTCTTTATTCTTAAAATAACTGCTCATTTTTTAGGTTACAAATTTTTAACTTTTAAAAAAGATATCGACAATACATAACGTATAATGATTTACGTAAAGGTCTACTACATAGCTTATTAAAACAGGGAGGACTTGAATAAGTCCTCCCTGTTTTGAGTATACTATAATATAAATAGGTGTATTTATCAAAAAAGATGTATTATTAACTTATCCTGCAATCTTTACATGCGAAGATAATCAATATTGGGTTAAATTTATTGATCTTGAAGGCTGTTTTAGCGATGGAGAAAATCTTTCACAAGCAATGGAAAATGCCAAGGAAGCTTTAGGTTTATTTTTAGAGGATTTAGAAGAATATCCAAAATCTACCACTAATATTAAAGATGTAAAATTAGATGATAATCAAATTATATCTTTTATTACTGTCAATTTAGATGAACACAAAAAGAAATATGAAAATAAATCTATTAAAAAAACATTATCTATTCCAGCTTGGTTAAATACAATTGCAGAAAAAGAAGGTGTTAACTTTTCTCAATTGTTACAAAAAGCTCTAATTGAAACCTTACATATTGACAAAGTTTCAAAATAATATTATAATTTAATTAATAATATAAATAATCTGAAAAAGAAATAGTCCTACCAACCGACTATTTCTTCTTTTTATTTATATGCATTATTTCTTACATAAGCATATCTTTTATTTTTTATTATATATAGTCAATATTTGCATATTCTCCTAATCACAGAAAATATTTTTCTTCTTACTAAGTTACATTTCAACTTATAAATATTTTTTCATAAACTAATTTCCTCCTTTTATAAAAAAAAATTGAATATATTGTTAACTTTTGTAGAATTTTGTTAATATTTTGTAGAAAATATTCTTTATTTGAGTAAGGAGTGAATACTTTTGAGTAAATTATATTCTTTATATACAAATCTAAAAAAAAGAAAATAATGAGATAATTTATTTATTTAAATATCATAATATTAATTTCAAATTAGTGGACTCTTCAAATAATATATACTCCCAACGAATATCAAATGAATAATGAAATTAAAGATTTATTAAATACTATTTCTTCAATTGAGCCAGATAATTTATCAATTAATCAAGTTTATCAATTTATTGAAAATATAAAAGAAAAAGCCTTATCTATTACAGAATTATTTTAAGTATTTAATTTTCATTTTGTAATACACTAAAAAAATAATCTGTTCACAGCATAATAAAAAGTGTGAATTTTGACTTTTGATTAAAAGTCGTTCACACTTCTCGATTTTATTTTTCTTTCAAATATCTCTTCAATAAAAATGTTAAGAAATAAGGAAATGTATAGAATTTACCATTAAATCCAATATTTTTGTTACATAATTTTATTCCATATTTTATATCTTTATATTTGTCACTATCAATTAAACTATTTAAAGAAGCTGCTCTATTATCATTTGCTTTCACTTCAACAGGAATTAAAGATTCTGTATCTCTTATAAAGAAATCCATCTCTTGTTTTTTACTATCATCTTTATAAAAATATAAACTATATCCAGCTTTTACAAGCATATCTCCTACAATATTTTCATATAAAGCACCTTTATATGTATTCATATTTTCATTATTTCTTAAATCTTGTTGAGCTTCTTCTTCTAATGAGCCTATTAATAATCCTGTATCTGCAAAATATAGTCTATAATTATCTGGATTGTAATTTCCTTTTAGTGGCAAACTTGCTTGCTCTAATGCATAACTAACATTTACTATACCTGCATTTGAGAGCCATTCAATTACCCCAACATATTCCCTATTTCTTGCACCATCTGCAATTTTTGATATCTGAAATTTTTTATTTTCATTACCTAAAAATACTGGTATTTTTCTATAGCAATTAAGTATTTTAGTTTTGTCTAATCCCCCAGCATATTTAGTAATATCTTCTTCATAGTCTATTAAAATTTGCTGTTGCATTTTTAATATTCCACTGAAATTTTTATTTATAATAAATTGGTTTACTAATCTAGGCATTCCTCCAACTATCATATAATCTTTAAAATTAGACAACATAACACTATATTGTGTTGTATTTAATGGTTTTACTTCTAGCATACATTGATACAAATCTTCAATTTGCTCTTTTTTATATCCTTTAGCCCATAGAAATTCTTCAAAATCCATAGAATGCATCATATAATCTTCTTTATTTCCCACACTATTTGATTCTATTTCTTTATAATTAATTCCCATCAAAGAACCAGAACAAATAACATCAAATCTTCCATCTTCTTTAAATGCTTTAAGCGAAGTAGCTGTACTAACACATTCTTGCATTTCATCAAAAAAGATAAGAGTATCATGCTCATTTAATTCAACTTCTGGCATTTTTAATGTTATATTTTTTATAATCTTATCAACTACAAAACCATCTTCAAATATTGTTTTAAATTCTGGTTGAAACACAAAATTTATTTCAATAAATGTTTTATAATTGTTTTCTCCAAAATTTCTAATAGCATTAGTTTTTCCTATTTGTCTTGCACCTTTTATTATCAAAGGCATTTTATTATTACTGTTTTTCCAATCTATAAGATACTGATCAATTTTTCTTCTTAATCTATCCATAATTTCGTACCTCCAATAATATTTTATCACATTTTTAGAAATGTTTCAAGTATGTATAGTCACATTTTTAGAAGCAATAATACGGTAAAATATCACATTTATTGTAATATTTTATGTTTCCCTGACAAAGTGTCAAAAAGTAGTGACAAATGTCTAAATATATGATATAATGAGGTATATTTTTATTGGAGGTAAATAATTTGGAAAATAATGAATTAATTTTAATACTAGATTTTGGTGGTCAATATAATCAATTAATTGCTCGTAGAGTTAGAGAATGTAATGTATACTCTGAAGTTGTGCCTTTTGATATTTCTTTAGAAAAAATAAAAGAAAAAAATCCAAAAGGTATTATTTTTACAGGTGGTCCTGCAAGTGTTTATGGAGAAGATAGTCCAAAATGTGACAGCAAAATATTTGAACTTGGAATTCCTGTTCTTGGAATTTGTTATGGTATGCAACTTATGGCCTACACTTTAGGAGGAAATGTTGCTCATGCTGAAAAAAGAGAATATGGAACTACAGATGTCTCAATAGATAATTCTTCAAAATTATTTGAAGGATTTGAAAATACTAATGGATTTTTAATGAGCCATACCGATTTTGTTGAAACTGTACCTAATGGATTTAAAAATATTGGTAAAACTTCATCTTGCCCAAATGCCGCAATGGAAAATGAAGAAAAAAAATTATATGGTATTCAATTCCATCCTGAAGTTAACCATTCTGTAAATGGTACTTTAGTATTAAAAAACTTCTTATATAATGTTTGTGGTTGCCAAGGAGATTGGCAAATGTCTTCTTTTGTAGATGAACAAATAAAAACTTTAAAAGAGAAAATTGGAAATGGAAAAGCTCTTTGTGCACTATCTGGAGGAGTAGACTCTTCTGTTGCTGCTGTTTTACTTAGCAAAGCTATTGGAAAAAATCTAACATGTATATTTGTTGATCATGGTCTTCTTCGTAAAAATGAAGGTGATGAAGTTGAACAAATATTCAGAGAACAATACAATATAAATTTAATTAGAGTAAATGCAGAAAATAGATTTTTAGAAAAATTAAGTAGTATAACAGACCCTGAAACCAAAAGAAAAATCATAGGCGAAGAGTTTATAAGAGTATTTGAAGAGGAAGCCAAAAAAATTGGAACTGTTGACTTTTTAGTTCAAGGTACTATTTATCCCGACGTTATTGAAAGTGGTCTTGGAAAAAGTTCTGTAATAAAAAGCCATCACAATGTAGGTGGACTTCCTGATTATGTAGATTTCAAAGAAATTGTTGAACCTTTAAGAAATTTATTTAAAGATGAAGTTAGAAAAGTTGGACTAGAACTTGGTATTCCGGAAAACTTAGTCTTTAGACAACCATTCCCAGGACCTGGACTTGCTATAAGAGTAATTGGAGATATTACTAAAGATAAATTAGATATATTAAGAGAAGCAGACAGTATTTTTAGAGAAGAAATTGCAAAAGTTGGTCTTCATAAATCTATTAATCAATATTTTGCAGTATTAACTAATTTACGTTCAGTTGGTGTTATGGGAGATGAACGTACTTATGATTATACAATTGCTTTAAGAGCTGTTGAAACTACTGACTTTATGACAGGTGTTTGGAGCAAAATCCCTTATGATATTTTAGAAAAGGTTTCTTCTAGAATTGTAAATGAAGTAAAACATGTAAATAGAGTTGTTTATGATATTACTTCTAAGCCACCTGCTACTATTGAATGGGAATAAAAATAAAAAATGAGAAGCACTTATTACTTCTCATTTTTTTATTTTCCTGCTACATTGTCTTCTTTCGCTGTTTCTTTTGAATTTAACTCACCTTCAATTTTATTTTTTAATTCCTTCAACTCATTTTTAACAAAATTTAAATATTGACTTCGAGATACTTTTATAACAAATGGATTATCTGATAATATACCATGTTTTCTTATTTTTTCAATTCTTTCTTTAACTTCATTTCTTATTGGAATTACACTAGTTTCTGAATAATATTTCTGAACATTTTGTAAATCACTAAAAAATTCTATTCTAACACCATCTTCTTTTTCATCATAATTAGCTGAAAAGTATCTAGGTGTAACTCTTAAAATATCTTTCTTCCAAATATCTATTTTTCGTGCTGTATAATTAGATTCTCTTCCTATTATACTTAAAGGTGACATAACCTTTTCTTCTATTTTCTTATTTAATCTAGCTTGTTTTATTGTTGGACACCCTTCTTTTTGAACAGGTTTTAATAAATATTTAGTATAACTTAATGTTCTTAATTCTCTTTTCTTTTCATTTTTATTGTCTATTCTTCCACTACCATAAGCAGCACTTCCATAAGTTGCTACTCTATCACGATAATGTGTTGTTGTCTTTATCTCAAGATCTCCTAAATCATAATGAACTGCAACATATCCATTAGATTTTAATTTTTCATCTCCTTCTGGAACTTTTGTACCTTTAAAAGCCTCTATAATTGACTTTATATAATATTTCATTTCATATTTAGCAATTTCATATTGTAAAGGGTCACTTAGTCTAGCATTTATTCTTGTTAAATTAGTAGTTAATTTTTGTAAACTTTCAAATGTTACATTTCTATAACTTCCACTATCTATCTCGCTATTTTTGTATTCTCTTAATTGATTTTGTAAATTCATCCATATATTATTATATATAAGCCCTTTGTATTGTCCTTCTTTTACAAATTCTAGTTTTGTTAGTTGATATAAAACAAGAATTATAAATTCACAATATAATTTTTCGTTACTATTTCCTTCTGTAACACCTTCCATTTGTTCATTTTCTAATCGCTCTGTTATTTTTTTATATAATTCTATTTTTTCTATATCTATTGTTCCATCTAATATTTGGGCAAGTTCATCTACTGTCCAATCTGTTTTTTGTATAAGTAATTTTGCCTGAGCTTTTAGATTTCTTAATCGAATTTTATTTATTTTTTGCATTTCTTCACTTGTTCCTTGTTTATCACTTTTAACTCTCTGTTCTAATTGTTTATATAATTCTCTCTTAGCTCTTTCTATTTCAATTTCTGTAAGTTTTTCACACATCACTTGCATATATTGTCTGACAGGGAACTCTTTAGATAATACTTTATCCTCTTCATTATAAATATTAATATTATCTAAAATCTTATCACAGTCTTTTTTCATTGCTTCAAGTCTTCTTTGAGAGTCATTTTTTGAGTCATCTATCGACAATCTTTCATCTAATTCAGACGAAATACCATATATCTCAAAAGATTTTACAAATTCTATTGCTTTACTCATTATATCTAAATTTGATTTTCTTTCATTATATAAACCTTGAATTTTACTAGATCTGAACACATTAAAAAAGTCTTCTGAATTGTGAACTCTATCTGTAATTATATTACAAGCTATTATATCTCCATTTGTTTTATTTTCTCTACCTTTACGTTTTTCTTTTTTCTCAGTACTTTCAAGAGACTTTATCCTTCCTACTACTGTTGAATCTACAATACCTTTAGATGTATCATTAAGAGAAAATAATATTCCTGATATTAACATTACATTAAAAAACACATTTTCTCCAGACCTTAATACTTTTGTTCTTTTCGACAAATTTTCTCCTTCTGGATTATATATTTGTTCTAACTCATTTAATTTTCTAATTATTTCATTATTTTTATTTAATTCATCTTCTTGTACCTTATAACTTTCTTTAAAATCATTCATAAAAAATATTCCTTTCTAAAATTAGTAATAAGGTACAAAAATATATGAAATATTTTTCACATTAATTTGCCTTATATTGTTAAATATCTTTTACAGTTAAATCATGTGCTGAACCTTCTTGTATACTTAAGCTTGATACAGGTGTTAAAATTGCTTTTTCATGGAATTCTGCTAAATCTTTTGAACCACAATTTGACATAGTTGATTTTATCTTTTTAACTGTGACTTCTAGATTGTCTTTTAATGGTCCTGCATATGGAATATATGAATCAACACCTTCAACAAATGACATTTTTTCATTTTTTCCACCTAAGTCATATCTTTGCCAACTTCTTGCTCTTTTTGAACCTTCTCCCCAATATTCTTTTACGAATTCGCCATTTATTCTTATTTTAGTTGTTGGGCTTTCGTCAAATCTTGCAAAATATCTTCCCATCATAACAAAGTCACATCCCATAGCTAAAGCAAGTGTTATATGGTGGTCATTTACTATTCCTCCATCTGAACATATTGGAATATATATACCTGTCCTTTTTGCATATTCATCACGTGCAGCTGCAACATCTATAATACTTGACGCTTGCCCTCTTCCTATTCCTTTTGTTTCACGAGTTATACAAATAGAACCTCCACCTATTCCTATTTTTATAAAATCTGCTCCTGCTTCTGCTAAATAGTAAAATGCTTCTTGGCTTACAACATTTCCAGCACCAATTTTTACTTTACCATTATATTTATTATGTACCCATTCTATTACTTCTTTTTGCCATACTGAAAATCCATCTGAAGAATCTAAACATAATATATCTGCTCCTGCTTCTACTAAAGCTGGTATTCTTTCCTCATAATCTCTAGTGTTAACACCTGCACCTACTATATAACTTTGATTTTCGTCTTGAAGTGCTAACGGATTTTCTTTATGTTGTTCATAATCTTTTCTAAATACTAAAGAATTTAAGTTTCCATTTTCTTCTATTACTGGTAAACAGTTTATTTTGTTTTCCCATATTATATCATTTGCTTCTGATAGGGTTAGTCCAACTGTTGTATATACTAATTTTGAAATTGGTGTCATTATATCTTCTACTTTTTTGTCTAAACTGTCTCTAGTTAGTCTATAATCTTTACTTGTAATTATTCCTAAAAGTTTTCCATGTGCTGTACCATCATCTGTTACTGGTATTGTTGAATGGTCACTTTCTTCTTTTATTTTTAATATATCTTTTAATGTATCATTTGGTTTTAAGTTCCATTTACTTTTTACAAAGCCTGATTTTGCTTCTTTTACATTTTTTACCATTCTTGCTTGGTCTTCTACTGATTGTGACATATATATAAATGCTACTCCACCTTCTCTAGCAAGTGCTACTCCCATCGCTTCTCCTGAAACTGATTGCATTATTGCTGATGTGAATGGTACATTTAAATACATTGAAGCTTCTTCTCCTACTTTGTGTTTTACAAGTGGTGTTCTTAATGATATTTTATCTGGTGTACATTCTCTTGTTGTTAATCTTGGTATTAATAGGTATTCGTTAAATGTTCTTGATGGCTCTGTTAAATATGTTGCCATTTTTTAATCCTCCTTATTTTTTATTTTTTGTCCGTTATTTTTAGATACCAATTATTATACAACATTTTTCAGTGTTTTGTAAACCTTTATTATTAAAATTTATGTTATTTACAAACCTTATAATATATATTATAAGCGAATAAATGTACTTTATAGTACACTCATTTGTCTTTTTGGAAAATATTTTTTGCTCAATTTTTAAATGAATATTATTTTATAAACATAATTTTATTATAAATTATTTATACCCTCAATATAAAAAACAAACGAAAAATCAAAATTACATTGCAATTTTGATATCTCGTTTGTTGTAATTAGAGCTTTCTCGAAGCTAATGCTACCTCTGTAGCTTGAGCCACAGCTTCATTTCTAGAATATGAAGAGCCTAGTAGCTCTTCAATGCTCTGAATACCTTTTCCTCTAAGATAAGTATCAAGATTCTTCTCTTTAATTATCTCAAAGTCCTTTGTGGGAATCTGCCAACCAAAACTCTTCCCAAAAAGATATTTCTGGGTAACTGTTTCAAATATACAAATTACTTGTACATTAAAGCATATCCCAGCAAAACATTCTATGCCAGCCTCACAACCAACATAAAAATCACATTCACCATTTGATTCTTTTATGTTATCTACTCTGTTTCGAGCACCAACATAAGTTTCGTCATTAAATGGTTGTAGTGAAACTCCAGAATCTGTGGTTCTAAAATAGACCTCTAATTCTGTTTCTTTTACACAAAAAAACCGAGAAAAAGCTTTTTTTATCCCCTTGATTTTTTCATGCGATTCAGTCGCAATTGCAACTTTCATAATAAATCTCCTTTGCTGAATTTTCTTTGTATTACATACTTATTATAACATATTTTTTTGTTTTTCTCAATAGTTTTTCTATAATTATCTACCACCATAATGTTCATTCCAATCACGTGAAAGCTGCTTAAAAGGTATAAATTTAGCATTATCAATCGTAAATTCTTCATCATCAAAAGAACGTATTACTTTTTCATCAACATCAATTATATACTTTTTATTATCTATATCTAAAATCAAACATCTTATATATCTTATTTCCTTATCAGATTTTTCATCTAATTTCTTCCATACTTTTTTTCTAGCTTCTGTCCCTAATTTAATATCCACAATTTCTTTCATGTATTCAAATAATCCCTGTGAATCAATACCAAATTTTTCTTTTAATATTTCTATTGCATTTCTTAAAAAAATAACATCATCAGGTTCTTCCAATTGATTATTATTCTGAATATCAATATCTTGTTGTGATATTGTATTCTTTATTTCATAATTAATTTTCTTTATAGCATATCTACTTCTTCCATTATTAAATTTATCAAGTGCATTTTTAAATTTACCCTCACTATCTTCTAAAACTACAATACCTTCAGCGGTTAATCCTGCTTTTAATCTTGTAAGATCTTTTATTTTATCAAAATCATCTAGATCTAATGTTATAGTATATTCATCACATGTTAATCCTACATAATAATGTGTAAGATCTACATCCCAAAGAATACATATATTAAATTTATCATTGTTATTGAATACTTCTGTAAGAGCTTTCGCAAGATATCTAGATACTTCATAGCAAACTCTTCTATTATGTTCTTCTCTATTTTCTCTCCAATCTGAATCAATATTTCTTCCATACCAATCTGGTAAAGCATATTTGTCATCATCTATTTTTCTCATGTAAGATAATATATTATCATCATATATATAATCTTTACATAATTTTTCAAAAATTAGCAAAATTTTATCTTCATTATTTAACTGACTATTTTGAGATAATTCATCAACAAATATTTGAACTTCCTTAGGAATTTTCCATTCAGCTTTATCACATATTATATTTGCATTTAAATCTTCCTCATTTCCGCATTGCTTTTTTTGGTTTAATATAATATTCCTCTTCTGGATTTAATACAATTTTCGGTTTTCTTAAAGAAGATAAACTTACTAATTCACTTAATTTACTAAAATTTATAATATTTATGCTCATTCTATATTTCTCCCATTATTATTTTATATTGTATCATATTACCCTCCAAAATAAGGATATTCATTTTCTTCTGGATTTAATATATAATTCTTTTCTATATTTTCCTTATTAACTTCTTTTAATATTTTATCTACACTATCAAGCAAATAAGTTTTGGAATTAAAATCAAAAGTTAAACATCTTGAATATCTTTTTTCAATACTTCCTTTAATTTCTCTCCATATTTTTTCTATCTTGATTCCTTCATTTTCAATAATTGCTCTCATATATTCGCAAAACCCTTGTGAATCAATATTATAACTATTCAATACTTCTATAATTCTATTTAAATATTGAATTGTATTCTTATCTTTTAAATCTTGTTTTGCTTCTTCTACTTCCTCTAATTCATTTATTCTGTTTCTATTAAATTTATCAAGTGCTTTTTGAAATTTTCCTAAATCATCTCTTAATATTTTTATTCCTTTTATTGTTAATCCCATTTTTAATCTTGTAAGATCTTTTATACTATTAAAATCATCCAAATCCAAAATAATACTATATTCATTTCCTGTTAATCCTACAACATAATGTAAATTTTCTCTATCGCCCAACATAAAAGCTTCAAAATTATTATTTCCATCTAATAATTCATTTATTGCCTTTGCATAAAATCTAGCAAATTCATAACACACCCTTCTATTATGTTTCTTTCTATTTTCTTTCCATTTTTCATCAATTATTCTTCCATACCAATCTACAGCTATATATTTTATATTATCTATATCACTAAAATCTCTTTTAAAGAAATATAATACATTATCATCATATATATAATTTAAACATATAAATTTATATACCTCCAAAATTTTCTCTTCAAAATCAAGTTTATTTTCTTTTAATAACTTTTTTACTAAACTTTGAATTGGTTCTTCTAACTCCCATTTTACTTGGTCATATTCAACCCACTCATCATTAATCTCTCGGTTTGGTTCTAATATTATTTTATATTCACCTTCTAAAGAATTCTTTATTTCATTATAAAATTGTTTTATATATTTGTCATGCATATATATTTCCTCCATTTTTAACACTCTTATTTATTTTTATTTTTTAAATAAATCATTATTGCCGATAAATCTTATACTTAACAATTAAATCCTTATCATCTGCATTTATTTTCCCTTTGTTTACTAAATCATAAAATACATCTGGTAATACTAATTTTTTATATACATATTCTAATTGTTCCTGTTTAACCCCAACATTCTGCAAAATTTTATAAGCATTTGATTTATTAATCTTAAAAAAAAGTGCTTCATCTTTTAAATATTGTTCAATTTTTAAATTTCTTTCATAATTGGCATTTTTATCTTTCAACAATTTAATCATAGCTTCATTCATTATAACAATAACTTTAAATTCATCCATTATAAAATCCTTTCCTTAAATTAAATATTCAATACTACTAATTTAAAAATTCATATAAAGTATTATAGCATAAAAATTAAACATTTTATACAGTTCTCTATAAAAAATAGCTATATTTCTTTAATTTCAGGATTATCCTCCAAAATCTCCTTTGCCAAGCTACAATTACTATTAAACAACCTAACATATCCATCAAGAGATTTAGCCTTTTCTTTAAGTAATTCAACATCAGAATTTACATATATTTTAGCTTTTCCTTTTCCGTTTTTTGCTTCTTGTATTAAATTTGAAACTGGTGAATTTCCGTCAAAAGCAACTACAACTGAATTTCTTCTTTCAAATATTTCATAATTAAAACTTTTATAAATTCCAAGTTCTGATGGGTCTGGAGAAACATATATTCCATTCAACTCCTGGCTATTGTCTAAATTTTCTTTTATATCTTCTGAAATATACTTAGGAACTACGGCTGTAACATTAAATTTCTTGTTTAATTCTTTAGATATATCTAAAACTGCTCTTTCATATCCTTGTACTTTATGTCCTATTAGAATATATGTATTTTTATTATCAATTTTTTCTAGTAATTCTTTTAAAGATTTCTTTGTTTCCTCATTAAGAGTAGTTATTCTGCCTTTTGAATTGAAACTTCCACCAGCAATTATAATTGGAGTTTTGTCTTGTGGCAATTTAGTAATTCTATCTTTAAAAATTGTATAAGAATTTAGATTATTAACTCCTCTTGTATCAACTGCTTCTAAATCAATATTAGCTAAGTTATTTTCCTCTTCTTCTAAAAAAGCCTCTCTAATTGTTCTTCCATATAAAAACTCTTCAAACTTCTCCAATTTTTCTTCAAAATATATTTTTCTTTTTGATAAAATTTCTTCTTCAACTTCTCTCATTTTTTCAAAATCTTTATCTTTAATATCTAATAAATTTCTTAATGCTATTTGTTCATCTATTGTATCTATTCCATAAAATCCACATCCATCTGTTCCTTGAACACATTTTACTCCTGCTTCTAGATATTTCTTCATTGGATGATTACTTAAATTTGTTAAATTATTAAGTCTTACATTTGAAGATAATTGGAATTCTAAAACTACATTTAAATCTTTCATTTTGTTTATTATTCTTTTTCCTTCTTTAGAATTCAATTCTGGAACATATAGTCCATGTCCTAATCTTACTTGTGGAGCTATTTCTCCATTTGGTACACAAATTTTTATACAATCTAATGCTTTTTCTATGTTATCTTTGAAGGCATCTGTCTCTCCTGCATGTAACCTTATTGTGTAACCTTCATCTTCATATATAGCATATTTTATAATTTCCTCGATAATATCTGAAAAGTCTGTTACATTATTTATTTCTTCTCCTATTAAATCCATTCCAACAACATATGGACTTTTACTTAGTGCTTTTATTATTGCTGGACATTCTTTTAATTGTTCAGCTGTAAATAGGGTTCTACTTGCTGCTGCTAAATATCTAATTGCAACACCTGTTTCTTTTTCAATTTTCGGCATAATCTCATGCATTTCTACTAAATGGGTAATTCCCGCTTCTCCTTTTTTTGTTATTGTAGAATTTGCAATTTCAACATATTTTATTCCTTGTTTTTGATATTCTCTTGCTATCCATAATAATTTATCTTGATAAAATGTATTATGCTCATATATGCTTCCTTGTTTTCCGTCTTCTAACATTTTCTTTAGAGCTCTTCTAATATCACAATCTGTAATTTTTTCTATTTTTTCTAAGTTTAAATCAATTTTTTCATTTTCAGGAACTTGTTTTCCTCTAATAATTGCATATCTATATAAAAGAGTTTTTTCAAGATTTGTAAATACTGCTTGACCATCTTTTAATAATACTAAACTATTTCTTATTTTGACTATATTTTCTTCTGCATTACTTAAATTGTTTAATATTAAATCTGCCATATTTATTTGAGTTTCATCATTTATCTTTCTCTCTAAAGCTTTTCCTGTAAGGTCAGAATGTTTATATCTCTTTTCCACTTCTTTTCTTTTTGTTAAAATTTCTTTTTCTTGTTTTGCAGTAATTTTTAAATTTAATTTTTTTATGTAATATAATGAATATCCCATTTGATGTTTTATTCCTAAAGCTATTAATAAATCTGGTTGCAATATTTGGTTTAAATGTGTATGTAAATCTGTTCTGAATTTTGATTTTTTTAATATATATGATTTTACTATTGTTTTTTCTATTGGAAGTCTGTAATCTTTAGTTTGCGCCATAAGTAGTTTTATTATGGCAGGAATTTTTGCTTTTCTTTCTATTCTTCCATCTGGATAAATATTGGCAATTTTTATTCCACCTAATCTAAAAATATACACCTCTTCTCCATCATCATTAATACAAGCCTGCAAAACTCCCGTAATTATTTTCATGTCATTTTCGTTTTTTACTGTTTCTACATTTGCTACTTTTGCAAGGTTTGTTATTAAATTTCCTGTATGGTGATTTGGTGTTCCTAAAATATAAATTAATTCATCTGGTCTTTCAGATCTAAATAAATTTACTACAATATCTTTTTCTTTGTCTAGATAAAATTTAGTTACAAAATTTTCTAAACTCATATTCCCCTCCATCTTTATAATTTTTCCGTTACCACTATGTTAATTCAATATTATACCATATTTATACAATTTTTTCAATAGATTATGTTAAGTTTTTTCATCATAATTGTAAATCTTAGTTATTTAAAAAGACTCACTTTTAGTCATTTCACAAATTCCTTTAAATTTGTTAATTTCTTTTATTGCTTTACAAAATGTTTCTTGAGTTAGTTCTTCTGCTATATTACTAATTCCTTTCTTATATCCTAGCAACAACTTACTACCTTGTGTTTCGATTATACCATAAAAGGCAGATAATCTTCAACTTAATTATCTACCTTACTTAATGTAATTTACAAATTACATTAGATTTAAGAAATGCCCTACAACTCCAATAATACTTCCTAAAATGATAGACATAATTGTCATTGCTATTGGGCTTTTTTTATCTTCTTTTGCTACTAGAATAATTACTGGAATAGCCATAAGTATAGAAACGACTCCACCTCTTAACCACCACAGATTTTCAAACCAATTAATTCCAAAGATAACAAAAGGAACTATTAAATAATATACAAATGCTGATAGTGTTGAGTATTTATCAACTTTCATTTTAATCATTGGTAATACATCTATTACTCCTGCAACTATTCCAATCAATAATGTTAATAAGAAATCCATTTATCTCACCTCCTTTTTATATGTTTTATTACAAGATTTACAAGTAATTTTCATTTCATAACTAGCCACTTTCTTATCTAGTATCGTAATTAAAGGCTCATTATCTTTAGAACAGCAAAATCTATTTTTTATGATGATTAATTCATCATTACACTCTTTACCTACCTTGCTATCTTCAAAATCTAATATTGCACTTCCTTGACTTCCACAGTTACATTTATATTTTAATTCTAATCTATCATAAGTTGAGTAACATAAATAGCCTATATTTTCATTACATTTATCACAATACATCCAACCACCATAATTAGTTGCTAATCTTGTATTTGCTAATTCTTTGTTTTTTAATATTCTTGTCATAACTTTATCCCCTTTCAATTTGTAATTTTGCAGTTACTTTTGATATTTTTCTGGCATTAATTTTATATCTCGAATCATATCTCCATTAATCATTCTGTTTCCATTTTTTTCCTCAACTTTTATCCAGTTATCTTCTATCATAACTATTTTACCTGTTACTCCAAAAGATTCATTAAACAAACTAATGGTACAAACTTTATTCATAAATTCTTTTATCATTTCTTGTGGCATTTTTCTTTTCCTACCTTTCTTTTTTCTTTTCATTATTCCTAAATATAATTTATTACTTCTTGGTATTATTATACAACAAAAGATTATAATAAACCAAAACCACCAATAATTTATTTTTACCACCTCCACAATTATCTGCTCTATAAGTTGTCGCTTAGATGTTATTTAATTTTTTTGTTTCTGTTACTAACTCATCAAAGTCTGAAATATAGTTTTTATCTTGTATAACTCTATACTTTTTATATTCATCTAAAGCTAACTTATCTGCTATTTCTCTTTTTATTTTTCCATTAT
>CAOKHL010000029.1 GCA_948468315.1 uncultured Eubacteriales bacterium
TTTATAGGTAAATCCTTTATTAAAAACCTAAATATATTATACAAGGAGAAAGAAAGTTATGGACAGACAAAAACGGTTTGGAGTAATTTTCAGTGGTGGTACTGCTGCTGGAATGAATGCAACATTGGAGTATTTGTGTAGATACTCTAGTAGAGAGGGAGCAAAATTAATTGGCTTTAAGTATGGTTGGCTTGGTTTAATTCACAACGATACTGTCGAAGTGACTCTCGAAAACACACGTGGAATTGCTTTTAACTCAGGAGGTGACTTTTTAGGTTCTTGCTCAAAGGTTAATGTTTTTAGCCATAATGGAAACAATTATTCCGAAGTATGTTACCAAACATATAAAGCTTTAAGGCTTAGTGGAATATTTGTACTTGGTGGTGATGGAACAAATCGCCAGGCAAATGAACTTAATGAAAAATACCCTGACATGAAATTCATTTGGATTTCTGCAACTCTTGACAGAGATGTTCCAGGGTGTGACGACACAATAGGTTTCCATACTGCTGTACAAAATGCAGCAGAAGAAATTGCTAGTATGGTTAGTGATGGTAAAACAATGCATAGACATGTAATAATTGAATGTATGGGAAGACATACAGGGTTAGTTAGTCTTTATGCAATAGATTTAGCTATCAGAAAAAAGCATGTCAAAATTGATATGGTACTAACACCTGAAATACCATTTGATTTACCTGCTATTTGTAACAGTATAGCACATGCTGCTCATCCACTAGCAATTGTGATTTCTGAGGGAATTACTGATCCTTTGATGGAAGAAACAGTTAAACCTGATACGAATCAAGACCAAGACGTAGATAAAATTGTAGGTCATCATGCAGATTTGGCATATACTTGTCGTAAACTAAAAGCAGTTTTAGACAAAAGCTCAAATTTGCCAATTAAATCAGCGGTTGTTGGATATGTACAGCGTACAGGAAAAATATCTTCAGCAGACATTTATTTGGCAGAAAATTGTGCACGGCTTGCTGTAAAAGAAGCTCTCGAGCAGAATGAATCTAAAGCAATTGTATTTAAAGATGGAGCATTTAAATCTATTTCCATGAAAAGTTTGGCAATACCCAAAGAGGAAGCTGAAGCTTTGAAACTAGAAGCTTTTATGGGTGATGCTATACTTCCTGTTTTGTATGACCAAATTTCAGCTGCATCGTTTGGAAAATTCATTTTAGACTAACCACTATTTTCCTAATGTACATGTAATAGTAAACCAAAAGTCTATTGGTATAATTATACTAATAGACTTTTGATTTTTTATTTTATTGTACTTTACTTATAAATGATGACAAACTAGTATTGCCTGATATTCTAACTCTTGGTAATTCATATTTTGAAGCACCTTTTTTTACTCTTCCGCCTTGTGTAGTAAAAGCCAATTTATACCCATTTTCTTTTAAAACCTTTATACCTAAATCATTATATTGGCCAAATGGATAGCAAAAAATGTTAGCACCACCTAAAACTTGACTTGATAATAAAATATCATCTTTTATTTTATTATAATCCCATGAAAGCATTACACCTTTCCCCTTTTCTCCAGCTTTGTGCATATCATAAGAATGTGATTGATAATCTACATATTCTTGTTTATTCACTGCCCTATTACCATACCAATATGTTATTACAAAAGAGGTTACAGGTACTTTATATTTTTGAATAACAGGTACTGCTAAATCAAAAAATGATGGGTCTCCGTCATCAACTGTAATAACTACACTTTTTTCTGGCAATTCTTGTTCTTTATCAATATATTTTTCTACTTCTTCCCATGTTGGAAAATAATAATCATTTTCAGCTAAATATTTAATTTGTTCTTCAAAATCTGAAATCTCTATCCAGTTTCCATCTTGTCCTTTGTCTTTTGATTTATCATAAAAGAAATGATACATAAGCACAGGAAATCCATTTTCTCCTAATACTTTACCACTAGCAAGCTTTTCTTCTAATTTTGATGGTACAGTAGCCTTCTCCTGCTCTTCATCTTTGTTTTGTTCTTGTGAATTAACTTGTTCAGTTTGGTCTATTTCATGAGTTTGCTGTTTTTCTTTCTTATTTAAAAATTTAAATAGTAAAAATATAAATATAATTAATACTATTAATAAAATCAGTCTTATTATTTTTTTCTTTTTCATATATAAAATCCTCCCTTTTACTTTTCAAGAAAATATTAACATATTGTAAAAAAAATTTCAACCTAGAATTTGACTTTTGATTATTCAAAATATATAATAATTCAAACAAACATTTCATGGAGGAATTATAAATGATTTCAAAAGAAAATAATCCAGATTATTTAAATGGTTTTTTAGATTATATGATAACAATTCAAAACAAATCCCCAAATACTGTAAAAGAATACAATTATGATTTAGCAACATTTCTAAAATTTATAAAAATTCATTTTAAATTAACAGACGAAACAGATTTGGAAAAAATAGATTATAAAGATATCACAATAAGCACAATAAAAAAAATAAAATTAGATGATTTACATTCTTTTTTAGCATATTTAACTACTAATTTTCATAGCAAACCTACAACTAGATCAAGAAAAGTTTCTAGTTTAAGAGTATTTTTCAATTACCTTTGCACTAAAAATATTATTGAAATAAACCCTACGCAAAACTTAGAAACACCAAAACTAGATAAAAGATTACCCAAATATCTAACACTAGAACAAAGCAAAAAACTACTTGAAGTTTCAGATAATGAAGATAACAGAAATAATGAACGTGACCATGCTATAACAACACTCTTCTTAAATTGTGGCATGCGTCTTTCGGAACTGGTTGGAATTAATATAAAAGATATTAATTTTGAAGATTGCCAAATGAATGTAATAGGAAAAGGAAATAAAGAAAGAACTATTTATTTAAATAAAGCTTGTATGAAAGCTATAAATAATTATTTAGCTGTTAGACCAAAAGAAGGAATAAAAAAAGATAACAAAAATTCTGAAAAAGCTTTATTCTTAAGTGAAAGACGACAAAGAATTGGAAAAAGAACTGTACAAGAAATTATCTATAAAGAATTAAAATTAGCAGGTATAGACTCTGCCAAATATTCTGTCCACAAACTGCGTCATACAGCAGCAACTCTAATGTACCAATATGGTGGTGTAGATATAAGAGCCCTTCAAGAACTTTTAGGACATGAAAGCATTTCAACTACAGAAATTTACACACATGTAAGTAATGAACAAGTTAGAAACGCTGTTGAAAGTAATCCTTTAGCAGATTTATAACTCCCCAAAAAAGAACCGGCCCTAAACAGGGAATTAAGATAATTCCCTGTTTAGGGCCGGTTCTTTTTTGGGGAGTTAAGTATTTTAGAAACTCTCTCCCTCTCCAAATTTATAATAATATGTTTTTATTTCAGGATACAAATCTTTAACTTTAATAATATTCCCATTAATATCTTCAATTGTTACTCTTGGGAAAGTTTTTAGCATTTTCTCATTATTGAAAAATTTATTTATTATTTTAACTTGGAATTCATTATTATATATTCTTTCATAAGCTCTATCAACATATTTTTGGTTTCTTACTTCTATATTATGCTCTTTAGATGTTCTAATAGTGAAATATGATAAAGCAAAAGCTGTTGACAAGCAATCTATAAACATAAATATTATACATATGGCTACAAATATTCGTAAAACTTTTGTTGATATTTTTGCCTTTATATAATTTATCATTTTATCTATTTTAGGATTTAAAGATATCATTAAATAAAGACCTAGAAATCCCCAAAATATAGAGTAAAGTAAACAAATTCTACCATTAATATTTAATGGTACATTTGAATAATCCCACCACTTTAGATGTAAAATCATTTCTCCAATCCAGCTAACTATATATTCTGTAATTGAGCCAACTATACATCCACCAATAAAAAGAAAATTATGACTCTTTTTAAAATATTGAAGTGAAAGTATCATTATAATTGCTCCAATTCCATATATAGCACAAAATGGACCATATAAAAAACTTTGCCTACTTTCCAACATTCCATATCTTGCTATACCAAATAATGTTTCTATAACATATCCTATAACACTATAAATAATAAAATATGCAAAAAGTCTCCAAAATGTTATACCTAATATTCTAAAATGCTTTTTTTCTACTTTTTCTTCGGTCTTTTCTTTGATTTTTATTTCATCTGATTTTTCTAAAACTTCTTCCATTTAATACTTCTAAGTTAGTAAAACTAAATTACTAACCATCCCCCTATCTTTGCTAAATTTACTAAAAACTATTATACCTTTTAAATCAATTTTTGTAGTTCATCTATTAGTTCTTTATAAAAATTTATTGCTCCTTTATATGTATTTATATCTTCTAAATCAACATCTACCATTTTTAATAACTCTACCGCCTTTTTCGTACAACCTTGTTTTAACATATGAATATATTTTTCTACATATCCATCTTTTCCATTTAATATATTATTTGCAATTATAATTGCTGCTGATACACCTGTTGCATATTTATATACATAAAAAGGAGTATAAAAATGTGGTATTCTTGCCCATTCATATTTTATTTGTTCATCAATTATACAGCCTTTTCCAAAATATATTTCATTTAATCTATAATAAATATCAGATAAATCTTCAGAAGATAGAACTTCTCCTTCTTCAATTTTTTTATGAACTTCTTTTTCAAATTCTGCAAACATAGCTTGTCTAAATAATGTTGCTCTTATCATTTCTAATAATTCATATATAATTTCAGCTTTTTTTGTTTTATCTTTTTCTATATTTATTTGATATTTAGCAAGCAAAATTTCATTTGTTGTTGAAGCAATTTCTGCTACCATTATTGTATAATTACTGTCAATTACATTTTGCGCCATATTAGAATAGTATGAGTGCATACTATGACCTAATTCATGTGCAATAGTACTTACATCTCTTTTTTTATTTACAAAATTGTCTAATACAAATGGATGTACTCCATATACTCCCATACTATATGCTCCACCTCTTTTGTTGTCTTTAGGGTATACATCTATCCAGTTATTACAAAAAGCTTCTTCTAATTTACTTATATATTCTTTTCCTAATACATTTAGTGAATTAAGAACTTCTTTTTTGGCTTCCTCAAAACTAATATTATCATCATCCACTTCTATTGGATTTACATACATATCATATATATGCATTTCATCTTTATTTAATAATTGTTTTTTTAATTTAATAAAATCATGATTTACTCCCATATCTTGATGTACAGCTTCAATTAAGCTATTATACACCTTCAAATTTGAATCATCATTTTCAACAGCTTTTTCTAAAGAAGAAGAATATTTCCTAAGTTTCGCAGTTATTGTATCTTCCTTTACCTTTGATAAATAAAGTTCCCCTATTGTATTTAAAAATTCTTTATATTTTTTATACATTAAGTCAAAAGCCTGTTTTCTTATATTTTCATCTTTATCTTTTAGAAAAACAGTATAATTACTATCTGTCATTTCTATTTCTTTACCATTTTTATCTATAATATTTCCAAATTTAAACTCTGTATTTGTTAGTATATCAAATGCATTTTCACTACTATTAAAAACCTCAGAATAATTTGCTAAAATTTTTTCTTCTTCTTTTGATAATATATGTTCCTTATCTTTGATAATTTCTTTTAATAGTCTTTCATATCTTTTTAAATTTTTATTTTCATCAATATATTTTAACAATATATCTGTATCTATGTCTGTAATTTCTGGAGTTATAAAAGAAACAACTTTTTCAAATTCAGTTCCTATTCCCTCACATCTTTTATATAGTTTAATATTTTCACTATCAGCCATATCTAAATGATATTTTAACATCCCATAACCGTATACTTTTTCATAATGTTCTAATGCTTTTTCATATAAACTATAACAATTATAAATATTTTCTGAATTTATATTCAATTTACCTTGATATGTTTTTATTTGTTCTAATACATTTTGTAACATATCAACTTCTTTTTCAAAATCTGCTCTAGTTTTAAAAATATCTGTTAAATTCCACTCCATTTGTTTAATATCCTCCTTATTTTTTGTATTTGGGACAGGTCTTTTCGCGAAAAGACCTGTCCCTTTTGTCCTTTTTTACAAAAGGACAAAAGTACCTGTCCTCAATACGAAATATATTTTACTAGATAACTTTAAAAATATCAAGTTGTTTTGGTTATTTTAAGTTATAACATTTTTACAAAAATAATAATATTTTTACAAATTTCATTCAAAATTTACATTTTATTTTCATATTATATATAAATGTATTTTGAAAGGAGGACATGATGAATTTTGGAAGTTAAAGGTAAAAAAATTGGATTCGTACTTACAGGTTCTTTTTGCACTTTTAGTAAGACTATTCCTAAAATGAAAGAACTAAAGAGATTAGGGGCTGAGATTATTCCTATTATGTCATATAATAGCTATGAATTAGATACAAAGTTTGGGAAAGCAAATGATTTTATTGAACAAATTAAAACAATTACTGGAAAAGATATTATTCATACAATACAAGATGCTGAACCAATAGGTCCCAAACATTTAACTGATATAATGATTGTAGCACCCGCAAGTGGTAATACTATGTCTAAACTTGCCTGTGATATTATAGATACACCAGCATTAATGGCTGTTAAGTCTCACTTAAGAAATAATTTACCAGTTGTAATTGCTCCTTCTACTAATAATGGTCTTGGAGCTAATTTAGTTAATATTGGTAATTTAATTAATAGAAAAAATTATTATTTTGTTCCATTTAAACAAGATAATCCTATTACAAAACCTAGGTCAGTTGTATTTGACCCTGAATATATTATTAAAACTATTGAATTTGCTTTAGATGGAGAACAAATAGAACCTATACTTTTATGAATTTAATATATTTTTATAGGTATTTGATGGTCTTATTTTTATTTTAGATTGTCAAATATCTTTATTTTTCCACAGATTGCATAAAATTTCTTTTTCTGTAAATATTAATTCTAGGTGGTGATAAATTATGACAAGTAAAGAGCTTTTGTATGTTGAAGATGCTTTAGGACATGAATGTTTCATGAAAAGTTGTAGTCAAAAAACTTCTAGTCAATTAACTGATATAACTCTTTCTTCTTATGTAAAAGAATTAGAAGCAAAGCACACAGAATTATTTAATAAGTTTTTAAATTTATTATAGAAGGAGGAATTTTACATTATGGAAGATAAAGATTTAATGGAAAAAGAATTACTAGTAATTAAAGGAGTTTGTGATTTATATCTTCATGGCACAATTGAGTCTACAACAGCTGAAGTACATGCGGCTTTTAAGGATGCTTTAAATACTTCTTTAGATATTCAAAATAAAATATATAATCTAATGGCTGAAAAAGGTTGGTATAAAACAGATGTAGCTGAACAAACAAAAATTGATGCAGCTAAGCAAAAATTTGCTAATAAATAAAAATCACAAAATATATTGAAAAATTTTAAATTATATGATATTATGTAAATATGTTCTTTGGAGCAAATAATTAGATAGGTGGTGCATTATGAAACAAAAAGCATATCAAGACAATAAAATAAAACATCAACTACGGAATTATGAAACTTCTGGCAAGAAAGAATTGTTATGGAAATTAAAACCTGAACAAGTCGCATATATACAAGGACTTGGATATCAGGTAGATGAAACTTTATTCTATATTCATACCAAAGCATTTCCAGACTTGTTGAGGAAAAAATACCCAATAATTAATGAACTACACATATCAAAAATAAGAAAAGGCACGTCTTTTATTGTCAAAAAACTTTCTAAAAAAGAAAAAGAAATTCTTAGAGATTTTGGTGTAAGTTTCAGTGTTGCGAAGTATACTATAAAACTTCAAAGACAAATGTATCATTAATATCTATTTAAGGGCAGAAAAATTCTGCCCTTTCTTTTGTATTTTAAACATTCTTTCTTAATTTAGCAATAAAAAAACCTTCAAATAATTCATTCGGAGCAATAACTACTGTTCCATTTATTTTTTCCCCAAGGCACTTTATTTCTTCTGGCAATTTTATTGGTATCAAACTTACATTAGAGCTTTTTAAAACCCTTTCTAATATATGTTCATTTTCATCAGTTAAAATTGAACAAGTTGAATATACTATCTCTCCCCCAGGTTTTAGTATTTTTAATGCTTTTTTTAACAATCTTTCTTGTGTCTTTTTTGTTTTTTCAATTAATTCTTTTGAAAAATTACTTTTAAAAACATTTTCTGTTCCACTTCCGCTACAAGGAGCATCTAATAATATTTTATCAAAAGAAAAGAAATCACTTAAATTACCTGCATCTTCCAACATAACATTTACATGAGTTGCTCCTTGTTTTTGTAAATTATATTTTAGTTTTTCTCCTCTTATTTTATTTCTTTCACAAGCTGTTATAAAAGCTTTATTTTTAGATAAAGCTGCTATTTGAGTAGTCTTTCCACCAGGAGCTGCTGCCATATCTAAAATATTTTCATTTTCTTGTGGATTTAAAACAATTGGTGGAAGCATGGAAGACAAACTTTGTAAATAAATTTTTCCTTGTTCATATATATCCAATTTTTGTATTTGTTCTTCTCTTGCATTCTGTATTATTAATGCATCTTCATACCAACTAACATCTTTAAAAATAATATTTTCTTTATTTAATTCTTCCTTTATTTCATCTTTATTGGATTTTATTGTATTTATTCTTAAAGTTACTTGTTTTTGTAAACTTAAACCTTGAATAATATTATTAACTGTGATTTCATCATATTGTTTTAATAACATATCTCCAAAGAATTTTTGAATTTCCATTACTTTACCTTTCTCTTAAATCCCCGAAAAAGAACCGGCACTCAACAGGGAATTTTCTTTTTCTGTAACCATTTGACAAATTATGTCTGCTGATTTTTCTACTCCTAATACATCACTATTTATACAAATATCGTAATTTGATGGATTGCTCCATTCTTGTTCAGTATAATGTTTATAATGGTTTGCTCTTAATTTATCTATTCTTTTTAGTTCTTTTTCGGCCTTATTTTTGTCTATACCATAAATTTTGGTTGCTCTTTTTATTTTATTATTCATATTGCTATAAACAAATACTTTAATAGTATTTTCTTTATCTTTTAGAATAAAATCTGCACATCTTCCAATTATTACACATGATTGTTCATTTGCTACTTTTTTTATTAATTCTGATTCTTTGATAAATAATTCATCTGCATTGTTTAATCCTGAATAATATCCATTATTTAAATTTGATAATGTATTTCTTTTTTGTTCATTGTTTTCAATATATTCTGCTGATAAGCCTGTTTGTTCTGCAACTTTTAGTATAAAGTCTTTGTCATATAATTTTATTCCTAATTTATCTGCTATTAATCTACCTATATATCTACCACCTGAACCATATTCTCTAGATACTGTAATAACTATATGTTTAGATAATTTGTTATCTGTACTTGTATCATCTACTAAAGAGTTATTTGCTGTTTCATTATCTTGAAGATGTCTCATTTGTTGTATTAATAATACTATTGCTAATATAAAAGCTAAACTATCTGCTACAGGTCCTGAATATAAAACACCCATAACTCCAAATATTTTGCTCAATATTACCATTGCTGGTATTAAAAGAATAATTTGTCTTGAAAGTGATAATATTGCACTTTTTGTACTTTTTCCAATTGCTTGGAAGAATATTCCTGATGGTATCTGAATTCCATTAAATATGCAAAGCAATAAATATATTCTAAATGCTAAACATGCAAATTCCATATAGTTTTCATCACCACTACCAAATATTAATATTAATTTATCTGGTATTGTTTGAAATAATATGAATGCAATAGTACTGATTACAACACTTGAACCTAATACTATTTTTAAAGTTTGTTTAACTCTATCAAATTTTCTTGCACCATAATTATATCCAAATATTGGTTGACTTCCTGCTGTAAGTCCAATTATTATACTATTTAAAATCTGACTTATTTTCATAACAATTCCGAAAACTGTTATTGGTATCTCTGCACCAAATTTACTTTCTGCTCCATATTTTCCAAGTAAGTTATTTTCAATTGCCATAACACATACAAAACTCATTTGTGTAATAAAGCTACTTATTCCTAGCCCTGCTACTCTTTTACATACATTTAATTTAAGTTTTAATGTTTTTCTAGTTATTTTTATTGACTTAAATTTTCTTATATATATAACATTTAAAATAAATGTGACAAATTGACTTATAACAGTTGCAACTGCTGCTCCTTCAACTCCTTTATGAAATACAAATATAAAAATTGGATCTAAAATTGTATTCAAAACTGCACCTATAACCATTGTAGCCATTGAATATTTTGGACTTCCATCAGCTCTAATAATAGAGTTTAGTGTAGTTCCTATCATTGAAAAAGGTAACCCAATTGCTATAATTCTACCATAAGAAGTTGCATAAGCTCTTAAGTTTTCAGTACAACCAAATATGTTTAATAATTGTGGTAAAAATATTAATGTAATAGCACAAAAAATTGCTGATACAATAACTGCAAGTCCTATTCCATTACCTATTCCTAATTCTGCATCTTCTTTTTTCTTTTCGCCTAATTTTAAACTTAAATAAGCTGATGCTCCATCTCCTAACATTAAAGAGAATGCTAATCCTATTATTACTATTGGAAATACTACATTTGTAGCTCCATTTCCCAAATATCCAACTCCTTGACCAATAAATATCTGATCTACTATGTTATATAAAGAATTTACTAGTAGTGATATTATACAAGGAATTGAAAATTTTCTTATTAATTTTCCTATTTTTTCTTTTCCTAATATGTTTTCTTCTTGTTCCAACTTTATCCCTTCTTTCTTAATTTTTATTTTTACTGAATATTTGTTTTGGTTATGTTTAGGCGAACTTTTTAATTATACTTTTTTTTGAGAAAATTGTCAAACATTATTTGAGGAATTTTTTATCGCAAAATTCGACACTATTTTAAATAGTTTTCGCTAAAATATATAAAAATAAAAAAGGCAATAAATATAAATTTACTCCTTTTTTATATTAAAACAAGTGCTTACTGATTATCAAATAATCACACATCATCATTTACATTCTATTATATTATTCTAAGTTATCTTCTTGACTTGGAATTTCTATATTTATATTTTCTTCTTCACTTGGGACTGATATATTAGAATCAAAAGAAAAAACTTTTCTTTCTGCTCTAGCCTTTTCCTCAAACTTTTTCTCAAACTCTGCTTTTGTTGAATTTAGAGATTCTTGCATAGCACAAAACATTTTTTCAACATCTTCTTTTGTAAAATCATACGAATTGCTTCTTGCCATTGGTTCTAAAATTTGAATATCATGCATTACATTATTTACTCTTTTACCTGCAAATTCCATAAATTTCTTTCTTTTTTCTTCGTTTACTTCCATTTTAAGTTACTCCCTTCAATAAATAAAATTATTTGTAATCATTTTTTATATTTATATCACAAAAAAATTTAAAAATCAAACTATTTTTTCAATTCTTGTATATTTATTTTCATCAATTTTATCTTTCAAAAACTTACTTAAATTATTTTTTAAAAGTATCTCTTCTTTTTGATTTTTTCTCAGATGTTTTATATGAAATTCTAGTTTTGAAGCAAGTATCCTATTGTCACTCTTCCAAACCCCTTCTAATTTCTTAGGGTCATGATTAAATGTATATTTAGCACATTTATCAGTTTTCCCAAAATGTTCACTCATTCTTCTCTTTATATCTGTTGTTATTCCCGTATATATTGAATTATCTTGACATCTTAACATATATGTATAATATGGCTTACTTATAGTTTTTTCAGGTTCTTCATAATTTTCTATTAACTCTAATTTTCCATTACACTTCCCACATCTATAATTTTTCAAAAAGTTCTTTTTTAGCCTTTTTCTATAATAAATAAGCCCACACTCTTTACATTTTATTTTATATTTATAGCTTAAATTTTCTTTACTATCATATTCAATGTTGCTTTTTTTGTAGTCTTCTTCCTTATTTCCAAGCCTTTTTATATCATAGCCTAAATTATTATTTATATAATTTGCATATAATTTAAATTCTTTTCCATGATTATTACAATTTGGCATACAATGTATAATTTCATGCATTATAGTATTTTTTATAATTTTATCATCAAGTTCCATTACCCACTTACATATTTCTATATCATGTTTAAAAAATTTATCATATACTTTTATTTTCCTATAACCTCTTTTTATAAAATGATAATATTGCTTATCTGGTTCTATTTGCTTGCAACAACCATACCTTTTAGAATTACGGTTGGCTATTTTTATATTTATATCTCCAATTTTAGATTTATCGCTTATATCTATATTTATTGTTTTTAATTCTTTTACACATTCTTCATAAAGCCTTTTCAATTTCTCATCCATTATTTATAACCTCAATTTATTATAGATAATATTTTTTCTTTATTTTTCATTACAGAATTATACCCATTTTCTATTGTCTTTTTTATATCATTCATTGTCAATAAACTTGTGTCTGGATTATATATCTCAACTGTTACATCTGCTAATTTCTTTGCTTTTTCGACAGCAGAATATGAAAATATATCAAGTGCTCTAATTATAACTCCCTCTAGACTTTTACTAGGTGAATAATTAGTTAAATCAAAACATATTGCTATAATCTTTTCTGCTCCAATATCTTTTAAAACCTTTGTTGGTAAATTATCTACTGTTCCACCATCAATAAAATTGTATTTATTATAATTTGATGTTGTAAATATTGCTGGAAATGCCATACTAGAATGTACAGCTTTTCCTATACTTACATCTGAAATATAATCTATTTGTTCATCTTGTTCTTGTGTTTTATCTGATATAAAAATACATTCTTTCATAGAAATTGTATCAACAGTTGCAATTGCTAAATTTCTATCTTTTAAATCTTTAATTAATTTTATGTTTTTATATTTAGCAGCATTATTTATAAAATTTTCAACTTCTTCTCCATTAATTATACCTTCAACACGTGTTTCTTTATGTAATAAAAAATTAATTGCCATTTTAAAAAGTGTTTTTTTCCTGATTTTTAATATTTTTTTATAGTATTTCTCACATATCTCTTGTATTTCATCTATGTTATATCCCATTGCATATAAACTTGCAATAACACTTCCTGTGCTTGTTCCAGATATATGCTTTATATTAATACCAATTTCTTCTAAAGCCTTTAAAGCTCCTATATGAGCAAAACCTTGAAGGCCTCCACCAGCCAAAGCTACGCCAAAATTTATGCTATTTTCTGCCATTGTTCTTTCCTTTCCTAAGTTTATAATTTTTTGTTTTTTATTATAACATATAAATAAAATCTTGTCAGAACAAAAGTGGCTTCGCCACGCTGGCACTAATTTAAGTTAGTGCCTTTTATTT
>CAOKHL010000030.1 GCA_948468315.1 uncultured Eubacteriales bacterium
CTTCTGTTGGGAAATCTGGACCTTTTATTACACTCATTAAGTCTTCATCTGTTACGTTGTCTTCATCTATTATTTTTATAATTCCATTTATTACTTCTGTTAAGTTATGTGGTGGTATATTTGTTGCCATACCTACGGCTATACCTGATGAACCATTTACTAAAAGTGCTGGTATTTTTGCTGGTAATACTGTTGGCTCTTGAAGTCTATCATCAAAGTTTGGCATAAAATCTACAGTATTTTTTTCAATATCTGTAAGCATAACTTCTGCCATTTTTGACATTCTAGCTTCTGTATAACGGTAAGCAGCAGCTCCATCACCATCAATAGAACCAAAGTTTCCGTGTCCATCAATTAATTGATATCTCATAGAGAAGTCTTGTGCAAGTCTTACCATTGCATCATAAACTGAACTATCTCCATGTGGATGGTACCTACCTAAAACGTCTCCAACTGTTGTTGCAGATTTTCTATATGGCTTGTCTGGTGTTAACCCATCTTCATGCATTGTATATAAAATTCTTCTATGTACTGGTTTTAAACCATCTCTAACATCTGGAAGTGCACGAGATACTATAACGCTCATTGCATAGTCTATATATGCTGTTTTCATCTCTGTTTCAATATCTCTGTCAATAATTTTTCCATCTTTGTCTTGTATTTCTTCCATTTTTTATTTTTCCTTCCTTTCGCTTAGAAACTGCCTAGTTTCATGTATATTTGTATTATATTTTAAATATAAAAAAAAAGCAAGAAAAAACAGCAAAAAACTTACGGAAATTTACGTTTTTTTGCTGTTCTTTTATACCTTTATTTCTTATATTTCTATATTGTTTTTTATAATACTATTTCAATTTATTTCCACAGTAATTACAATATATCCATTCATCATCTATAATTTTACCACATTTAGTACAATACTTTTTTCTACCTTCTTCTTTATTTTCTTCAATTTCATTATTATTCACTTTCTCAATATTATTTAACTGTTTATTTTCTTGTTCTTGATTAGTATATTGTCTTTCTTCCTCTTTAATAAAAAATTCTTTTCTTTTCTTAAAATATATATAATTAGGAAATATCCATATACTATATATAATTAAATAACTAATTAAACAAGCTATTAATATTGGAGTTATAGCACCATTAATGTCAATCATATTCTCACTAGATAATATAATACTAAATACAGCTACAAATATATTCCAAGCTGGATATAAAAATAGGTATGTAATAAAAACACTAAATGAATATTTTTCCCTTCTTAAAAACATTATATATGTTACACAAAGTAAAATAATAAATGCAAAGTTTACTATTACAATTGAGCCTTCAAAAAAATTTAATTCTTCAAAATCAATATTATTATATTCAGCTATTGCTATTATTGAATATAGTATTCCAAAAGGAAATAAAAAATATTGCCAAACTCTCCACCAATTCATTTTTAATTTTTCTTTTTTATTATTTTCCATAACTAACCACCTTTATAATATTTTATTTTTATAAAAATCATAAATTCAAATTTCTACACCATTCTCCCATATTTCTTCTGAAGATAAATCTATATTTTCATTCCAACTAATTCCATGCCCGCCAGCATCAACTACTACATTATTAAATATATCTTTATTATTTAATATTTTAAATACTTCAAATTTATTTAATAATTTTTTCATATCATATTGCTTCTTTATACCATTTTCAAATTCTGCTATAATTATCAAATTTTCTTTTGGAATTATATTTTTTATTTTGTAAAACATTATATTTTCTCCTATTTCAATGATTTTATTTTTCCTTATTTATTTTATCATTACCTTTTATTTAAATCAACTGTTGAGTTAATTTTTTATATAACATATTCATTTTTATTTATTATATTTTTCTTGTTGTTGCATATTAAATATTGTCTTTTGACTTTCTATTTCAGCACGTAGTTCTTCTTTTGTTGGTAAATATAATCTATATTTAGAGGCAAATAATTGCTCGTTTCCATTTAACATAGAATATTTTGCAATATCTTCATCTGTATCTGAACATAGTATAATTCCTATTGTTGGGTTGTCGTCTTCTCCTCTTTTTAATTCGTCAAACATTCTAATATACATATCCATTTGACCTATATCTTGATGTGTTATTTTACTTGTTTTTAAATCTACTAACACAAAACATTTCAATATGTAATTATAAAAAACTAAATCAATATAATAATCTTCTTTTTCTGTATGTATGTGAAGTTGCCTTGCTACAAATGCATATCCTTTTCCTAGTTCTATTAAAAATTTTTGAATATTAGATATTATACTTTTTTCTAATTCTGATTCTGTGAAAGATTGCTTAGGAGAAAATCCTAAAAATTCTGCTATTACAGGATTTTTTACAAATTCTAATTTGTTTAATAAATCATCTTTTGTTTTTTCTTTCATTTCTTCAATTACTGGTTCTTTAATTTGTGATTTTAATAGTCTGTAATAATATTGTGATGAAATATTACGTTGCAATGTTCTTACGCTCCATGTTTGCTCTAAAGCTTCTTTTGTATACCACTCTCTTGCTTTTTCATCCACAACTTGTATTAATATTGAGTAATGTGACCAAGATAATATTTTTCGAGATTTTCCAGACAGTGTCTGGAAAATGTTTTGAAACATCTTATAAAAAGCATAACAATTGTATAAATTTGTTTTTGTAAATCCTTTTCCATATATTTTGGTTAGTTCCTTTGATAATATTTTTATTGTATTTTTTCCATAATCAGCTCTATCGTTTCCTTTTAGTTCTTCTTCGGCAATTCTATATCCAATTAACCAATTTCTCTCAACTAATGCAATATTAATAGATTGATATGCATAATTCTTTGCTGAATTAATAATAGTACATATATCTTCTAATACATTTTCTGTATTTTGGTATTTTATAATATTAAAATTACTATTTATTTTTTCCAAGTCCATTTCTTCCTTCTTTCTTATATATAATTTGATTTCATTTTCTATTAATTTTCTAAATAAAATAATTCTTCTAATTGTGCACACACTGTGTACACAATCTATTTATATTTTATAATTTATTTTTCTTTCATATTTAAATATTTTAATAAAGTAAGTTTAAAATTTTCAAGTCAAAAATTGGAAAATATCTAAATCAGCATTTTTGCTAATTCTTGCTGTTCTACACTTAAATTAAAATCTCTTCCATTATTTTTTATTAAGCTATGTAAATTTTCTATTGTTCTTGCTTCTTTTAATGTGTTTTCCATTGGCACTAGTTCTTTTAGTTCTGCTCTTATTTTATATATTTGTGTTGTCATCCCTTCAAAGTCTTTGTTATTAAAACATTCTTTCCAATTGTTTGAATATTTTTGCAGTCTTTCAGCACTTTTTATTTGTTTGTTGAATTCGCTTTCTATATTATTTGCTACATTATTTAATAATGTATTTTTTCCTGTTCTTATTGTTCTTGCTATTGTTGTTGGTAATATTCCTTTTGCTTGAGTTTTTTCTAGTACATAATCTATCGTATCTGACATTCCGTCTATTATTCCACCTTTTTGAACTGCTGCTTGCATTTGTGATATGTTGTCGAAGTTTCCTGTAACTATTCCGAATCGCACTTTTTCCTAAGTCTATTGCAGATGAAACTACTTTTTTTATTCCTTCTGATAGTCCTTCTTGTAATAATGTATCTTTTATTTCTATTACTTGATTTTCTATTAAATCTGGAAGTAACATTCGAAGTCCTATATCCATTCCTACATTTATTGTTTTTCCTAATGTTGTTTCTAAAAAATTATTTTGCTCTTTTTTTATTTCTATATTATTTGAAATATTATTTTCTTGTAAATTATTTTCCATTAATTCCATATACTTGTCCTCCTTTTATATATTAAATATTTTTTCATAATCTTTTTTAATTTCTTTTTTTACTAATTTATTTTGTTTATAATTTTTATTAATTAATAAATTATATTTTTCATTAAAATTTATTTTTCCTAATATTTTATATTCATTAAATATATTTTTAATAATTTTATCTTTTACTGAATGTTTATTATATTTATTAATTAATAAATTAATTTTATCTTTTTCTATATTCCATTCTTTATTATAAATTTCTAATAATCTTTTTGCCTTTTTTATTTCTATTAAATTCGATTCAAATAAAAATATATTTATATCACTATTTATTATTATATTTTTTGTATATTCAAAAAAACATTCTGCTGAATTATCTATTATAATATAATCATAATTTTCTTTTAATTCTTCTAATATATTTTTAACTTTTGAACTACTTATTTTGTATTTGCTATCAAATAATAAATTCATACCTGATATTAAATCTATATTTTTATTTATTTTAATAATTAAATCTTTTATATTAATTTGATTGCTTATTAAATCATTATTTTTAATTCTATTTTTTATTTTTTCTGGATATTTATTTACACCTAGAAGGGTGTGCAGACTATTATTTAGAATATCAAAATCCACGATTAAAATATTGTAATTATTTTCTTTTAATAAATTAGCAATATTAATTGTTGCCATACTTTTTCCAACTCCACCTGTACCTAATATACTAATTACTTTTTTATTTAAATTTATTTTTGTATTTATTTTATTTTTTCTTTTTAATTTTAATTTAATTTTTTCTAATATTTTATTTTTTGTTTTTTCATTTTCTTCTATTTCTTTTTTGCTAATTAAATTTTCTCCATTATTAATATTTATATTATTTTTAATTAATATATTTTTTAAATTTTCTAATTCTTGTATTATTTTTTCATTTTCACTATAATTATTTTTTATTAAATTAATAATGTCATTAATTTCTATTTTATTATTATAAAATATTTTAAAAATACCTTTTGCATATAAATAATTTTCTAATTCTTCTTTTTTATTTTCTAATATTAAAATTATTTTTATATTATTATTTTTTTCTTTTATTTTTTCTATTAATTTTTTTATTTCATATTCTCCTGGTAAAAATTCACTTAATATTAAATAATCAATTTCTTTTCTATTTTCTATTAATTCAAATATACCATCTTGATATTGAATGTCATTTGCTATTATATTAAATTCATTTATTTCTTTTAATTTATCATTGACGGTTGAATTACATAATGCAGTTATTATATTTTTCATAACAATCCCTCTTTTCTTTTTGCACTTTATGTATATTATTTTTTAGTATTTCATTAATTCCTTCTTTTACTTTTATCCGTTATTATTCAATTACTTTTCTTTCCTCTTCTGAGCTCTCTACTTTTGTAAGTATATGGTCATCTCCTACAAACATTAAACATTCTCCTCTTTTTAATGACTTAATTTCTATTTTTTCTTTTTCTGATAAATTTGTAAATTCTGAAAGTAATTTTATATTTTCTTCTTCTAGTGAAAAAAATGTTTTTATTTCTGAATTATTTAAAATACTTTTTCCATAAGCTCCATTTTCTAAACTAAATAAATCTGAAATATCTTGTGTAATTGCTACACCACTTCCTCCATATTTTCTTATTGTTTTAAATATTTTATAAATAAAACTTGCTACTTCTTTATTTGATGTTACTCCAATTAATCTCCAAATTTCATCTAAATAAATTGCTTTTTTTACGCTTCTATCTTTTTTTATTTTATCCCAAAATAGTGTAGTAAATAAAAACATTCCATATTTTAAATTTTCTTCTCCTAATTCATATACATCTGCAACTATTAATTTATTATTTAATTCTACATTTGTGTAATTACCACTTTTGAATAAATAAAAAGTATATTACCAAATATAGTAATATACCCTCTATATAATTATTAAATAAATGGAATAAAAGGTTTAGTTATAGATGTTCCTTCCCATCTTTTTGTTTCATAATCTATTTCATCTTCTCTTAATAATTCGGTTTCCGTTTCATCTAAAAACTTATATTCCAAATAAACAAATACATACTTCTTCTTATCAATCGTTTCTCCATATACTTCAATTCTATTAAATATCTTCTTTAAATCATCATTAGTTAATTCTTTATTGTTAATATTCTTTATTGTATCTTTAAATTCCTTGCATTTTAATTCTGCAATTTGTATATCTTTTTGTATATTTTCAACATCTTTTAATTGTCTCTCAACATCTAATATTTTATTATGTATTTGTATAAATTGTTTTGAATATACATCTTCGTCCATTTTATACTTGATTTTCTCTACTCTCAACTCTTCCATTTGTTTATTTAAAAGTTCCTTTTCATTTTGTAATGATTTAAAATCTATATTCTCCAGTTCTTTCATTTTCTTTTGTCTATAAAGTTCTAACATATCTGTATTATCTTCCTTTTGTTTTCTTTCTAACTGCCTTTTAAGAAATACTATCATCTTTTCCTCATCTATAACATATCTATCTCCATTACAATAATCTTTTCCGTGATGATTTCTTCCCATACATACCCATTCATAATTGCCACCACTAATTGTTCCATCTTTCTTATGAAATTCATTTACTTTTGTTCTAAAGAATACTGAATTACAATTTGCACAATACATTAAAGTTGATAATATATGTTTTTTAGAATGTCCGTGATGTTTCTTTAAATTCTTCTTCCTATCATTTAGTATCATTTCTTTCTTTTCCCAAGTTTCTTCATCTATTATTCTTAATTCTTCCTTATGTTTTCTAATTTGTTCATCTTCTGGAACTTCCTTTCTTTCTCTCCTTGTTATATCTCCTGATATTGTTTTGTGCATTACTTGTTCCCCTATATATATTTCATTTTCTAATACTACTCTTACCGTGTTTTGCGACCATATTCTTTTATTTCTGGTTTTAATTCCTTGCCTATTTAGTATTTGTGCAATGTTATGCATTCCCTCTAATCTTTCTGTATAAAGATAAAATATATATTTCACAACCTCTGCACCTTGTGGGTCTATTTCTAAAATTCCCTTTTTCTTATTATCTTCATCTAATGGTTTCATTCTATATCCTATTGGTGGTGCTATATTTACTCTATCATCATTATGTACTCTTGAAATACCCCACTTTACTCTTTCAGATTTCATTTGATTTTCTTTCTCTGCCATACCAAATGCAAATGTTATTATATAATCATTATCTATGTTCATTGTATCTAGTCCTTCTTTTCTAAAATGCACATTTACTCCATATTGTCTTAAATCTTTATATGTCTTAATTCCTAACTCTGCATTTCTACTAAACCTTGAAACATCTTCAACAAATATAGTCTTAAACTTACCTGCCTTTGCATCTTCTATCATTTGTTTAAATGCTTCTCTATGTTTATAATCTTTTGCCGTTATCCCCTCATCTACATACATTCCTTGACAAGGTATTTTCTCTCCATTCCTCTTATAAAATACTCCACATTTTGCTGTTACATAATTCTTCTCCTTTGCCAACTCTTTCCATTGTTTCTGTTGTTCCTCTAATGATTTCTTTTGTTCTTCATATATCGTTGATACCCTACAATATCCCACTGACATATCCATAATATCTCTCCCCTTTCCTTGTAATACTTGTTATAACTTCATTTCAGTTGACGATATTAACATAGATGATAAATATAAATCAACTTCAATCTATAATTAGTTTTAGATTTATCTTGCTAGTTTCCAAATATGTCAAGTCCCTTTATATTTTTCTTGTTCTATCAACTCTCTCAATTTAGATGGAATTATTACTTCTTCGTTACTATCATACATACAATTATCTTTCTGTATAAAATTAGGAATTGTTGTATATGTTGTTTTATGTGTATTTCCCTCTTTATCATTCCAAGTTGTTGGAAAAGTTAAAGGGTTAATATGTAATTGATTTCTTAAAATAGAAATATGATTATTAAAACTATGTTTATATTCATACTCTTGTTTCGCTCTAGTGTAACCTTTTTCATTTATTGCTTTTACTAATTTTACTAATTTCTTTCTCATATTAGGTTTTTGTTCACTATTATAAATAAGTCTTATTGCATAATCTAAACGATAGAATGGCTCTGAAAAGAATGCTTGTTCTGCATAATAATTAAACAACTCATCTGCAATATTCTCATCTTTATAATTGTCTATATCCTTATCTAATCCCCAGTTCTCCTTTCTTTTTAAATTTTTTAGTTTTTCATTTTTGATTCTAACTTCAAACCTAATAACTTTTTCAAAATATTCTAATTCCTCTTGTGTTATCTTACCTTTTCTAAACTTATCTTCTTGTTCTAACTGCTTATCATATATTACAAATTCTGCTGTTTTATTAGATAAACTTTTATACTTCTTCATATATTCAATGTCATCAAAATCTTCAATATCTAAATGTTCATCTCTTTCATCTAACTTTTCATAATTTCCATTACCTATTGTATCTGGTGCAATTTCAACTATAAATTTAATCAAAGATAGATGTTGTTCATCTATATACCTATGGTCTCTCTTATAATCAATTCTACTTAACTTTGTTGCTCTATCCAAATTCTTTAAATATTTATCTTCTAAACCAAAATAATTTTGGAATATATCCCTAATATTATTCATAATCTCAAATTTTGCATTACCTAATAATGCTTGATGTTCAATCATAATACTTAAATAGTATGTGCGTGGGTTATAATAAAAGTTGTAATCTTTTAAAGTATAATTTATGTGATAAATTTGTTTTTCTCTTTTATACTTACCTTTAACCTTTTTATTTATCCACTTTTCATATTCTTCAAAGTCTGTATTTAAAATGCTACTTATTAAATCTGATACATTAAAAGGTACTATTAACTTTCTCTTTCTTATAAATCCCTTTTTAGTTGGAATTTCTAACTCTTTATGCTCTCTTATTTCACCTACTAATTTAAACATATCTGTTGACAAATTCATTGTATCAGTGTATCCTGTATCTATTGATTTACCTGCTATATCGTATGGTACTCTTGCCATTTTAACTCATCTCCTTATAATTTAATTATCCATAATATAAATAATGGAATCTTTATACTAATTGATGTGATTATATTTATAAACTCACATATAAAATTTTGACATCTATAAAACACTTAAATATCAACTACTCAAACTCAATTTTTATTCAAAAATTTCGTTATCGTAATACACATTTGCTACTACAAATAATATTCAATACTTTGTATTGCTAATTTTAAATAGAATATTTTAAATTGTAATCTTTCTTTTATGTCTTCATCTATTCTATCTTCATTAGTAACTTCCTCAATTGTTTCTCTCATATCTACACAATGCTCTGTAATATCATTTAATAGACTTATAATTATATTGCTCTTGTTCATTTTTCTTTCTCCTTTCCTTATAAAATTCTTGACAAATACTTCAAAGTATTATATACTACCATTAGATAACACAATAGTTGTTACTACTTTAGGTAAAAAATAAATACTTTTTATAGTATCTACTAATATGCTTTATGTTAGTTGTTACATTTATAGTATCACATTTATTTATATTTGTCAACTACTTTTATAAAATATTTTAGTTGTTACTTTAAAGAAAGGGGGAAACATATTGAAAACACTAATAAAAGTAAGATATGATAAGTTAAAATATAAAGAATATATTACTTATAATGAATATAAAAAGACTTTTGATTTTGGTTATCCTATATTAGACTTTGTTACTGCTAATGTTAAAGAAAGATATAATAATATGATAGATTCAAGTAAAGAATTAGAAAATTTATTTGAAACAAGTGATACTTATCTATGTAAAATCTTTTATGGTGATGACTATAAAAGATTGCTTAAAGATGAAAAACATTTGAATATTAAAATATTGTTAGATGATATAGAAAAGAAACAAATGATGTATTCAACTCTAATAAATTTTACTTTCTTCTATAATGCTGATAAAT
The DNA here is from genome assembly GCA_948468315.1 of uncultured Eubacteriales bacterium. Classification (GTDB taxonomy): domain Bacteria; phylum Bacillota; class Clostridia; order TANB77; family CAG-508; genus CAG-269. The sequence goes on from CAOKHL010000030.1 coordinate 9,880, forward strand.
ATTTCTATGATAGGTGGATAGATAGATTTATATTCATTTGTAATAAATTATCATATCCTATTAAACAACCTAGTTTTTCTATTATTGCCGAAAGTTTAGATAATAATTTAAATATTTCTAACATTGATGATAATACATTAAAGTCATTAGATGATGAATTTCTAAATTATAAAGTTAGTAATAGAAACCTAAATACATCTGAAGGCTTTATATATTCTTGTGAGAGTATTGATGAATTATTTTCATTATTTATGATTACAATATTCGAAAGACATTATATAATTTCTAAATGTCAGAATTGTAATAAATACTTTGTACCATTTAAAAAGAATGATGCTTTATATTGTGATAGAATTAGTCCACAAAAAGAAAATAAGACTTGTAAGGAATATGCTAGTAAACAACCAAAGGGCTTGATAGAATTATATAGAAAAATATATATGAAAAAGTTTGCAAGGGTAAATAGAAATAAAGATAATTTCACTTATAAGAATGATTTTGAAACTTGGAAAGAAACTGCTGAAAAATTAAAGTCAGATTATAAGAAAGGTATTATATCAGATGAAACTTTTGAAAAATGGCTAATAGATAGTGATAAATAAAAATAGGGTATTAGATGTAATGTATCTAATACCTTTTACTTATACCTTGATTTCCATTTGTTTTGCTAACTTATAAAATGTATTTCTTTTCATATTTGCATTTATCATTGCTTGTGTTGCTGTCTGTTCTCCATTCTTCCATTTAGTAAATTCTGTAATGAATTCATTTGTTATCTCTGCCTTTGGTCTACCTAAATGCTTTCCTTGGGCTTTGGCTACTGCAATTCCTTCTTCTTGTCTTTTTCTTATATTGGTTCTTTCATTCTCTGCATTATATGATAATATCTGTAATACTAAATCTGCTACAAATGTTCCTAATAAGTCTTTATGCAACCTTGTATCTAATAAGTCCATATCTAAAACTTTAATATCTGCTTTACATTCTGTTGTAAGTTCTCTCCATTCATTTGTGATCTCCTTATAGTTTCTTCCTAATCTATCAATAGAATGTATAACTAATAAACTACCTGGGCTATCTTTTAACATTCTTTTCAAGGTTTGATATTCTGCTCTATTAAAGTCTTTACCACTTTGTTTATCTAAAAATATTCTTTCTTTTGAAATTCCAAAATCTAACATTGATTGTAATTGTCTGCTTTCATTTTGGTCTTTACTACTCACACGGATGTATGCATATACTTTTTGATTATCTTTCATATTCCCACCTCTTGGTCAGCTATTATAAATGCTTTGTTTGTAAATGTCAAGGCTATTTTATAAACATTTGTAAAATATTTTTACCACCTTTAAAAACACGCTATTCACTATTTTTTTATTGTTTATAAAGGTATACCTTTACAAATACCATATTTTAGGTAAGTCATAGGAATGCTTAATAAATGATAAAGGAAATGCTGATGTTTGCATTTCCTTTTTATTTTCACTTTTTCTCACAAACGACATTGAATTATAAGGCGATTTTATAATGTGGCTAATATAAGTTGTTGTCTTATTTTAATAATTTTGATTTTTCAATTTCAAATTCTGCATTTGTTATTATTCCTTGTTCTTTTAGTTTTTGTATTCTTTCTAAATCCTCATATTTGTTGCTACTATTAGTAACTACAACCTTTTTAGGTTTCATAAGTATTGCAATAAGTACACCCAAGATACTTAATACTAAACCTAATTCAAATGCCCTTTTATTATTTGGTAAAATACATTTGGTTATCATTCCACAACCTACTGCTGAAATAACATAACCTAGAATTAGTATTGCTAACCAAAATTCTCCATAAAATAATAAACACGCACTTGCTATAAGAATTATAAATCCTATAACTGCTACTGTAATTCCTCTTGCTAATTTTTTTTCATTTTTATTTAAGTCTTCCATTTTTTCACCCCCATTTTATTCGACATTATTCTACTAAATAATATAACATTTATTTTATTGATTGTAAAGTACTACACAATAATATATTATAATAAAGTACTAAATATTATACAATGCCCCTAAAATAAGTAATATAGGGGGAATAGTAATGTCAAATGAAAATTTAAAACCAATCATTCAAGAAGTCGAATATGGTACAATAAAAGTAAATCTTGATAAACTTATGGAAAAGGCTGATATTTCAACATATAAATTAAATAATGCTACAAACATTAGATTCCAAACAATACAAAATTTACAAAAAGATGTTGCAACTAGAATTGATTTCAATGTACTTGCAAGATTATGTTATAGTTTGAATTGCAATGTTGCTGATATTCTTGAATATGTGCCAAATGATAAATAAGTGATAAAACAACGACATTTTGTTTGTAATTTGGGCTAATATAAGTTTATAGATGTATTACTAAAAATGGTTTAAATCTAATCGTCGTTGCAAAGTCCATAATCTAAAACATATAATAAAAGTAAGAGTGGGGGTACTCTTACTATTTTTCTTCTTTATCTTTAATTTTTATACCTTGGTCAAGAGTTTTTGCCATTATGTATCCAAAATAAAACATTTTCTCATTTTCTAATGCTCCCATTTGCATTTCTATTTCCCAATATTTTTCAAACAAAGTTTGTTCTGCCTCTGTAAATGTTTTATCTAATATATCAGAAACTTGTATGCTCTTTGTTCTTAATTTGTCATATTCTTGGTCTGTTCTTACAAAATCTTCTTCAAACATTTTATACACATTTTGTATCATTGTTATATTATTGAAATACAAGTCAACATCTTTTGTTGTATCTGTTTCAAATATATTATCAAAATGTTGTAATAGTTGTTTTATCTTTTCTCTTCGTTCTTCTATACTTTCTTTTGCCATATACACTAACACCTCCTACCTCTAAAGATAAGTTTGCAAACTCTGTAATGCTAGTATATATGCTATTTTTCAAGATTACAAGTCCCTCATTTTAAAAACTTCATAAACTTTTATATTGATATTTTCACATATTATTTTAAGTATATAAGTTTTAAAATATGTCAAGGGTTTTTATATTCATTTTATATTTTTGCTTATACTCTTTTATTGCTTATATTATAAAAATGTCTTAAATTTGATTTTCACAATACACGGAATATAGTATATGATATTTTCATTA
>CAOKHL010000031.1 GCA_948468315.1 uncultured Eubacteriales bacterium
TGTTCATTTACTTTTTTCTAAAATTTTTGTTGCATTTCAAATGAAAAATTCGGTTAAATCCTACATTTATTACTTTTGGATATATAAATGTTAATCCTATTGCTAATCCATATTCATTTATTCCATCTTCCATTTCAACAAAAGCTGTAGTATTTCCATTAAAGGCATATACATTATCTAATTTATATAGACAATTCATATATAGTTTTTCTAATTCTACTAAAAAATCACTATTTCTTCCAAATATTATACTCTGATCATCTTTTAAAGCTATACAAGTACAATGGTTATCAAATTCAAAACAATACATACTTAATAAGAAAGTATATAAATTTTCATAAGAATCTTTTTGTCCATCTGCAATTCCTTTTATTTCTTCTAAAATCTCTGGATAGTATTTTTCATAAATTGGTAAACATTCATTAGCAAACTTCCTTCGTTCTTCTGTAATAACAAATGTATGTTTATTACTTATGATATTATTATTTTTGTATAACAACTCTCCCCATTTATAACCTGCCTCATAATAAGTTCCTTTAAATCTTCCATGATACATATTAATTTTCTCTCCTTAAAATTATCTTGTAAGCACTTACTAATTTAAGTTTAGAAAATTAAAAAATTTTTGTCAATACTCTTGTTTACTATAATAATTTCTTTTTTTAAAAAGTATAGATTAGCTTAAAACTAACCTATACTTTTTAATCTAAATATTTTTAGTCTTTCTTTCTAGTTAAAAAAAATTACTACTTTATAATTATATCTTATTAAAAATTATAGTCTTTTCTTTCATTGATATTTTACCAACTTCGTATCCATATTCTTTAGATTCTTTCTTATAAGTTAAAAATGAATGGTCTATATCAAATCCTAAAATACTTTTAATTTCTTCATAAGATAATTTATAATTATCTTCATTGTTCTTTTTTAAATAATTCCATAATGGCTCATATTTACTCATTATTAAATACACTCATAAATTTTCTTATATGCTTTTCTTCCATAACATTTTATTATCTTTAAATTCATAACTTAATTTATTTTCATCTAACAAATATGATAAGTATGATTTTATTGTGCTTCCAACTAAAACATATTGGTTTGCATTCATAGTTAAGTTATATTCATCAAATATGTATTTTAATATTTCTTCAAAACTCATTTCTTTTTCACAGACATTATATATTTTATTTATAATTTCTTGAACTTTATTCCTGTTAAGCTCTATTAAAGAAGAAATATTATTCGTTGCTTCACAATGAGATGGAATATATAAACTTCCTTTTAAAGTATTCAAATAATCTAATGTATTAAGAAATTCTTTTGCATCATAAATAAAGAATAAATGATATTTCGTAATTGTTTCTTCACTAAATAACGAATCTGCTAGAAAATATACATTATCACTTGTTTTTATTCCTATCATATCAAAGAAGTGTCCTTTTAAAATAAAAAATTCTAGTCCATCTGGTAAATTATTTTCAATAGGTGTAACAATTGATTCTTTTGCTAGTAAAAACTTATTTCTAATGTCTTTAAATGGATACCCACCATAAAGAAAAGATGATTCTAAAACAGGAAATTCTGTAAAAGATTTTTCGATATTATAAGCAAGTATAGTACAATTAGTTCTAGCTTGAATTACTTTATTTCCACCAATATGGTCTGCATTAGAATGGGTCGTTATAATTCCTTTTACTTTCCATCCTTGCTCATCAATGATTTTTAATATTTTCTTTCCTGCATCTTTATCATTTCCTGTGTCTATAAGATACACTTGTGTTTCATCTATTTTATATATTCCTATATTAGTAGCATTTTTTATATAATATGTTTTTTCTCCAACTTTTACTAATTCCATAAATAAATTTCTCCTTACTTTGTATTTTAATATCTTTATCAGCTTTCTATTTATTATTTAGTGTTATTACGACTAATTCTGGTCTATTATTAATTCTAAAAGGCAAAATACTATTTCCTATACCACGACTTACTATCATTGTTGTTTTATTTTCTTCAAACATTCCACTTGTGTATTTAGGAAAGAATCCTTGATTCGGAGCAACAACTCCACCTATAAATGGTATTCTTATTTGTCCTCCGTGTGCATGACCTACTAAAACTAAGTCTATTTCTTTCTCTATATAAGTATTAAATACTTCAGGTCTATGAGATAATACTATACTATATTTGCTGTTATCATATTTCGCATTATCCAACTCAACTTTTATTATTTCAGAATCTACTACAGTATTTTCATGAGCCATTCGTGGATCATCTATCCCTATTAAATTTATTTCTGATTCATTTATTTTTAATATTTCTGTTTTATTATCTAAAATGATAACTTTATTTTCTTCTAATTTTTCTTTAAGTTTTGAATAACTGTTAATAGCTGCTTCATGATTACCAGAAATAAAGTATATAGGTGCAATATTATTGATTTCTTTTACAAATTTTATAGCAATATCTATATCTAATTTTAAATATTTAGATAAGGTTTCAATATTAAAATCATATTCTTCTATTAATTCTTTTAATTGTTCTGTTATATTTGCTATTTCCATAATAAATCGCCTTTCAAATTCACCTTTTAAAACTCCCTGTAATAGTTCCTTTTTGTAGAATATGTCCTTCCATTGTTTTTAGTAATTTCTTTTTCATACTATTAGCTGATAATTCTAAAGCATTATCTAATGAATATATTGTATATTTATAATTATGTCTTTGAAACTTTGGTGGTTTTGCTCCTGCATATTTATGAAATCCATAAGCAATTCCTTGTATAACATTTTCCATACTACCAACATTTTCTGGAATAATGGATTCTGCTTTTATATTCCAAGCAATCCAATGTGTAAAATTCTTTATAGGATGGCTTAAATCTTCTAAAATAATTACTAAGCTTTTAGCTTCACTAGATAAATTTTTAATTTTAAATTTAGGAGATATATTTTTTCCATATCCTGTATATTCTATTGGAATCATATCTCCATCTTTAAAAGTTGTTTCAATTTCTAATTTATCATACTCCATAATTCAAACCTCTAATTATTAAATTCTGTGTTATTTATTATCTTCTTCGATTACCTTTTTGCTATCTTTATACAACATACCAAAAACTAATTCATATATTTTAAAATAATATTATTAATCAATTCTAAATCTTCTACTGAAATTGTTGCTTGTTTATCTCCTTTTTGAATTTCTTTACATGATTCTTTAATATAATAAATCTCATTATTTAATACTATCTTATGAGTATTTATTCCATCACATATTTCACCATTGTACTTTGAATTTGATAATATGTTTTCAATAATTCCTATATCTTTTATATCAGTTATAGTAATTATTTGTCCTTCATATTCAATTTCAATAGTATTTGATTTAGGTAATTCATAATCCATAAACCAACTTCCCATTTTTACACCAATATTATTTTCATAAGGCTCATTTGGAGATACCCCAACATAACGAATAACTTTATAACCTAATCCCCAATAAGTTACTTTACTTCCATAACTACTAATTACTTTTATACAATACTTTGGTTCTTGTCCTGTTGATACTCTACCACTATCTGCATAATTTGTGATAATTCCTCCAATTATAAGTAATATCAAAAATATTGCTATACCAATACCTATTTTCTTTTTCATCTGCTCCTTCTCCTCTATAATATAATTTGGATTATTGATTATCCTTCCAGAAATCATAAATTATATTAGCAAGTTCCTTTGGATTATCAATATTTACTTCGTGTGATGAATTATTTATCACTTTAAATTTACTCTTTTTTATGCTTTTGTTTAATAGTTTAGCATTTTTCATATTTGCATTATCTTTATCACCACATATAATTAAACTTTTACACTTTATTATTTCTAAATCCTTTGCAATATCAAGATTACTCATTGAATTAACTAGAGTAAAAAACTCTCTTTTAGAACAACCCATCTTTTCAAATACACTCTTTGGCATTATATGAAATATTAAGCCTTGTAATTTAAAAAGTGCTTTTGGTATTTTATATGGAGTACCAATCAAAATAATAGAATTTACCTTTTCTGGATATTCTTTTACAAAGTCTAATGCTAATACCCCACCTAATGAAAGACCACACAAATTAAGTTTTTCTTTCTGCATATTACAGAAATCTGAAAAAGTATTATACAACATTTTATAATCTTTTGAAGTATTTTTTGTTATCTCAAATAAATCAGGACATATTGTATCAATTCCATTTTTCTTTAAATATACATTAGTATCATGCCAACTTTGATTATTTTGTCCTAATCCATGTATGAGAATGTTTTTCATAATTATCTCCCCTTCCAAATCATTAATTCATGTTACGATTCTATAATAAAAGACAGATAATTTCAACTTGATTATCTGTCCTACTTATTGCAATTTATCTTTTCCATTTATCTAATCTATAACCTTTTTGTTCTAGGATACTACGAAATTCCTCTGCAAAGTCAAGAATTTTTTCTATTTCTTCTGGTTGATAAATATTTTTTGGACCATATTTTAATTTGTATTATAAATCTAATAATCTACCATTATCATTCCATTCGCCATACATTATATCTTTTTTTGTATTTTCTATTAGTTTTTGTAATCTACTTTTATATAGTTCTGGCTTATTTTTCTTCTTAATCTGTATAGTATCAATTCTCACTCTTTGATATAGTTTAGGAAATTTCTGAAAGTTCTCCCATACTTCTGGATCCTTTTTTAGTTCTTTTAAAATGTCCTCATCAATTTCAAATTCTTCTTTTGGTATTAATCTTCTTCCTTCCTCTGTCATTTTTCCTAGTTTTTCCATTCTTCTACATCTTTCCTTATTTAATTCTGACCATATGCTATTTTTAGAACGAGGTGCTAATTTTTGAACAGTAATACCATTATCTAACTTTTTTGTTGTACTATCTATCCAACCAAAGCACATTGCTTCTTCTACTGCATCTATATACCAAAATGTTCCATTGTCTATTGGTCGACCTCTTTTACCTCTACCCAACATTCCTTTTCTGTATTATAATTTTTTATCAACCACTCACGAAGTTCATCTCAATTTTTTGCTTTCAATAAATTTGTAACTTCCATAATAATATCACTACTTTCAAAATTTTAATTAAACTTGTTTCCACACCATTTTGTTATCTTTAAATTCATAGCATAGTTTGTTTTCATCATATGACTAGTGTATTCTCCAAGTAATAAACCTACTAATAATAATTCACATATGAATATCCCAATTTATAATTTTATATTTATTCTCAAAAAATTGTAATTTTTTATTCAAAATAATATGTTTCATTTTTATCGTTTTGAATTGTAGCATTTTTGGTACTACTTTTAAAATATTAAATATATTATAAACACTTATTATTCACATTTAGGATATACTTTTAATATTATATTAACAAAAAGTTATTTTATTGGTTTTCCTATCTTACCAGTTACTTCAACTTTGTGATAATCATTTACTTCTTTCATAAAATCACTAATAAAGGTACAAAATGCTTGATATTCTTCTTTTTGTTGTATATTTACTGGATGATATTTGTCTTGTTTAGTTTCACTTAATCCAACCATTAAATTAACTAACAAATTTTTATCCAAATCATATATTTCAATCCAGTTTTTTCCTTCTTTTGCATTAACCATACCAACATTCTCTTTGTCAAATTTCATAGCTTCTCCATAGCTAATATCTCCTCCATCAAATGATAATGGTACAACATAAAGTAAACCTTTTTTAAATCCCACCGCATAATACTTGTATACAGTTGTTGTTGTTACTCTTCTTCCACCTCCACCAATGCTAAAATCTTCCCAAGTTGCATATATACTTTGATAACTTGAATCATTGGTTATTTTTGCTATTATGTTTTTTATCTTTTGTTTTTCTTCACTATCTTTTCCTTTTTTTTCATTAATTGTCTCCTTAATGTAAAAAAATACAAATAGTACAACTAATCCTATTACTCCAATTATAATATATTTACTCTCCATTTCTATTACCTCTTTCTTTTTTAATCATTATTTAGATATGCTTCATTATAAGCACGCTTTGGTCTAAAAATATATGTTACATTAAAATTTCTTATACTACTTTTCATATATTGTTCGTTCTTTATTCCATAACTATAATCACAAAAAGTGATATTTCCAAGTTGTTCATGTAAATATCTATTACCATTTATACTAATTCCATTTTCATAAAACTTCAGACTATCTTTTAAATGGATGAGAGGATATATTCCCCATATAATAGAAGGAATAAATATTACTAAAAAAATTAATACTCCTTTTATACTCATAAACCATTGTCTTAATCCATCAAATCCTCTTATACCTGCAAAGCAAATTACGAGTACCAATAAAATTCTGCATACTATATGAATCACAATCTTTGTTTTATTAGGAAATGCCTCTGATAGTAGTTCTCCAAGTTCATTCTTTGTTTCATTCATCATCATACAAATTTTTTTGCCTCCGTTTCTATGAGTATCTCTAAATTTTATTACTGATTTAGTATATCAATAACACATAAATGATCTTTCATATCGTTACATTATATAATAAAAAATATATAATGTCAACTATTATTCCCCCTGTAATTTGTAGTTTAGTAAACATCTATTGTACCTTTATAATTTTTTGCTTTTTCTAATAATGGACCTTTTGCTCCCATAGTAAATGCAATATCACTGCTACGAATTGATAATAATTCCATACCAATAGATAAATCTAAAACTTTTAACATTTCTTCTGTTAATTTTATAACTCCATCTTTTGAAATGCTTTTCCAACAATACTTTCTTCCCTTATAATTTATAAATTCTCCCTCTGGTAACTTATATTCTCTTAAATCTGGTGTATCACTTAAAATATTTCCTATTTTAGAAGGTTCTAAAAGACCTTTTCTAGTTACACAAAAACCTCCAGTTGCCTTTGCTCCTGTAAATAAATAAACTTTTTCTTCGGAACATATATTATACTCCTCTATTGCTTGTGATGGAAAATGGACTTGCAAATTATCTCTTATTACTGATTTTCCAAAAATAAACTTTCCACCTTTATTCATTTGTGGCATATTATCATCCCCTCTCTATAAATTGACTATCTAATTTTTGTCAAGTTGTTTTTTATAAATTTATTATATCATTTTTTTGTATGGCAAACAAGCGAAAATGATATATTTTTTAAAAAATTGTATCTTTTTCACTTCTTTTATGTTAAAATTTAGTTATATTGTTAATTTTCTAAGAATGCTTTTTTATTTTTGCACATAGAATATAACATTCTTAGGATTTTTGTAGAACAAGCAGTTAGGTTTTCATAATAATGTTTGCCTTCTGCTTTTTTATTTTGATAATAATAACTTTTTAATAAACTTGTGAGAACTACCTTTTGAAGTAGTTCTCTTTTTGAAAATAAAAGGGGATGTTTGTGCTAATTGTAGAACAAGCAATTAGCACTTCTATTATTTCTGTTTTAATATTTTATCTGCTTCATTTTCTGTAAGATATTTATATTCTATCATTTTATTTATTACTTGTTTTTGTCTTTGTTTTGCAAGTTCTGGATTTTTTGCCACTGAATATACTGATGGTGCATTTGGTATTCCAGTAAGCATAATCGCTTCATAATCTGTCATCTGATTTGGCTCTTTTCCAAAATACCCTAAACTTGCTTCCCTCACAGTATAATATCCATCTCAAAAATAACTTGTATTCAAATATAATTCTAGTATTTCATCTTTCTCACATTTATTTTCTATTTTAACTGCCATAAATACTTCTGCTATTTTTCTTTCAAATTTCTTGTCTTGTGTAAAATATATATTTTTTGCTAGTTGCTGTGTTATTGTACTTCCACCTTCTACAAAATCCATAGCTTTTATATCGTTTATTGTTGCTCTACCTATTGCAATTAAATCTATTCCAAAGTGCTTATAAAATCTATGATCTTCTACTGATAACACTGCATTGATATAAGTTTGTGGTAAGTCTTTTGCTACTTTTATTCATTCTTTTCTTTCCATTTTTTATAAATTACTGCAATAATTACTATTATGACTATTGCTCCACCAACTCCTAATATTGGCAACCAAAAATCTTTTATTGATTGAATTACTCCATCCCAATTTATATTTTTTGGCATTATTACTCCTCCTTATTTTACATTTAATGCTGTTTTCACTTTTTCTGGCAACTCATTTGCTTGCACTTCTTCCCAAGTTTTAACCCCTCTTGTCACCATTACTTCTAATTTTAGATAAGAATCTTCTTTCAATTCTCTACTTGTTCTAAATTTTATTTCTTTTTTCTTTCCATTTTCATTGTAACAATCTAAAGTATATTCATATTTCATATCATCTGTTGCAGAAATACTTTGAATCTTAGTATTATCTATTTGAGTATAATAATTTGATTGTTGATATACCAAGAAATAATATGCTACTCCACATAGTGCTATTGCTACAATAACTGCTATTATCATTGGTATTTTTTCTTTTATACTATCCATCTTACTCTCCTCCTACTCTGCTATAATATCAATATTTCCCTTGAAATTATCTAATTTTATAGTTAAGTAATAACTAACTCCGCTGGCATATATATTATCTTCATATTCTCCTGTATCATTTATTAAAGTAGTCTCATTATTTCCTAGTTTAGCAATTATATTGATATTACCACTTTCTTTTTCGATTTTTATTTTTAGTTTTATATGATCTCCATTTTTTCTTGAAATAGCAGTTCCACCAAATATAGTTTCTTCGCCTGAATAATTATCATAATTTGCTATATATGTTCCAACATATTTATCTACTCCATATCTTCTTTTTCCTTTTAATTTCCAATTACTTGTTAAACCTGCTGTATCAAAACTTTGAATAAATGAATCATAAGTGTTTATAATTTTGTCTTTTGGATTTTCCCCTATTACTATATTAAAAATTGTAACCCATAATATTATTACTAGAGTTATAATTCCTAAAAATATCATTTTAAAGATTCCAAACATATTTATTCCTCCTCTTTAATGATGTTTTTACTTCCAAAGTAAGTAGCTAAAAAATATGCCCCATAGATTACTCCTATAATAATTACTGTTGCAATTGCTGATGGTAATAAATCTTTCTGACTTGCCAAACCTGACATAAGTTTTATTGCAAATTGTATTCCAAATATAGAGTGTATTATGCTAAGCACTAGTGGAACTCCAAAGAATATTCCAATTTGCCTAAATAGTGCTTTATTTATCATTTTTTCATCACAACCAATTTTTCTTAGAATAGTATATCTTTGTTTATTATCTGAACTATCTGTTAATTGTTTCAATGCAAGTATTGCACTACTTGCAATTAAGAATATTACTCCTAAATAAATTGCTATAAATGTTACTATTGTTGCTATTCCTATACTTCCTTCCATAATTCTTGTTTTAGTAAGTCCATCTATCTCTAATCCTTTTTTGTCTAAACTTTGTATGAATGCTGTATCATCTTTTGAAAATAATTCTTCTATTTTTTTCTTTCCTTCTTCTGTATCATCATTATAATTAGCTGCTAAAAAATACCTTTCTTTCATATCATCTGTTAGATTGCAATTATCTGGAACGAGTATAATTCCTGTATTAGTATGACTTGTTGACATTACTATAAATCCACTTTTGCACTCATTATATTTTGATTTATATTGTTTTCCTGCAATTGTTAAAGAATTGCTTCCATCTGCTAATACTTCATTTCTTATTTCTTTCATACTTGCAAAATCACAAAGCATAATATATTCATTATCATTTAATTCATATTCATTTATTCCATATAATTTTGCTATTTTATTATAATCAGATATTTTTACAATGTCTTCTACTGTACCATATGCAAGCATAGGGAATTTTGCTTTTACATTTTCTAATTTGCTTCCAAAAAAATCGTTCCAAGTTAGGTTATTACTTGCATAAATTGGTATTTCTACTATATCTTTTAATACATTCATATCTAATCCATTATTTTTTAATGTTTGTATTATTGGTATCTTTGAATCTTCACGTTGAATTTCTGTTGTTTTTACTTCTCTTCCATATTTTTTGTAGCTTTCTGATAAATTTGCTGTTTTATATAAGTTTAAATCTACTGGTGTCATTTCTATTAATTCTCTTTGCATTGTATTTCTTAATGCTAAACTTGAAGAAAGTATTGATATTGTCATAAATA
>CAOKHL010000032.1 GCA_948468315.1 uncultured Eubacteriales bacterium
GAGCAACGCACTCGTAATGCGTAGGTCGCAAGTTCGATTCTTGTTTTCAGCACCATTTTATAACAACTTGCGAACTATAAAGTTTGTAGGTTGTTTTTTTGTATATAAGACTAAAATATTCTCTTTCTGGAAAGGAGAATATTTTTTATGTTTGAATTTGAAATATTACAAGAACTAGAGCCAAATGATGAAATAGTAGAAATAATAAAAGATTATGAATATACAGTTAAAAATGGCAAAATTAAGCATTTAAAAGCTACTAATTTGCAATTTATTGAACCAACTGAATATCTAATTACATATCCATATACTCTTACTATATTTGAATATAAAGTAAATGAAATTTCAAATAAGAACTTTTACGTTAAAGAACATAATCAAAAGTATAACTTAAAAGAAATTAAACAAATTCTCATAAAATTTAAAATTTAGCTTGTAAAAGTGTATTTTACTTAGGAAACATATGAGTGAATAATATTTTTTAAAAATTTTTATAAATATAGGGGTGCGAAAATGCACTTTTTTGAGCAAACATATGAGATATTAAAAATTTTTAAAAGTTTTTTTACAAATTTACCATACAAAACCCTAAAAAATTCACAGAAATAGTAGGAGGTAATATTTTATGAGATGTGGAATTTATGTAAGAGTATCAACAGATGAGCAAAGAGATAATGGTTATTCTATTGATTCACAGTTACGAATGATAAAAGAATATTGTGAGAAAAACAATTATGATATTGTAGATGTCTACAATGATGCAGGACATTCTGGAAAGGATTTAATGCGACCAGAAATGCAAAGACTTTTAAAAGATATTAAATCACACAAGATTGAGAAAGTTATAGCCATTAAAGTAGATAGACTAACAAGAAATAACTATGATGGATTTTGGCTTTTAAACTATTGTGAAGAGCATGATGTTAAAATAGAGTTAATACTTGAGCCTTATGATGTGTCTACAGCAAATGGTGAGATGATATTTGGAATGAATTTAGTATTTGGACAAAGAGAGAGAAAAGAAATTGGAGCAAGAACAAAAAGAGCAATGGAAGAAATGGCACTAGAAAAGGTACACCCAGCAAAAGCACCTTATGGCTATACTAGAAATAGTGAAACAGGTCATTTAGAAGTAGAGCCTATTGAAGCGCAAGTAGTCAAAAGAATATTTGAATTATATAAAAATGGAAGTTCAATAAGAGGTATCTCTAATACTTTAAATGAAGAAAAAGCGTATTTAAGACAAGGAAAATGGAACAGTGATAAGGTATATAAAATATTAACAAATTTAATTTATATAGGAACTTTTGCTTATGGAAAAACAAAAAGAAAAGCACAAGATATTCTATATGTAGATAATTATTGTGAGCCAATTATTGATAAAAATACTTGGGATATTACAAGAAAAAGATTAGAAAAGAACAAACATCCTAATTATGGAGAGCATATTCATTTATTTACTGGAATTGTAAAATGCCCTACTTGTGGCAAAATAATGTCATCTACAAATTCATTCAAGAATAGTAGAAAGCCAAATCAAAAAATATATTATCATGTAACTTGCAACAATCCTAATTGTAAATCGAAAGGATTTCATTATAATTGTGACAAAATAGAAGAAAAATTAACACGAGTTTTAAATGAATTAACAAGATATATGTATGATATGGATAATGAAATTATAGTATGTAATTCAACTAAAACAAAAGATATTAAAGATATAGAAAAAGCCATTGAAAAACTAGAAATGCAAGAGAAAAAGTTAGTAGATTTATATTTAAGTTCTACTTTAAATGTTGAAACGATAAACAATAAAAATGATGTAATTAAAAAAGAAATAGAAAATTTGAATAAGAAAAAGAAACAGATTGATCCAAACAATGATTATAAAGAATATACAATAGAACTATTGAAAAAATTAAATTGCGACATTGGAAGTGATGAAGTTGTCTTTCAAAACAGATTAGGTTTTGCATTTATTTTTGATAGCTTAAATAGAAAATCTAAAAAAGAATTGATTAAAAGATTAATAGATACAATCGAAATTAAGAGAGATAAAAATTACAATATTGAGATAACAAATATTAAATTTACAGAAGAATTTATCTCAAAAAGTAGTAAAGATTATATTGAATATTTATATGAAATATTACAAAACAATAATGTTGGCTTTATTTATAAAGAAGCAATTACTAAACAAGAATTAGAAAAATTACAAGAAGATTATTTTGTGTTTTCTAATAATAAAATTGCAAATAATGAGTATGATAATGCTACTTTAGCTATATATAATGAGTTATTAAAACAAAATTTTTATGATGGTGGAATTATAAATTGTCCTTATATTGAGAATGAAAATATAGTAGATTATTTAACATTAATACCAAGAATACCATCATAAATTGCCTAAAGTAGTTAAAAATTTTATAAAAAATAAACTAAAACATAGCAGAAGAAAAAATGCGATTTTTTAGAACTTAAAAATTCTTGTCCTAGCAAGCACTGAATTTGTACTCCCGCACAAATTCAAAAATGGGTTTTGCACCCCATACCCCAAAAAGTAGTAAAAAAATCAAAATCGAAAGGAATAAAAAATTATGAATGATGAAAAATTAAATTATGTAATAGATATAATAAAAGATATGGACTTAGAAAATAAATTAAGATTGGCAATATGTATGTGTGATAATTACAGTCATACAAATTTAGAATATGATAAAAAAGAAATGTATAAACAATTTGATAGTTTACTAAAGGAAATTAATATAGAATACAGAACAACTACTGTCAATTTTGCAAACTATCCTTATATAATATTTGTATCAAGCAAAATTATGGAAATGGATTCAGTACAGCAAAACAGAGTTGCTTTGTATTTATTTAATAGTATAAATAGAAACGAAAATTTTTGTAAAAAAATGTAACATTGCATTGAAGAAAGTAAAAAATTATGATATATTTTAATAAAGAATTTGGAGGAAAATGATGAATATAGTAAAACCTTTTGTAAAATGGGCTGGAGGAAAAAATAGTTTAATACCACAATTAACTAAACATTATCCTTTAGAACTAAAAGATGGTACTATTGAAAGATATATTGAGCCTTTTGTTGGTGGAGGCGCTGTTCTAATAGATATCTTACAAAGATACAAAGTAAAAGAAGCATATGCTTTTGATATAAATAGAGATTTGATTAATTGTTATAATGTTATAAAAAATAATGTTGAAGAATTAATAAAACAGTTGTCTAAAAAAGAAAAAGAATTTATCTCTTTAAATAATGAAGAAAGACAAAAATATTTTTATGATGTAAGAGAAGAATATAATTCGTATAAACTTGAAAATGAGCTAAATATAAAAAGAGCTTCTGAATTTATTTTTTTAAATAAAACCTGTTTCAATGGATTATATAGAGTCAATAAAGATGGAAAATTTAATGTGCCTTGTGGTAAATATAAAAATCCGACAATATGTGATTCTAATAATTTAAGAAATTTGTCAAAACTTATTGAGAATGTTATTTTTGAATATGGTGATTATCGAAAAAGTGAACAATATGTAGATAATAATACTTTTGTATATTTTGATCCACCTTATAGACCAATATCTGCTACATCTGGATTTACATCATATACAAAAGAAGAATTTAATGATGAGTCTCAAATAGAATTAGCTAAATATTATGATAAATTAAGCTTAAAAAATGCAAAACTAATGTTAAGTAATTCTAATCCTAAAAATATAAATGAAGATGATACTTTTTTTGAGAATATCTATAAGGGATTTTATATAAATGAAGTTTTTGCAAAAAGAATGATAAATTCAAATGCTAAAGAACGTGGACAAATTTCTGAATTATTAATAACTAATTATGAGGAGCAAGAAGAATGGAATATAGAGGAAAATTCTACTATCAAAATGATAGCTTTAGCTTAATAAATGATGATACTTTTAATGCACTAAATAATTTTGAAACTAGTATGTTTGATATGATATTTGCAGATCCACCATATTTCCTTTCTAGTAATGGAATAACTTGTAGTGGTGGTAAGATGGTAAGTGTCAGTAAAGGTAGTTGGGACAAATCTGTAACACTTGAAGAAAAACATGAGTTTAATAGAAAATGGATAAAAGAGTGTTATAGAGTGTTAAAAGATAATGGTACTATTTGGATAAGTGGAACTTTACATAATATTTATTCGATAGGTATGTCTTTAGAAGAAAAAGGATTTAAAATAATAAATAATATAACATGGCAAAAAACAAATCCACCACCAAATCTGGCTTGTAAAACTTTTACACATTCAACAGAGACAATTTTGTGGGCAAAGAAAGACTTGAAGAATGTCAAATATACATTTAATTATGATATTATGAAAGAATTAAATAATAATAAGCAAATGAAAGATGTATGGACTACACCATTAACAAAACCATCTGAAAAAAAGTGTGGTAAACACCCAACCCAAAAACCATTAGAAATATTAGATAAAATAATACTTGCATCAACAAATGAAAATGACTTAATATTAGACCCATTTTGCGGTAGTAGCACAACAGGGGTATCTGCTGTAAACTTAAAAAGAAGATACATAGGAATAGATAATTCAAAGGAATATTTAGATTTATCAGTAAGAAGATATAAAGAAATGGAGAAAAATTAATAATATGAAAAGAAATTTTGCAGAATGGTTACTAACATTTACAGATAGTATAGCCAATTATAAATATTATATAGACTTTGAAACAATATATAAAAATGCTGAAGAACATAAAATAGAATTAAATATGATGAACTCATTAATAGGATGTACAAACATAGAATATGAATTTGAAAAGTTAGTAAATAAATATCCTGAAGTACTAAAATGTATACCAACATTATTAGCGGTAAGACAATATGAGATTATTGTTTTAGATGATGATGGCAATAAGTTTGAATATAATTTTAAAACAATGAATTATAATGTCGAGCAATATAAAGTATTTATGAGGGAAACAGGACTATTTGAGTTGCTAGAAAAACATTTAGTAAACAATTTATATGATTATGTATTAGGTGTTGAATCTGGACTAAATTCAAATGCAAGAAAAAATCGTGGTGGACATTTAATGGAGGATGTTGTTGAAAGATTTTTACAAAAAGCAGGATTTAAGAAAAATGATACATATTTTAAGGAAATGTATTTACAAGACATCGAAAGAAAGTGGAAATTAGATATGTCATTTATTAGTAATCAAAATCAAGCAACAAAAAGATTTGATTTTGTTGTAAAAACAGATACGTGTATTTATGGAATCGAAACTAATTTCTATGCTTCAGGCGGTTCAAAACTAAATGAAACAGCTAGAAGTTATAAAATGATTGCAGAAGAATCAGAAAAAGTTGTTGGATTTGAATTTGTTTGGCTTACAGATGGTATGGGTTGGATTTCGGCTAGAAATAATTTAAAAGAAACATTTGATAATATGAAAAATTTATATAATATTAATGACATGAAGAATGGTATTATAAGTAAAATCTTTAAATAGAGTAATTAAGAAAAATTTTACATATATCTATAAAAATATATAAATAAATAGAAAATACAAAAGAACAAGTTAATTTACATATGATGCATAAATAGATGTAAAAAAGAAGCATTTTTTTGGGGGAACAATGAATGAAAATAAAAGATATGTATGAAAATTTGCCTTTTGATTTGTCAGGTGCTAGAACTAAAAATAGATTTGACTTTGAAATACTATATGGTATAGAGTTATTAATAGACAATTATCACATACTAAATGATTACACTATTGTTTTTGACTATGTATGTGACATAGAATTACATTGTAATGACAATGATATTTTAAAATTTTATCAGTTAAAAACAAATAATACTGGAAAACCTAATAACATTAATTTTTTGACAAAAAAGGAAAAAGACAAAGATTCAATTATTGGAAAAATGTATAAAATTTCAAACAATGATTTTTCTTCAAATATATCAGTGCTTCTTGTTTCAAATGCACCACTTATAAATAATAAATTTGTTTCTAAACCTAATGAAGCAATTTTATTAGATAATATTGATGAAAATGTAAAGGGAAAAATCATACAGCATCTTAAAGATGAAACACATGAAAAAGAAATTAATTTAGAAAATATCTATTATTTATATCGTAATGTTGGTGTTGATGATTTCGAAGCTACTTTAATAGGAAAGTTAAATAAATTCTATGAAAAAGAGAAAAATTGTTATATGAACAAACCTACAGTTTTGTTTAATTCTATTAAAGCAACAGCTATTTCTAAAGCTAAATACGAGAAAAAATGTGATTTTAATGAATTATATTATAACAAAGGAATAACAAAAAAAGATTTTGAAAAAATGATTGGTTATCATTATGAAAAAAATAGTGAAATATATGAAAACTGTTATAAACAAATAATAGAGAACACCAAAAATAATTCGCTTTTTCAATTGAGTTGTACAAAATCATTAAAAAATTTAATTAGTGGGAAAGATCAAAAAGTGTTAAATATTGTTGAAGATATTTGTAACATTATTAATAAAGATATGGAAAAAGGATTAGAAATCTCTTTAGATGAATATGCAAGAAATTTTAAAGAAACCAACTCAAGTATCAAATTTCCAATTTATTTAACTAAAAGTGATATATACACTCTTGTAATTTACTCATTTGAAAAAGTAAAGGAGAATTTTAATTATGAAATTAATAGTAAATAATATATATATTTTTTCTTTAAAAGAAAGAAAAGCATTTCATGCAAAATTAAAAGATGGGATAAATTTTATTACTTCATGTAAAGAAAATGGAAATAAAAGAGGAAAATCTATAATAATGAAGAGTATTTATAGTACTTTAGGAGCTGATTGTTTTTATGAATCTAGTTGGGATTTTCAAAATAAAACTACAATCCTTGATATAAGTATTGATGGAAAACAGCTATATTTTCTTAGGGCAGATAATCATTTTAAAATTGTGGATTCTAAATTTGAAGAAATTATTGCAACTAACCATAGATCGGAGCTTTCAGAAAAACTTAAAGAAATATTTAAATTTCATATTGAGTTACCAAATCGAAATAATCAATTAGAAATAACACCGCCTGTATATATGTATTTACTAAATTATGTTGATCAAGTAGGGCTAAATTGTACTACTTTTTCATCATTTAAAAATTTAGGACAATATGCACATTATAAGAAATATGCTTTATTATCACACTTTGGAATTTTTAACCAAGAGTATTATGAGTTAGATAAAAAGCAAAAAGAAATTAGTGATTTAATAAGTAGTAATCAAACTGAAATTAAAACAATGGATATATTGTTAGAAAAATTAAATGCAGAGCTTACTGGCAATGACTATGCTTTAAATATGGAATCTTTAGAGAAAGAAGTTTCATTAACCAAAAATGAATATGAAACTATCGTGAAAAATTTAAGTGATACTAAAAGCAAGATTATCAAATTTGAGAATAGCAAATTAGAATTGGAAGCATTACTGGGCGAATTAAAAAAAGATATAAAAGATAATGATAATAATTTTAAGCAATATGATAATGAAAAATGTCCATATTGTCATTCACATATTGAACCATTTGAATTCAGTTACAAATATTATGATAAAAATGATGATTATTTATTTATAAGCCAATCAATGATGTCACAAATGAGCGAACTGAAAAGAAATATTAAAATACAAGAAGAGAAATATAAGGAATATATCAATGAATTAGATGACTATAATAAAAAGATTCAAACATTAAATTCAGATATTCAAGATGTATTAAAACATAAAGGTTATATAGAAATGCGAAATAAACTAAATAATGATTTATATGATATTAACCAAAAAAATCTTGAACTAGATAAAGAGCTAAAAGAAATTCATAAAAAAATTAAAGAATATAATAAATTAAAAAAAGATATAGATGAAGAATATTATACTTTAATGAGTAAAAGTAAAGAAGATCTAGAATTACAAGAAATCAGCATAGATAGTTTGAAAAAGATAGATAATTCGTTTGATATTACAGGAAGTACCCGTCCAATATCGACAATAGCTTGGTATTTATCTCTTCTAAAAATAAAACATAAGTTTAATGCTAATGCAATAAATTTTCCAATTGTTTTTGATAGTCCAAATAATGCAGAATTAGATAATGAAAACATTTCTAAAATGTTTAAATACATATTGAACAATGTAGATACAGATTCTCAAATAATTATATCAACAATTGAGTTTCAAAAAGATATGTATCCAGAGTTCAATATTGAAAATGTTATTACATTGAATAATGAACCATATCATTTATTAAATGATACAGATTATGAAGAAAATATAGAGTTATATAAAAAAGTTATGGATATATAAATATAAAAACACGAGCAAAAAATAATATTTTATTGCAATTCTAAATAAAATTATGTATAATAAATTTATAATTAAGAAAGAGAATAAAAAGTTCGTAACCTGTAAGAATACCGCACCAGATTTAAGGATAACTCAAACATTTGAGCAATGATAGAAAGCGACTTGTC
>CAOKHL010000033.1 GCA_948468315.1 uncultured Eubacteriales bacterium
CGAAAATATTATACAACGGAAATTTACAAAATGCAAGAAAAATCGTTCGACAAAATACGACCAATAATATAGTTAAATTATGTTTATATTTTACAATATGAAAAAAATCCAAATATAACTTGCTATTTTTTTAGTAATATCATATAATTATACCATAAATTAAAGAGGTGATTTAATGTTAAAATTCACAAAAATGCATGGACTAGGAAATGACTATGTTTATATGGATGCAATAAATCAAAACATAGAAAACAGAAATGAACTTGCAAAATTTGTAAGTGATAGACATTTTGGAATAGGTTCAGATGGCTTAATACTAATATGTCCATCAGAAAGAGCAGACTTCAAAATGCAAATGTTTAATTCAGATGGAACAGAAGCAGAAATGTGTGGTAATGGAATAAGATGTGTAGGAAAATTTGTATATGATAAAGGTCTAACAAATAAGGAAACAATAAAAATAGAAACTTTAGCAGGAATAAAAATACTTGAGTTAAATATAGAAAATAACAAAATGAAAACAGCAAAAGTAGATATGGGAGAGCCAATTTTAGAGCCCTCAAAAATACCTGTAATATCAAAAGAAAATCCAGTAAAAAATTTAAAATTAAAAGTAGAAGACAAAGAATTTAATTTTACATGTGTATCAATGGGAAATCCACATGCAGTAACATTTATCAAACCAGATGTAAAGGAATTTGATATATGTAAATATGGAAAAGAACTAGAAATTAATAAAGCATTTCCTAAAAAAGCAAATATAGAATTTATAAATGTAATAGATGACAAAACACTAAAAATGAGAGTATGGGAAAGAGGAGCAGGAGAGACCCTAGCTTGTGGAACAGGAGCATGTGCATCAGCAGTAGCAGCAGTATTAAATGGATATACATCAAGAAAAGTCAAGGTTCACCTTTTAGGTGGAGACTTAAGTATAGAATGGAATGAAAAAGATAATCATGTATATATGACAGGACCTGCAACAACAGTATTTGATGGAGAAATAGATTGGAAATAAAAAGGTTTAAGAAAACATAAACTCAAATAATGAATAACAGACAAAAGAATAAAAAGCGAAGGGAAATAAAAAATGAGTAAAGAATTAAAAGAACTAATGCAAATAAGTATAATAGGTGAAGATGAAAATTTAAGCAATATGATAGAAGACATAGTACCAATCAAACCACAAAGATTTACAGACTTAGAACTAGAAGCTGTAAAAAAAGAAACATTTAGTATTGTAGTATATAAAAAAGAAAATCCTATTATAAGATTTTTTAAAGGGTTAAAATTTAGCTTAGAAAAGATGAGAATTATGAAAAAATCAAAAGAATTTGAATATGTAAAAAATCAAAACAGATAGAAATTCCCTAAAAAAGAACTGGCCCTTAACAGGGAATTGCAAAGAAAGGTGTGGATTTTATGATTAATATTAATGAAGATTTTTTAAAACTACAAGATAGCTACTTATTTTCAACAATAGCTAAAAAAGTAGCAGAGTTTCAGAGAAATAATCCAGATAGAAATATAATAAAGCTAGGAATAGGAGATGTAACAAAACCAATAGTTCCAGCAGTTATAGAAGCTATGCATAAAGCAACTGATGAACTTGCTAAAGGTGAGACATTTAGAGGATATGGCCCAGAACAGGGATATGACTTTTTAAGAAATGCAATAGTAGAAAATGATTTCAAAAATTTAGGAATAGAGCCAGATGAAATATTTGTATCTGATGGTGCAAAATGTGACTGTGGGAATATTGTAGATATTTTCTGTAAAAATAATAAAATAGCAATAACAGATCCAGTTTATCCTGTTTATATTGATACAAATGTTATGTCAGGAAGAAGTGGAGAATATGATAATCAAAATGGAACATATGAAAAAGTAGTATATATGGAAGTTAAAAAAGAAAATAATTTTGTACCAGAGCTTCCAAAAGAACCTGTAGATATAATCTATTTATGTTTCCCAAATAATCCAACAGGAACAGTATTAAAAAAAGAAGAATTACAAAAATTTGTAGATTATGCAAAAGAAAATAAAGCAATAATTTTATTTGATGCAGCATATGAAGCATTTATAACAGAAGATAATATACCACATAGTATATATGAATTAGATGGTGCAAAAGATGTTGCAATAGAATTTAGAAGTTTTTCAAAAACAGCTGGATTTACTGGTGTAAGATGTGCTTATACAGTAGTTCCTAAAACAGTATATGGATATACAAAAACAGGAGAAAAAATCTCTTTAAATAAGCTATGGAATAGAAGAACAACTACTAAATTTAATGGAGTTTCATATGTTGTTCAAAGAGCTGCAGAAGCTGTATATTCTAAAGAAGGAAAAACACAAATTTTAGAAAATATAAAATATTATCAAGAAAATGCAAAAATAATAAAAGATGGATTAAAAGAGGCGGGATTTGAAGTATATGGAGGAGTAAATTCACCATATATTTGGCTTAAAACACCAAATAATATGAAATCTTGGGACTTTTTCGATTTATTATTAGAAAAAGCAAATATTGTAGGAACACCAGGAAGTGGATTTGGACCAACAGGAGAAGGATATTTCAGATTAACAGCATTTGGAACGCAAGAGAATTCAATTGAAGCAATAAAAAGAATTAAAGAAATCAGATGGTAAAACAAATTAAATAAAAAATGCCAAAAATAGGTGATAATATCATCATCTATTGTCAAAGGCAAAACAGGAGGAAAACATGTTAGCATACATAAAAGGAGAATTAGCAATAAAAGCAAGAGGGTATGTTGTAATTGATGTAGGAGGTCTAGGATATAAAGTATTTATGTCAGAATTAGCAATGGAAAATGTAGGCAAAATTGGAGAAATTGTCAAGGTTCATACATATTACAGAGTTATGGAAGATGATATAAGCATATTTGGATTTAATACACAAGAAGAATTAAGATTGTTTGAATTATTAATATCTGTAAGTGGAGTTGGAGCCAAAACAGCAATAAATATGTTAGGTTCAATAGAACCTTCAGATTTTGCAATTGCGATAATTTCTGATGATATAAATACATTAAAAAAACTTCCAGGAATTGGTGCTAAAACTGCTGGTAGAATAGTACTTGAACTTAAAGACAAATTGAAAAAAGAACAACAAATTGAGGAATTATCAGTAGCAAGTGGTAAATCAATAGAAATTAAAAAGGCGATAGAAAAAGACAGCAAAGTTGAAGAAGCTTATACAGCATTACAAGTATTGGGTTATAATACTAAAGAAATAGAAAAAGCAATGGAAAAAATAGATAAAACAGATTTAAGTCTAGAAGAAATAATAAAAGCAGGACTAAAAGAACTTGCAAAAAAATGAAAGAAAGGAGGCTATTATGCCAGCAATAACATATGAATTATTACATATAGATAAAAACTCAGGTGCAAGAAGAGGAGTTGTACATACTCCACATGGAGATATACAAACTCCAATTTTTATGCCAGTAGGAACACTTGCAACAGTAAAGTCAATGTCACCAGAAGAATTAAAAGAAGATGTAAAAGCACAAATAATATTATCAAACACATATCATTTATATTTAAGGCCAGGGCATGATTTAGTCAAAGAAGCAGGAGGACTTCATAAATTCATGAACTGGGACAGGCCAATTTTAACTGATAGTGGTGGGTTTCAAGTTTTTAGTTTAAGTAGTTTAAGAAAAATAACAGAAGAGGGTGTAACTTTTAATTCCCATTTAGATGGAAGTAAACATATTTTTACTCCAGAAAAAGTTATGGAGATAGAAGAAGCACTTGGAGCTGATATAATAATGGCATTTGATGAATGTTGTGCATATCCTTCAGATTATGAATATACAAAGAAGTCTATGGAGAGGACAACAAGATGGGCAGCAAGATGTAAAGAAGCACATAAAACAGAAAATCAGGGATTGTTTGGAATAATTCAAGGAGGATTTTATAAAGATTTAAGAGAAAAATCAGCAAAAGATTTAATTGAACTTGATTTTCCAGGATATGCGATTGGGGGAATAAGTGTAGGAGAGCCTAAAAAAGAATTTTTAGATATTTTAAGATTTACAACACCATTAATGCCAGATAACAAGCCAAGATATTTAATGGGAGTTGGTTCACCTGATTATTTAATAGAAGCAGCTTTAGCAGGAATTGATATGTGTGATTGTGTATTACCAACACGTCTAGCAAGACATGGAACAGCTTTAACTTCAAAAGGAAAAATTGTAATAAGAAATAATAATTATGCAAGAGATTGGAATAAGCTTGATGACGAATGTGATTGCTATACTTGTAAAAACTATACAAGAGCATATTTGAGGCATTTAATAAAGACAAATGAGATATTAGGTATGAGACTATTGTCACTTCACAATTTAAGATTCTTGACTAAATTGATGGAAAGAGTTAGAATAGAAATAGAGAATGATAATTTACTAGGATTTAGAGAAGACTTTTACAAAAAATATGGATACAATGAAATCATTTAGTAAAAGGAGGGGGATTATATGAGGTTAATAGATGAAGAAGAAATTGAAATACAGAAATTAAAAAACAAGAAAATAAAAAAGATAATAATGGTATTAATTATATTACTTTTAATATTAGGTATTGCTTTAATTGCATTAATCACATATAGAATGGCAAACCCTACTAAAGTTACAACATATATTGATGGAAAATTGGTACAAAATTTTGATGAAATAGTAGACTTTTCAACAGATGAAAATGGACAAACACAAATTTATATACCAATAAGAGAATTTGCTTCATATTTAAATTCTGTAAATCCAGAATTTGGATATCAGACATTTAAAGGAGATTATAACCCAAAAACTGAGGAAGACAATAAATGTTATGTAATAAGAAGTGGTTATGAAGTAGCAGTATATACTGAAAAATCAAAAACAATTTATAAAGTAAATTTACAGAAAAGAAGTCAAGAATATGAAGAATGTCATATAGATAAAGATGTATTTGCAAGTAACGGAAAATTATATGCATCTGCCAAAGGAATAGAAAAAGGTTATAATGTCAGTTTTTCATATGATGAGCAAAAAAAGACAATAAGAATATATACATTAGATTTTCTAATTAATTCTCATCAATTAAATTTGGAGGGAAAAGTTATAGGAAATTATGGCCAAATGAAAATGGATGCAAAAAATTACACAGATTGTAAATCAATTTTTGACAATCTTCTAATTGTACAAGCTGCAAATGGTAAATATGGAATAGTTAGAACAAATAATTATTCATCATTTATACTTGAACCACAATATGACAACATAAGTTTTATAAATGATTCATCAATGTTTTTAGTTGAAAGTAATGGAAAATTAGGACTATTTTCAGAAGATGGACGAAGAAAAATTAATCTGATATATGACCAAATAACTTCAATGGGACAAGATTCGGATTTATATGTAGTAAAATCAAATAATATGTATGGCGTTGTCGATGGAAACGGAAATATTATAATATATCCAGAATATGAGAAAATAGGAATAGAAGTAAGTTCGTTTTCTTATAATGGAATAAAAAATGGATATATTCTTCTAAATAAATTGATACCAGTATATCAAAATAAAGGATGGGCATTTTTTGATACAAAAGGAAAGATGATAACAGATGGATTTATATATGAAGAAATAGGATGTTCTAGAGTGAGAAGCGGAAATAATATATATCCATTACTAGAAGTACCAGGTCAAGATATGATAGTAGTTCAAGATAAAGATAAGAAATATGCATTTATGAATTTATCTGGGGATGATAGTATGCTACCATTTGTATTTGACGAAGTATATATAAAAATGTCAGGTGGAGAAGCGTCTTATTGGATGACATATAGAGAAAAAGAATACGAAGTATTAAAATATTTGAAACAAGGTGTAATAAATTAGAAAATAAGTTCTAAAATAGAAACTTCTTTCATATACATATAATAAGGAGGATGTATATGAAAGAAGATGTTTTTTTTAAGGTGGGGTATACTACATATTTACAAAAATCAAAGACTAGAAAAATGAATTGGACAAGCAAATTTGCAAAAAAAATTATGGAACATAAAGTGATATCAGCATTTTTTGTTGTTATAACAATGTGTATTATTATGAACTTTTGGTTAGTTTATAGATTTATAAGTGTGTTAGAAAATTGTCATTAGGAAAATAGCCTTTTGGCAATTTTTTTCGTATTGGAATTATAGTTGGGAAATGTATTGAAAATAAGTCAATTTTGTAGTAAAATATACATATTAAGAAGGAGATATAGTTATGATTGTTGCAAATGAATGGAAAGATTATAAAATAATAGATATGGCAGATGGACAGAAATTGGAAAAATGGGGTAATATTGTTCTTTCAAGACCAGACCCACAAATAATATGGAATAATAAAAGTTTTCCAGAAAAATGGAAGAATGCAGATGCAGTATATAATAGAAGTAAAACAGGTGGTGGAGGTTGGAAATATAACAAGAAACTACCTGATAATTGGCAGATAAATTATAAAAATCTAACATTTAATATAAAACCTATGGGATTTAAACATACTGGATTATTCCCAGAACAAGCTGTTAATTGGGATTGGATGATAAATAAAATAAAATCAGCCAAAAGAGAAATAAAGGTATTAAATTTATTTGCTTATACAGGAGGAGCAACAGTAGCTTGTTTATCAGCAGGAGCTTCTGTTTGTCATGTAGACAGTTCAAAAGGAATGGTATCTTGGGCAAAAGAAAATGTAGCAAGCTCAAATCTTTCTGACAAAAAGATAAGATATATAATAGATGATGTAAATAAATTTGTTAGTAGAGAAATAAGAAGAGGAAATACTTATGATGCAATAATAATGGATCCCCCATCATATGGAAGAGGAGCAAAAGGGGAAGTTTGGCAGTTTGAAAATAACATTTATGAATTAGTAGAACTTTGTTCAAAAGTATTATCTGATAACCCATTATTTTTCTTAATTAATTCTTATACAACAGGAATTTCAAGTACTGTTTTAGCAAATATATTGAATTTAACAATAAATAAGAAAAATAAAGGAAAAATAGAAGCAGGAGAAATTGGTTTACCTATGGAAAATTCAAAATTAATTTTACCTTGTGGAATATATGGAAGATGGGAGAATTAATAGTAGTATATGAAAATATTATATGAAGATAATCACATAATTGTGGTAGAAAAGGAACCTAATATACCATCACAAGCAGATAAAACTGAAGATATAGATATGCTTAACTTAGTAAAACAATATATTAAGGAAAAGTATAATAAGCCAGGAGAGGTATATATTGGTTTGGTACATAGATTAGATAGACCTGTTGGTGGAATAATGGTTTTTGCAAGAACATCAAAAGCAGCTGCTAGATTAAGTGAACAAATCAGAAATAAAGGTTTTAAAAAAAGATATCTTGCAGTTGTAGATGGGAAATTTGAAGAAAATAAAGGTGTTTTAGAAGATTATTTATATAAAGATGAAAGAAATAATATAAGCAAAGTAGTAAATAAAGAAAAGAAAAATTCTAAATTAGCAAAATTAGATTATGAAGTTTTAAATTATGATGATAAAAGAGATTTAAGCTTAGTAAAGATTAATTTACATACTCGGAAGACATCATCAAATAAGAGTTCAAATGGCAAATGCAGGACATAGTTTATATGGAGACCAGAAATATGGGATAAGAGGAAAAAACAAACAGATTAGATTGTGGGCATATGAAGTAAGTTTTGAGCACCCTACTAAAAAAGAAAAAATAACTTTTACAGATTATCCAGATTGGAGAATGTGTAAAACAATAGGATTAGTTTAAATTCTATATGATAAAAGATAATTTGATTTATAAGTTTTGTTATTAAGTAGTATACTTAACGATAAAATTTATAAAAATATTATAACAATAAAGTCTAGTAAATGCAACAAAAATTATAAAGTTTTTGTTGCATTTTTTTTGATTTTTGCATAAATATAAAAACGGGTTAAAGTACTGAAATTAAGCCAAATCCTTTCTAAAATTTTATCATTAAGTATACTACTTAATAAAATAAGAAGGGAGAAAAGTAATGAAAAAAATAAGCACAAATGAAAGTAAAGGAATAACATTAATAGCACTAGTGGTTACAAT
>CAOKHL010000034.1 GCA_948468315.1 uncultured Eubacteriales bacterium
ATTAAAGATGATTATATTTGGAACAAAGAAAATGATAAACATAAAGATAAAGGTCATGATGACTTTGAAATATAGATTAGAAGTGTTATAATTATTTCATTGATAAATCAACCAATTTATTTTTCAGAAAGCGAGGTAACAATGGGAAGTATAAATGTTTTAGAAAAAGAGAATAATATGATTAATGTTAACAATAATGTAGAAAATATGATTTATGAAATAAGAGGAGTTCAAGTAATGCTATCATCAGATGTAGCAAAGCTTTATCAAGTAGAAACAAGAAGAATTAATGAAGTTATTAAAAGAAACATTAAAAGATTCCCTGATACTTTCTGCTTTCAATTAACAGAAAATGAATTTTATAACTTGAGGTCGCAATTTGCGATCTCAAGTGAAAATAGTCATGGTGGTGTAAGATATTTACCTTATGTTTTAACAGAGCAAGGAATCATGATGTTATCAGGATTACTTAAAAGTGATATAGCAGTTAAAGTAAATGTACAAATTATTGATGCATTTGTAAAATTAAGAAGGTATGTTTCTAATAGTTTAATAAATAACGAAATGTTGTTAAATCATGAAAACAGAATATTAAAGCTAGAAAACACATTTAATAAAATGCAAGAAAAAGAAAAAATAAATACTATATTCTTTGAAGGTCAAATATTTGATGCCTACGCATTACTACTAGACTTATTTGATAATGCAAAAGAAGAAATAATTATTATTGATAATTATGCTTCCAAAGAACTTTTAAAAATTCTTAAAAATGTTAATAAAAAAATATTAATTATTTCTAAAAATTTTGATGATATATTAGTAAAAAAATACAATAGTGAATACTCTAATATAGAATTCAAAAATCTTGATATATTCCACGATCGATTTTTAATTATAGATAGAAAAAAATTATATTCTTGTGGAGCATCATTTAAGGATTTAGGTAAAAAGTGTTTTGCTATTAATGAAATGGAATCAAAAAAACTAATCGATGATTTGTTAGATAAAATTGAAAGTGTAAAATAATTAAAGTACTTTAGGTTGTTATAGGTGCTTAAATTTGGTCAGATTTCAAAAGGAAGAGCTTATTTAACTCTCCCTTTTTGTTTCAATACTATTAATTAGAAATTATAACTTTCTAGGATTTCACCGTCTTCATTATATATGGTAGCATCAACATTTTTCATATACAAAACTTGAAATTCTGGATTATCAAGTGTATATCCCGCTTCTATAGCCCAATCAAATTCATCAATTACTGCTTGTTTTACTGCCATATTATTACTATCATCAATTAATTCACAATTTATTCTAATCCAATTTTTTTCATCATATGCAACTATACATACATGATTATCTTTTTCTATTTGCTTTGATACATTTTTGTGTTTATTTGTTATCACATAGATTTTATTATTAACCATTATTGGATCTCCAAATGGTCTACAACTTGGCTTTCCATCACTAATTGTTGATAAATAATTTACTTGAGTATTTTCCTTTAAAAATTTAAATGTTTCATTCATTTTTAATCGCTCCTTTTTTTAAATTTCTATTGTTTCCCCAATGTCTAAAACTTTATAGTTAATATCAAACTTATCAAAATTTTTCTTCATATAATCAATATCAGTTGGATATTTTTCATTATCCATGTGAATAGGTAATACTAAATTCGCCCCTAATTCCTTAGCAAATAATGATGCTTCAAACGATGACATAGTAAGTCCATGGGCTGTTACAGGTAAAGCAACAATATCTGCTTTATAATCATTGTTAAAGCAGATAGTATCACTAGTAGTGTATAGTCTATGTTGTCCATCATCTATAATATAACCAACGTTTTCAAACACCTGACCACCATTTTTTAGCATGGGATTATATCCATGAACAGCTTTAACCACTTCAATTTTTATACTTTCAAATTCTAATATATCATTTTCTTTTACGATATTAAATTTTATTTCTGGATAAGTATTTTGTACTTCTTGTGTAGAATAAATAGGGATATTAATCTCTTTTAACACATCACTATTAATATGATCTCCATGTTTATGTGTTATAAGTATAATATCTACTTTTTTCCATTCTTCTAAAAATTTATCTTGATATTTTAAATTTCCTGCATCAATTAAAATCTTTTTATTATTTGTTTCAATCATTAAGCATGATTGAGGATATTTAGTTATTTTCATTATCTTTCTCTCCTTTTCATTTTGTTAATGGTGAATTTTCTTGTATTGGAATTAATCTAGTTTTTATAGTGTTGATAAAAGCACATTTATGTTCTATTTCAAATTTTTCTGTATCAGTTGTTAATTCATATTTTATAAATATATTAGGAATAAATTCATATCTATCACTTTGAAAGTTACCATAGGATGTTTCGCTTTCTGTATAACTACCTTTTAGCATACAATATAATAAATTCCATCTGTCACAAGATCCAACATCTGTTTCAGATTTTAGATTATCAGTATCTTTGAAAATTGGTTCTTCGTGCATATCAATTAATTTTGAATTTATGCTATTCTTATCGTAGTAACTTCTTAATAAGGAATCATTAAAATGTTGAGACAACGCTACATCAATGCATTTATCAACATCTGTATTTTTATTTATTACCATTAGCCGTATTGGAACGTTATTTATATAAAATATGATAGCATTATGCTTATTATTAATATTAATTTCTTTGTTATCTACTAAAATTTTGCAATTACAATTCTTAACTACTTTATAACTATCAAATGGAATTTTATCATCTTCAAATCCATCAATAAACGCTCCATTAAAACATTCATAGTGGTTATCATGTTGTTCTGTCCATAAATCTATTGTTCTTATGATATTCATTCACCTACACCTACAGGAACTTTTTCTTCAATTAGTTCGCTTTTTTCGATATCATTTTTCATTTCTGATTTTTCAACAATATCTTTAGATTTTTCTTGTCGTACATATTCCTCAATTTCATTCAACAATTTATCTTCATCATCATAATAAGTAGAAATTTCGGTTTCAATATTTTTATAAAACTCATTTAAATCTTTCATATATTTTTTATGAACTTCAATTACTATATTTTTTAATGAATCTATATCAATATTTTTATCATCATTAAGAGTAGAAATAGATATATTTTCTTCAGAAACATAATAGTTTTTATTAATTATACTTTTTACAAATTCAGAAAAATTTGGTGAATCTAAATTTAAAGAAAGTTCCTCATTTTCTTTTAAAAATTTAAAAAATACCTTATTATTCTCCATATTTTTGCATTCTTCTTCTAATTGCATTTTTACCTCCATCTAATATAATTGCAGCTTTTTCTATATTATCTTTGTACTCTAATGCTCCATATTTGTATGTAAAACTTGAATTTACACAATCTGCAATAATAATATTTTCTGCATCACCATTTATAACTATATTAGCATCATGTGATACTAGTATTATTTGTCTCTTATATTTCATTTTTTTAATCCATTTGGTTAATAATTTATATCTCGACTCATTATCAACATTGTCTTCGGGTTGATCTATTAAAAGTGGAATAGTTGAATTTTGATTTAATACATATTCCATTAAAGAATTTGTTTGTGTTCCAGGTGAAGAAACAAACAAATCCATATATTTATCATCTTTTTTTAGATAATGAATTATTTTGTTTTTACTTTCAGATTTAATACCTATTAGTCCTTTAAAATTTTCTGTAATACTCTCTTTTGAATATGAACCGTTGTAAATATCATCACGTTCTAAAAAATACTTAAATAATTCCTTATTTTTTAGTGTTTCTTTCTTATTTATTGTATTTCCATTTATAGCTTCTATTAAAATTCTTCTTGCAAATTCTACTGGATGTTCAACGTTATTATATTTTATAAAGTAAAACATGTTTTCATCTTCACCATTATATGCATTATATTTAATCTTTAATTCTGTATCATTTTTTTCAACTTCATATAATTTGTTTATTACTTTAATTGGATATAATTGCATTTCATATTCAGATATTAATTTATTTTTTATTGTATCTAATATATCATTTTTATTTTTTAAATCCTCATCTAGCGCTTCATTTTTTTCTTTCACAACTTTATATGCAATATTTTTAATTGATTTAACTTTTTGCTCATTCAAATTATGTTTTAATATACTTTTTAAAGAATAATTCACTAAATTAGATGTTAACTTTTTTAATTGATAATCTACAATATCTTCAGGAAATAGTTTTATGATGTATTCATAATAATTATTAATATTATCTTCTTCGTCTTTGAGGTATAATGGCAATAATTTTATTTTTTCTTCTTTATCGTTTGAAATTATTTTTCCTTTAATATTTAATTTTAAATTTTGAACAATATTCTCAACATTTATTGCTTCATAACTCATTCTTTTTATCTCTGATAGTGATTTTCTTATTTTCATTAATGTAATATTTATATCATCAATTTGTATT
Source organism: uncultured Eubacteriales bacterium (assembly GCA_948468315.1). GTDB lineage: Bacteria > Bacillota > Clostridia > TANB77 > CAG-508 > CAG-269. Next base: position 4,466 of record CAOKHL010000034.1, read on the forward strand.
GAATCAAATTCTTCGCAAAAGTATTCCTTGATTTTTTTACTAGACTCATCACTAAATAGTGCATCTATATATGACTGGTTTAAATATTTAACAGACAAGTCTTTACTAATTTCACTATTTTCAAAATTTTCCATTTGTATTTCAAACTTATTTAAAAATTTTTTTCTAGAAGATGTAATAGTTATTTTAGAATTGCAGTTAAAATAATATCCAATTTTATCTATTAAAATACTTTTCCCTTTCCCACGGCCACCGATAATTACATTTAATCTGTCAGACAATTCAATCTTTTGATCATTAATTTTATAGTTTTAATTTTTTGATTACCAGTTTTATAATTATTATTATCATAAAGAATTCTACTTTTTTCTGATCCAACCATTAAAATTCCGTTAAAGTTATTTAAAGCTAAAAAATATTGACTAGGATTAGATAAATAGTTTTTAAATTTATTATAATCGTGCGAATCAGAAAAATTACTAACACATTGTTCACTATCATCATAATATCTTTCTATAAACTCTTTAGCATAAGGTATATTGCTTTTATCACTTTCCCAAAAAACAAAGAACTGTGATGAATACATTTTAATTCTATTTATATTTTTTTCAGTATCATCATCATTCCACTCTGTTTCTATGCCCCTAATTCCCTGTTTAAATGCATGTGGTGAAATTGCAAACTTGAATCCATTTTCAAATAAATATGAAACAAAATCATCAAAAGTCCCCTTATCATTTTCGCTCAAATACTTATTTATCATTTCAATTTTTTCATAGTCTTCATCTTCTGGAAAATAAAATAATATATGTTTTGTTTTTTTTGCATTTGATGTTATTTTCAAGTCTACTTCTATACCAGGAATAACAGTAACATTGAGATTAATCGCTTTTTTCTTAAATATATTATATATTTCTTTATCAAAATAATTGTGATCTGTAAAGGATATCATACCTAACTCATTTTCTGAGTCATTAATAATAGAAATAATAGTATCGATATATGTATTTTTATCATCATTATCATACGAATTAGCTGAACTATTATATTTATATGGTGTATGAACATGCAAATCCCAAATATTAGGTTTTCTTACTAGCTTATCCATATAACCTCAACTCCTACTATTAATTTTACCAAAAAGTTGTCATTTTTTCGAGACATAAAGGCAAATTTGTGTTAAAATATTATTAGAAACGGAAGATAATATGTACTCTTTCGTTATTGGAAAAAAGTTGTAGATAACTACGACACCCGCTCCA
>CAOKHL010000035.1 GCA_948468315.1 uncultured Eubacteriales bacterium
TCTAAAAATTCGTTTAATTCTAATCTTGATATATCTTCTTTGATATCCTTGCTATACTTTATTATATTAGCATATGGTGGATGTGCAAATATCAAATCTACACAATTATTTGGTACTATTCCTTTTAAATTGGTTGAATCTGCTCTTATTAGTTTTGGCTCATATAAATTATTACTTTTAAAACTTATTCGCTCTTTTGCTATTTTTAGTGCTTCTACATTTACATCTATTCCGTACTCCTTTCCTATTAAGTAACTTTGTTTCTATCATTGTAGTTCCGCTTCCACAAAAAGTATCTAGTACAATTTCACCTTCTTTTGTATATTTTAAAATTAAGTTTCTAGGAACTTGTGGTGGACAATTTCCTCTGTAATCTCCTTTATGTGTTGCCCAATTTCCTCTTTCTTTAAATGACCATATAGTTGTTTCTTCTAATTGAAATTGCTCTGGTTTATATTTCAAATTCATTCCTCCTTCTAAAATACATAAAGGGACAACCAATAAAAGTTGCCCCCACATCTTTTTATTTTATATTTTTATTTAAATATTTTATTCATTATGCCATTTTTCATATCTAAAATATTATATATGTTTTCCATTGTATCAAATGTCTCTTTTAAATTGTTTCTTGCAGTATTCCATCCCTTTCCATCTGTGAACCATACAAATGTGACATTATCTACTTTTTGAATTTCCTCTTGTATCATTTTATAGCTTCTTGCTGTTTCATTTAATTTAGAACCACCTCCACTATAAAAATTAGCTTCTATAACATATAGTTGATTTTCTGTTTTTACAACATAGTCAAATCTCTTTTCTGCTTTTCTATTTTTATCCTTTGATGTCTCCTCTAATTTTCTTTCTATTGAAGTTAAATCTATATTCCATTTTTCTTTAATTTTAGCAGTTGTTAATTCTTTATAATAATTATAATCTTTGACAAATCCTGCTTTTACAATATAACTTTCCACCAAGTCTTCCATCGCATGACCAGTTCTATTTTTTCTAGCATTCGAATCTAATCCAACTTCTACTCCTGTAACATAATCGTATAAATTTGCAATTAAGTGAGATTCCAATAATTCAAATATTCCTGTTTTTCTCATAAACATAGTATATTCTTCAATAGAATAATTCATTGATTTAAAATTATAATAATAATCTTGTGCTGCATCTTTAACTATTATTACATCATTTCTCTTTGCTATTAATATTGGTATTGCTTTTAATACTTTAGGATATTCTTGAACTAATTCCTTAAAATCTTGCTCTATATTTTTACTTCCAATTAAACTATTTAATAAATTTAATTCTTTTTTTATTTTATTAGCATTATTATACACTTTGTCAAAGTCAGTATAATACCTCCAACTAGCTATGCTATCATCAAAATTTAATAACCATTCTTCAAAATTTCTACTCATCTATTGCCTCCTTTATTTCTTTATATCTTTTTATGGATAAATCTAAATACTCTTTTTCTCTTTCTATTCCAATATAATTTCTTCCTAACTTATATGCTGCAATTCCTGTTGTTCCACTTCCACTAAACGGATCCAAAATCATATCATTTTCATCTGTAGATGCTAATATTATTTTTTCTAATATTTCTAATGGTTTTTGTGTTGGATGTTTACCACATTTCTTTTCCGATGGCTTTGTTAAGCTTGTTGTCCAAACATCCTTCATTTGTTTTCCATTATTCATTTCTTTCATTAATTCATAATTAAATTTATATTTGCATTTCTTTATATCTTTTCTTGCCCATAAAATTGTTTCTGTTGAATGTGTAAATGTTTTACAAGCTAGATTTGGTGGTGGATTTGTTTTCTGCCAGGTTATGTTATTAATTATCTTAAATCCTTCTTCTTCAAGAGCCATACCTATCGAATAAATGTTATGCAATGTTCCACTTATCCATATAGTTCCATTGTCTTTCAATATTCTATAACATTCTCTTATCCACTTTTTATTAAATTTGTGTTTATATTTTGATGAAGCAGACTCATCCCATTTTCCTTTATTTACTGTTACCATTTTTCCACCGACTACATGTTATACCACCGTTTGATAGAAAGTATGGTGGATCTGCAAATATTGTATCTACTGTTTTATCTTTAAATTTTTTTAATACTCTAAATGTATTGCCTTTTATTAGTTTGAAATGTTCTTCATCAAAATAATATTTAATTATATTCTTAGATTCTTGCAATTTTCTATCTAAAACCCTCTTTCAATGCATATTTTATCTATTTCTCTCCATTTCATTCCTTTCATAAAAGTTGCTGATTCTTCTATTGTCTTATTTTCTTTTAGTAAGGAATAAATTCCTAATCTTTTTATTCTTTTTCCTAATTTTGAATTTTCTTTATTTTCTTCAGATATCATTGCTAAATATAGTATAGAAAACATTACATCAATTTCTAATACATCTTGTTCTTCATATTCATTTGCAATCTGTGTAATATATGCTAACATATCTTTATTCATTGTTCTTTCAGTTCTATCATATATTTTAACATAATCAGAATATACTTTATCAACTCCATATTTTAAAGAGAATTGATATAAGTTCTTAAAATAATCTATATCTTTTGGTGCTTTTCTTATACCTTGAGTATTGGTATAATATACACACCATGCATCAAAGCTCCCCCTGTCATATTCTAAAAAAGATTCATCCTTAAATTCTTTTATTATTCCCATTTATATCTCCATTTTTTTGCTACATATTATAGTTCGTTACTAATATTTCAGATATTTTTCCTCTTCCATTTGAATTTGCATTTATCATTCTACTTGCCTGTATTTGATTTATATTGAATCCTTGATATATATTATCAAAGAAAGTATCTTCTTTATTTATATTTTTTGGATTTGAATTACTTAGCATTAGTTTTGCGTTTCGTTCATTTAACTCTCCATAAAATGTTGCTAATTCTCTTTGATTGTCATCGTTAAAGTCTTCTTTTGTATATGATGTGAATCCTGATGTTACATTTAATGGTCTGTATGGTGGATCAAAATACACAAATGTGTTTTCTGTTACATATTCCATACTTCTACTATAATCTCCATATTGAAATTGAACATTTTGTACTAATTGTGACAGTTGCCTTAAATTCTCTTCATCGCATATTGTTGGATTTTTATAGCTTCCAATTGGAACATTGAATTTTCCATTTTTATTTACTCTGTATAATCCATTGAAACATGTTCTATTTAAGTATATGAATTGTGCTGCCCTTTGTATATTTTGCTCATTTTCTTCTAATTCATAGTTATTATATTCATTTCTTATATTATAAAAGTATTTTTTTCTTTCTTCTTGTCCTAATTGTAAATATTCTGTTTCCATTTGCTTTAAGTTATTTATTAATTCTTCTACATTGCATTTTATAACATTATATGAATTTATTAAATCTATGTTTATATCAAATGCATATACTTCTTGAATATCGTATTTTTGTAGTATATCTATTAAAACAGCTCCTCCGCCCACAAATGGTTCAATATATCTTTCTATTATTCCATTTTTTAATTCATATGGGTAGAAATTGTTTAGCTGTGGTATTAAACTTCCTTTTCCTCCAGCCCATTTTACAAATGGTTTTATTTTTTCTGACATTTTCGTACCTCTTTATTGTATTTTTTGTAATTTTATCACATTTAGTTCATTTTATCTACCTTTTATCTAATAAAAATATTTTTTATACTTGATTTTTCAGTTTTTTTAAGCTTAAATACACAACCGATTGGAGGTGAAAATATGAATTCAAAATCTATACTAGCTCTATACAATGGAGAATATACCTGTATAGAAAAACCTATCCCTAAAGATTCAAAATATGCCAAAACATTATCTAAATGCACTAATCTTCAAGAAAAATTAGCTCAATTAGTAGATAAAGAAACTTTTGCTTTAATCGATAAGACTTTAGAGTGTCAAAGTGAATTGTCTGCTATTGAAATGGAAGAAGTATTTGTTGAAGGATTTTCTTTAGCTATATCCTTAGTGTTGGAAGCGATATCTAACAAATAAGTTACCCCCTCCCCTATGTATTTCCCGAAATAATTTCTTTGACTCCCCTCGCCGTTCCCCTTTCTTTATTTTCTAGAGATTAGAGGCGGGGGTGGTCTTTTATTTTTTCTGTATGAAGTTTTTATTTGTATTTTAATGCATTTATTACTTTTCTACCGATTATCACAGAAAAAAATAGTAACTACTTATTTTAGTAATTACTATTCATTTCTTTATAATATAATTGTGCTGGATAATCCTCAAAATATCTTTTATTAAAATCACTACATTCCCATATTTTCCAGCCTTCTTTACTTTCTGGATTATAATTCCATATCCAAAAATTTGTGTCTGGATTTTCATTTTCTTTATTAAATTTTTCAAAGTCGATTCTGTTTTCTAAATATAAGGTTTCTTCTACAACTTTATTATTCCAATAAAATTTTGAAATATAAATTAAATTTTCTTCAATAGCATACCATATAATATCATTTTCGCATAATTCCAATGCTTTTTCAATTGCTTTTATAGGATATCTCCATCTTGTATTAAATAATATTTCTACATTGCCATCCTCTAATTCATTATATTCGAATCCATCTCCATAATAGATGTATTCTCCATAGGTTTCACTATAGTTTTCATCTATTTTAGTATTAAATAATTTGTTAAATGTTATATATGGTTCTGTTAATTTTTTACTTTCTTCAAAAGGTTTATCATCTAAAAAATATTTACTTAATATTTCTTTTGTACATATTATTTTGTTATACACATAATTTGCCATTTTTTATTCTCCTAATACTATTTATTCTTATAATTATTGATATAATTTTTTAATGTCTTTTTATCTATCACATTTTTCTTATTTAAAAATTTCATTACTTTAATATTATTCTTCCTATTTTTATCAATCACTTCTTTATCTTTCTTATTTGGTTTAATTTTTTCTAAATATTGTGTTGATAACTCATTTAACTTTTTAATAACTTGTTGAATCTCTTTTGGATACTTTTCATATCCATCTATATAACATCTTTCATTATCTATATCAATATATAATTCCCAGTTTGTTCCATCATATACATCATCTGTATAATCCTTTTTAGAAATTCTTTTCCAATTGCATTGGATCTATGTCAAGTTTTTGGACACTTTTTTTGAGAATTTTTTTATATTTTT